>NZ_CP032677.1:2042945-2720667 GCF_003627215.1 Pseudomonas sp. Leaf58
TGGTGTCCACGGCCTTCTGCAGCAGGCTCTGACGGTGTTGCGGGTCGAGGTCGCTAAGCAGGCGATACAGCTCGGCTTGGTAGTCCCTTTGGCGCCCCCACTGCATTTGCAGGCCCTTTGGCCGGCTGCGGTTGCAGGCCAGGCGTGTGGCCGGCTGAGGGTAGTAAGGGGCATACACGGTGGCCATGTTGGGGATGGCCTCCAGCGCACTTCGGTAGTCGCTGCTGACGTTGTAAGGCGGGCACCAGGTGGCGATGGCCGGTGCCGGCGCGGCAAAACCCTGTTTGAGGCTGGCTTCGAGCAACGGGCAGGCGGCATCCGCGATTTGTGCGGCGGGCAGGTAGGTCATGTAGTAAAGCGCAAGGCGGTACTGCGCCACGGGGTGGCCGAGCTCTACAGATTTTTTCAACAAGGCGACCGCTGTTGGCAGGGTGTGGGCCATGGCTTGGCCCTGGCGGCTGAGTTCCGGGTCTCCGCCCACTGCCGTGCGCAGCGTGCCGGTGCTGTCATCCTGGTTATCGGCCTGTTCCAGCAGTGGCAAGGCCTGGCGGTAGAGCAGGTCGGCGTGGGGGTCGATGCGCACGTCCTGCGCCTGCACGGCCAGCGGCATCAGGGCAAGCAACAGCGGGGGTAGGCGCCACATGCGACTCACAGGCCCGCCCCACGAGGTGCCAGGTACTGATGGACGGCTTGGATGTTGATAGCAGTCAAGCGTGTGCCTCGGGTAAATCGAAACGACGGCCTATTCTAGCCACCCAAGGGGCCTTGCCGGAAGCCCAACCGCCAATTGTCAGACGAGCTTGATGGTCGTGACCTTGCGCTGGGCGTTTTTTTCCTGGGCCAGGCCAAGCTTGGCGGTAATGACCTTGGCCAGGGCATTGTTGCCCAGGTCGTTCAGGTGCAGGCGGTCGATGAACAGGTCGGCCCCGAACACCGGCGAGCTGCTGAGCATGCAGTTCATGTCGTAGCAGGGGACCGGGTCCGCCTGGCTCTTGATACGGCGGAAAAACGCCGAGTGCAACTGGCTGTCGAACACGCCCTCCAGCAACCGGTCGAAATTCGCGGGTTGCCGCTCCAGCGCGTTCAGCATGGCTTGCTCGCCAGCAGGCAGGGTATCCCGGCACCAGGGTAGCAGCGGCTGCAGGATGAAGGTGAGGGTGGAATGGCTGTCTGCCAGCAGGCGGTCCCACTGGCGCAGTGTCCGGCCAATGTTGTCGGCTGCACGCGCCAGGCGCTTTTCCGGTGGTGACAGCGGCCAGCTGGCAGGCGCTGCTACGGGAGGCGCGGCCAAAGCCTGGCCGATACGTCGCCACAGCGACTGTCGGCGAGGCGTGGCGGTGGGCTGCATGCCCTCGCTGAAGCTGTTGAGAAAGCCCTGGTAGGCCTTGGCGTGTTGCGGGTCGTTGAGGCTGGCGAGGACTTCGCAGAGGGCCTCATGGGCCAGGCTGTTGAGCCCGCTGAGCACGACCACGTGACCTAGCTGGCCAAGGCGGTGCTGGTGGGTCAGGTACAGCAGCAGCTCCTGGCTGGCATTGAGCCCGCAGCCAGCCAGGCTCAGCCACACTTCGCCGGTGAGCATCGACAGCTGCGAGGCCACCGTGTGTGCGTCGCAACTGGCGCCGATGCCCAGCGCCGTAGAGCCGCCGACCAGCAAATTGATGCGCGACGCACCGCCGCGTTCGGCCGTCGAAAAACGCTTACCGGCGCAATGGCTGTAGCGCAGGCCCAGAGCATCGGTGTTGATGGTGTCAGAGCGGTAGCTGGTTTCGTGCACATGCACGGTGTGCGGAGCGCGTCGGTTGCCCAGCAGCAGAAAGCGCTGATAGTCCTGTTGCAACGGTGAAGGCGACGGGTTGCTGTCAGTCGTTGTCATGGTCTCTCCTTCTGTTGCAGGGCGCGCTTTGCATCACATTCAGGCCGCCAGTTCCTTGAGGTTGTACAGCAGGCCGCCGGCGGCAATCAGCAGCAGGGCAACCCCCGAGGCCAGGCTGATCATGCGGTTGCTGCGCTGCGAAGCGAGTTTGCCGATGGCGAAGATGTACAAGCTGAGTACGGCAAAATCGATGGCCACCCACAGTAGCGACAACACCACCATGCTTTTACCGAATGACTCGGTGATCTGGATGAACTGTGGGAAGAAGGCGATGAAAAAGATGATGTCCTTCGGGTTGGAAATACCCACCATGAAGCCTTGCAGTAGCCCGCCGCGCGCTGGCTTGGCGAACTCGCCGGATGCCTCGGCTGCCGGTGCCTGCAGGGCGTCCCTCAGCGTGCCCACGGCGATGTAGCCAATGAACAGGCAGCCAAGCAGGCTCATGGCGCTGAGCCAAACTTTGTCGATGGCGGCGCTGGTGAGGATGATCCAGGCCGCGGCGCCGATCAGTACCAATGACGCCCAGTTGGTACCGACGGCGGTGAACATCGCTTTGCGCGAGCCGGAGGCGGCGGCGGTATTGACGATCAGTGCCACCACCGGGCCGGGGGTGGCGATCAGTAGCAGGACGGTGAGGGCATAGGTGGCAGTCAGTGCAGTATTCACGGTCAGTTCTCGATCAGTATGTCGGGTGTTGCCGGGTGTACGGCATGGGCGTGGAACGGGCAGCGGGACGGGTTGAGCGAGCCGGCCTCCTGCAGTTGGTACTGCTTCCACTCGTAATTGTCGGCATCGCCAAAAAAGCCAAGGGTGTCGGGCATGACGCCGTCGTTGTAGTGGCGCACGCGCTCGCGGATGCGTTCGCGGATACGTTGGCCACTTTCGGTGTTGGCGTTGGCCACTTCGTCGAAGTTCGCCCGAGGGTTGATGACGAAGGTGATGTGTTGCCCCAAGTTGCGGCTCTTCATCTGCTGATGGCCGGGGAAGTTCATGTTGATGAACAGCGGCATGCCGGCATAGCAGAACGACCAGCCGTTGTCATCGGGGTCGGTCGGCATGCCCTGCGGCCAAGGGTGCGGGTCACGCGCATGCACGCCACGCAACACCTTCCAGGCCAGTGCCTGTTGCTCGGCCAAGGTGCACTCGCTGGCCGTTTCGAGGAACACCACCAGCGGGCTGCCGATGCGCTGCTTGGGGTTGATCGGAGCAATGGTGCGCACGTAGTCGGCCAAGCCTTGGGCGATGTCATCGGCCAGCTGCTCGGCGCGGGCGAAGAGAATATGGCAAGTTTCGCCGTTCACCGCCTTGCGGCCGAACAGGCAAGGGAACTCGGGGTTGGCGAGTACGCTGCGAAAATGTTCTATGGTGCTGTAGGTCCAATGTTGGGTTTTGCGAACATGTTCATCGGCGAGCTCTAGCGCATCCAGGCGATAGCAATTTCCATATCCCGTAAACATGATTTCCCCAGGCGTTGATTAAGTTGAACGTTCCAGTCACATGCAGGCAGGATCTTGGTTATGTTTGTTATTTACCTGCATTTTCCGAGACGAACTTGACGTTGTAAAACGCGTGGAACTATGACCTACTATTAGTCTTACTCATGATCGGGACAGCGCCATGTCGGAACGGATTCAGGCTCTGCACGCTCTGCGTGCCTTCGAAGTGGCTTCTCGCTATGGCTCGTTTACCCGCGCAGCGGAGGAGCTGGCCCTGACCCAGGGCGCTGTCAGCCACCACATCAAAACCCTCGAAGCGTTGTTCGGCTGCGACCTGTTCGAGCGCCGTGGCCCTAAACTGAGCCTGACCGAACACGGTCGCCTGCTGGCGCAGGAACTGAAGGTTGGCTTCAAGATCATCGAAAATGCCTGCGCGCTGCTGCGCCAGGACCGCTACGGCCTGCGCCTGAAGGCGCCGTCCACGCTCACCGTGCGCTGGCTGCTGCGGGCGCTGGATGGGTTCAAGAAGCTCGATGACACCTGCAGTGTGCAGTTGTCCAGCGTGTGGATGGACATCGACAGCGTGGACTTCTATTCCGAGCCTTACGACTGCGCCATTCTTTTGGCCAGCGGGCGTTTCCCCGCCGATATCGAGAGTTTCAAGCTGTTCGATGAATGGCTGATCCCGGTGTGCCACCCGGACTACATGACCCAGGCGCAACCTGACCTGGCTGACTTGGCCCAGTGCGAAATCCTGCACCCATCCCCCGATCGGCGTGACTGGCGGCGTTGGTTGGCACGCATGGACGCGCTGGACACCAGCATCGACCACGGTCAGGTGTTCGATACCCTCGACCAGGGCATCTCGGCCGCCCAGCAAGGCCTAGGCATTTCGGTGGTCGATCTGGTGCTAGCCAGTGCTGACCTGGCGGCCGGGCGCCTGGTCACGCCGTTCAAGCATGCGGTGGCCACCGGTGACGGCTATTACATGACTTGGCTCAAGGCCAGCCCCAAGGCGCGGCAGATGCACAAGTTGCGCGAGTTTTTACTTGGCCAAGTGCCGCCGCTGGCCTGCAAGGACATCAATTACCTGTACGGTTGAACACGCGTTCGAGCATGAAGTCGATGAACACCCGCAATTTCGGCGGCATTTGCCGCCCGGAGGGCCATAGCAGGTAGAAGCTGCCGCGCCGCTCCATGAAGCTGTCGAGCACGCTGACCAGGGCGCCACTGGCCAACTCGCGGCGCACGGTGAAATCCGGCAGGCAGGTAATGCCGCGGTGGTTGACGGCGAAACAGACACGCGTCTCTACGTGGTTGCACACCATCGAGATGGGGATGTCGTAGCCTTGTTCGGGGTGCTCCTGGCGCAGCGGCCAGGTTTCCAGCTTGCCATTGCTGGGGAAGCGGTAATGCAGGCAGGTATGCGCCACCAGGTCGCGGGGGTGCAGGGGCGTACCGCGTTCGCGCAGGTACTCGGGCGAAGCCACCAGGCAGTGCTGGAAGTGCCCCAGAAACTTGGCGTTGAGCTGTGAATCCACCGGTTGCCCGCCACGCATCACCACATCGAAGCCTTCGCCGACGATATCCACCATGCGGTCAGAAAAGTCCAGGTCCAGCGCTACCTGCGGGTACAGCGCCATGAACTCTGCCAGCGCCGGCATCACCAGCCCGGTAACCTGCGGCATGCTCACCCGCAGGCGGCCGCATGGGGTTTCGCTGGCCTGGGACAGCTCCTGCTCGGTGGCCTCGATCTCGGCCAGGATGCGCCGGCTGCGCTCAAGGAACAACGTGCCTTCGGCGGTGAGGGTGATGCTGCGCGTGCTGCGGTGGAACAAGCGCACGCCCAGCCGGCTTTCCAGGCGCGCCACACGTTTGCCCACGGCTGAAGCACTGATGCCCAGCGACTGGCCGGCGGCGACAAAACTGCGGGTTTCGGCCACCCGGTTGAAGACCACGAAGCCGCTCAGGCTGTCCATGCAGCATCCTTGATTGCGGACATTGATGTCCTGGGTGAGCGGCATTGTAACCGCCTTTTTCCGTAATGGCCTGGGCTTGCACACTGTGCACCCGGTTTTCCTATTCAAGGCATCTGCAATGTCCCAGACATCCTCCGCACCGCTGCTGGCCACTAGCCGCGAACGTTTACCACTCAGCGGGCTACTGGCGCTGGCCATGACCGGCTTCATCGCCATCCTCAGCGAAACCCTGCCAGCTGGCCTGCTCGACCAGATCGTCGATGGCATGCACATCAGCCAGGCCATGGCTGGGCAATGGGTCACGGCGTATGCCCTGGGCTCGCTGCTGACCGCCATCCCGCTGGTGACCTTGACCCAGGGCTGGTACCGCCGTCGCGCCCTGTTGCTGGCAATTGGCGGCTTTGTGCTGTTCAACGGGCTGACGGCCTTGTCGTCGTCCAACGCCCTGACCCTGGTGCTGCGCTTTTTCACCGGTGCGGCGGCGGGGCTGGCCTGGGGGCTGATTGCCGGCCATGCCCGGCGCATGGTGCCGGTGGCGCTGCAGGGCCGCGCCATGGCGGTGGCAATGCTCGGCCAGCCGATTGCCTTGTCGCTCGGGCTGCCGATCGCCACTTGGTTGGGCGCGGGGCTGGGCTGGCGGGCAACATTCATGGTGGTCAGCGTGGTGGCGCTGCTGCTGGTGGCCTGGGTGTTGCGGTCGGTGCCGGACTACCCGGGGCACGCTGCCGATAAACGCCCGGCGGCTCTGCTAGTGCTACGTACGCCGGGGGTGTTGGTCGTGTTGCTGGTGATCCTCAGCTGGATCCTAGGCCACAACATTCTCTACACCTATATCGTGCCGCTGCTGGTGGCGGCCGGCATGGGCGCCGACATCGGCCCGGCGCTGATGGTGTTTGGTGTGTCGGCCCTGGTCGGGATCGGCGTAGTGGGGCTACTGGTCGACCGGCATCTGCGCACGCTGGTGTTACTGAGCCTGGCCGGCTTTGCCCTGGCCACGCTGGTGCTGGGGCAGGCCTCGGCGTCAGCGATGTACCTGAGCATCGCCTTGTGGGGCGTGACCTACGGTGGTGCGCCGACCCTGCTGCAGACCGCTTGTGCGGATGCGGCGGGTGAGGGCGGGGATGTGGCGCAGTCGATGCTGGTAACGGTATGGAACAGCGCCATTGCTTTGGGCGGGATCATTGGCGGGTTGTTGCTGAGCGGGGCAGGGGTGGAGTGGTTTGGCGGGGTGGTGCTGGGGTTGGCCGGGGTTGCCTGGCTGTTGGCCTGGGCCGGGCGAGGCAACGGGTTTGGGGCGCGGCGCTGATCTCAGGCGCTAAAACGCTCAAGACAGCCGCGACAGAGGTAGAATCACCCTCAACAACCAATCCAGAGGTCGAAGCAGTGGAGTTGCAGCAGGGCTTTGTCCTTACCCGGCATTGGCATGACACGCCCGAAGGCACCTGCGTGGACTTCTGGCTGGCCACCGATCAGGGGCCGCGGCAGTTGCGCCTGGCACCACAGGTATCGGTGGCGTTCATCCCCCAGGCGCAGGAAGCGCACGCACGCGTGCTGCTGGCCAACGAGCCCGGCACCGAGCTGCGGCCACTGCAGTTGAAAGACTTCGACCAGCGCCCGGTGCTGGGCCTGTACTGCCGCCAACATCGGCACCTGATGCAGCTCGAGCAACGCCTGCGCACCGCCGGTATCGAGGTGTTCGAGGCCGATATCCGCCCGCCCGAGCGCTACCTGATGGAGCGCTTCATTACCGCCCCAGTGCAGTTCAGCGGCCAGCCAGATGCCCAGGGTATGGTCTGCAACGCCCAGTTAAAGCCCTGGCCCGGCTATCGCCCGTCGCTGCGCCTGGTGTCGCTGGACATCGAAACCAGCGAGCGTGGCGAGCTGTACAGCATCGCCCTGGAAGGCTGCGGCCAGCGCCAGGTGTATATGCTCGGCCCGGCCAACGGCGTGGCCGCTGACCTCGACTTCGACCTGCATTACTGCAGCGACCGCGCCGAGATGCTGGCCTGCCTCAACCAGTGGATGGCGGTCCATGACCCGGACGCGATCATTGGCTGGAACCTGATCCAGTTCGACCTGCGCCTGCTGCATGAGCACGCCAAGCTGCTGCAGGTGCCCCTGGCACTGGGGCGCCATGGCGCACCCATGACCCTGCGCAACCATGCGGGAGGCGGCCACGTGTTCGCCGACGCCCCAGGGCGGCTGCTGATCGACGGCATCGAGGCGTTGCGCTCGGCAACCTGGAGTTTCCCGTCGTTCAGCCTCGAAAGTGTCGCCCAGACCTTGCTCGGTGAGGGCAAGGCCATCGACACGCCGTACCAGCGCATGGACGAAATCAATCGCCGCTTCGCCGAGGACAAGCCGGCGTTGGCACGCTACAACCTCAAGGATTGCGAACTGGTCACACGCATTTTTGCCCACACCCGCCTGCTTGAGTTCCTCCTTGAGCGTTCATCGGTCACCGGCCTTGCGGTGGACCGCAGTGGTGGTTCGGTAGCCGCGTTCTGCCATTTGTACATTCCGCAGATGCACCGCCTGGGCTTCGTCGCCCCCAACCTGGGCAGCCGCCCCGATGAAGCCAGCCCCGGTGGCTTCGTCATGGATTCGCGCCCGGGCCTGTACGACTCGGTGCTGGTGCTGGACTACAAAAGCCTGTACCCGTCGATCATTCGTACCTTCCTGATTGACCCGGTGGGGCTGATCGAAGGCTTGCGCCTGCCCGATGACGCGGATTCGGTGGACGGCTTTCGCGGTGGGCGTTTTTCGCGTAGCCAGCATTGCCTGCCGGCCATTGTCGAGCGGGTATGGCAGGGCCGCGAAGCGGCCAAGCGCGAAGGCAACGCACCGCTGTCGCAGGCGCTGAAGATCATCATGAATGCCTTCTATGGGGTGCTGGGCTCGAGCGGCTGCCGGTTCTTCGACCCGCGCCTGGCTTCGTCGATCACCATGCGCGGCCACCAGATCATGCGCCAGACGCGCGCGCTGATCGAAGCCGAAGGCTATGAGGTGATCTATGGCGATACGGACTCAACCTTTGTCTGGCTCAAGGGCGCCCATGGCGAGGAGGCTGCGGCACGTATCGGCCACGAGTTGGTGTCCCGGGTGAACCAATGGTGGGGCGAATACTTGCGCGAGCAGATGAACCTGGAAAGTGCGCTGGAACTGCAGTTCGAGGTGCATTACCGGCGCTTTCTAATGCCCACCATCCGCGGTACCGATGAAGGCAGCAAGAAGCGCTATGCCGGGCTGGTGCTGCGCGCCGATGGCCGCGAGGAGATGGTTTACAAGGGCCTGGAGGCCGTCCGCACCGACTGGTCGCCGCTGGCCCGGCAGTTTCAGCAACAACTGTATACCCGGGTCTTCCGTGGCGAGCCTTACCGCGACTATGTACGTGATTATGTGCGGCAGACGCTGGCCGGTGAGCTGGACGAGCTGCTGGTGTACCGCAAGCGCCTGCGCCGGCCGCTGGCCGACTACCAACGCAACGTACCTCCGCATGTACGCGCTGCGCGCCTGGCAGATGACTACAACAGCCGCCTGGGCCGGCCAAAGCAGTACCAGCGCGGCGGCTGGATCAGCTACCTGATGACCACCGCCGGCCCCGAACCGCTGGAAAACCTGCAGGCGCCCATCGATTACGATCATTACCTGAGCCGCCAGCTGCAGCCGGTGGCCGATGCCATTCTGCCGTTTGTGGGGGATGATTTTGCGGCGTTGACTGATCGCCAGCTGCTGTTGTTCTGACGCGGTGGTAGCTGGCTAGCACTCGCCGGCCAGTGGCAGTCACTAGTTTCGCACCTCCTTTACCCCTGGAGGCGCGACATGCACAACAGTCTCAACTCGGCGCAAGCACTGCCCACCACCCTGGACCTGGAGCGAGGCTTTCAGGACGGCATCCTCGCTCGTCGGCTACCGGCCTGGCTAGGCCACCTGACCCTGGCAAGCCCTGACAATGTACAGCCGCCACATGTTTCGGTGACGGCTGACCAACTGGCAGCGCTGCTGCAGGCTCTGCAGGACAGTTTCGACTACCGGCAGCGCCTGCAGCGTCAACTGGCCCTGCTGCAAGGCATCCATGAGTTCAGCAAGCCTCTGCTGCATCGGGCGCTGAGCGAGAAACTGCATTGTCAGCAAGACCCCGATTCGCTGTTCTACCGCCATACCTATTTCACCGTTTCGCCTGAGCCCGAACTCGCCACGGGTCACCTACCGCAGCAGGAAAAAAACCACTACGACATTCCGCTAGTCGATGCTGCGTTGGCTAACGTCACCGCAGATGAAGCAAGCCCGGGCAACCTGCCGCGCAGCGACTGCCTGGTGGACGCGGCGGGCGTGGTGGTACCGGGGGTGAGCGCCCCGGCGTTGGCCAAGATGTGCCGTCAACTGGACCTCGGGGAGCGTTACCAGGAACACCTGGATTCGGTGCTGTACGCATCCGCCAACGGCGCCGAGGGCATGCAGGCCACGCTCAAGGCACAGCTGGTGGCGAACATGCGGGTGGACGCCTTCAAGGCCATGACCGAGTCGGCCCTGACCCGGGCTGAGCTGGCCTTGATCCTGGGGGTGTGCAGCAGCGGCGAGCCTGGCACGTTCGCGGGCGACCCGGTCACCGCCAGGCAGCTGCAAGCCTTCGGTTGCACGCTGGAGCAGCTCGTCGTGCTGCATATCACCCACACCACGCTGGGTTTTACCCGTACCAAGCGCGTGCTGGTGTACCTGCCCGGCGACCCGGTCAGTCCCTGGTGTGCTGCGCCAGACCTCGACACCTTTATCCGTAGAACCTTGGGCAAACGCCTTGCCGACCCTCAGTACCAGCGTTTCTTCAGCCGCTTCGTGCGCCTGCGGGACCAGGCCGGTTTTTTCGCCCGCGTTGCTGAAGCGCTTGTGGATGTGACCGCAGCGGCCTCGCGGGACATGGAGCAGCACCTGGCCGACTATGCACTGCCCTTGTTCGACCACCTGGCGCGGGCACGTCTCGAGGCGATCAAGGACGATGCGGCGTTCATCGCGGTACCGGTGCGCATGATCGACAGCGCAGTACAGCAGGCGCAGCGTGAACGCCTACAGGCCGGCAGCTGGGCGGCGGCTAGTGTAGCGGGGCTGTTCGTGCCGGCCATTGGCGCGGTGATGCTGGCCGCCACGGCCTGGGACATGCTCCAGGATGCGTTCCATGCGGTGCAAAGCTGGCGTGAGGGCGATACCCGTGCTGCGGTCGAGCACCTGCTGAACATCGCCAACACGGTCATCACGGTGGGTATCACGTCGGTGCTGGCCGGAGCAGTAGTGCGCAAAACCGACCTGGTCGAACAATTGGTCACGGCGCGGCTCGAGGATGGCAGCGAAAAGCTCTGGCGCTTCGATCTGGCGCCGTTTCGCAGCGAGCCGCCTGGGTTGCAGGCGCAGCCCAACGCCGAAGGGGTGTACCGCCTGGGCGGGCGTTGCTGGGTGAACATGCAGGGCTACTTCTACGAAGTGGTGCAGGGCGACGACGAGCAATGGCGCATGCTGCCCAAGCAAGGGCACGGCCCGCAGCTACGCCATAACGGGGCTGGCGCATGGCGGGTGTGGTGCGAGCAGCCGGTGGAGTGGGATGACACACACCGGATGTTCCGGCGGCTGGGCGGTGAGTTTCGACAGCTGGAAGACGACCAGATCGACCAGGTGTTGGCTATCCATGGGATGGAGGCGGACGCTTTGCGTGGCCTGCATGTGTGCGGCCAGGCACCGCACGCTTGCCTGGTGGACACTGTCAGCCGGGTCAGGCTGGCAAACCGCATCAAGCTGTTGGTCAGCCAGCTGCGCGGCGGCGGGGCGGTGGCCGATGCTGCACTGCTGGCACGGGCGCAGCGCTGGCAAGGCACAGCGGCCGTGGCGAATGACGAACTGGCCGGTTACCTCTGGAGCCGGCGCCGTTCATTGCTGGGGCAGCTGTATTATGAGCAGTACCCGCTGACCGGCGATACCCAGGCATTGCAGCGTGATTTTGCCAGCTTGCACCGGCTGGCGGCGGAGCACTTGCTGGCTACGGCAAACCCGGACGACCTGTTGATTTCGGCCGCGGCACTGGCCAAGCGCATCCGCTGTGTGCGGGTACACGAAGCCCTGTTGTTCGATACCCCGCAAACCCTGGACCTTGCGCGTTTCACCTTTGGCATGCTCGAGCGGATGCCAGGCGTAGAGGTTGGCCCGCGTTGGCAATTGTTCGACGGTGACGCCGCTGCGCCGCTGCTCAGCACCCGGGGAGGCGCTCGGCAGTTGCAGCTGCGGTACCGGGATGGCCTGTTCCACCTTTGCGATGCCCAAGGGGGGGCGCTGGGCGCTGCGGGCGAATTGTTCCAGTTGCTTGCCAACGGCTACACCCGTGAGCAGCGCGCGGCATTGGCCATTGGCCAACCGTTCGCCCAGCAGCTACGCAGCGAGCTGGCGCGGCGGGTGGCGCACCAGCGCGAAGTGATCGCCGAAGTGCTTGGCATCAGGCCCTCGAATGGCGGGGTGTTCATGCCATTACGCTTGGCCAATGGCCGCATCGGTTACCCGTTGAGTGGCTGGCGCCAGTGCCTGGGCCTGGGCCGGGGCGTGGTCAGGAACCTGGCCGCGGAACTGCGTGACCTTTACCCAGGCTTTGACGATGACGAAGTCGAGCACTGGCTGGAGCAGTTGCGGGCTTCGCAACGTGACCCCGCTACCGAATTGGCCGCCCTGAAACAGCAGTTAGGCACGCTGCGTCGATCCTTGAAGCACTGGCCGGCGAGCACGCTCAAGGCCTGGGCCTGGAAGGCGCGCCGCGAATTTGCCCGCGGCCTCGTCGACTGCTGGCGCTACCTGGTGCCCAAGCACTTGGGGGCGGTAAATGCAGGCCGTGGTTTTCTGCTGAGTTGCTGCAGCAGTGACCTGGATGCGCTGCCGGCTATCCCGGCGACGGTCAGTTTTGCCCACGTGTCAGAGCTGGCGTTACGGTCTTTGCAGATAAACACCGTGCCCGACACATTTCTGCATGCCTTTTCCACGCTGAGCGCGCTGAATATCACCCATTGTCGGTTGCGCACGTTGTCGTTGTCCCAGGCCATGGCCGCTCGCTTGCAGGTACTGGACCTGTCGAACAACCAGATTGGGCCCGATGGCGGCATGCCAGCCCTGCTGCATGCCTGTCACTCTCTGGTGTACCTCAACCTGTCCCATAACCCGTTACGCGTAGCGCTATCAGTGACGGGCATGCCCCGGCTCAATGCCCTGATGCTGCGGGGCGCGCAGTTGACGCAGATGCCTGCCGGGGTCACGGAGGCACCGTCTCTTCACACGCTGGACGTCAGCCACAACGCGATCCGTACCTTGCCGTACGGTTTTTATCGTTCGGACTTGTGGGCCACCAGACGGGTCTGGCTCGCAGGCAATCCTTTGCTCCGCGACCAGGATGCCTGGCACGAAATCCTTGAGGACCAGGTGCCAACGATGCTGCGCTGGATCGACCTGGTGCAACCCGCTGAACGTGACCGCATGGCCGATATCTGGGGCAAGCTCAATGGCCAGGAGGGGGCAAGAGACTTTTTTCACCTGCTGCAGCGTCTGACCAGCTCGGCCGATTTCCAACAGGCATTCCTGGCGCGCTACCTGGCGTTGAGGGTGCTGCGCATGCTGGTGTTGATGAACGAACAGCCGCTGCTGTGTACAGAACTGTACGCGCATGCGCGGACCGAGCATTGTCAGGACAATGCAACCCTGCGCTTCAGCGACCTGGAGGTACGGGTGCGCACGTGGAAAGCGCTGCACGGCAACGTGGCCGACGACCCGGAGCGGGCACTGTTGCACCTGGGCGGGCAATGCTGGCGGTTGGGTGTCCTCGACCAGGTGGGTGGCCTGCATGCTGTGCGTGCTGGCCGGCCTGAGGAGTCGTTGGAGTTCGCGCTGGCCTACCGGCTGGCGCTAGCCGATGACCTGGACCTGCCCATCGAGCACGATGAAATGCTCAACCCCGGTGTTGCCAACCTGTCGCAGCAGGATATCGAGGACGCCGCGCAGTTGGTGCGGGTGGCCCAGTCCAGAGAAGCGCTAGTTGATTACCTGGCGACCGCAACGTTCTGGAAGGAGCACCTCACACGCGCGTTTGCAACGCGTTTGAGTACGCCGCATTTCTTTCATGCCGAACTGGAAGCGCTGGTCGAGCGCGAGGCTGCGCAAGCGGAAATCGACCGGCTTCAGGACCGCGTGCAGCAGTGGGAGCTCAATGTGATCAAGCAACTGACACGTGAAGCGTTGGGCCGTCACCTCACCGCGGTAATGATGCCCGTGGCAGCGCCCTGGTAGTAACCCGTTAGGCGCCAGTGTGGCCGGCGTGCCGATAGCCTTGCGCTTTTTCAGCACGCGGAGGCGGCACCATGGGAAACGCACAAGCCACACACGACCTGCTCGAACAAGCTGCGCAGGACGCAATCATTGCCAAACGGTTGCCCGGCTGGATGTGCCCGGGCAACCCTGAGCACATGGCAGCCCTGGGCCAGGCATTGAAGGGCAGCTTGGACTGCCGCTACCGCCTGCAGGCCTTGTTGCAGCAGGTTGCCCCAATCGAGCGCTTTGCCGCTCCCTTGCTCAAACAGGCGCTGCAAACGCGGTATGGTGTGACGCACGACCTCGACAATTTATGGATGCGCGCGGCTTTTGAAAAACCACTGAGCACCTATGCACCGATTCGTGTGCCATTGGCCGAGCGTATTTATTACCAAATCCCTCTGCTCGAAGCGGCGCTGCGCAGCTTCACCGCTGCCGAAGCAACGGCCGGGGGACAGGCACCGGGTAACGGCCTGTACCACACTGACGGCACACCACTGGTTTCGCTGAGTGCCGTGGCATTTGCCAGCCTGGTGCGTGAACTGGACCTGGGCGAGCGTTACCAGCAGCATCTGGACAGCCAACTGGCAACTCCGCAGAGCAAAGCGTTGCTGGCAGACAGCCTGCGTCACGGCATGCTGATCGACGCCATGCAGGCTCGCCACCAAGGGGTGCTCGACGGCGCCGAGCTGGAGTTGCTGGTCAAGCTGTGGCGTGACGGTTGGTTATCCCAGCTCAATGACTCGCGGGTGCTGGGCAAGCGTTTGGAGGTGCTGGGTTGCCCGCTGCAGCAGATCGTGGTGCTGGATGTGCGCGATGAAACCTTTGCCCCGCTGCACACCGGTACCCAGCGCGTGCTGGTGTATATCCCGGGAGACCCCCATGGCGCGTGGAGCGCCCATGACGATTTGCAGCGCTTTGTCCGGCGCGTGCTGGGGCAGCGTTTGCGCACAGCCGACTACCGGCAATTTTTCGCACGCTTCGTGCGAGCGCGTGACAGCCAAGTGTTCTTTTCGCGCATCGTGGCAGGTTATGACGACCTGCCGCTATGGGCCAACATCGACCTTGACGAGCGCATGCACCCCATGGGGGCTTATGTGTTCAAATACTTGGCTGCACTGCGCGTTGCGCAGGTCAAGGATGATGCCGAGGTGTTCGCGCCCTCGGTCGCGAAACTGGACCGGGAGGTTCAGCAGGCGCACGAGCAACGCCTGGAGGCTTTAGGGCTCACTGCCTTGGCCGCTGCCAGCCTTTACCTCCCTGCACTGGGGACCGTGCTGCTGGCCATGCTTGCCTGGAAATGGCTGGATGATGTGTTCCAGTCGGTGTCGGCCTGGCAGGAAGGGGACACCCGCGAGGCACTGGACCATGTCACCGAAGTAGCCACCGACCTGGCCGTGATCGCCGCCACAGGTATTGCGGTGAGCGGTGCGCGGCGCCTGTGGCAGCGCTCGCTGCGGGTGGACGGCATGCCCCAGGCGCGCCTGGAGAATGGCAGCGAGTGTTTATGGGACGGCGACCTGGGCGCCTTTCGTGGTGAGGCGCCGCCTGCCGATGCGGTGAGTGATGCGCAAGGCGTGTGGCGCCTGGGCGAGCAGGCCTGGGTGACCATTGACGAACACTTTTATCGCGTGGTGCAACGCAGTACCGACGGCCACTGGCAACTGCTGCCGCGCAACGGCCACGGGCCGCTGCTGGTGCACAATGGTGCCGGTGCCTGGCGGCTCTGGTACGAACAACCGCTGCAGTGGGATACCTCCCACTATCTGTTCAGGCGCCTGGGTGGCCAACTGGCGAAGCTTCAGGGCGAGCAGGTGGATGAGGTGCTGGGCATTCACGACCTGGGTAGCGACCAGTTACGTGCTTGGCATGTGCTGGGGCGGGCGCCGGACCCTGCGTTGCTCGACAGTGCCCAGCGGGTGGGGATCGACCAGCGTATTCGCACGCTGGTAGCCCGCTTGCGCGCGGGGCAGCAGCCCGAGGACAGTGCGCTGCTGGCGCAGCTCAATGGCCTTGAAGGCGCCGCAGGCCTCTGCGCCCAAGCCTTGGCAGACCTGGCATGGGCGCAGCGGCGGCGGTTGTTCGAACAGGTCTATCAAACTGAAGCCCAGGTGCTGACAGGCGACCCCAGCCTGGCGACGCTGCGGCGTGTATTTCCGGGCCTTCATTGGCGTGCCGCACAGGCGCTGCTGGCCAGAGCCAGTGCAGCGGACCGTGAGCGCCTGCAACTGACCGGGCGCATCCCGTTACGCTTGGCCGAGGCGGCCAGGCAGCGCCTGGCTGAGGTGCGCAGGGTGCGGGTGTTCGAAGCCTTGCACTGGGACACCCCGCAAAACCTCGACCTTGCCCGCGTTGTGCTGGCGCTGCTCGAGTACCTGCCGGCGGCCAATGACGGCATACGCTGGCGGTTGTTCAACGGCGGGGAGCGCGCCGCCCCGGTGGCTGCGATGCAGGCGGGGAGCCAGGCCCGAGACCTGGTCTTCGAGGACGGGCTGTTCCAGCGTATCGACCCGCAAGGGCTGCCTGTGGGCGAGGCCGGCGAGCTGTTCGAAGTTATCAGCCCTGCCTATGGCCATGACCTGCGCGCAGCCCTGCAAGTGGGCGAGCCTTTTGCCCATAACTTGCGGGTGCTGCTCACGCGCCAAGCCCTGGCCAGGCGCCAGGCTATCGAGCTACTGCTTAGCCCTTCGCGCCCCTCGGGGTTGCACCTGCCCAGCCGGCTGGCCGACGGCCGTATCGGCTACCCCTTGAGCGGGCGCCGGGCGGGCGGCTCGCCGAGCGCATATCGCCCTGGGCCGATCCTGCGCCGTGTGCGCTACCTGTACCCAAGCTTCACCGATGACCAGGTGTTTGCCTGGGTGGAGCACGCACGCCGCTCGGTCATAGGGTTGGAGCGCACGCTGCAGCAATACGAGCAGACCTTCGACGCCCTCACCACGCAACTGCGACGCTGGGTTCACGCGGCCACCACCACCGAAGAGCGAGAGAACAGGCGGAGGCTGCGCTATGCGTTGCGCAGTTGCTGGCAACAGATGGTCGAGGACGGGGCGCACGAAGTGGGGCCCACCACTGTGTACCGTTGGGACATGGCCGATACCCACATCAGTAGCCTGCCGGCGTTTTCCGAGCAGGTATTGTTTGCCCATGTGCATGTGCTGACGCTTCAGAACATGCAGCTTGAACAGGTGCCCGAGAGCTTCTTGCGGGCGTTCCCGAATCTACGTGGCCTGGAGATGCCCAACAACCGGCTCACCCGAATCCCGCAAGCGTTGCTGCGCATGCCCAACCTGATGCGGCTGAGCCTGCAGCACAACCGCATCAGGTTGGACCCGGGCCAATCCACGATTATTGCCAGTTGCCCCAACCTGGTATTCGTCGACCTGTCGCGTAACCCGCTGGGGCGACCTTTTTCGTTGAGTGGGTTGCCCCGCCTGAGGGAGTTGCGGCTTGCCGACACAGGCATTCGGGATCTCCCGTTTGGTCTTGCCCAAAGTACTTCACTCAGGGTGGTGGACTTGCGCGACAACTTGATAACCAGCATGCCGGAGGGTTTCTATGAGTCCCCGTTGTGGGTAGAGCACGAAATGCACCTGAGCGGTAACCCTTTTAGCGAGCCCGAGGCCCAACGGCTGCATGCAGTGCTGCTTGCCGAAATGGCCGATGGCGGCGCTGCGATGGTACCCGCGCGGTTGCGCTGGATGGATGCCGCCGGGGTCACCTTGCGCACCGAGCTCAGCGCCCATTGGGAGGCATTGGAAGCCATGCCCAACGCCACACAGTTCTTCAACTTGATTGAGCGCGTGATGGAGACCCAGGACTTTCAGCATCTGACCGGCGCCCGCTACCTGGCTGGCCGGGTGCTGGAACTGTTGCGTGCCATGAAAGGGTCGGACGAGCTGCGCGATTTGATGTTCAACGACGCTGAGCAGTTGACCTGCCAGGACAGCGTAGCCCTGCGCTTCAGCGATCTGGAGCTACGTTTACTCGCGTGGCGGGCCCGTGCCCAGGCGGCGGTGGGCGGGGAGGAACAGGCACTGCTAAGGCTTGGTCGGCAAATGTGGCGGCTGGATGAGGTCGATCAGTTTGCCCAGCAAGATGTGCTGGAGCGTGAGCTGGAACAGCGAGGCACAGACCCGATCGACATCACGCTGGCCTATCGCCTGGGCTTGCGCGAGCAACTTGACCTGCCGGTGCTGACCAGCGGCATGACCTATCGTACGCTTGCCCGGGTTGAAGCGCAGGAGTTGGCGCGTGCGCAAAACTGGGTCCTGACCAATGAAACCGGGGAGCGGCTGGCCGATTCGCTGGTTGTGCGTGATTTCTGGCAAGCCCACTTGCGCGCTACCTACGTAGCGCGGTTTGAATCGATCGACACACCGTTCCACGAGCGCCTGGAGGCGTTACAGGCGGACTTCAGAGTGCCCGAGGCTGAACGTTTGGCGGAAATCCAACGGGTGGCCAATGAGCGCCAGGTAGCAGAAAGAGACCTGATGCTGACGCTTACCCTCGACGCGCTGGACAGGCAGGCCGGGCAGGGAGGCGCTTGACCTAGTCGGTGCGAGGGCGGGCAGCGGTATGGCGATGATCTATGCTCAATTACGGGCATCGGCAACGAGCTTGAACGCCGGATATGCCCGGGGGAAATGCCAAGTTACCTTTGCATACGCACGTGCCGGTGCGGTTGGTTTAGGCTCGCCTGTAGGATCTTTCTCCCTGATCTGTAGTCTTTGGTTTATCGAGAGAATAAGGAGATACGCATGCTCGTCCGGTCACTGACCCTCGCCACCTTGCTCGCGCTTGTCGGCCCTGCGTTCGCCGCCGACAGTGACGCGCCACTGGCCAAGGAACTGGGCAAGGCCAGGCCCTTGGTCGTCATTGCACCAAGCAGCGCCGACCCGACATTGCGAGGGTTGAACGAGGCGCTGAAGGACCCAGCCACCCAGGCCGCCTTCAAAGAGCGCAGCCTGGTGGTGTACAGCGTCGCCAACATGATGGGCAAGCGTGAGGACAAGAACCTCGAGCAACAAACTACCATGGCCTTGATCCGCGAACTGAAGCTGGGGGCCAGCAAGGGCACCAAGGTGATCTTGGTGGGCAAGGACGGTGAGCGGCACATGCTCAAGGATGACGAGGCGGGCGGAACCCTCGACCCGCAGGCGATCCTCAAGGCGGTGGATGAACTGCCCGCCAGCGAAAAGGCCGTTACCGTGCCTGAGCCTGTTGCGACCGCGACGCCGGAACCCAAGGCCAAAGACAGCAAGCCGGCCAAGCCCGCCAAGCCGGCTGCGCCACCCAAGCCGCTAGAAGACTGAATACGCGCCCAGCAAGGCCAAAGCCATTTGCTGGGCCGGTGTTTCTCCCTGTATCTGGCGACGTTGGATACCCATTCCTATACAAAATACGGCTTTACGCGATACACCCACGACATACCCACAGTGCCTAATGGCTCCACTTTCCAACCACAGTGGAGCAACACCATGACTCATGCACGGAATACTCTTGGTCTGCTTGGCGCCGCCCTGATCGGCAGCATGGCATTGGGCAGCAGCGCATTTGCCGTCGAGCCATTGGCCCAGGGTTACCAGCTGGCTTCGGCCAAGGTAGCAGGCGAGGGCAAGTGTGGCGAAGGCAAGTGCGGAGGCAGCGGCAAAGCCACCCAGGGCGAAGGCAAAAGCGCTGAGGGCAAGTGCGGCGGCAGTGCCAAGGCCGCGGCTGAAGGCAAGTGCGGCGGCAGTGCCAAGGCTGAGGCTGAAGGCAAGTGCGGCGACAAGCCCCAGGGCAGTAGCGAAGGCTAACGGCAATACCCCCGAGGGCCTGCTCAGCCGCCAGGCCGACAAGCCCTGACCTTGACCCGGAAACGACCCAGCGCCCCGCCTGCACGTCAGGCGGGGCGTTGGGCCAGTTGGAGACTCGTTCATGTACCTTGCACCTTCGCACACCGGGCTGGGCCTGCGCCGCGGCCTGATGCCCGAACTGCTGGCCATGGAGGCTGATGCAGTGAGCTTTCTCGAATGCGCCCCGGAAAACTGGCTTGCCGTTGGGGGCGCCTATGGCAAGGGCTTGGCCCAGCTGGCTGAGCGTTTTCCCATCGCCTGCCACGGGCTGTCGCTGTCACTGGGTGGCAGCGAGCCGCTGGACCGCCATTTCCTTGACCAAACTCGCCAGTTTTTACAACGCCACCAAGTGCGCTTGTACAGCGAGCACCTGAGCTACTGCAGCGATGACGGGCATTTGTACGACCTGATGCCCATTCCCTTCACCGACGAGGCCGTGCGCCATGTAGCCGCCCGCATTCGCCAGGCCCAGGAGCATTTGGAGCGGCGCATTGCTGTAGAGAACATCAGCTATTACGCCGCGCCGTACCAGGCGATGAGCGAACTCGATTTCATCCGTGCTGTGCTCGATGAGGCCGACTGCGACCTGCTGCTGGATGTGAACAATGTCTTCGTCAATGCCTGCAACCATGGCTACGACGCCCGAGAATTCCTTGATGGCTTGCCCAAGGCGCGGGTTACCGGCATGCACCTGGCCGGCCATTACGATGAAGCGCCAGACCTCAAAGTCGATACCCATGGGGCACCCGTCAAGGAGGATGTGTGGGCGTTGTTTGCCATCGCCTGCACACGGTTTGGGGTGCAACCGACGGTGCTGGAGCGTGACTTCAACTACCCGCCATTGGCCGAGTTGCTGGCTGAAACGGCGCGCATCCGCGCCGTGCAGCGTGCTTCGGGAGGGCAAGCAGGTGAATGAGACCTTGCGCGAACAGCAATATACCTTGGCCCGGCACCTGCGCGACCCGCAGCGTCATGCCCCGCCGCCGGGCGTGGAGGCCCGACGCCTGAAGGTTTACCGCGATTTGTTCTATGGTGGCATCGAAGGCTTGCTGGCTGGCAGTTTCCCGGTGATGCGCCAAGCCTTGGGTGGGCCGCGCTGGCATGCCCGGGTACGGGATTTTTACGCCAACTACCGTAGCCTCACCCCCTTGTTCACCGAAATTGCCGAGGCGTTCGTCAACTACCTGCAAGGTATCGAGCTGGATGCGCCCTGGCAGGTGGAGCTGGCTCATTATGAATGGGTCGAGGCGCAGTTGTACCTAAGCGATGCTGAAGAGCCGGCCCATGACCCGGCAGGCGATCTGCTGGAGGGCGAGCCGCTGTTGTCTTGTGTGGCAAGGGTGTTGGCTTATCGCTGGCCGGTGGAGCAAATTGGGGCGGATTATCAGCCCACGGTGGCGCCAGAGGCGCCCACCTTGTTGCTGGTCTACCGTGATGCGCAGTTGCAGGTGCAGTTCGCGCGTCTGGCGCCGCTGGCGTATCGGTTGCTGGCGCTGGAGCAGGGTAGCGGGCGGGCGCGGCTAGCAGCGTTGGGGGCCGATGTACAACAGGGGTTGGTATTGCTGGAAAAGTTGCGCGATCAGGGTGTCATCATCGGGACGTAATGAAGATGAAAGGGCTGCAAGGCAGCCCTTTCGATATCACTTGTACAACCGTGCCCTTAACCAGTAATCGAGGCTTAAGCGCCCAGCTCCCTTGAGCAGCAGCGGCAGCAATGCCACCAGATAGATAAGCGGCAGCTTGTAGTTGCCAAAGCCCTGATCGGTAATGACATAACCCTGGGCCAGTTCGGCCAACCCCGACCAGTGCACCGGCCAATGCACGGCGGCGATCGCCACCACCGTCACCACCATCAGGCCCAATGACGCCAGCCGGGTTCCTAACCCCAGCAACAGTAGCAACGGCAGGATCAGCTCCGCCCACATTGACAGTTGCCAATTCAGCTCGGCGGGTAGCAGGTTAAAGGGGAACGGGAAGCTGGTTTGCAGGTCAGCGAACCAATTGCTGCCATTGAATTTCTCCCAGCCAGATTCTAAAAACTCCCAGGCCACAAACAACCGCAACGGCAGATCGGCGCTCCAGCTGCCTACGCGGTCGAAGGTGATCAGGGTACGGTTCAAGGTGATCATAGTGTTCACTCCCAAGGACGGTTACTGCAGGAAAGGGCGCTGCGCAGGCCATCCGGGTTAGGTTGGTACGCCAGGACCGCAGTGGTCATCATCAGGGGCAGGCCGGCGAGGGCGGCGAACAGCTTCCAGTCAGAGGGCAGGGCGAGGGATTTCATCAAGGGCTCCCGGGGTGTGAGGGTGTCACCGGGAGTGTGCGGGGGTGAGGTATCTGCAGCGTGTCAGGGTTGCTGGAGTTTCGTGTCGGAATGTACAGGCAGCGCCGGCGGCGCCTGCAAAGGCGCGCACCTGGCGGTCATTTGAGTTCGATCTGCGCGCAAAGCCCACCGCTTTCGCGATTGCTCAGGGTCAGCTGGCCGCCCATGGCCTGGATCAGTTGGTGGGCGATGGCCAGGCCCAACCCGGTGCCGCCGGTACTGCGGTTGCGTGAGCCTTCCACCCGGTAGAACGGTTTGAGCACGTCGTCTAATTCACCACCGGGTATCCCCGGCCCGTTGTCGAGCACGCGGATAACGGTCTTGCCGCCTTCATGGCAAACCTCCAACTCAGCTTCACCGGCAAACTTGAGGGCGTTGTCCACCAGGTTCACCAACACCCGGCGCAGGGCATGCGGGCGGGTTTCCAGCAGGCTGCCGGTAGTGCCACGGCGCTCGACCCGTGCGCCGCTGTCCTGATAGTCGAAGACCAGGCTGTCGAGGAAGGCATCGAGGTTGACCCGGCACAGGGCCTCGGTGTTGGTATCCATGCTGCGCGCATAGGCCACGCCTTCGCGCACCAGGTGTTCCATTTCACCGAGGTCACTCCACAGCTTGTCTTTCTCTACCCCCTCGTCCATCACTTCGACGCGCAGCTTCATGCGCGTGATCGGCGTTTGCAGGTCGTGGGAAATGGCCGCTAGCAACTGCATGCGCTCCTTCAGGTGAGCGGCGATGCGCGCCTGCAGGGCGTTGAAGGCCACGGCAGCGTAGCGCACCTCGCGTGGGCCGTTTTCATCCAGTTGCACCCCGGGTTTGTCTGGGTCGAGGTTGTCAACCGCGTGGGCCAGGCGGGTAAGCGGGCCGATGGCCAGGCGCACTGCCAACCCAGTGCACAGCAACAGCACGGCCAGCTGGACCAGCAACACCACGGGCAGCCAGCGGGCCACCGGGAGTGGGGCTGGCGTCACATCGATGGTCAGCGGCGCGCCGTCGGCCAAGCTTAGGTGAGCCTGGAAATGCACATTAGGGCCGGGGAGTTCCTGAAAGGTCAGGCGGTAGTCGTTGCCGATCGCCTTGACGATCGATTCGGCAGCCATGGGTGGATTGCTGCTGGGCATTGCCTCGCCCGTCAGGCCTTGGTCCAGCCGGTAGCGGTAGGTACGCCGCTCCAGGCGCGGTAACCAGGCGGCGCGTTCGGCCGCAGGCAGGCGGTCGAGAATCGCCACAGACGTGGCTACGTCCTGTTCCAGGTTGCTGAGCATCATCGAGCGGCTGCTGATATAGCGCTCGTAGGCCTGCAGGCCAAACGACAAGCCGTAGGCCAGCACCAGGCCGGTGAAGAAGATCAATGCCAGGCGCGAGGCGAGGGTGCGTGGCCACTTCACGACGGCGACTCAAGCAGTTGCACTGGCAACGAGAACACATAGCCCTCGCTACGCACGGTTTTGATACAGCTGGGTTCGCGGGCGTCGTCACCCAAGCGCTGGCGCAGGCGGCTGACCAGCAGGTCGATGGAACGGTCGAAAATGTCGGCTTCGCGGCCCTGGGTCAGGTTGAGCAGCTGCTCACGGCTGAGGACCCGCTGCGGGTGGTCGAGAAACACCCGCAGCAGGCGGTATTCGGCACCGCTCAGTGCCACCAAGGTACCTTCGTTGTCGAGCAGGTGGCGCGCGGTGGTATCCAGGCGCCATTGGCCAAAGCCGAGCAGGCGGCTGCTTTCGCTGATGGTCAGGTTGGGCGGTAGCATGCGCGTGCGGCGCAGCACGGCGTTGATGCGGGCGAGCAATTCGCGGGCCGAGAACGGTTTAGTCAGGTAATCGTCGGCGCCCATTTCCAGGCCGATGATGCGGTCGGTTTCATCGTTGCGGGCCGTCAGCATCAGCACCGGGGTGTTGCGGTGCTTGCCCGCGCGAAGCTCGCGGCACAGCAGCAGGCCATCGTCGCCGGGCATCATGATGTCGAGGACGATCAGGTCGACACTGTTGGCTTCGAGAAAGGCGCGCATCTGCCGGCCGTCGGCGACGATGCTGGTGCGCAGGCCGTTCTTCTTCAGGTAGTTGCCGACCAGTTCGCGGATTTCGCGGTCGTCGTCGACGATCAGGATGTGATCGACGTGTTCCATACGCGGCGTTCCTGTGCAAGAGGGGATGGGCGCAGTGTACCGAGCGCGTTGGTGCTTGCCTGCTGGGTTTTGTATTGCAGTGTATCTGGCCCGGCGTTCACGGGTGGCTGGCTATCGACCTGCCAAGCCAGTCAGCCGGGAGCAGAGGCCTTGTTAGCTTTCGTCCGGTAAGACGATGCGCATGGGGCGAGTGCCGATCTTTGCCCCTGTCACCTCGTCCACGGCAACCGCTTTAATTTCCGTGCCTGTTTCCGCGTCGAAGAAGCGAGTCAGCTTTCCACCGCCCCGGTACTGCTGCCCCCATGCACCCATCATGAACAGCACGGGCAGAAAATCGCGACCCGCCGCGGTGAGCAGATACTCCTCTCGCGGCGGGTGCTCCGAGTAGCGCCGCTTCTCCAGTAACCCCTCCTCCGTCAGTGCCGCCAGCCGGCGGGTCAGCATGGTCGGGGCAATGCCCAGGCTTTTGCGGAATTGGTCAAAGCGCGAGAGGCCAGCGTGGGCATCCCGCAGGATCAATATGCTCCAGGCATCACCGGCGACAGCTAGGCTGCGGGCGATCGGGCAGGGGTTATCGCAACTATTTTTGGTGTTCATACTATTTTGATAGTGACTTGCTTTGGGAATGGTAGTAGTGTCCGTATCAAATTGATACTAACACTCCGAAGATGAGTCATCCACCCGGTAGGGAGGTTTCATCGAGGGGCGCCATATCCAAACCATCGCCATAAAGGAAACCTCCATGATCACCCCTTCGACCGTACTCATTACCGGTGCCTCCAGCGGCATTGGCGCCACCTACGCCGAGCGGTTCGCCCGTCGTGGCCACGATCTGGTCCTTGTTGCGCGCGACCAAGCGCGCCTGGATCAACTGGCCTTGCGCCTGCGCAAGGAGAACAATGTGGCCGTTGAGGTGTTGCCAGCCGACCTGACAAGCTCGGCAGACCTGTCCGTAGTTGAAAATCGACTGCGCGATGACGCAGGTATCGGCGTCTTGATCAACAACGCGGGGATGGCCCAATCGGGTGGTTTCCTGGACCAATCCGCCGAAGCCATCGAATGCCTTATCACGCTCAATACCACCGCACTGACGCGGCTCGCTGCTGCGGTCGCGCCGCGCCTCGCGCAGTCAGGCACGGGGGCGATCGTCAACGTGGGTTCGGTGGTGGGTTTTGCGCCCGAGTTGGGCATGTCCCTCTACGGAGCCAGCAAAGCCTTCGTGCTGTTTCTGTCACAGGGTTTGAGCCTAGAGCTGTCGCCCAAGGGGGTATACGTGCAAGCGGTGCTGCCAGCAGCGACCCGCACCGAGATTTGGCAGCGGGCCGGCATTGACGTCAACACACTCCCGGAGGTGATGGAGGTCGGTGAGCTGGTCGATGCTGCACTCGTCGGTTTCGACCGGCGCGAGTTGGTGACCATCCCGCCGCTGCATGTTGCTGAACGCTGGCATGCGCTGGAAAGTGCGCGTCAAGGGCTGATGTCCGACATTCGACAAACCCACGCTGCTGAACGCTATCAGCTACAACCTTGAGCACGTACTTGTTAACGCTTGATTCGATTGTATCCGTCTGTACCAGGTTGGCGCCCTTTGTGGGCGCCAATTTTGTTTCTATCTTACTGTTTTTAAACAATTTTATATGGATGTGTGGCGCTTCGTCGGCTCGTCTACAGATACAGCAGGAGGCACATCACAGGGGCGGGCGACACATACGCGATACCTGGCAGGCGTGAAATGGCTCTCGACCGGGGAGCATGGCTCCCCACCCCCAAGCGTTACCCAGGAGACATGCCATGAACTTCCAGACCTTCGCCAGCGCCAGCCTGTTTGCCGTGCTCAGCTTCGGCGCCCTTGCCGCCCAGGCGGCCCCTGCACCGATGGACGATGCCGGGGTAATGCAGTACCGCTACGGTGACCACCTGGATATAAAGAAAGTGCTGTCGGTACAGGATGACCAGAGCAATGCCTGCGGCCTGGTGAACACCCGCATGGATTACCTCGATTCCAAGGGCCAGCAACAGAGCGTGCAATACCGCACCTATGCCACCGGCGGTTGCCATGAGAATTGATCGCCGCCTGATGTTGACGGTGGGCGGCATTGCCCTGGCGCTGACCGGGCTGGGCCTGGCCGGGCACCTGATGGCCCGCGACAGCTACGGGGCCATGCCGTCGCTGTCGGGCGCCAGCCACTGGTTGAACTCAGCGCCGTTGGATGCCCCCGGGCTGAAAGGCAAGGTGGTGCTGGTGGACTTCTGGACCTGGGATTGCATCAACTGCCAGCGCAGCCTGCCCCATGTGAACGAGTGGGCGCGGCGCTATGCCGACCAAGGCTTGGTGGTGGTCGGTGTGCACACGCCGGAGTATGACTACGAGCATGACCTCGGCACGTTGCGCGACAAGGTGGCCAAGCTGGGGATCGGTTACCCGGTGGCGGTGGATAACGACTACACGGTGTGGAACGCCTGGGGCAACCAGTTCTGGCCGGCGCATTACTTCGTCGACCGCAAAGGGCAGGTGCGCCATGTGCACTTTGGCGAAGGGGATTATGCCGGGCAGGAGCAGGTGATAAAGGCTCTATTGGATGAGCAAGGGTGATGGTTTGTACTGGCCTTTTCGCGGGCATGCTTGCGCCTACAACGGTGGCGTTACCCCTGTAGCCGCCGGCTTACCCGCGAAGAAGCCAACACCGGCCTAGCCGGTGAAGCTGGCAAAATGCGCCTGCATCCGCGCCGCATCCGCCTGGCGCCCGCTGAACAGCTCGAACGCCTTCACCGCCTGGAACACCGCCATGTTGCTGCCATCCAGTGTGCGGCAGCCCAATGCCCGGGCGGCGCGCAGCAGTTCGGTCTCCAGCGGGAAGTAGATGATCTCCGCCACCCACAGGCGCGCATGCAGCAACGCCACCGGCAGCGGTGTGCCTGGCAGCTTGGCCATGCCCACTGGCGTGGTGTTGACCAGCCCGTCCGCTTCGGCCAGTGCCGTGGCCAGGTCAGTACCGAGCACGGCGCGGCCGGCACCGAAATGGGCATTCAGGTTGTCCACCAGGGCCTGCGCACGGGCCGCGTCCACTTCAAACAGTACCAGCCGTTCGACGCCTTCTCCCAGCAAGGCATGAGCCACTGCCGAGCCCGCGCCCCCGGCGCCCATTTGCACCACTTGCTGCCGGGCCACGTCGGGCAGGCCACGGCGCAGGCCTTCAGCAAAGCCCAGGCAGTCGGTGTTGTGGCCGACCCGCTTGCCGTCCTTGAGCACCACGGTGTTCACCGCACCGATGCCACGGGCTTCGTCCGACAGCTCATCGAGCAGGGGCAGGATCGCCTGCTTGAACGGGTAGGTGATATTGAGCCCGGTAAAGCCGGTGTGCTGCGCAGCGTCGAGCAGGCCGGGCAGGGCGCTGTCGTCCAGTTGCAACTGGTCGGCATCTATCAGCCGATACAGGTAGCGCAGGGCCTGGGCATCACCTTCGTGTTCGTGCAGGGCCGGGGTGCGCGACAGCTGGATGCCGCGGCCAATCAGGCCGGCGAGGATGGCTTGCTGGCTCATGCTGAGCGCTCCTGGAGCATGTCGGCGAAGTAGCTAAGGGCCATGCGGTAGCCATGGCTGCCCAGGCCGCAGATGACACCCACGGCGATGGAGGAAACGAACGACAAGTGGCGGAACGGCTCGCGCTTGTGCACGTTGGACAGGTGCACTTCGATCACCGGCAGCTCGCTGGCCACCAGGGCGTCGCGAATAGCCACCGAGGTGTGGGTCCAGGCACCGGGGTTGATCACGATCCCGGCGCAGCGGCCACGGCCGGCGTGGATCCAGTCGATCAGTTCGCCTTCGTGGTTGGTTTGACGGAATTCGATTTCCAGGCCATGCGCATGGGCAGTATCGGCACAACCCTGGGCCAGGTCGGCGAGGGTTTCGTAACCATATTGGGCAGGCTCGCGGGTGCCCAGCATGTTCAGGTTGGGGCCGTTGAGCACAAGAATAAGGGGCTTCATGACGGGCATCGCTTTGTTGTTGTTGGTTGCGTCTAGTTTTGTACCGACCGGTTAGTTTAGTCAATTGGGCGAAACCGTCGCCCCGGGAAAGTGGGCGATTATCGAACCTGATGTGGCCTGTTCCGGCCTCTTCGCGGGCAAGCCCGCTCCTACATTTAAAAGCAAGCGTTGTCTCTGGACTGCCCGCGAAGAGGCCGCTACAGACCGGCACAAGCTTGATTACAAAATTGTAATTTTCCCGCCACCGCCCCGATAAGCACCGCTTTCTACAGTCCCTCGCCAACACTCGCCGACGAGGACCTGTTTCGTGCCCATCCCCCGCAAGATCGCCTTGCTGTGCCTGTTGCTGGCCGGCGCCGCCAGCGCTCAGGCCAGCCAGAGCCTGAGCCTGCCCCAGGCGCTTGCCGCCGCCTTTGCCCAGAACCCCGAGCTGGCCGCCGCCGGGCGAGAAATCGGCATTGCCGACGGCGAGCGGCGCCAGGCCGGGCTGGTCCCCAACCCGGAGCTGTCCTGGGAGGCCGAGGACACCCGCCGCGACACCCGTACCACCACTGTTACCCTCAGCCAGCCGCTGGAACTGGGTGGCAAGCGCGGCGCACGCATCGCCGTGGCCGGCGCCGGCCAGGCCATTGCCCAGCTGGACCTGGAGCGCCAGCGCAATGGCCTGCGCGCCGATGTGGTACAGGCCTTCCACGCCGCCTTGCGCGCGCAGACCGCGCTGGAGCTGGCGCAGCAATCGCAGGCGTTGACTGAACGTGGGCTGCGGGTAGTGCAGGGGCGGGTGACTGCCGGCCAGTCATCGCCGGTGGAGGCTACGCGTGCCCAGGTGCAACTGGCCCAGGCCCAGGCCGAAGTGCGCCGCGCGCAAACCCAGCGCAGCATGGCCTACCAAGCCTTGGCACGGTTGACTGGCAGCCCGCAGGTAAGCTTCGACCAGTTGCAGGCAGCCAACCTGTCGCCTGGCAACGCGCCCAGCGCCGACGCGCTGCTCGGTCAGGTCGAGCAAACGGCTGAGTGGCGCCTGGCCGCCACCCAAGTCGAGCGCGGCGATGCGTCCCTCGGGTCGGAAAAGGCCCTGCGTATTCCCAACCTTACCGTCAGCCTTGGCAGCCAGTACAGCCGCGAAGACCGCGAGCGGGTCAACGTGGTGGGCTTATCGATGCCCTTGCCGTTGTTCGACCGCAACCAGGGCAACGTGTTGGCGGCCGCGCGCCGTGCCGACCAAGCACGTGACCTGCGTAACGCTGTGGAGCTGCGCCTGCGCAGTGAAACCCGTAGCGCCGTCAGCCAGTGGGATACCGCCATGCAGGAAGTGGATGCCTATGACCGCAGCATCCTGCCTTCCGCACAACAGGCCGTGGACACCGCCACCCGCGGTTTCGAAATGGGCAAGTTCGCCTTCCTCGATGTCCTCGACGCCCAGCGCACGTTGATCGAGGCCCGCGGGCTGTACCTCCAGGCTTTGGCCTCGGCGACCGACGCGCGGGCGCAGGTCGAGCGGATCTATGGCGACCTCGATGGCCTGAGCACACATTCGAACAGCAGGAGCAACAATGACTAACCCACGCAAGATAGCCCTTGTGGTCGCCGCCGTTGCCGCGCTTGGCTTCGCTGGCCTGGCCTGGACCGGCAACCTCGGCCAGGCGTCAAAGGCGCAAGCCCGCCACGACGAGCATGGCGAAGACAGCCACGGCCATGGCGAGGAACAGGCCGAAGAAGGTCATGCCGAAGAAGGCCACGGCGATGAAGGCCACGCCGAAGAAGAGGGTTCGCTGCAGCTGTCCATCGCCCAGATTGAAGCCGCCGGTGTGCAACTGGCCGCCGCTGGCCCGCGCGAGCTGGGCACCGCCATCAGCTTTCCCGGTGAAATTCGCTTTGACGAAGACCGCACCGCCCACGTCGTGCCACGCGTGCCCGGCGTGGTCGAGGCGGTGCAAGCCGAGCTGGGCCAAGCGGTCAAGCGCGGCCAGGTGCTGGCGGTGATCGCCAGCCAGCAGATTTCTGACCTGCGCAGCGAGCAGCAGGCTGCCCAGCGCCGCCTGGAACTGGCGCGCCTGACCTTCCAGCGCGAACAGCAGCTGTGGCAGGAACGCATCAGCGCCGAGCAGGACTACTTGCAGGCCCGCCAGGCACTGCAGGAGGCCGAGATCGCCTTGGCCAACGCCCGGCAGAAAGTAGCCGCCGTGGGCCCGGCGGGTGCCGGCAACCGCTATGAACTGCGCGCCCCCTTCGATGCGGTGGTGGTGGAAAAGCACCTGACCGTGGGCGAGGTGGTCGACGAAACCAGCAATGCCTTCACCCTGTCCGACCTCAGCCGGGTGTGGGCCACTTTCGCGGTGGCCCCGCGTGACCTGGACAAGGTAGTAACCGGCCGCCAGGTCACCGTCAGCGCGCCGGACTTGGGCGCCCAGGTCGAGGGCAAGGTCAACTACGTGGGTAGCCTGCTTGGCGAGCAGAACCGCGCCGCCACTGTCCGCGCCACCCTGGCCAACCCCAACGGCGCCTGGCGCCCTGGGCTGTTCGTCAATGTTGCGGTCAGCGTTGAGCGCTTCAATGCCGCCGTGGTGGTGCCGCAAAGCGCCCTGCAAACCTGGGAGGCGCAGACCGTGGTGTTTGCCCGCACCGAACAAGGCTTCGAGGCCCGTCCGGTGAAGACCGGCCGCCGCGATGCCGGCCAGGTAGAAATCACCACCGGCCTGGCCGCCGGAACCCAGGTAGCCGCCGCCGGCAGCTTTGTCCTCAAGTCCGAGCTGGGCAAGGGCTCGGCCGAGCACAGCCATTGATCACGGGGACACCTGCATGTTCGAACGCCTGATTCAATTCGCCATCGAGCAGCGCCTGGTGGTGATGCTGGCCGTAGCCCTGATGGCCGCGGTGGGTATCCACAGCTACCAGAAACTGCCGATCGACGCTGTACCGGACATCACTAACGTCCAGGTGCAAATCAACACCGCCGCGCCCGGTTATTCGCCCCTCGAGACCGAGCAGCGCATCACCTACGCCATCGAGACCGCCATGGCCGGCTTGCCCGGGCTCAAGCAGACCCGCTCGCTGTCGCGCTCGGGCCTGTCGCAGGTCACGGTCATTTTTGACGACAGCACCGACCTGTTCTTTGCCCGGCAACTGGTCAACGAGCGCCTGCAAGTGGCACGGGAGCAATTGCCCGAAGGGATCGAAGCGGGTATGGGGCCCATCTCCACAGGGTTGGGGGAAATATTCTTGTGGACGGTGGAAGCCGAGCAGGGCGCGCTGAAAGATGACGGGACGCCGTACACCGCGACCGACCTGCGGGTGATCCAGGACTGGATCATCAAGCCGCAGTTGCGCAATGTGCCGGGGGTGGCCGAGGTCAACAGCATCGGCGGCCATGCCAAGCAATACCTGATTGCGCCAGAGCCCAAGCGCCTGGCAGCCTACAAGCTCACCCTCAACGACCTGATCGCGGCCTTGGAGCGCAACAACGCCAACGTTGGCGCTGGCTACATCGAGCGTAACGGCGAGCAGTTGCTGATCCGCGCGCCGGGCCAGGTGGCGTCGGCCGAGGACATCGCCAACATCGTGATCTCCAGCGTCGATGGCTCGCCAATTCGGGTCAGCCATGTGGCCCAGGTGGGCCTGGGCCAAGAGCTGCGCTCGGGCGCGGCCACCGAAAATGGCCGGGAAGTGGTGCTGGGCACGGTGTTCATGCTGATTGGCGAGAACAGCCGCACGGTGTCCCAGGCGGTGGCCGCCAAGCTGGTCGAGATCAACCGCAACCTGCCCAAGGGCGTGGTCGCGGTGACGGTGTACGACCGCACCAACCTGGTGGAAAAAGCCATTGCCACGGTCAAGAAAAACCTGGTCGAAGGGGCGATCCTGGTAATTGCCGTGTTGTTCCTGTTCCTAGGCAACATCCGCGCCGCGCTGATCACGGCCATGGTCATCCCGTTGTCGATGCTGTTCACTTTCACCGGCATGTTCAGCAACAAGGTCAGCGCTAACCTGATGAGCCTTGGCGCGTTGGACTTCGGCATCATCGTCGATGGCGCGGTGGTGATTGTGGAAAACGCTATCCGCCGCCTGGCCCATGCCCAGCAGCGCCATGGCCGCATGCTGACCCGCGCCGAGCGCTTCCACGAAGTGTTCGCTGCCGCCCGCGAGGCGCGCCGGCCACTGATTTTCGGCCAGTTGATCATCATGGTGGTGTACCTGCCGATTTTTGCCCTGACCGGGGTCGAGGGCAAGATGTTCCACCCCATGGCCTTTACCGTGGTCATCGCCTTGCTCGGTGCCATGATCCTCTCGGTTACCTTCGTGCCGGCGGCCATTGCCTTGTTCGTCACTGGCAAGGTCAAGGAAGAAGAAGGCCTGGTGATGCGCACCGCGCGCCAACGCTATGCCCCGGTGCTGGCCTGGGTGCTAGGCCGGCAAAAACTGGCGTTCACTGCCGCCGCCACGCTGGTGCTGCTGTCCGGGGTGATGGCCAGCCGCATGGGCAGCGAGTTCATTCCCAGCCTCAGCGAGGGGGACTTCGCCCTGCAGGCCTTGCGCGTGCCGGGCACCAGCCTGTCGCAGTCGGTGGACATGCAGCAGCGCCTGGAGCAGGCGATCATCGCCCAGGTGCCGGAAGTGCAGCGGGTGTTTGCCCGCACCGGCACCGCCGAGATTGCCTCCGACCCGATGCCGCCAAACATCTCCGACGCTTATGTGATGTTGCGCCCGCGTGAACAATGGGTAGACCCGGGCAAGCCGCGTGACGCGTTGATCGCTGAAGTTCAGCGCGCCGCAGCCAGCGTGCCGGGCAGCAACTACGAGCTGTCGCAGCCGATCCAGCTGCGCTTCAACGAGTTGATTTCCGGGGTGCGCAGCGATGTGGCGGTGAAACTGTTCGGTGATGACATGGACGTGCTCAACCGCACGGCCGCACAAATCGCCAGCAGCCTGCAGGGCGTAGCGGGTGCGTCCGAAGTGAAGGTTGAACAGACCACCGGCCTACCGGTGCTGACCATCGATATCGACCGCGACAAAGCGGCCCGCCACGGCCTGAACGTGGGCGATGTGCAGGATGCCATCGCCATTGCCGTGGGTGGTCGCACGGCCGGTACCCTGTATGAAGGTGACCGCCGCTTCGACATGGTGGTGCGCCTTTCCGAGAACCTGCGTACCGATATTGACGGGTTGGGCAACTTGCTGATTCCGGTACCGGCCAGCGCTGCCGCGGGGGCCGGGCAAATCGGCTTTATCCCGTTGTCGCAGGTGGCCACGCTTAGCTTGCAGCTGGGGCCAAACCAGGTCAGCCGCGAGGACGGCAAGCGGGTGGTGGTGGTCAGCGCCAATGTGCGTGGGCGTGACTTGGGCTCGTTCGTCGAAGAAGCCGAACAAACCCTGATCGAGCAAGTGCAGATACCACCGGGTTACTGGACCCGCTGGGGTGGCCAGTTCGAGCAGCTGCAGTCGGCGGCCGAGCGCCTGCAGGTGGTGGTGCCAGTGGCCTTGCTGCTGGTCATGGCGTTGTTGCTGATGATGTTCAACAACCTCAGGGATGGCCTGCTGGTGTTCACCGGCATTCCCTTTGCCCTCACCGGCGGGGTGCTGGCACTGTGGCTGCGGGACATTCCGTTGTCCATTTCCGCGGGCGTGGGGTTCATTGCCTTGTCGGGGGTGGCGGTGCTCAATGGGCTGGTGATGATTGCCTTTATCCGTAGCCTGCGGGAACAAGGGCGTACGCTGCGCGCGGCGGTCGAGGAGGGCGCACTGACGCGCTTGCGGCCGGTGCTGATGACGGCGCTGGTAGCGTCGCTGGGGTTCATTCCGATGGCCTTGGCCACGGGGACCGGGGCGGAGGTGCAGCGCCCGCTGGCGACGGTGGTGATTGGCGGGATTCTGTCTTCTACCGCGCTGACCTTGCTGGTGCTACCGGCGTTGTATCAGTGGGCGTATCGGCGCGAAGAGGGGCAGGAGGGTTGAGATCCTTGGGGCCGCCAAGCGGCCCCAATTTCTCACATAGAGCTCCGAGCCCCGCCCCTTACAGCGTCGCCTCTCACCTCATCATGCAGCGAAATTCGCGAAGTCTCCGGCAACGCCAACCCGCCCAGCAACGCCACCAGTGCAATTACCACCAGGTAGAACGCCGGTGCCAGGCTGCTGCCGGTCTGCCCAATCAGCCAGGTCGCCACCAGCGGCGCCGTGCCGCCAAACAGGGTGTAGGCCACGTTGTAGGTAATCGCCGAGGCGGTATAACGGGTGCGAGTTGGGAAGCTTTCTGACAACAACGCCGCCGTGACCACGCCACTGCACAACGCCCCCACCGCCAGCAGCATCACCCCCAGCAGCGCACCGGGCATCGAGCCGGAGCTGGCCAGCCAGTACGCCGGGAACACGCACAGCATCACCCACAGGCAGGTAAAGCCAATGGTCTTGCGCCGCCCGACGCGGTCCGAAAACGCCCCGGCCAGTGGGCAGCCGACAGCGGCGAACAGCAAGGCCACGGTGGTCACCAGCAGCGATTGCGCGCGGGTCAGGTTGCCGACCAACTGCAGGTAAGTGGCGAAGTAGGTGGTGAACATATAGAACGACAACGCGGTCAGCGAAATGAACGCCCCCAGGTTGCGGATCGCCCGGCCATGGTTACGCAGGGTTTCCTTGAGCGGCGAATGTTCATGTTCCTTGCCCTGGGCAACAGCTTCGCGGAACGCCGGGGTTTCTTCCATGCGCCAGCGCAGGTACAGGCCAACCAGCCCCAGTGGCGCGGCGATCAGAAACGGAATGCGCCAGCCCCAGGTATTCATCGCTTCGGCCGACAGGCTGGCCTCCAGGCCATAGGCGATTACCGCCGCGCAGGCAAAGGCAGAAAACGTCGATACCGGCACGAAGCTGCCATAGAAAGCTCGCTTGTCGTTCGGTGCGTGCTCCATCAGGTAGGCGCAGGCCCCGGCGTACTCGCCGCCGGCGGAAAAGCCTTGTAGGCAGCGCGCCAGGGTCAGCAGCGCGGGGGCTGCCAGGCCGATGCTGGCGTAGGTCGGCAGCAGGCCGATCAGGGTAGTCGAGCCGGCCATCAACAAGATGGTCAACGACAGGATGCGCTTGCGCCCCAGGCGGTCGCCCAACGCGCCAAACACGATCCCGCCCAGCGGGCGCAGGGCGAAGGCCACGGCAAACACCGCAAAGGTTTTGAGCAAGGCCACGCTGGCGTCTTCGCTGGCAAAGAACTGGCTGGCGATCAGGGTGGCGAGAAAACCGTAAACGGCGAAGTCGAACCATTCGACGAAATTGCCGATGGCCGAGGCGGCGATCACCTTGCGCAGGGTGGCGGGGGATACCTCATGAGGTACGGACATGCGGGAGCTCTCCGGTTCCATTGGCAGCCATGATGAACGGGGCGCGGTCGAGCCGCGCCATCCTTGTTGTGCTTACCAGTAGATAACCGAGCGCTGAAAGGTGCTTTGTCGAGGGCGACCTTGAGATACCTGATTCAACCGTTGGCGCAGCTTAGGGCTGGCCGACTTTCCAGGGTGTGCCAGCCATTTCGCGGTAACCCTCGGCGTCGGCCAGCAGGCCGGCGATCAGAAGCGCATGTCTAGTGCCAGCTCGAAAGTACGCGGTGGCCCCATGTAGTACTGGCTGTTATAGGCCTGCTTGGCGTACACCTCATCGGTCAGGTTGCGCAGCCGCCCGGTCAGCGTGGTGTGTTCATCCAGTTGGTAACGGGCGAACGCACCGTACAGGGTGTAGGCCGGGGCCTTGAGGCTGTTGGCGTTGTCGGCGTACACCGAGCCCACGTAGCGCCCGTCTGCACCTACGGACCACGCCGTGGACAAGCTGTAGGTCAGCCACACGTTGGCGAGATTGGCCGGCACGTTCACCGGTGCGTTGCCCTTGCGCGACACCGACACGCCGTTGACCGCCTCGTTGAACTCATCGTATTGCGCATCGACGTAGGCATAGTTGGCTTCGGCCAGCAGTTTCGGCGTTACCTGCAGGCGCCCGGACAGCTCAACACCGCGTGAGGTTTGCTGCCCGGCCTGCACCGTGAGGTTGGCGTCGTTGGCGTCACGCACGGCAAAGTCCTTGCGCACGATCTGGTACAGCGCCAGGGTGGCGGCACCGCGCCCTTCGAGAAAGTCGAACTTGCTGCCCACTTCCCACTGTTCGCCTTTGGACAAGTCGAACAGCCCGACGTTGGAATAGGTTGCGGCCGCCAATGAACCGGCCGGCAAGTCGGCAGAGGTGCTGTACTGCGCGTATACGCTGGCCGAAGGGGTCAGCGCATAGGTCAGGCCGATACGCCCGGAAAGCGGCTCCCAGCGCCGCTCGAAGAACGCCGGCGAGGTTGGCGTCACCGCGCCGTAGTTGGTCACTTCCATATCCAGGTAGTCGTAGCGCAGCGCGGTCAGCAGGGCCAGGCGTTCGCTGAGCTGCAGGCGGTTTTCAACGAATACCGCGCGGTTGGTCACCGTGTGGCGACGTTGCTTGGTCAGGCCGGCGTTCACCCCTGGGATGTCATCGAAGCTGCCGGGGTCAAAGTGTTCGGCGTCGACCACGTCGCTCCAACTGCTCGAAGTGGGGTAGAGGGTCTGGTGCATACGCGAGTATTCCAGCCCCAGCGACCACTGGCTGGCCAGGCCGAGCAGCTGGTTGTCGTGGCGCAGTTCGATGCGGTCGCCCAACAGGTTCTGGTCGTGGTGCTGCAGGTAAGGGGTATTGCGCTGTACCTCGCCAGCGCCGGTGTAGCTGTAGCGTTCGAGGTTGCGGTAGTCGCGCTGGGCGTTGTAGTGGTACAGCGTGTTTTGCAGGCTGGTGCTGTCGCTCAGCTGGTAATCGAGGATCGAGCGCAGCCAGCGTACCCGCTGCTCGTAGCGGCCGTCGCCGACGTTGTAGTTTTCGAAGCGGCGGCTGTTGTCGATTTTCATCGTGCGGCGCCCGGGCAGGATTGGCGAGCCCCAGTAGGGGCTGTCTTCGCGGTCTTCCTGGTACTCCAGCGCCAGGGTGTGGGTGAGGTTGGGTGCGAGGTCGCTGAGCAGCGAGAAGGCCAGGCTGTCGGTTTGCCGTTCGTTGCGGTCGACGTAGCCATTGCCGTGCCCGCGGCTGAAATCCAGGCGGGCGAAATGGCGGGCATCGGCGGGGTTGCTGGCCAGTGCCTGGTTGATACCGAACGCCACTTCGCTGTCGTCGAAGCTGCCATAGCGGAGGCGGCCGTCGAGGGTCTGCTGGTCGCGGCTGGCCAGCTTGGTGATGGAGTTGATCGAGCCGCCCACCGCACCCGCACCGTGCAGGAACGACGACGGCCCACCGATCAGCTCGACGCGGTCGAGCACCCAAGCGTCCACTGGCCGGGTGGCGCTGCTGTAGCCCAGGTTGATGCCGTTGTACAACTGGGTGACCTGGTTTTGGGTGAAGCCGCGGTAGGCGACGAAGCCCCCATAACCGGGGTTGGCCGAGGCGTTGACACCGGTCATGGCGTTAATCACGTCCTGGCTGTCCTTGGCGCCGCGTTGTTCGATCACGCGGCGATCCGAGACACTGACCGAGGCGGGTGTTTCCCGCGCGGTGAGGCCCAGGCGTGAGCCGGTGCGGATCGGTTCGTCCAGTTGCACGCCGCTAACGGCGTCGCGTTCACCGTCGATGGTGGTGGCGGTGAGTTCTACGGGGGCAGCGTCCGCCCAGGCGAAGCTGCAGGTGCCCATGAGGAGCACCAGGGAGGTATTGCGAAGCATGTTGGGGTGTCTTCCACGCAAAGCTTATGGCTGACGGCGAGCGCGCAGGCAGGCGCGCCCGGCTGAGGTCAGGCGAAATGAAGTACGGCTGCGGGGAGCGTGGCGGGGGAGGCGCGAGGGTTGAGGGCGGGGCGTTGATAGCGCGGCGGCGGTTGCGCCCAGCTGCGCACGACAATGGGCGAGGTGGCCACGGTTTGTGCCGGGGTGAACGACCAACCGCCACTGCTGAGCGGCACCGCCAGGCCGAACGAGGAACACACCGGGCAGTCGAGCTGGGCCAGGTGCTGGTCGCCGCCGCCATCGAGGTCGATGGCCACGCCGTGTTCGCTGTTGATCGAGCAGAACCCACCTTCCAGGCCGGCCAGGCGCAGGCCGCCCATCTGGCCATGGTGCAGACCGCACAGCAATAGGCTGAACAGGACACTGGCGTAGAGCGTCCAGGCCGTCAGCGCGCGGGTGTGGCGGGTGGTTTTCATGGCGGCGAATCTACCATCCCGATGAACGGTCGGGTAGTGCTTTTGCCGCGAGAATTTTGCGGCGCAACGCGCCCCCAAGCGGTGTCAGGCCGCGCGCTCAAGCACATCCAGCAGGTCGACGAACTCCAGCGCCAGTTTGTGCCGTGGCGCCAGGTGCACCAGCGGCACCGAGGCCTGGTGCGACTCACGCATCTTGATCGAGCTGCTCAGGTACACCGGCAGCACCGGCAGGCCTTCGCTGCGCAATTGCTCCACCAGGGTCTGGTGCAGCGCAGTGCGCCCGGCGTACTGGTTGACCACCACGCCTTCTACCTGCAACGCCGGGTTATGGTCCTGGCGCAGCTCTTCGACCTCGGCCATGACACTGTGCAGGGCCTGGCGCGAAAAGCTGTCGCAGTCGAACGGGATCAACAGGCGCTCCGCCGCCACCAATGCGCTAAAGGTGTAGAAATTGAGTGCCGGTGGGGTATCGATGTAGATCCGCTCGTAGTCTTCGCCCAGCTCTACCAGCAGCTTGCGCAGTTTGTTGATCTTGAACTTGCTCTCCAGCTTGCTTTGCAGGTCGCTGAGGTCGGGGCTGGCGGTGACCAGGTGCAGGTTGCTGTAGCGGGTTTCGGTGATTGCCACGCGGTGCTTCTTGCCAGCGGCGGTAACCGGCGACAACGTCTGGCGGAAGAAGTCGGCGATGCCGGCAGGAATGGCGTCATTGACCAGGCCGGTCAGGTAGTAGGTGGCATTGGCTTGCGGGTCGAGGTCGACCAACAACGTGCGGTAGCCTTCTGTGGCACTGGCGGCGGCAAGATTGCAGGCGATGCTGGATTTACCCACACCACCTTTCTGATTGAAAACCACACGACGCATGAGACGCTCATCCATGAAGTAAAAATGTCAGGTCGGGGTCAATCCTATGACTGAAAAGCGACAGTTTCATGACAAGGCTTGTTACGCCCTGCACATTCATCTGTTTCATGTGCCGATAACAACTCGATTGCGCCCCTCCTGCTTGGCCCGGTACAGCGCCCGATCAGCCTCGCTCAATGCATCCCCCGGCTCGCTACCGGCCTGGCCATCCCAGCGCGCCACCCCCAGCGAAACCGTCACCGCCCCCACCGGTGCCACTGGCGTATCCTGCACCGTCACGCGTAGCCGTTCGGCTACCACTGTCGCCACCTCCAGGCTGGCCCCCGGCAGCAGCATCAGAAACTCCTCGCCGCCGGTGCGGCACAGCAGATCGCCCTCGCGGCAGCAGCGGCGCATCAACTCCGCCAGCCGGCGCAGTACCTGGTCCCCCACCTCGTGCCCATGGCTGTCGTTGACCCGCTTGAAATGGTCGATATCCACCACGATCGCTGCAAATGCCCGGCCCTCGGCTTCCAGCAGCGACAGGCCGAACTCCAGGCTGCGACGGTTGCCTAGGCCGGTCAGCGGGTCGGTCTGGGCGTCGCGGTTGAGCCGGCCAATGCGCTCCTGCAGCAAGTTGAGCCCGAACAACAAGGCGCGCTTGAGCTCGGCTGCCTCGAAGTACCAGGCCGGTACCCGACGCAGGCGCTCGGCAGTGCCGGCATGGTCCATCGAACGGGCGCCGGCGGCCAGCTGCCACAGCGGCCGGGCGATGGTCATGGCCAGCCACCACAGCAGCAGGCTGCCCACCAGAGCTAAAGGCACGGAGGTCCCCACCACGTTGAGAATCAAGCGGTTCAATGGCGCCACCGTCTGCGCCAGTGGCTGCTGCGCCACCACCCCCCAGCCGGCACTGCGCACGGTGGCGAAACCCGCAAGCATTTCCACCCCCTGGCTGTTCGTCACTTGGCGGGTCCCGCTGCCCAGTGTCGCCAGTTGGTCGATCAATGCATTGCCTTCGACCACGGTGCCCACCCGCTGGCTGTCAGGGTGGTACAGCAGGCGGCGGTTGCGGTCGACCACGTACAGGTAGGAACCGTCCTTGTAAAAATGCTCGCCCAGCAGGCTGTTGAGGATGTTGCGTTCGCGCAGATACAGGCTGCCGCCGACATACCCCAAGTAGCGGCCGTTGCTGTCGAAAATGGGTTGCGACAGCGCCACTACCAGGTTGTTGGCCACCGACACGTAAGGCGTCGACACCAGCGGGCGACGCTCGTGCAGCGCCTCCTGCACACCCGGTGAGTGCATGCGGCTGCCGACCAGGTGCCGCAGCGGGGCGGGGGAAATTGCCAGCAGCACGCCGTTGGCATCGAGCACGAAGGTAGAGTTGAAGGCCATGCTCTGGCTCAGGACGCGGTCGGTCTCCGCCTGCAGCGCCCCAGCGTCAGCCAGCTGCCGGCCCTGCATACCGGCGCTGAACGACAACTGTTGCTGGGCATTGCCGATAAAAGTCTCGGTAATGGTGGCCAGCTTCATCGCATACACCCGGTTGGCTTCCAAGGCGTGGTCGATCAGCAACTGGCGCTGCACGCGGTAGCTGGCGAAATAGCTGGCGCACAGCATGACCAGGGCGGTAAGTGCGCAGAGCACCAGAATGAGTGTGCGTAAATCCAGGCGCAATCCGTGCTTGGCGTATGACAATCCTGACCTCGGGGGAACGAAAACAGCAACGAAATGGGGACCACCTTACGCGCTATGGGCGCCGCGGGGAATCGTTCAGGAGCCTGCTTTTTCCAGCGCGTCCAGTTCGTCTTCCACCTCCTGCATGCGCCGTTCGACCAAGGCCTGCACCTTCACGTCGCGAGCAGTCTCGCGCATCAGCGCGGTAAGCTTCTCGCTCAGGCGCCTGCCGGCTTCGGTGTCCTCCAGGGCGCGGGCCTTGGCCGGGTCCTGGGTGGCCTCGACGATGGTGGCGAACTCGGCGTCGCTGAAGTTCTTGTCGCTATACAGCCGGAACAGGTCCTGGCGCTGGTCCTCGACGGTCAAGTGCTTGCGCAGTACATCCTGGATGGTCGCTGGCGACAGCTGCGGGTGCGTGCGACCGAGCAGTGCGGCCATGCGTTCGATGTTATGCATGTAGGCATCTTGCAGCGGCAACTGGGCGAGGATCTGCTCCTCACGGGAGGGTTTCTGCTCGCAGGCAGCGAGGACGGCAACCAACAACAAGGGCAACAGCAACTTCTGGAAGCAAGGCATGGCGGGGCCTGGTCGGGCAGTCTAGTGGGCAGATTATAGCGGTGTCACCCCGGTCACGACGACCCCTGTGATTTTGCCTGGAGGCGCACGACAACGGGCAACGGGGGTGGTTGACTAGCGGCGCTTAGGTCAGAAACAGCCTACAACGGTGCTGCGAAGGTGATCGACGCGTTCATTTAAAAAAACACCCGACTTGCTTACTTTCCCAGGTGCACGGATTTTTCAACGCACCCAAGGGAGATTCACGATGCCGTACATGGCCCTGTACAAACTCAAACTACTGGACGAGTTCGAAGACCGCAGAGACCTGTGGACCTTCGGTGATTTCGAGAGCAGGTTGATGGACCTCTGGCGTGGGGCGACTTATCACGACGCCAAAAGCATCATCATTGCGGCGCACAAAGAGCGGCGTTGGCCCAGGACGGTGAAGCGCTATCTGCTGACTAATTACCAGGCGTTTGGCAATGTCAGCTCGGAGCTCGAGCAGGTATTCGCCGAGGTGGTGGCGGCGATGAGTGTGCAGGAGCGGGCGGAGTGGGGCTTACACCCTGTTGGCAGTTCGGTTGCCTGATCGGTTTTTTGGGGCTGCAAAGCAGCCCCATTCAGGCAAGGCGAAATATCAGAACCCGCCCGCCAACGGCCATTCCACCGCCAACCGAATCTGGTCCCCATCCAACTCCGCTTGCGCCGTATTCCCCCGATGCACGTTATGCCGCAGCGAAAACGCGGTGCCCTTGGCTTTGCCACTTTGCACCACATACCGCGCCTCCAGGTCACGCTCCCAATGTTTGCCGCCCTTGCCATAACCCAGGTACGCATAGCCGCCGTTGGGGTCGACATGCGTGCCGTCGATGGCAAACCCGCGCACGTACAACGCTGTCAGGTTCAACCCCGGTACCCCATAGGCGCCCATGTCCAGGTCATAGCGTGCTTGCCACGACTTCTCGTTGGGCGCGTTGAAGTCCGACATTTGCACCGCGTTGGCAATGTAGATCGCCCCCCGCGACACGTAGTCGAAGGGTGTGTTGCCGTCTACCTGCTGCCAGCCCAGGCTGAAACCGTGCGGCCCCAGGTTGTAGCGGGAGACCAGGCTCCATGTGGTGTTGTCGATGCGCCCGGACAGTGCCTTGCCGGTGTCGGTAGTGCGGTACAGGTTGAGGTCCAGGCTGAGGCTGCGATGGTCATCCAGGGCATGGCTGAGGGTGCTGCCCAAGTAGTGCTGGTTCCAGCTGTCCTGATAGCGTGACGTGTACAGGCTGGTGCTGAAGGTGGCGTTGGGGTTCCACACGGCGCCAGCAAGGTCGAAACTGTTGCCCTGGCGGCCGTTGGAGTAGTTCACCACGAAGCCTTGGTCGTGGCTGGAAGCATTGCGGTCGGTATCCTCGTTGAAGTGCCCGGCCACCAGTTTGAGCGGGTCGCGTTCGTTGCTGGTGAGAAGCAGACCAGTAGCGGTTTCGGGTAGCAGGCGGCTGTCGGAGGCGCTGAACACTGGCGTTTTGACCCGTTGCTCACCGTAGGACAGCACGGTATTGGCCACGCGCAGTTTCACCGCCGCGCCGCCCCGGCTGTATTCATTTTCAGGGTGCCCATGGTTATCGACCGCGAGCAGGCGCGCCTTGCCCGCGCGCCCGCCGCCACTGTTGAGCTGCACACCGAGGTAGGCGTGGGCATCCACCCCGACACCAACCAGGCCTTGGCTGAAGCCGGACTGGAAGCTGCCCATCAAGCCATAGGCCCATTCCTCGGCCTTGCCGCTGCGCTCGTTGCGTGGCTTGTAGGCATTGCGCGCGGCGCTGTTGCGCCCGCCATGCTTGTAGTCGCGTTGGTCGAACACGCTGCGGTTGAGCAGGCTCCAGCTGCCATCCTCGACAACGCCCTGGCTGCGCGATTGAGCGGAGCCTGCCAGTGCGGCTGGGGCAAGCAGGGCGCTGGCGAGCAGCAGGGCGACGGGGCGCAACAGCATGGGGGGAACGTCCTGTTCAGAGGGCGCGAAAACGCAGGATGCGCGCGCCGTCGAAGGGGTCGGTAAGGTAGTGGGCGTGCACGCCAAAGGTCGTTAACAGGCGCTCGGGTGTGAGCACCTCCAACGGTTTGCCGAGAGCGACCAGGCAGCCTTTGTCGAGCACCGCGACACGGTCGCAGGTAAGCGCCTGGTTGAGGTCGTGCAGGGCTACCAGGGTGGTTATCGACAAGGCTTGCACCTGTTGCAGCAGGCTCAATTGGTGCTGGATGTCCAGGTGGTTGGTCGGCTCGTCCAGCAGCAGCACCTGCGGCCGCTGCGCCAGCGCCCTTGCGATGTGTACGCGCTGGCGCTCGCCACCGGACAACGCCCCCCACAGGCGCGTGCGCAGGTGCAGGGCGTCAAGGTCGGCCAAGGCCTGCTCGACGATGGCGTGGTCCTCCCGGGAGAACGGTGCCAGCGCCGACAACCAAGGGGTGCGGCCCAAGGCAACAGCGTCGAAAACGCTGATCGCATCGAGGGTGTCGGCCTGCTGTTCGACCAGTGCCAAGGCCTGGGCGATACGGCGGCGGGGCAACTGTGCCAGCGCTTCGCCAAGCAGCTGCACGCTGCCGCTGCCTGGCTTGCGCAGCCCGGCCAGCACCTTTAGCAGCGATGACTTGCCGGAGCCGTTGGGGCCGACGATGCCCAGGGTTTCGCCAGCGACAACGCGCAGCTCGATAGCCTGGAGCACCGCATTACCGGCCAAGTGCAAGCTCAGCCCCTGGCAGCTCAGGGGCGCAATAGGGACAGCCGGCATGGCGGTCATGGCTGCCTCCGGCGGCTGATCAGAATCAGCGCGAAGACCGGTGCGCCGAGCAGCGCGGTGACCACACCCACGGGGATCACCTGGCCGCAGATCAGGGTGCGCGACAGAATATCGGCGGCGATCAGGAACAGTGCGCCGCCCAGCGCGCTGGCGGGCAGCAGTCGGCTATGCCCGGGGCCAAGCAGCAGGCGCAGGGCATGGGGGATCACCAGCCCGACAAAACCGATGGCACCGACGATGGACACCATCACCGCCGTTACCAGCGCCGCGCAACTGATCAGCAGCAACTGGGTGCGCCGGACTGGGATGCCCAGCGACGCTGCCGAATCGGCACCGAAGGTGAACGCATCCAGCGCGCGGCGATGCCACCAGCACACCACCAGCCCGCACAGTGCCACTGGCACGGCCAGCCACACCGAAGGCCAACGCACGCCACTGAGGTTGCCCAGCAGCCAGAACAGGATGCCGCGTGCCTGCTCGGCGGTGGCCGACTTGGTGATGAGAAACGCGGTGAGGGCATTGAACAGTTGCGAACCGGCGATACCGGCGAGGATCACTTGGGCATTGTTGCTGCTGGGACCGGCCGCGCGGGCCAGCACCAGCACCAGGGCGAACGCCGCCAAGGCACCGAGGAAGGCGCCGCCAGACATACTCAGCGCCAGGCTGCCCACGCCCAGCAGGCCGACCAGCACTGCCCCGGTCGAGGCGCCGGCCGACAACCCCAGCAGGTAAGGATCGGCCAGTGGGTTGCGCAGCAGCGCCTGGAGGATCACACCGCAGGTGGCCAAGCCGGCGCCGCAGGCTGCGGCGACCAAGCTGCGCGTTAGGCGGTAGTTCCAGACGATGCCGGCGTCGAGCGGGTCGACCTCGTAGCCCGCCTGCCACAGGTGGTTGGCCAGCACTTGGCCGACCACGCTGGGCGACAGGTTGCTCTCGCCAATGGCGGTACCGGCCAGTAGGGCCATTAACAGGGCCGCCAGGGCAACCGCGATGCAGGGTAACAGGCGCATTTTCACGGGGTTGCTTTACTGCTGGCGAAGGCGGCGGACAAGGTCTGCAGGCCGCTGAACAGGCGAATGCCGGCCTGCATGGCGTCGGCGTCGAGGATGATGATGCGGTCGTGCTTCACCGCGTCCATGTTGCGGGTGACCGGGTCGCTGCGCAGGAATGCCAGCTTGTTCTGGTAATCATCGGCAGGATAGCGGCGGCGGTCCATGCGGGCGATGATCAGCCAGGTGGGGTTGGCCTTGGCCAGGGTTTCCCAGCCTACGGTCGGCCACTCTTCGCTGGACGCGACCACGTTGCGCACACCGAGGGTGCGCAACATGAAGTCGGCCACCCCTTGGCGGCCTGCGACGTAAGGGTCGATGTGCAGGTCGGCGCTGGAGAACCAGAACAGCGCCGTGGTGGCGGACAGGTCCGTGCCGGCCAGCTGTGCCTTGGCGCTGTCCAGGCGGCCCTTCAGCTCGGCGTTGAGGGCTATGCCGCGCGCCTGTACGTCAAAAATTTCTGCCAGCTGGCTGACACTCTTGTAGATGCTGCTTACCTGGAACGCCTGCAGGCGGGTACCGTCGGCGCCGACCAGATTGTCCTTGCCTTCGCAGTCCGATGGTAGCAAGTAGGTGGGGATGTTCAGTTCGTCGAACTGCTCGCGGGTGCCGACCGCGCCTTGAGCACCGACCATCCATTCAAACTGCACCGTCACCAGCTGCGGGCGCTTGCCTAGCACTGCCTCGAAGCTGGGCTCATTGTCGGCCAGGCGCGGCACCTTGGCGTTCTGCGCCTGGTATTCGGGCAGCACGTTGTTGAACCACAGCGAGGTGCCCGCCAGCTTGTCACCCAGGCCCAGTGTATAGAGTATCTCGGTACCTGCCTGGCCAATGGTAACGGCGCGTTCCGGTGCTTGGGCGAAGGTTTGCGGCTTGCCGCAGTTGTCGACCGTCAGCGGGTAATGGGTGGCAGCAGCCTGGGCAAGGCCACTGAGGCCGAGGCCGGCGAGCAGGGTGGCGAAACGGCGCAGCATGCTGGGCGATCTCCTATCGGACAGTTCTGGTCAGGAACGCACGGACAGGCACCGCCGAACCCCCGCTGGCCGCAGGAGCAACGCTGATGGCCAATCCCGGACACCCCGCCGGTTGGTGAATGTGGGCCGGCAGGTCTCCTGACTGGTGCGTCATGGCCTGGCTCCGGCCTTCCCGAGTGAGTAACCCAGTGGCATCGATGGAGCAGGCTCAGCACCTACAGTTGCGGGGGCAGTTCCATTTGGCCCATTTGGGCGGGCCTGGGATTCCCTATTAATTCCGTGGCGGAAACCGGCGGCGGGCATGGTAGACCATCGCGCCGCCGGGTGAAAACGCTTTTCAGAAGTACTTCAGCCAGGTGATGTCGCGCCGCCGCGCCTTCAGGCGGGCGAACCCACGCACCGGCAGGTACAGCGTAACTGCCAGCAGCACCGCCCCCAGCCACACGGCGCTGATGCCCTCGAAGCCAAAATAGTCGCCATGGTTGTGGCCAAACAGCGCTACGCAGGCCAGGTACAGCAGCTTCAGCACGTACAGGTGCAACAGGTAGAAGAACATCGGTGCTGCGCCGAACACGGCCAGGGCAGCGAGCCAGCGCGTCGGGCCCGCACGCTCGAAGGCGCGCAGCAACAGCAGGCCGCAGCCCAGGGTCAGGGCCAGGAACAGCAGCGATGGCGGGTACTTGGTGATGTTGAAGACGCTCATCAAGGTGTGCGTGAAGGTTGCATAACCGCTCCACGGCGCCTCGCCATAGCCATTGAGCATGCGTAGCACGGCAAAGCCTAGCAGCGCGATCAACCCGGCCTGCAGCAAGCGCTGCTGGCGCTGGCCAGCCTCGCGGCCACGGGCGAACCACGGGCCCAGGCCGTAGCCCAGGGCGATGACGCCGATCCACGGCAGCACCGGGTAAGAGGTGCGCAGCCGCAGGTTTTCGGAAAGCTCCAGCCAGCCGCGGTCATGCAGGATCGCCCATGGCACGTGCAGTGCCGATTCCACACCGAAGTGCAGGCCATCCAGCAGGTTGTGGCCGGCGACGATGACCGCGCCCAGCGTGATCAGAGCGGCACGTGGCAGCCACACCATCAGCGACAGGGCGATCATGCTGACGCCGATGGCCCAGATCACTTGCAGGTAGATGACGCTGGGCGGCAGTTGGAAGGTCCAGGCGAAGTTGACCAGGGTAAATTCCAGCACTACCAGGAACAGCCCGCGCTTGAACAGAAAGGCCGAGACATCGCCGCGGCCCTGGTGCTTCTCGCCGTACAGCCAGGCCGACAGGCCAGTCAGCAGGACGAACACCGGCGCGCACAGGTGGGCCAGGGTACGGCTGAAGAACAGCGAGGGCTCGGTGGTATCGATGGCCATCGGGTCGCTGACCTGGCGGTGCAGGAAGAAGGTTTCGCGGACGTGGTCCAACAGCATGAACAGGATTACCAGGCCGCGCAGGGCATCGATGCTCTGCAGGCGCTGGGTGAGCAGGGTGGGGGTTGCGCTGGCGCTTGTCATGGAAGGTCGCTGGTGGGAATGGATGTCAAATGAAACGTTATCTTATAACTAAATTGGGGTGGGTTGGTAGCGCTTTGTGCTGGCTTCTTCGCGGGCAAGCCCGCGCCTACAGGGAAGGTGTAAATCCTGTCGGAGCGGGTTTACCCGCGAATGGGCCGCCACAGGCAGCTCAGATCAGAAGCTGTAATCCACCGTCGCGAAATACGACCGTGGCATTCCCATCAGCCACTGCTGGCCACTGAACGCCGACTGCACATATTCACGGTCGAACAGGTTGTTCAACTGCAACCCCAGCCGTACATCCGGCAACACCTGCCAGGCGAGGTTGGCATCGACCACGGTGTACCCGGGGGCGCTCTGGGTGTTGGCGGTGTTGGCATAGCGCTCATCTACATAGCGCGCGCCAATGCCGGCCTCTAGCTGCTGGCCGAAGCCTTTGTTCAGCCACAGGTTGGCCGTACGCCTTGGGACGTTGGCCGGCCGGTTGCCCGCGCGGTCCTGCGTGACGCCGCCCACAACTTCGTCGAAGTCGTCATACCGGGCGCGTACCAGCGAAGCGTTGGCCGACACCTGCCACTGGTGCGCCAGCGCCAGTTCCACGGTCGCCTCCAGGCCATCGGACGTCTGCTGGCCAGCCTGTTGTTTGTCGTGGCTGATAGGGTCATCCACCAGCAACTTGCGCTTGACGATGTGGTAGGCCGCCACAGTCCATTCGCCACGGCCGTCCCAGAAGCGCTGTTTCAGGCCCAGCTCGGTCTGCCTGGCCTCGGCCAGGTCGTAGTGCATCTGGTTGGCGCTGAGGCTGATGAGGTTGTCGACCCCGTCCTCGCTGGTGGAGTACTGGCCGTACAGCGACAGGTCGTCGTTGACCGCGAACACCAGCCCGGCACGCCAATTGCCAACTTGCAGGCTACGGTCGCTGCGGCTGTGGTTGGTCAGTTTTGCCTGGTCGATGTGGTTCTGGTCGCGGCGTACCCCGGTGACCAGCGACAGGCGATCGGTCAACTGCAGACGGTTTTCGGCAAACAGGGCGAACGTATGGGTGGTGGACAAGGTTTGCGGGCGCAACGGCGAAGCGCTGTGGAACCAGCCCGGTTGCGGTTGCCACGGGTCGAGGTAGTCGCCGCCCACATCGGTGTAGGGCGCGTTGCTGTCGACGTTGAAGCGGACCTTGTTGTATTCGGCGCCGACCACGGTCTTGCTGGCCAAGTTGAACAACGTATGGTCGAGGGTGAACGCCTGGCGGTCACCGAACTGTTCCTGGTTGTGCTTGATTTCCAGGTAGCTACCGCGCAGCAACTGCTGGTGTTCGGCGTCCCAGCTGTAGTCCTCGGCGTTGCGCCAGTGGCGGCGGCTTTTCATGTAGTACAGCTGGTTGCTGGCGCTGAGGTGGTCGCTCAGCGTCCAGTCGGTGTTCAGCCGGGTCCATTCATCAACATACTGCTGCACGTCGTTGTGCACGTTGTAATTCTGTTTGCGCAGGCTGCTGCGGTAGTGGCCGTCGATCAGCGGGGTGCCGTAGTAGTTGGCAGGTTGCGCATCGCCACGGTCGTGGGCGAGGGTGAAGCTGAGGTCGTCGCTGGCATCGAAGCGCAACGCGGCGCTCACGGCGAGGCTGCGCGAGGTGGTGCGGTCGACCCAGCCGTTGCCGGCCTGCTGGTTCAGGGCCAGGCGGTAGCTCAGGCGCTCGCTGAGCCTGCCGCCGCTGTCCAGGCCGAGCTGCTGGCGATCCCACGAACCATAGCCTAGGCGCAGGTGGTTGCGTACCTCGCCGGCAAACGGCTTTTTCGGGATCACGTTGACCACCGCACCGGTGGCGCCTTCACCGTACAACACCGAGGCCGGGCCGCGAATCACGTCGATGCGCTCGACCATCCACGGGTCGACCGGGAACGTTTGGGTGCCGGCACCGGTGTACAGGCGTGCGCCATCGAACAGCGTCATCACCGAGTTGTGCCCGGTAAAGCCGCGGGCCGAAAGGCCGGTGCCACCATCGCCTGGTGAGCCGATGTAGGTGATGCCCGGTGACCGGGTCACCGCGTCCTGCACGGTAAGGTTGTTGCGCTGCTGGATCTGCACGGCGCTGAGGCTGCTGGTGCTGGCGGGGGTTTCCAGGGCGCTGAGGCCCAGGCGCGAGCCAGCCTGGGTCGGGGTGGCCAGGTCGATGGTATGGCTGTTGAAGGTGTCGGTGACGGCCGTGGAGGGCAGGGCCAGGGGTTTTCGGTCGAGGTCATCGGCCAAGGCCGGCAGGGCAACGGCCAGGCAGGCCGTCAGGGGGTGAAGCTTGAACATACGGGACATGTCGTTCCACTGCTGCAGGAATGAATGGATCCCGGTGGAAAACACGCAAAGGCGCACCGTGCATGCAGGCGCGCGCACGGATACCGGCCCGCGCCCGCCCACCGCGGGTTGCCAAGTGAAGCTTCAGGCCGGTCTCCGGGCTTGCGAGGGGCATGAAACCTTCACCTTCCCATGCACATGCACAGTGGTATCTCGAAGGGTTCGCTCGCTTACCGTTGCGGGGGCAGCGCCGGACTTGTCGTGGGCAACACGACGCACCGGCTTCCCGTTTCACCTTGCGCGCGGCGGCGCAGGGCACCTGAAACTGGCGCGCATCTGACCATTGAAACGCAGGGGCGTCAAATTCGCTGGGGTGATTGGGGGGCCAGACCTGCGAGAGAAGGTTAGCGCCCGCGCCGCCGCGACACCCGCGCCTCGATATTCTTGCGCCCGATCAGCAGCGCTGGCTTCTCCACCACCGGTTCATCCGCCAGCCACTTGTACATCACCAGGCAATCCACCAGCCCCAGGCGGGCATGCCGATAGGCCTTGGGCAAACGGCCGACGGTTTCGAAGCCCAGCTTGTGCCACAGCGCCACCGCCACTTCGTTGGTGGCCACCACAGAGTTGAACTGCAGGGCCAGGAAGCCTTCCTGACGTGCCAGTTTCTGCGAGTGCTCGCACATCAGCCGCGCCACCCCCCGGCCGCGTGCCTGCTCACTGACCATGTAGCCACAATTGCCCACATGCCCGCCCGGCCCGGCGGCATTGGCCTTGAGGTAATACGAGCCGAGCAGCTCGCCGTCTTCCTCAGCCACCAGCGTGCGCACAGGCAGCTCCAGCCACAGCTGGCGGGCCTGTTCGACGTTCATGGCGGGGTCGAATGCGTAGGTTTCACGGGCCTGGATAATGGCCTGAAAGGTGGGCCAGAAGTGTTCGAAGTCTTCGGCTGTCATGGGGCGGATGTGAATCATGCGGAATCCTGCAAAGGCTGGGCCGCCCAGTCTGGGTAACGCGGCGCCGTCGCGCAAGGGCGGCGGCGCCGTTGCTAGTCAACCGTTGGCCTTGCCCACCGCATCCATGGCCCGTGCCGAGTAGACCAGCGCGGCACCGGCATTCATCGCCACGGCCACGCCGAGGGCCTCGGCGATTTCCTCACGGCTGGCGCCGTGCTTGACGGCTTGCTGCGAATGCACGGCGATGCAGCCGTCGCAACGGGTGGTCACGGCCACGGCGAGCGAGATCAGCTCACGGGTCTTGGCGTCCAGGTGGTTGGTCTTGGCCCCGGCACCGCTGGCGGTCATGTAGCCGGCCACGGTGTCGGGGGAGAGTTGCTTGAGATCGCCGATGCCGGCCATCAACTGCTTACGGTAGGCGTCCCAGTCCATCATGCTCATCGTCTTCACCTTGGGGAGGTTGCGAGTGGAGCTTTCAGGCTAGTCGAAGAGCGAGAAGTGTGAGACTTGTACTTTGGTGGGTGTGCGCAGGCCACTCTTGCCATTGGCCGTAAAGGCCGCTTTAAACAATCAGATGTAGAGGAATACCAGCACCAGCGCCGCCACGAATGCCCACTTCTCCAGGTAGTAGCGCATGCGGTTGCGCTTCTTCAGCGCTTTGCCACGTTCGCGGATCTTGTAGATGCGGGTAAACAGCCGGTTGATGCCACCGGTCTTGTCGCCGGCAGCGTTGGGCGCGGCGGCAGCGGCCATGACGTTGCGGCTGAACCAGCGGTTGAACGCGGTCGCCCAGCGGTACTTCAGCGGGCGTTCGACGTCACAGAACAGGATGATGCGGTTGTGCTCGGTGGTGTTGGCCGCGTAGTGGATATAGGTTTCATCGAAAACCACACCCTCACCATCGCGCCACGAGTACTTCTCACCGTCCACGTCGATGTAGCAGCCGTCGTCGTTCGGTGTGTCCAGGCCCAGGTGGTAGCGGTACGAACCGGCATACGGGTCGCGGTGGCGCACCAGCTTGGCGCCGGGCGGCAGGGTGGCGAACATGGCCGCCTTGACCGTACCGATACCTTGCAGCAGCTCGGTGGTGCGTGGGCACAGGGTCATCGCCGACGGGTGGCTTTCGCCGTACCACTTCAGGTAAAAACGTTTCCAGCCGGTCTTGAAGAACGAATTGAAACCGACGTCATCGTAATTGTCGGACTTCTTGATTTCCCCCACATGAAGCAGCTGGCGAGCCTCCTCGCGGATCTCCTGCCAGTGGTCCTGCAGCGGCTGCAGTTCGGGGAAGGCCTCTACCGGCAGGTAAGGCTTGGCCGGGTGCTTGGAAAACAGGTACAGGAAGCTGTTGACCGGAGCCAGGAAGCTGGAGTGGTCGCCCAACTGACGGGTCAGCTTGTGGCGAACCCGACCGCGCAGGTGAACAAAGGCGATCGAGAGAACGAAGATGACTACGAGTGCAATTTTCATGGACGTTTACTTGTCGAAAAATGGCCATGCGCCATGGCATAAGCCCGCCAGCATAAACAATCATGGGGGCAGTTTGTACTCATTGTTGCGAATCGACGGGGCGACTTAGGTGTAATGCCCTAGAGACTTGCGCAAACGTTTCATGTTCAGGAGTTGGTATGATTCAGGATGTACGCCCCAGCGGTACCCCCTTCAAGCGGCTGTTCTTCGCCTTGCCAGTCAGCGATGTCCAGCGCCGTGCTCTGGCCCAGTGGCGGCACGGCTTGGGCCTGCGCAGCGGCAAGCCGGTGCCGGTTGCCAACTTCCATGTGACACTGCTGTTTGTTGGCGATGTGGAGGCCGCCCAGGTGCCAGCCATTTGTGCGGCGGTCGACCAGTTGGCGCTGCCGGCCACGGCACCGCGGCTGTTACTCGACCGCTTGCAGGTATGGCAGCGGGCCAGCGCCCTGGTGCTGGAGGCCCAGCAAACCCCTGCGGCGCTGTTGCAACTGGTGTACGGCCTGCAGCAAGCGTTGCTGCCACTAGGAGTGGCAGCGGCCAGCCGCGACTATCGCCCGCACCTGACACTGGCCAGGGATTTTCGCGGCCAGCCGCCAGAGGCCAGCAGCGCGCCGGATTTCTACCTTGCTGCCCGGCATTTCACCCTTTACGAGTCGCGCAAGGGCGCCTACTGGCCATTGGCACAGTGGCCGCTGTCGAACTGATTCACGCCGCTACCTCGCAACCTGCGAACAACCGTTCGCCCAGCGCGTGTGCTGTGTGCAGGTGTGGGGTTGGGTCTACCACTTCGCTGTTTTCCAGCAGGGTAGAGCTGAGCACCTCGGCACCGCAGTAGTCGAAGATGCCGTGCTCGATCTGCACGCGCATCGCTTCGCCATAGCCGTGCCGTTCGAAGGTACCGCCATCGGCGCCGGCAACGCCGACCAGGTGCACCTTCATGCCGCGCAATTTCTTGACCACGCTGTTTGCGTCATAGGCATACGCCCAACCGTTGCTGAATACCCGCTCGACCCAGCCTTTGAGCAAGGCCGGCATTGACCACCAATAGACGGGATACACCAGCACCACGGCATCGGCGCGTTCGATGCGTGCCTGCTCCTTGCGTACATCGGCCGGCGTGGCAGCCAGCCCGCGATACAAGGCCTGGTCGGCCAGGCCGAAACGCGGGTCGAAACCTTCACTGGCCAGGTCGGCGATTTCGCTGCTGTGGCCGGCATTGGCCAGGCCAGCGGCAACCTGCCGGGCCAGGGCGTGGGTGAGTGATTGCGGGTCGTGATGAGCGACAACGATCAGGGCGTGCATGATGAATTCTCCAGGACGGTGATGCAGGGTTACCTTCAGCGCTATATACTCAAGGTAAGTTACGGTTAGTAAGTTACTTTTGGTAGGTAAGCGATGTCAAGCGATGACTCAACCCGCTCGCGCAAACGCCTTAGCCGCGACGAGCGCCGTCGCCAGTTGCTCGATGTGGCTTGGCAACTGGTGCGCAATGAGGGCACCGATGCCCTGAGCCTGGGCCATCTGGCCGAGCGGGCAGGGGTGACCAAGCCAGTGGTCTACGACCATTTCGAAACCCGCACCGGGCTGCTGGTAGCGCTGTATCAGCAATACGATGAGCGCCAATGTCAGATGTTCGAGCAGGCGCTGACGCGCAGTGACGCCAACCTGGTCAGCCGCGCCTGGGTGATTGCCGAGGCTTATGTCGACTGCGTGATGAGCCAGGGGCTGGAGATACCTGGGGTGTCGGCCGCATTGGCCGGTTCGCCGGAAATGGAAGCGCTCAAGCGGGCCTGCGAGCAGCCGTTCCTGGACAGGTGCCGGGATGCGCTGGTGGGGTTTTCGCCCAGCGGCACTGTAGGGGCGGCCGGCATGCGCCTGCTGGTAGGGGCGGCGGATGCCTTGTCCCAGGCGGTTGCGGCGGGAGAACTGGAAGCCGGCCAGGCCAAGGCTGAACTGCAGGCAGCTATCGTGGCGATGGTCGAGCGGCAGTGAAGGTTTGAGAGGGCCCGGCCCGCAACGCAGCCCGCCGGCCCATCACATCAAACTGGCAAGCTTTGGTGGGCCAGCTCATCCCCAGGGCTGCGGTCGAACTGGCGTTTGTATTCGCGGCTGAACTGCGACGTGCTCTGGTACCCCACCCGGTGCGCGGCCTGTGCCACACCCAGGCCTTCAGCGATCAGCATCTGCTGCGCCTTGAGCAGCCGCAGGCGCTTGAGATACTGCATCGGTGCCATGTCAGTGCAGCGTTTGAAGTGCTCGTGGAAGGTGGAAACGCTCATGTTGGCGCGCGCTGCCAGTGCCTCCACGCTCAGCGGCTCGGTGTAGTGCTCGCGCAGGTGGGCGAGGGCGGCGCCAATGCGGGCGAAGTGCCCCTGTTGCTCCACCAGCGCCCGCAATACGCCAGCCTGTGGGCCGCGCAAGGCGGTGTACAGCACCTCGCGTACCCGTGCCGGCCCTAGCACCTTGGCGTCCAGCGGGTCTTGCAGGCAGCCCAGCAGCCGCTCCACACTTTCGCGCATCGGTGCATCGAGTGCCGCGGAGGTCATCGACTGTGGGGTTTGCGCCTGCACTGCCGCGTCCGGCGCCAAGTCCATGCTCTGCACCAGTTCGCCCAGCACGGCACGGTCGATGTCCACCGCCACGCCCAGCAGCGGCGCTTCGCGGGTGGCGAAGGTTTCACACATGAAGGGCACCGACAACGCCTGCACCAGGTAATGCCCTGCGCCATATTCCAGGGTGCGTGGGCCCAGGCGCGCCAGCTTGCTGCCCTGGGCCAGGATCATCAGGCTTGGCTCGTAAATTTGCGGGCTGCTGGCCACATAGTGGTCCCAGCTCAGCACCTGCACCTGTGGCAGGTGGGTGGGCACGAAACCTGGGCGCGTGGCGAGGCTGCGAATCAGCGCGCAAAGCGGCGCGTTTGCATCGACGTGGCGGGTGAGTTGCATTGATGGGCCTGGGCAGAGGATCGGACAGCTTAATCATCGCAGATTGAAGGTTTGGCGCCATACGCTGCAGGGCATGTTCGGAGAATCAGGCATCGATACCGGAGAATCAGCGGTGGGCGCGGCGGCGCAGGGCGCGCAAAATGCGCCGCCTGAATCGTTTCATTTCATAGCGAGGCCCTGTATGTACACCGCCATCGGTTACGCCGCCCAGACCCCCACCAGTCCACTGGCCCCCATCACCTTCGAGCGCCGCAGCCCACGCCCGGACGACGTCGCCATCGAAATTCTGTACTGCGGCGTGTGCCACTCCGACATCCACCAGGCGCGCAATGAATGGGGCATTGCCGTGTACCCGCTGATGCCTGGCCACGAAATCATCGGCCGCGTCACCGCAGTGGGCACCCAAGTGACCGCGTACAAGGTGGGCGACCTAGTCGGCGTGGGTTGCATGGTCGACGCTTGCCGCCACTGCGAGGCCTGTGCCAAGGACCTGGAGCAATACTGCCTGGAAGGCCCGACCATGACCTACGCCACCCCGGACCGGGTCGACGGCAGCAACACCATGGGTGGCTACTCCAGCAGCATCGTGGTCAGTGAACACTTCGTGCTGCGCATCCCGGCCGGCATGGACCTGCCCAGCGCAGCGCCGATCCTGTGTGCCGGCATCACCACGTATTCGCCGCTCAAGCATCACGGCGTCGGCCCAGGCCACAAGGTCGGCATTCTCGGTATGGGCGGCTTGGGCCATATGGGCATCAAGCTGGCCAAGGCCTTGGGCGCCGAAGTGACCCTGTTCACCCGTTCCCCGGCCAAAGCCGAGGAAGCCCGCCGTCAAGGTGCCGACCATGTGGTCGTGTCCACCGATGCCGAGCAGATGCGCGCCGCTGCGGGTTGTTTCGACTTCCTGCTCGACACCATTCCGGTACAGCACGACCTCAACCCGTACCTGGAAACCCTGAAGTTCGACGGCGTGCACATCCTGGTCGGCCTGATCGAACCCATCGACCCGGCGCTGCATGCGGCCAACCTGGTGTTGAAGCGTCGGGTGCTGGCGGGGTCGTTGATCGGTGGCATTGCCGAGACCCAGGAAGTACTGGATTTCTGTGCCGAGCATGGCATCCGTTGCGATATCGAGATGCTGGATATCCGCAATATCAACCAGGCTTATGAGCGGATGATCGCCGGGGATGTGAAGTACCGGTTCGTGATCGACATGGCAACATTGCAGCGCTGAGTGACCGGTGGCCTGTACCGGCCCGTTCGCGGGCATGCCCGCGAAGAGGCCGGTACAACCCACAAAAGTGCGGGATCTGTTACCAAGCCATCGCCTTGTCCCAGCCCTTCCAGAACAACCACCGCCGCACCTCGCCATGCGCCCCCGTGCCGATCTGCCACGCCGGCCGCTCGCTATCCAGCGCAATCACCGAAACAAACCCCGCATGGCTCGCTGCCACCAACGTACGTCCGTCGACACTCACATCCATCGCACTGATGGTCGAGCCCAGGTAATGCTGCCAATGCTCCGTGCCATCCTCGCCAAATGCCCGCAAATAGCCATAGGCATCGCCGACAATGTACTCGCCGTCGCGCGCCACCCCGGCATACACCCGCGCGCCCTCCTGCACCAGCGGGGTACGCGGGTCCTGGCTGTAATAGTCGGTATCCAGCCCCGGCAAGTCGGCCAGCCGAACGGCCAGCGTGGCGCCACTGTAGAAGTGGCAGGCATTGAGGATCAACTGGTCACCCGTGCGGTTGAACAGGGCAAAGTGCGGGTATTCGCAGCCGGGGCCGATCGCGGCAACCGGCTTGAGCTGGTCGTCCAGCACCAGGTGACGGCTCCCTTGTTCGCCGACCACCAGCAACCGACCATCCGCCGACACCGCGCCATGCTCCATGCTCAGCCCCAGGCTGATGTCGTCGGGGTCGGTGCCTTCGGCCAGTTCGTCGAGCACCCGAGCCTGGTGCGGCAGCAGCCGCGTCGCGCCTTGCTCGGCCAGCAGGAAGATACCCTCGGCACTTACCAGCAGCACCCGCTGGCCTTCGGGGAAGGGAATCAGCGCGGTCGGTGTGGGCGGCAGGTCGAACGGTTCGAACGGGTAGCCCGGCGGCAGCCCCTCCAGCCCACTGGGCCAGGCCAGGCGCAGCACCTGCGGGCCGCCCCAGCCGTCGGTCACGCGCACGCCCTCGGCGTTAGCCAGGGCGAAGTAACGGCGGCCTGGGCAGCGCCCGAAGTGCTCGATACCGATCACCGGCGTCACCCCTTGTTGGTCGATGCGCACCACTTGGCCCTTTTCATGCGGCATGCCGATGCGTGCCAGCAGGCTGCCGTCCTTCAGCAGCAGGAGGTTGCTGATACCTTGGCCGTGTTCTTCCAACAACGGCACCAAGGGCTGGTGGGCAGGTGGCCAGGCTTCACGGAAAGCTTGGCGCTGTTGCTGCTCGACGCCAGGGCGGTTGGCCGCCTGCAGGGCTGCCAACCAAGCGTCGAGCAGGTGATCGGTGGCTGGCGCCTGCGGCGCTTCGAGGTTGTCCCAGCCTTGCGCACGGCCCCGCGCGACATAGTCGTTGACGGCCTGGGCATAGGCGGTGACGGCTTGCTGCCACTGTTGCTGGGGGGGCTGCTTGTCCATGAGCGGATCGGGCTCCTTGTTGCACACGCGTTTCATACAAAGCGCGCATGGTACTCGTTCTGCCTGCCTCGCGGTTGTGAGGCCCCGGCTTGACGCGTACCATGCCCGCATTCCTACCAATAACAAAGCGTACGTCGACACCCCAAATAGCAGGTGGCTGGCGTGCGTCCTGTTGCCTTGTCTGCGGAGCACCGGTTTTTACCCATGAACGGACCCATACCCACCCACCTGCCGCCTACGGTGGGCAGCGGCAGCTGGCTGAGCGTGATTGCCCTGGCCCTGGCGGCCTTCATTTTCAACACCACCGAATTCGTCCCGGTGGCGTTGCTCAGTGACATTGGCCACAGCTTCGCCATGAGCACCGCCCAAGTTGGGCTGATGCTGACCATCTACGCCTGGGTGGTGGCGCTGGCCTCGTTGCCGATGATGTTGCTCACCCGCAACATCGAGCGTCGGCGCCTGCTGCTGTTGGTGTTCCTGGTGTTCATCGTTAGCCACTTGCTGTCGTGGTTGTCGCAGAGCTTTGCCATGCTGTTGGTCAGCCGCATCGGCATTGCTCTGGCACACGCGGTGTTCTGGGCCATCACCGCTTCGTTGGCGGTGCGCGTGGCGCCGCCGGGCCAGCAGGCCAAGGCGCTGGGCCTGTTGGCCACTGGCACCACCTTGGCAATGGTGCTGGGTATCCCGCTCGGCCGCGTGGTGGGCGAGGCGCTGGGTTGGCGCGTGACCTTCTTGAGCATTGCCGGGGTGGCGCTGGCCACTATGCTGTGCCTGATGAAATCGCTGCCACTGCTGCCCAGCCAGAACTCAGGCTCGCTGCGCAGCCTGCCGATTTTGTTCAAGCGCCCGGCGCTGGTCATTACCTATATGCTGGTGACGCTGGTGATCACCGCGCAGTTCACTGCCTACAGCTACATCGAACCGTTCGCCCTACACGTGGCGCAGATCGGTGGTGAGCGCACCACGTTATTGCTGCTGCTGTTCGGCGGCGCCGGGGTGTTCGGCTCGTTGCTGTTCAGCCGTTACAGCGAGCGCTTCCCGCAGGGTTTCCTGGTGGGTTCGATCGGCCTGCTGGCGGCGTGCCTGTTGCTGCTGCTGCCGCTGTCGGGCAACTTCTATGTGTTAGCCGTGCTAAGCATGTTCTGGGGGGTGGCGATCCTCAGCTTCAGCCTGTCGCTGCAGTCCAAGACCCTGAAGCTGGCCTCGGATGCCACCGACGTGGCCATGGCGCTGTTCTCGGGTATCTACAACATTGGCATCGGCGGTGGCGCGCTGCTGGGCAGTATCGTCAGCAGCCAGATGGACGTGGCGAATATCGGCTTGGTGGGCGGTAGCGTGGCGGTGGTCGGGTTGCTGCTGGCCGTGGCCAGTACCCGGCGGTTCCGCGAGACGCTGACACACTGACGCGAGGCTGGCGGGCTCCCACATGCCCTGCGCAGGCCCGTGGGAGAGGGCTCAGGCCAGCATGGCAGCCCAAGCTGAAAGCAACAGCACCACTGCCAATACCTGGTTGAACACCCGCAATCGCCGCGGCGCCTGCAACCACCGCGCGCTGACCACCCCCAATAACGCCCACGCCGCCGTGCACGGCAGGGCAATCAGCAAGAACACCAGCGCCAGTTGCCATACCGGTAACGACGGCGCGGCAAACACCCCGACCACCGCCACGGCCATCAACCACACCTTGGGGTTCACTACCTGCAACGAGGCTGCGCTGAGCGCACTGAAGCCTTGCGCTAAGGGCCCCTGTAGCGGTGCGCCGGCACTGCGCAGCATGTTCCACGCCAGCCAGCTCAGCCACAGCACCCCGGCCCAGCTCATCAGCTGCTGGGCCAGCGGGTGGCGCAGCAGCAACTCACCCAGCCCCAGGCTCACCAGCAGCACAATCGTCGCCGCCGCGCCACAGGCAGCCCCGATCGGCGCCAGGCTTGCGCGTAGGCCCTGGCGGGCGCCATGGGCGAGGATCAATAAGTTGGTCGGCCCGGGACTGATGCTGGCTACCAAGGCAAACAGGATGAAGGGCAGCAACGACTGCGTCATGGTCAAAAACTCCGGAATATCGAAGCACCATGCTCGCTGCGAGCAGCCAGTCAGTCTGGAAGGTTTGAGCAGCGCCTGCGGTAGTCGGCCGGGGTCAGTTGGTAGGCGCGGCGAAACCAGCGCCCCAGGTGGCTCTGGTCGGCAAAGCCCAGGGCCATGGCCACTTCGGCAGGCGTCTGGCCTTGGGCGAGCAGCCGCCGGGCGCGGGCCAGGCGCAGTTGGATGAGGTAGGCATGCGGCGCCAGGCCGAACGCAGCCTTGAATGCCCGGCTCAGGCGGAAGCGGTCAATGCCGCAGGCCTGGGCCAGGTCTTCCAGGCCGATGTCGCGCTCCAGGTTGGCGTGCAGGTAGTCGCGCGCGCGCTGCGCGGTCAGCGGCAGGCGCGGGTCGGGGTTGATGCGCCGGCGCCAGTGCAGGTGGCGGGTCAGGCAGACGAGCAGGTCGTCCATGGCCGTCTGCCGCACGATGCGCAAGTCCTGGCCGTGCACCGACTGGAAGGCGAGGGCGCTGGCACAGGCCAGGCGTTTGTCGTGGCACAGGGTATCGGCAAAGCTGGGCAGGCTGTCGCCGGGCGCATCCTCGAACAGCGCCCGCAACTGCTGCTCTAGCCAGGCGGGCTGCAGGTACAGCGTCGAATAGGTGAAGCCTTCTGCAGTCGGCGCCAAGCCATCGTGGACATCGCCCGGCTCCAGCAAAAATACTTGCCCCGGCGTGCTGCGGTGGCGTACCCGGCGGCAGTTGAACTGCTGCACGCCCTGTTCGGTCACGCCCACCAGGAAGCTGTCGTGCCAGTGTGGGTCGTAGGCATGCCCGACAAAATGCGCGCGGACCGACTCGATGCCGGTGTCGGCGTCTTGTTTAAGGTCGATCCAGTTGCTCATGGGGGCGTGCCGTGGGGAAATCGTTACCTTAGCGCAACGGCCTGGCTCAGTCTGGAACGATTGTGCAGCCGTTGGTCAGCGCCCGGCAGCGCATGGCCTCGAAGTGTTCGCGCAGCCACAGGTGCAATTGCATCACCGCGGGCGTGAGTTGTTTGCGGTGCGGGCACACCAGGGTGACCGGGGTGGGCTCACCGAGGAACTCGGGCAGGATGATTTCCAGTTCGCCGGCGGCGATATTAGCGCTCACGTCCAGCCACGACTTGTAGACGATACCTTCGCCTTGCAAGGCCAGGCGGCGAATCACGTCGGCATCGTCGCTGATCAGCGGCCCATGCACCTGCACGGTGCGGTTGCCCACCCGCCACTTGTCGTACACCCGGCTGTGCTGCATGTACAGCAGGCAGGCGTGCTGCTGCAGGGCGTCGGGTGTGAGCGGGCGGCCGTGGCGGGCCAGGTAGTCGGGCGAGGCGACCAGCACCCGGCGGTTCCAATCGGCCAGCGGCAGGGCGATGTAGTTGGCGTCCTGGTTGAGGCCATAGCGGATGGCTACGTCCACCGGGTCGCGGTTAAGGTCGGCAATCTGGTCGGACAGAAAGATGCGCAGGTGCAGGGCGGGGTGTTCACGGCGAAACGCGCTCAGCCATGGCAACAATATGTTGCGGCCCAAGTCGGAAGGTGCCGACACCTGCAAGGTGCCGCGCAGGGTGGCGGCGTTGCCATGCAGGTTTTCGCGGCCCTGGCGCAGGCTCTCCAGCACGTTCATCGCGGTCGGCAAGTACAGCTCGCCCTCGGCGGTCAGGCGCAGGCTGCGGGTGGTGCGGGCGAACAGGCGCACGTCAAGGTCGCGCTCCAGGCGCTTGATGGCGGCGGCCACCTGGCCCGGCAGCAGGGCGGCTTCGTGGGCGGCGGCGGTGAAGCTGCCCAGCACGCTGCTGCGGACGAACAATTCGAGGTCGGCGATGCGCAGCATTTTCACTCCAGGGATGAAAGTGTTGCTGCATTGTGCCGGTTTTTATTTTCTACAGGAAAGATAAGATGCCCGGCAAATCCCCCGTTCATCTCGGAGTTGCCGCAATGGATACCGTCTCGCTGGCCAAGCGCCGCTACACCACCAAAGCCTACGACGCCTCGCGTCGCATTCCTCAGGCCACTGTCGATGCACTGCTCGAGCAACTGCGCCACAGCCCGTCTTCGGTCAACTCGCAACCTTGGCACTTCATCGTCGCCGACAGTGCCGAAGGCAAGGCGCGCCTGGCCAAGAGCACCGCAGAAGGCTATGCCTACAACTCGCCGAAAATTCTCGATGCCTCCCATGTGATCGTGTTCTGCACCCGCACCGAAATGACCGAAGCGCACCTGAACGCCGTGCTCGATCAGGAAGCCGCTGATGGCCGCTTCCGTGATGAGCAGGCACGTGCCGGGCAGAACCAGAGCCGCCGGCACTACGTCGACCTGCACCGCTTTGACCAGAAAGATGTGCAGCATTGGATGGAAAAGCAGACCTATCTGGCCTTGGGTACTGCCTTGTTGGGTGCGGCGGCACATGGGCTGGATGCCACGCCTATCGAGGGCTTCGACAGCAAGATCCTCGACGCCGAGCTGGGCTTGCGCGAGCGTGGCTTCACCAGTGTAGTGATCCTCTGCCTGGGCTATCGCAGCGAGACGGACTTCAACGCCGGGCTGAACAAGTCACGGTTGCCGGCTTCGCAGGTGTTCACTTTCTTGTGAGAGGTTGATGCCGTCCTTGGCACGTTCACCAGAGTGCCGCTGATGCCGCTGTCAGCACCCCGGCAAACACGGCCAGTGCCTTGTCCACTTCAGCCTCGTTGGTAAAGCGCCCGATGCTCAGGCGCACGCTGTTACGCGCCTGGCATTCATCCAGCCCCAGTGCCAGCAGCACATGCGAGGCCGCGTTGCTCGCCGAGTTGCAGGCCGAGGTGGTCGACAACGCCAGCGCGCTGGCCAGCGCTGCACTGTTGAAGCCTTTGCTGTCGATGCACAGGTTCAGCGTATGGGGAATGCGTTGGCTGGCGCAGCCGTTGAGGGCGACGCCGGGCAAGGCCAGCAGGCCTTCGCGCAGGCGTTTGGCCAGCAGCTCCAGGCGCTGGTGCTCGCTGTCGCCGGGCTGGCCGGCAAGGGCGAAGGCGCTGCCCATGCCTGCGATCTGGTGGGTCGCCAGGGTGCCGGAGCGCAAGCCCTGCTCATGGCCACCGCCGTGCATTTGTGCACGCATCAGCGTGCGGGCGCGCGGGCCCACGTAGAGTGCGCCGATGCCCTTGGGCCCGTACACTTTGTGCGCCGAGAATGACATCAGGTCCACCGCCATCGTGCTCAGGTCGATGGCCAGTTTGCCCACCGCCTGCGCTGCATCCACGTGTAGCAGGGCACCGTGGGCACGCACCCGTTCGCCAACCGCGGCAAAGTCGGTGACCGTGCCCAATTCATTGTTGACCGCCATGAGCGACACTAGGCGAGTGTCGGCACGCAACGCTGCCTGTACGGCTGCGGGCTGAATCAGGCCGTTGGCATCCGGTGCCAGGCGGGTAATGGCCCAGCCTTGGCGCTCCAGTTCAGCCACCGTGTCGAGCACGGCTTTGTGTTCCAGCTGGCTGGTGATCAGGTGCCCGGGCTGGCCGAAGCCTTGGGCAATACCCTTGAGTGCCAGGTTGTTGGACTCGGTCGCACCCGAGGTCCAGACCAGTGCATCGGCCTGCGCGCCGACGCGCTCGGCCACTTGCTGGCGGGCCAGCTCCACCGCATCACGGGCGGCCTTGCCGTAGGCATGGCCACTGGACGCCGGGTTGCCGAAGTTAGCCTGGCTGCCCAGGCAGGCGAGCATGGTTTCGATGACCCGGTCGTCGACGGGGGTGGTAGCGGCGTAGTCGAAGTAGAGCGGGGCGTTGGGCATGGTGTGCGGCCGATCCGGCATAGGGCGCCGTGATTCGGCGCCGGTAAAGCAAGACTACCTGCCGTGAAGCAAAGATTTTTCCTTTTTCTTATACGTTTTAAGCATTAGCTGAGAAAAATTTTCTACAACACCCAAGAAACTTAAAATGTTCGTGATTTACCCAAGCCACTGCCACGGCGCCTGCTTGGTGACCATGATCAACACCACCACGAACATGCCGGCAAACCCCGCCACGCCCATCCACAACCATGGCCGGTAAAGCCGCTGATAGTCAGGGCCCAGCGGCTCGCCGGCCGCCGCAGCTTGGGCCGCGCACGACTGCATGCGCGTTTGCAGTACCAGCACCGGTAACCACAACGCGCCAACGCCGAAAAACACGCCGAGTGCGCCGAGCAACCAATCACTGCTCCAATCCAGGCCGGCTGTTTTGACCATGGCGTAGCCCGTCAGTAACTGCAGCACACCTGCCGGTGTGGTCAGCCAGGCATCGAAACGCACCACCATGCGCGCCACGGCAGCAATGACCTTGGCATCGCCCGTTCGATGGGCTGCAACCAGGTACAGGTAGGAACCCATGCCGAAGCCGAACAGAAAAACGGCGGCAATGATGTGCAGGTACTTGATCAGCAAATAGGTCATTTCAGTGGTCCGTGGGCAAAGCTCACGCGGTATTGCACTTTTTCGGGGTCATCGATGGCGGCCAGGTATTCTGCGACACTGATCTCGCCAACACAGGGGCGGGCCCCGGGCATGGGTGAGTAACCCTGCGCCACCTTGTGTATCAGTGCGACTGACGCGCAACTGGGGATTTCAGGCCCTTTGTCATCCCTCGCGCTTACCTGGGCCGCCATGCGCACCGGGCGGCCCTGCTGGTCAGTGCCGCGCACATTCAGGTACATCGCGCTTTTGCCATCGCCCCAGCGCTCACAATGCGCCCCCAGCCGGTACAGACGCCGAGCCCAGGGCAGCGGGTCAGTAATCAGGCCAGCATTGACGGCCACTGCCAGGAGTGCGTTGGCCAGCCCTCCGGCCATCAGCCCTGAGCCGGCCTTGAATGCCAGGTTGCGGGCACCGTAGCGGCTGGCGAAAATATCCATGTCAGGCACATCGACGTTGGCGAGCAAGCGCCAGCCCAAACCTGGTAAGTGCCGCAGGCTCAGCCCTAGCCAGCCCTGCACAGTGCACTCGCGGCCATCTCGCCATTGAGGAATGGGGCGCCCAGCATAGGCCAGTACGCCCTCGACGGTGGAAAGCCCGGGCATTTTTGCCGAAGAAGAGATGCCGTGGTCGATGGCATCAATGCGATGAAAGTGATGACGCTGCTCATCGAGAATGGCTGAAGACAGGCTGGGCACCGAGCTGCAGCCGCTGAGAAGGGTTACCCCGGCTCCCCGCGCCCGCGCATCGAGCTGTTTGATCCCATTGACGAAAACCCGGCAGTCGGACAAGTCGCAATAGTGCGTTCGTGCCTCGATGCACGCTTCGGCCACGCTGTAGGGCTGGCCTTGGAACGGACCACCGGTATGAATCACCCAATCAATGCCCAGCGCTTTCAATGCCGGGGCAAAGCCCGCCGCCATGGCATCGCCGCACCAGCTGGCTGGCAGTGGGCCGTGGGCGCCGGCGAGTTGTTGGGCCAGGCTGGAAAGCCGCTTCGGGTTGCGCCCCGCGATCACCAGCTCGACATTGGCCATGCCATGCAAATGGCGGCTAATGATTCGCCCAAAATTGCCGTATGCGCCGATCACCAGCGTCCTGATTGCCATGAAGCGTTCCTTGTTCGGTAAACATAGTTGCCTGTCACAGGGCCGGGCAAGGGTTACCGAAAGGGGGTGTCATTGCAAGGATTAGGCTGCTGAAAAGGCCCGTTCAGACAGGCTCCAAGGCCTTCTCTTCCGCGGCCACCACGCGCTCGCACAACTCGGTGATTTGCTCGCGCATCCAGCGGTTGGCCGGGTCCTGGTCGGTGCTTTCATGCCAGTACAGGTGGGTTTCCAGTGCAGGGACCTCCACCGGCAGTGGCTGATAGCGCAGTTGGTGGCGGCGGGCGAAGCGCTCGGGGACGGTCATTGCCATGTCGGTTTGTTGCAGCACTTGCGAGGCCATCAAATAATGCTGCGAGCGCAGGGCAACCTTGCGCTGCACGCCCATCTTGCCCAGGGCCAGGTCGACATAGCCCAAGCCGTTGCGGCGGCTGGAAATATGGATGTGGGTCATGCCCAAGTAGTTGTCGAGGGTCAGCTTGCTGTCGGCCAACGGGTGGCCCTGGCGCAGGGCGCAGACATAGCGGTCTTGCATCAGCTTGACGTGGCGCACCTGCGGGTCGGTGTTCAGCGGGGCATCGATGGCGAAATCCAGGCGGCCGGCGGCGAGTTCCTTGGTGGTCTCGCGGCGTTTGCACAGGAAGCTCTCAATCAGCACTGAGGGTGCCAGGCGGCGCAGGCGCTGGAACAGCGGTGGCAAGATCACCGCCTCGGTCAGGTCGGTCATGCTGATGCGGAAGGTTTTGTTGGCCTGTTGCGGGTTGAAGATGCGGCTTTCCTGCACCGACGTGCGCAGCAGTGCCAGGGCGTTGCGCACTGGGCCGATGATGTTCTGCGCCATGGGCGTGGGCACCATCCCTTGCGCGGTGCGCACGAACAGCGGGTCGTTGAAGGTTTCGCGCAGCCGCGACAGGGCGTTGGACACTGCTGGCTGGGTGATGCCGACGATCTGCCCGGCGCGGGTCAGGTTGGCTTCGGTGTAGATCGCATCGAACACGATGAACAGGTTGAGGTCGACCTTGCTGAGGTTCATGGGCGCCGCTCTTTGTTGGAATTATTGGCCGATCATATATCGGTTATGAATGTTTATACACGCTGAAAATAGACTAGGTGGATCGGGCCGTGCTGCTCTAGGCTCTGGCCATGTACTCCGAACCGTGAAGGTAACCCCGATGGATTTCGCCTATTCGCCCAAGGTCCAGGCACTGCGCGAGCGCGTTACCGCGTTCATGGACGCCTATGTCTACCCCGCTGAGGCGGTGTTCGAGCGCCAGGTTGCCGAGGGCGACCGCTGGCAGCCCACCGCAATCATGGAAGAGCTCAAGGCCAAGGCCCGCGCCGAGGGGCTGTGGAACCTGTTCCTGCCTGAGTCGGAATACGGCGCCGGCTTGAGCAACCTCGAATACGCCCCGCTGGCAGAAATCATGGGTCGCTCGTTGCTCGGCCCGGAGCCGTTCAACTGCTCGGCGCCGGATACCGGCAATATGGAGGTGCTGGTGCGCTATGGCAGCGAAGCGCAGAAGCGCCAGTGGCTGGAGCCACTGCTGCGCGGCGAGATCCGCTCGGCATTCGCCATGACCGAGCCGGACGTGGCCTCCTCGGATGCCACCAACATGGCCGCCACCGCCCTGCGTGACGGTGACGAATGGGTGATCAACGGCCGCAAATGGTGGACCTCCGGCGCCTGCGACCCGCGCTGCAAGGTGATGATCTTCATGGGCCTGTCCGACCCCGAAGGGCCACGCCACCAGCAGCATTCGATGGTGCTGGTGCCCACTGATGCGCCTGGGGTAAAGATTGTCCGCCCGTTGCCGGTGTTCGGCTACGACGACGCACCTCACGGCCATGCCGAAGTGTTCTTTGAAAACGTGCGGGTGCCTTACGACAACGTGATCGTCGGCGAAGGCCGCGGTTTCGAGATTGCCCAGGGGCGACTGGGCCCGGGCCGTATCCACCACTGCATGCGCTCGATCGGCATGGCCGAGCGCGCGTTGGAGCTGATGTGCAAGCGCTCGGTGGCGCGCACCGCCTTCGGCCAGCCGTTGGCGCGTTTGGGCGGCAACGTCGACAAGATCGCCGACTCGCGCATGGAGATCGACATGGCCCGGCTGCTGACGCTGAAAGCGGCGTACATGATGGACACGGTCGGCAACAAGGTGGCGCGCAGCGAGATCGCGCAAATCAAGGTAGTCGCGCCGAACGTGGCACTGAAGGTGATCGACCGGGCGATTCAGATACATGGCGGGGCAGGGGTGAGCGGCGACTTCCCGCTGGCCTACATGTATGCCATGCAGCGCACGCTGCGCCTGGCCGACGGGCCGGACGAAGTGCACCGCGCGGCGATTGGCAAGTATGAAATTGGCAAGTATGTGCCGGCGGAGATGTTGCGTAGCAGGGCGGTGATTTAGTTCGCCTGCACCAGCCTCTTCGCGGGCAAGCCCGCGAAGAGGCTCTTGAAGGTTCACTGCGTCTTCAGGTCCACCACCAGATCCTTGGCAGCCTTGGTCGCCAGCACGCTCATGAGCTTGCTCATTTCATCCTGCCGCCCTATGCCTGACTCAGCGCTGCCCATCATCACGCTCGGCACCGGCGCTCGCGCAGCAGCCTCTGCCCAAGCCCGGTTGATCTGCACCAGCGCATCAAGCTTGGTTTGCAGGGCGCCATCCGCCTTGAGCGAGGCCTCGCGGGCGTAGGCTTCGGCATCGGCTGTGATCTTGGTCGCCTCTGCATTCACGCGTGCCTTGTCCCGCAGCAGTTCGGCTGTTTGCTTGTCGATCTCGGCACGCCGCTTCTCCCGTTCGGCGTTGATCAGCGTCAGCTGCTTCTCGGTCTCGGCTTCGGTGGTGCGTTCGATCTGCTGACGCAGGCTTTCCTGGCGCTTGGCTTCGACATCCTTGGCGCCGCGGGCGGAAACCAGTTCCTTTTCTTCCTCTTCCTTCAGCCGGTTCTGCCGGGCCACGGCCAGTTCAGCCAGTGCCTGTTGTACCCGCACCATGCGTTGCTGGTACTGCGGGTTGGGATCGATATGGGTAACCCGGGCGTCGACAACTTCGACGCCAAACAGGCGGAATTGTTGCTGCTTGCGCAGTTCCTGGCCGTTCTTGTCGAGCTTCTTTTCAATGACGAAACGCGTTGCGCTGTTGTCGCCAAAACTGCCTTGTTCGGTACCGGCCTGCAGGATTGCGGTCTGCGCCGGGTGGTTGTCGCGCTGCACGCGGATTTCCCTGCGGCTGGTCAGGTACAGGCCATTGCGTAGCTGGTTCTCGAATTCGGCACCGAAGTGGCTGCGGTTGCCGGCGTAGTAATCGTCGGCGCTCATCAGCGAGGCCGTGGCCTGCAGTGTTTCTTTGACGGCCGGCAGCAGGGCACGCTGCAGGAAGTTGTCGGGCGTGCGGTACTCCTGGGCAATCTTCAGGAAGGCTTCGCCTGAAGGCAGGCGAAACTGGGTACTGAATTCGGCCTTGGCATCGACGTTGCCCAGGAACACGATGGGCAGGTTTTCCAGCGTGATCGAAGGGTGCCCGCCGCGGGTGTCTTCCGGGTTGTCCATGCGCAAGGAGGATTGCACGCCGATGGTCCGGCGCCAGGCGGTACTGCGGCCGAACCACTTGGTTGCGTAGCCAACGTCCTCGACCACTTTTTCCTCGCCGAAGATCGTGCGCACGTGGGTCATCTGTCCGGCTTCGTTGTAGAAGAACACTTCGTTGAAGATTGCTGCCAGAGCACCGGCAGTGAGGATCGGGATGGCAATGACGGCAATTAGCTTGCGGTTTATGCGCAATTGGCTCAAATCAGGAATTGATAGCTTCTGCATGGTCCTCTCCTTGTAAAGAGAAGCATGCTGATAAAAGCGGGAAAAATTTCACAGTCGGGTCATTCCTTAACTGCTGTAGGAAAACTCGATGTGCTTGCGAAGGGTTCCGTCTTATTCTTCTGAAGTTGTAAGAGATTTCTGTTTTGTTGCTGTGTGGTTCGATGTGCTAGTTTCCAGTCTCTCCAAGACTCAACGGGATTTGCACATGACTGTAAATAGGGATTTGTCCGCGCCATTTGCGGGTCTTACCCCTTCTGCCCTGCGTTGCTTGGTCCATTTGAAACCTGTCCCGGCTGGCTACTCTCGACCGTCGCTTTCTCCCCCCGCGTCTTGACCAACGAAACCACCACCCCACCCAGCAACAACCCGAACGTCACCCCCAACGACAGCAACGCCGGCACCTTACCGACCATACCGTGGTAGAAGATCTTACAGCCAATGAAGATCAACACCAGTGCCAACGCATACTTGAGGTACACGAACCGGTGCATCAGCGCCGCCAGCGCAAAATACAGCGAGCGCAAGCCAAGGATTGCGAAGATGTTCGAGGTATAGACAATGAACGGGTCCTGGGTGATGGCGAAGATCGCCGGCACGCTGTCGACGGCAAACACCAGGTCGGCCAGTTCGATCAGTACCAGCGCCATGAATAGCGGGGTGGCATAGCGCAGTGCCTTGTGCTGCCCGGGCGGGGTCTGGCGCACGAAGAAGTGCGAGCCGTGGATCTGCTCGGTGACCCGCATGTGCCGGCGCACGAACTTCAGGATCGGGTTGTTGGCCAGGTCCGGACGGCTGTCTTCCTTCGACAACGCCATCTTCACCCCGGTAAACAGCAGGAACGCACCGAAGATATACAAAACCCAGGCGAAGTTCTGCACCAGCGCCGCGCCCACGCCGATCATGATCGCCCGCAGGAACACCACCCCAAGGATGCCCCAGAACAGCACGCGGTGTTGGTAGCGGCGGGGGATGGCGAAGTAGCTGAAGATCATTGCCATGACGAACACGTTGTCCATCGACAGCGACTGCTCGACCAGGAACCCGGTGTAGAACTCCAGTGCCGACTGCGCGCCCAACTGGTACCAGACACCAGCGCCGAACAGCACACCGACGCTGAAATAGCCCGAATACAGCAGCAGGCTTTCGCGCATTTCGATTTCTCGGTCGTGGCGGTGCAGCACGCCTAGGTCGAGCACCAGCAAGCCGATGACAATGGCTAGGAATATCAGCCACAGCCAGGCGCTGGTACCGAGGAACGGGGTGGTGAGGAATGCTTGTAGAGCGGTCATGAGCCCCTCCTTGATTGTCGACGTTGCATGGCAACAGTGATCCGACATGGCAGCTTGGCAGCCGTCAGAGGGGCCCGGTATCACATGGTTTTGAGCCTAGACCCGTTTGCCGCTGATGCCGAATGGGGAGCTGTTACATTTCTTTGCCAGGGCGCTTCAATACACCCACACTTCCACCCGCCGGTTACGCAGCCGCCCCTGCTGCAATTCGTTTCCCGCCACCGGCAGGTCATCACCCATTCCCGTCACCTCCAGTACCTCCACGCCACCGCGTGCCAGTTCGCGGCGTACCGCTTGTGCCCGTAGGCGGGAGAGCAGGGCGGCGCGCCCGGGCGTCTCCTTGGGGTCGCCAAAGCCCACCAGCACTGCCTTGCTGTGCAGCTTACCGGCCAGGCGCAGGTACTCGGCCACCCGCTGTACATCGCGCAGGGCCTTGTTGTCGAGGCTGGCGCTGCCCGCCTGGAAACGGAAGTTGACGCTCAGCCGCTGCGCCTGCTGGGCCAGGGTGCGATAGCGCGGCGGCAGGTCTGCCTGGGGCACTACAGCCTGCGCCGTGATTTGCTGCGAAACGAAGCCCTGCTGGGCGACGATTGCCTGGCCAGCCGGGCTCTGGGCGAAGTCAGCCAGAGCCTTGGCCTGGGGTTTTGGGTTGGCCGGCAGGTAAAAGTACAGGCGCCGCGACAGTGGGTAGTCTTCGCTGGCTACCAGCGTGCGTTCCGGCAGCATGGCCGGTGCGTCACCCTCGGCCACGGCCAGCACCTTGGCCCCGTGTACTGCGGCCAGGCTGCTGAAGCCGATGGCCTGGCGGTCGGCACCCACCCGTGCGGCCAGCTGGTCGCTGGACTCGAAGCGCCAGGCCGTGGACGAAAGCTCACCGTGCTGGGGCTCCAGCACCAGCGCCTTGAACGTTTCGTAAGTGCCCGAGCGGTCGTCACGGGCGTACAGATGGATGGCACCGCCAGAAACGCCCAGTTGCTCCCAGCGCTGGATTTGCCCGGAAAAGATCTGCGCCAGTTGCCGGGTGGTGAGCTGTGGCAATGGGTTGTCGGGGTGGACGATGACCGCGACGCCATCCAGGCCGATGACCTGTTCGGCCGCGGCCGCGCGCAGGTCGCCCAAGGCCCGCAATTGGCCTACTTCACTGTCGTTGATCGGTCGCGAGGCGGCGGCCAGGTCGGCCTCGCCCCGGCCCAGGGCGACGAAGCCGGTGCTGGAGCCGTGGGCAGCAATATCAACCTGCACCGGTTGCCCTTGCGCGTCGTGCGCGGTGATCACAGTTTCGTTAGCACGCTTACCGGGTTGTTGCTCGATGGCGCTGGCTTGTTGCGCGCGCAATTGCCCCTGCACCAGCGCCGGTAGCAGGGCCGCGCCGATGGTGTTGGAGCCTTGCACACGCAGGTTCGCCGGCTCGGCCAAAGCCGCCAGCGGGAGCAGGGAGAGCAGCAAGACAAGTAGGCGGGGCATGCCGGGGCGCCTATGGCGTAGAATTGGCCGGCAGATTACGACAGTGGCGTGATGATAATGTGACAGTGATGCTTACGTCTTCAGAAGTACAGCGCCTGTGATATCGAGCGCCGCCCGCGCGGCGCTTCGCGGGACAAGCCCGCTCCCACATTTGTTGCAACGTGGCCATGCCTGTGGGAGAGGCGTTGTCAGCCTTGGTGCATGTCTGAAAACAGGTGAGGCGGCGGATACGTCAGTCGAGAAATCCGGTTGAGGCAACAAGGTTGGCAACCATGGCCTGACAGGTTCGGCACGTTGCAACAAATGTGGGAGCGGGCTTGTCCCGCGAAGCGCCGCGCGGGCGGCGCTCGATATCACAGGCGCTGCAGTTCTCAAAATGCTAATGCGCCCCAGCCGACTTGCTCAAATCACTCTCGGCCCATTCGGTGTAGATGCACGCATCGGCCACCGCCCAGCGCACCTTCACGCTATCGCCCGGCTGCATCGGCATCCCCGCAGCCGACAGCGCCTTCACTGTCAGCTCGGTACCCCCCGCAGTCACTACATGGCAGGTCTGGCTCTCACCCAGGAACAGCACCTCGCCGACCTTGGCGCTGACTTCGTTCCAGCCCGCCGGCAGCGGCTCGCGCGCGGCCTGCTCGGCGGTCAGGGCCAGGGCCTTCTCTGGGCGTACCATGATCAGCGCCTCCTGCGAGGCGGCCAGGCCAGGGGTAAGGCGAATGGCCACCGGTTGGCCCTCGAAGCTGCCCGCGCCATTGCTGTTGGCCTTGATACGCAAGAAGTTGGAGTTGCCCAGGAACGAGGCGACGAAGGCATTCGGCGGGTTCTGGTACAGGTCGTAGCCGGTACCCAGGCCGACGATCTTGCCATGGCTGAAGATGGCGATGCGCTGTGACAGGCGCATGGCTTCTTCCTGGTCGTGGGTCACGTAGACGATAGTGATGCCCAGGCGACGGTGCAGCTGGCGCAGCTCGTCCTGCAGGTCTTCACGCAGCTTCTTGTCCAGCGCGCCGAGTGGTTCGTCCATCAGCAGGATGCGTGGCTCGTACACCAGCGCCCGGGCAATGGCTACGCGCTGCTGCTGGCCGCCAGACATCTGCGACGGTTTGCGGTGGGCGAACTTGTCCAGTTGCACCAGTTTGAGCATGGCATCGACGCGCTTGTTGGTGTCGGCGGCGCTCATTTTACGGATGGCCAGTGGGAAGCCGATGTTGTCGCGCACGTTCAAGTGCGGGAACAGCGAGTAACGCTGGAACACCATGCCGATGTCCCGCTTGTGCGGTGGCACGTTGACCAGCGACTGGCCCTCGACCAGGATTTCGCCGCTGCTCGGCGTCTCGAAACCGGCCAGCATCGACAAGGTGGTGGATTTGCCTGAGCCGCTGGAGCCGAGGAAGGTCAGGAACTCGCCGTCCTGGATCTCCAGGTCGAGGTTGTCCACGGCGGTGAAGTCGCCGTAGTGCTTGTTCAGGCCGCGCAGGCTAACCAGGGTCTTGCCTGGCGCGTTGTCTTTGATCACTGCACTCATGGTTGTTTTCTCCGCGCGCTCAGGCGTTGTCTTCGGTGCGCCGGCGCAAGGCGGCGGCAATGAACATGACCAGCAGTGACAGGCCGATCAGCAGGGTCGAGGCTACCGCGATGACCGGGCTGAGGTCCTGGCGCAGGGTGGTCCACATCTTCACTGGCAAGGTTTGCAGGTCAGGGCTGGCCATCATCACGCTCAGCACCACTTCATCCCACGACACCAGGAAGGCGAACAGGCCGCCGGCGATCATCCCCGGGCGAATGGCCGGGAAGGTCACCTTAAAGATCGCCTGCAGGCGCGAGGCACCGCAGATCACCGCGGCATCCTCGATCGACTGGTCGAACAGCTTCAGCGAGTTGATGATCGAGATGATGGTGAAGGGCAGGGCGACGATCACATGGCTGACCACAAAGGCGAACAGCGTGCCGGTGTAGCCCAGCTTGAGGAACAGTGCGTACACCGCCACAGCAATAATCACCAGCGGCACGATCATCGGCATGGTGAACAGGCCATAGAGCATTTCACGGCCGGGGAAGCGGCCACGTACCAGGGCGAACGCGGTGGGCAGGCCCAGCAACACGGCAGCGATGGTGGTCAGCACGGCCACCTTCAGGCTGGCCAGCGCGGCGTCCATCCACTCCGGGTTGGAGAAGAACTGGCCGTACCACTTGAAGGTCCAGCCCGGCGGCGGGAACACCAGCCACTGGGACGAGCCGAACGACAGCAGCACGATGAACACGACCGGCAGCAGCAGGAAGGCCGCGATGACCCCGGTGGTCAGGTACAGGCCCGTACGCAGCGGGCGGCCCATGGCATTGGGAGACAGGAGCATGGCGGTTTACCTCGCGTTGCCAACCGGGGATTCCGGCTGCAGCTTCAGGTACAAATAGAAGAGCACCAGGGTGATCACCACCAGCAGTGCGGCGGCGGCGCTGGCCAGGCCCCAGTTAAGGAACGACTGCACCTGCTGGATGATGAATTCGGGCAGCATCATGTTCTGCGCACCGCCCAGCAGGGCTGGGGTGACGTAGTAACCGAGCGACATCACGAACACCATCAATGCCCCGGAGAACAACCCCGAACGGCACAGCGGCAAGAACACCTTCCAGAAATTGGTCCAGGGGCTAGCGCCGCAGATCGAGCCGGCCTGCAGCACCATCGGGTCGATAGCGTGCATGGTTGCCTGCAGCGGCAGCACGATGAACGGGATCATGATGTAGCTCATGCCGATCACCACGCCGGTCAGGTTATGCACCATTTCCAGCGGGGCATCGATGATACCCATGGCCATCAACGCCTTGTTGATCACCCCCGAGCTCTGCAGCAGCACCAGCCACGAGTAGGTGCGCGCCAGCAGGCTGGTCCACATCGACAGCAGCACGATGTTCAGTAGCCAGCGGCCCCAGCCCTTGGGCACCAGGGTGATCGCCCAGGCCAGTGGGAAGCCCAGCAGCACGCTGATCAAGGTGACCACACCGGCCACCGAGAAGGTGTTGAACAGCACCCGTGCATAGGCCGAGTTGGCGAACAGCTGCTCGTAGTTGCCCAGCCCCGGTGTTGGCTCCAGCACCCCGCGCAGCAAGAGGCCGACCAGCGGGGCGAAGAAGAACAGGCCAAGGAACAGCAGGGCCGGCAGCAAGTTGCGGCTGCCTTGCCAGCGTTGGCCCAAGCTGACGCGGCGCGGTGCCGTGCCGGGGGCGCCGGTGCCGGTGGGGGCACCCTGTGCGTTATGCAAGGCGTTGATGGCGACTTTCATTTGACCAACCACTCATTCCAGCGGGCTGCGATGGCCTGGCCGTTTTTCGCCCAGTAGGCGAAGTCGAGCGTGACTTGGTCTTGGGCGTAGGCGGTTGGCAGGTTCGGTGCGAGGTCTTTATCCAGCTTGGCGACGCTGTCGACGTTCACCGGCGCGTAGGCGGTCTTGTTGGCGAACTCGGCCTGGCCTTCGGCGCTGCTGGCATTGGCCAGGAACTTCATGGCCGCGTCCTTGTTCTTGGCGCCCTTGGGGATGACCAGGAAGTCGGCCATTACCAAGTTCTGCTTCCAACTTACCCCCACCGGTGCACCGTCTTGCTGCAGGGCATAGACGCGGCCGTTCCAGAACTGGCCGAGCGAGGCTTCACCGGAGGCCAGCAGCTGCTGCGACTGGGCGCCGCCGCCCCACCACACGATGTCTTTCTTGATGGTGTCGAGTTTCTTGAAGGCGCGGTCCAGGTCGAGCGGGTACAGCTTGTCGGGGGCTACACCGTCGGCCAGCAGGGCCAGCTCCAGCACGCCGGGGCTGGGCCACTTGTACAGGGCACGTTTGCCGGGGTAGGTCTTGGTGTCGAACAGCGCGGTCCAGTCCACCGGTTTGTTGGCCCCGAGCTTGCCTTCGTTGTAGCCCAGCACGAAGGAGAAGAAGAACGAACCGACGCCGTGGTCGGAGACGAAGCGCGGGTCGATCTTGTCGCGCTTGATCTGATTGAAATCGAGGGGTTCGAGCAGGCCTTCGCTGGCGGCACGCAGGGCAAAGTCAGCTTCGACGTCGACCACGTCCCACTGCACATTGCCACTCTCGACCATGGCCTTGAGCTTGCCATAATCGGTGGGGCCGTCCTGGACGACTTTGATGTCGGTGGCTTTGGTGAAGGGGACGGCCCACGCTTCTTTCTGGGCGTCCTGGGTGGTACCGCCCCAGCTGACGAAGTTCAGGCTGTCGGCGGCCTGGGCGGCCTGACATGCCAGGGTCAGCAGGCTGGCGGACAGCACTGCGGTTACACGTTTGCTCAACAGCATGGTTACGCCCTCGTTGCTTTTGTTATTCGAGGCGGGGCTTTGGGTGCGCCCGCCAACAGTATTCGGGGAGCAGCTAAAACAAAGTGTCTTGCGGCCGTTTGTAGTTGTTGGGAGCGGCCTGCAGATTCAAGGTCTACGGGATATCATATTATGGTATTCCAAACTTTTGGCAAGAGGTATGAGGCGACCGGCCATCACCCCGTCCTGAGCGGCAAGCTTCAAGCCGCAAGTGGCAAGCAAAAAAAAGCGGATCGCGTGTTTACGCAGATCCGCTTTTCACTTGAAGCTTTCAGCTTGAAGCTTGTGGCTCAAAGGGAATGCTCTGCACCACCTCCAGCTCATACCCGGCCAGCCCCGCATATTTCAGCGGCGGGCCCAAATGACGCAGTTTGCCCACGCCCAGGTCCTGCAGAATCTGCGCCCCGGTGCCCACCTCGGAGTACACCTTCGACTGCCCGCGTTGATAGGGGCGAACTGGCTGGGTCAGCTGCGGCACACGTTCGAGCAAGGCCTGGGAGGATTCATGGTTGGCCAGGATCACCACCACACCGGTACCTTCCTCGGCCACCTTCTGCAGCGCCGCCCACAGCGTCCAGTTGGCCGGGCCGGCGTACTCGGCACCCACCAGGTCGCGCAGCGGGTCGATCACATGCACCCGCACCAGCGTCGGTTGCTCGCGGCGGATGTCGCCCATGACCATGGCCATGTGCACGCCACCCTCGATGCGGTCTTCATAGGTCACCAGGCGGAAGGTGCCATGCACGGTCGGCAGTTCGCGTTCGCCGATGCGCTTGATGGTTTGCTCGGTGCTCAGGCGATAGTGGATCAGGTCGGCGATGGTGCCGATCTTGATGCCGTGCTGGGCAGCGAATATTTCCAGGTCCGGGCGGCGGGCCATGGTGCCGTCGTCATTGAGCACTTCGACGATCACCGAGGCCGGGCTGAAGCCAGCCAGGCGCGCCAGGTCGCAACCTGCTTCGGTATGGCCGGCGCGGGTCAGCACGCCGCCTTCGCGGGCGCGCAGGGGGAAGATGTGCCCAGGTTGCACCAGGTCTTCGGGGCGGGCGTTGGCGGCCATGGCGGCGGCCACGGTGCGCGCGCGGTCGGCGGCGGAAATGCCGGTGGTGACACCGCTGGCCGCTTCGATCGACACGGTGAAGGCGGTACTGAACACGCTGCCGTTGGCCGGTACCATCTGCTCCAAGCCCAGGCGTTGGCAGTGTTCGTCGGTCAGGGTCAGGCAGATCAGGCCGCGCGCTTCGCGGGCCATGAAGTTGATGGCCTGGGCGTCGCAACGCTCGGCGGCAATCAGCAGGTCGCCTTCGTTTTCGCGGTCCTCGTCATCCACCAGCAGGACCATCTTGCCTTGCCGGTAGTCCTCGAGAAGTTCTTCGATGGTGTTGAAAGCCATGTTGCACGCTCACTGTGGTGGGATGATTATTATGGTATACCATCATACACAAATATCGCCGTAGCAGGAGAGCAGCGCATGAAGGCCTATTGGATCGCCCATGTGGACGTGACCGACCCCGAGCAATACCAGCAATACACCCAGCGCGCCCCGGCTGCGTTCAAGGCGTTTGGCGGCCGCTTCTTGGCCCGTGGCGGGCGCAGCGAGGCCATGGAAGGGCGGCCTACCCCTCAGCGTAGCGTGGTGATCGAGTTCGATTCGTACGAGCAGGCGCTGGCGTGTTACCGGTCCGCGCTGTACCAGGAGGCGTGCAGCCATCGCCAGGGCGCGGCGAAGGCTGAGGTGATCATTGTCGAAGGGTTCGAGGCTTGAGTGGGATTTGCCGGCCTCTTCGCGGGTAAACCCGCTCCTACACAGGTCAGCACAGGTTTCGAAATCTGTGCTGACCTGTGTAGGAGCGGGTTTACCCGCGAAAGGGCCGAACCTGCCTTACGGCATACCAGGCAATTCATGCGGCCGCAGGTTAAACACCAGCACCTCGGCATCCACGCCATGGGCCAATTCCAGTACCTGCTCTTGCCTAACCCGCACCCCATCCCCTTCATTCAGCACCTGCCCATTGAGCTCGACACTGCCCTGGGCCACATGCACATAGGCGTGGCGGTTCTCCGGCAAGGTCAGGCTGGCACGCTCGTCACCGTCGAACAAACCGGCATACACCCACGCATTCTGCCGCACCTGCAACGATCCCTCGGCGCCATCCGGCGAGATGATCAAGCGCAACTTGCCGCGCTTTTCTTCGACACTGAAATGCTGTTGCTGGTAACGCGGTGTTGCCCCTTGCACGTTTGGCACGATCCAAATCTGCAAAAAGTGCACTGGCTGCGCCTGGCTGTGGTTGAACTCGCTGTGGGCCACGCCATGGCCCGCGCTCATCAGTTGCACATCGCCTGGGCGGATCACCGAGCCGGTGCCCAGCGTGTCCTTGTGCTCCAGCGCGCCTTCCAGCACGTAGGAGAAAATCTCCATGTCGCGGTGCGGGTGTTCACCAAAGCCCTTGCCGGGGATGACGCGGTCGTCGTTGATCACCAGCAGGTCGGAGAAACCTTGCTCGTCCGGGTTGCGGTAATGGCCGAAGGAGAAGGTGTGGAACGATTTCAGCCAGCCATGGAAGGCCAGGCCGCGGTCTTTGGCGTTACGGACGGTAAGCATGGTGATTCTCCTTGAATGCCGGGGCCGGGAGGGCTGCCGTGCGGTCGATGGAGATAACTTTACTGTCACTTAATGCTTTAACAAATAGGTTATAGAGGGAATGACTGTCTTGTTTTAAGTGACAGTTGATCCAGGTTTTTGTAGGGCAATTCTGAATTCTCCGCCGCTCGGTCTCTGTTCGTTTTGCCGGTGATAGCGTCGGGATTTCCATACAGGGAGTTGCTCATGACACGCATATTGATACATGGCAAAGGACAGGCACTCGATGGCGACCTCACCACCACCGGTGCGGTGTGCATTGCCAGCAGTACCCAGTACCGGGCGAACAACCAGCGGGCGCTGAGGCTGGGAGATATCACGACTGAGTGCCCGAACTGCAAGAAGCCCGGTGTCATTGTTGAGGGAGTCCCGTTCTTCAACATCGAAGGAAAACCAGCTGTGGTAGATGGGGCGCTGGTCAAGTGTGGCTGTCCAGAGGGTCATAACCGTGTCATGGCCATGGGAGTATCTGGCTTGGCGGCAAGCCCCTCGGCGGCACAGCAGGCAAGCCAGGCGGTAACATCAGGTCAAGGCGACTCCACTGCCTCCATCAAAACTTCGCTAGCAGAAGCAAAATCGCAGCCTGTGATCTGCAAAGATCCTGACATGATGGAGCAGGTTGCCAGCTATATCGCCGGAGAAATGAATCGCAACATCACACACCCATCCGTGCTGAAAATGCGGAAGCTAACCCGCTTTGACGCGACAGAGGAACATGCAAAATTTCAAAAGCTGCCTTGGTATGCACGTCTTTTACCGCCTGACTTTCAAGCAATGATGGTTGGCAACACTGCTGCCGCGATGGCGCTGTGGACAGAGCGGGTGGGTCAGAACAGGCCATGGGATCACAAGGTGGCGATTGCGCAACAGTTCGGCGGGGCTTGGCAGAAACAAGGTGAAGTCGACTACTTCTACGACATCTGGTCGAACATCCACTACGGCTATGTAGGAAGGGCGGGAGGCCTGTCAGAAAGTGTTCTTCTGGATGGTGCTGGGCTTGAGCAGATTGCATCAGACTCTATTCGGAAAGTTCAAAAGTGGGCTGAACGCAAAGGCCCCCATCGCTCCGCTGATATAGAAGGGCTGCGGGCCTGGGATGATATAGGTGATCGTGTCGCTATCAGCATTGGCGTCAAACTGCACAAGCTGCACCCAAATGGTGGGATTACGGCAAAAATACTCATGGCCGAAGTGTTAGCATTGCCACGCTCAAGCTGGGGAGGTGCCATAGTTGATCACGCCTGCAAATAAACCGAAACGGTATATCTGGCGCTGGGTAGTAGTGATAATGCTTACGCCTATCATCTTTTGGTATGTCGCCACACCTCAGGTGAGTTTTCATTTTTCTGACAAAGGCCAGGGGCGTCTCGGCTACATCTTGAATGTCCAGCACGATATATCAAAAGGTGAGCTCTACCCGGGTGAAGCCACAGGAGGCGCAGGGCATATCTTCCCGAACGACCAGTTTTTCATGGAGTTGTATTGGAACAACCGTGGGAAATCGCATTGCATCCGGGCCAAACCCAGATGGCCAAGTATTGATATCTACATCGGGGCGGACGGTGCCATAGATGGCCGCACCGATGGCAGATTCATTGAAGCCTGCGGGCCATTTCCGCAATAGAAGCAAAAGACCCGCCTGGGCGGGTCTTTTGCTCATCGACTCACTGCAGATGCACTTTAAGTTCGGTGCCCGCCTGACGCATTGCCGCCTTCACAGCCGGCACCTGGCTCAGCGGGTTGAGCAGTCCAAAGTCATGAATCATCCCGTTGTAGCGCACCGATGTTACCGTCACACCCGCCGCATTCAACTTGCGGGCATAAGCCTCACCTTCATCCCGTAGCACATCGAACTCAGCTGTTTGCACCAGCGCCGGCGGCAAGCCTTTCAATTGCTCACTGCTGGCCCGCAGCGGCGAGGCGTAGATCTGCGCACGGGCATTGCCGTCGGTGGTGTAGTTATCCCAGAACCACTTCATCATCCCGGTGGTCAGGAAGTGCCCCTCGGCAAACTGCTTGTACGACGCAGTCTCGAAGCTGGCATCGGTCACCGGCCACAGCAGCAACTGGAAGCGCAGGGCCGGGGTACCGGCCTCTTTGGCCTTCAGCGCCACCACCGCCGCCATGTTGCCGCCGACGCTGTTGCCGGCCACGGCCAGGCGTTTGCCGTCCACGCCAATTTCCTGGCCATGCTCTGCCACCCAGCGGGTCGCGGCGTAGGCCTGGTTGATCGCCGTCGGGTAGTGCGACTCAGGCGACGGGGTGTAGTCGACATAAACAGCCACTGCTCCGGAGCCGACCACCAGGTCGCGGATCAGCCGCTGGTGGGTCGGGAAGTCGCCGAGCACCCAGCCGCCGCCGTGGAAGAACATGAACACTGGCAATTCACCCTTCACATTGGCCGGGCGCACCACTTGCAGCTTGATCGCCTGGCCGTTGGCCTGGATGGTGCGTGCCTTCACCTCGATGCCGGAGAGGTCGACCTTGACCGATGCCTGGGCGCCGGTCAGTACGGCGCGGGCGTCTTTCGGGCTGAGCTGCTCCAGTGGCTTGCCGCCGCCTTGTTCCAGCGCTTCGAGGAAGGCCTGGGTATGCTGCTCGACGCCTGGGCTGCCAGCGGCGAAGGCGCTGGATACGGACAGGGCCAGCAGGGAAGCGGTAAGGGTTTTGTGGACAATGTTCATAAGCGAATCCTTTTCTGTGCAAGTGTCGGGAGTGGGCGTCTTGCCTGGCCTGCTGGGCCATCGCTGCGACTGGTGTGTAGATTAAGGAGATGCAGTGATGGGAAAAAGCCGCTATAAAGCGTTTAACTGTCAACATGAGCGAGACAATGAACCCGTACGAAGACATGCGCATTTTTGCCCAGGTGATGGAGGCCGGCAGTTTCACCGCCGCTGCCGACCGCCTGGGCATGTCCAAGCAATCGGTCAGCCGGCGCCTGATGCAGCTTGAAGAGCGTCTGGGCGTGCGCCTGCTCAACCGCTCCACCCGGCGCCTGGATGCCACACCGCTGGGCCAGCATTACTACCAGTCGGCGCTGCGCCTGCTGGGCGAAGTGCAGCAGGTGGAGCACGACATCAGCGGCCAGGCTCAGGCCTTGCGCGGGACCTTGCGCCTGAGTGCGCCGCTGTCGTTCGCCATGGCGCACCTGGGCTGCCTGCTGACCGAGTTTTTGCAATTGCACCCGCAGGTGGATGTGGAGGTAGACCTGAGTGACCGCGCCGTCGACCTGATTGGGGAAGGCTACGACGTGGCGCTGCGCATCGGTGCGTTGGAAGACTCCAGCCTGATTGCCCGGCGCATTGCCGATGTCGAGCGGGTGTACTGCGCGAGTCCGGCATACCTGGACGCGCGGGGAGTGCCGGCCAAACCTGATGAGCTGGCTGGGCATGATTGCCTGCCTTATGGGCATTCGCGGCAGGTACAGTGGCAGTTCCGCCAAGGTGGCAAAGCGCAGGCGATCCAGGTGGCCGGGCGCATGCGCGCGAACAATGGCGAGATGCTGAGGGATGCGGCGATTGCCGGGATGGGAATAACGTACTTGCCGACTTTCATCGTTGGGCAGGCGTTGGCGGATGGGCGTTTGGTGACAGTGCTGGATGAGTGGCGGCCGCCGGCGTTGCAGTTGTCGGCAGTGTACCCGCAGCACCGGCAGGTGGCGCGGCCGGTGCAAGGGTTTGTCAGCTTCCTGCGCGAGCGCTTGGTGCAGCTGTAATGCCGGGGCTGCTTTGCAGCCCTTTCGCGACATAAGGCCGCTGCTACCGGACGGCGATAGGGCCGCTACAGGCTGTACAAAAAACTGGCTATGCTTGCCCCATGACCAGCTCTCCACCTTTGCGCCAACCCTGCCCCCCTGGCGCCTGCGACTGCGGCCGCGAACACCTGGGCGATCAGCCGCAGGCCGCCCAGCGCATCCTCCTGCTAACCCGTCAGGAAGAAAAACGCCTGCTCGAACGCCTGGAAAACCTCAACGACCTGGAGGACCTGCAACGCCTGCAGCAACGGATGTACGAAAACCTCGGCATCCGCGTGCATATCACTCCAGGCTTCAACGAAGTGCGGACCATGCGCGGCATCGTCATTGAACTGGACGACCAGCTTGGGCTGTGTCGCAAGACCCGGCAGTCGATCCCGGCGGCAATCCGACGGGGGCTGGAGCGGAATCCACAGGTGGCCTTCCGCCTGCTCGATACCCATGACTTGCTACGTGATACCTGAAGGATGAGTGAGGCCATCGGAGGCCATGGCTTGGGTTTTGTGGTGTCTGTGAGATCGAGCGCCGCCCGCGCGGCGCTTCGCGGGACAAGCCCGCTCCCACATTTGTTTCGGGCCAGTGACTCCTGTGCCTGAGGCGCGCGCGCCCTGGCGCAAACCTCAATATCGAGTCGGACAGACAAGTCATACACAGGTGAGCTTATAGGAGTAATTGGCCCGAAACAAATGTGGGAGCGGGCTTGTCCCGCGAAGCGCCGCGCGGGCGGCGCTCGATCTCACAGACACCACACAGCCCAAGCCATGCCCATGGCGGCCCAAACGCATCAACCCGCCTTAATTTTCCAGCAGCCTCCCACGTCTACTTGAAAGCCCCCTGCAGCAAGCGCGCAGCGGCATCCATCACTCAAGGAGACAGGCAATGACTTCCGTTTTCGACCGCGACGATATCCAGTTCCAAGTAGTGGTCAACCACGAAGAGCAATATTCGATCTGGCCTGACTACAAAGCCATCCCCACCGGCTGGCGTGCCGTAGGCAAGAGCGGCCTGAAGAAGGACTGCCTGGCCTACATCGATGAGGTTTGGACCGATATGCGCCCGCTGAGCCTGCGCCAGAAAATGGCCGAAGCCGCCCCTCAGTGAGCGCATTGAACCTGCTGTGCCTGCCCTATTCCGGGGCCAGCGCGATGGTCTACAGCCGCTGGCGGCGCAAGCTACCAGCCTGGCTACAGGTGCGCCCGGTGGAACTGCCGGGGCGTGGCGCGCGCATGGCCGAGCCACTGCACACTGACATGCAGGTGCTGGCCCAGCAACTGGCTGCTGAGCAACGTCTGGCGGCCAATGCCCCCTACGCGCTGCTCGGTCACAGTCTGGGTGCGCTGCTGGCCTTCGAACTGGCGCATGAGCTGCAAGCGCTGGGCTGCCCGTCACCCCTGGCGCTGTTTGCCTGCGGCACTGCAGCACCGACGCGCCGTGAGGACTACGACGGCAAGCACTGGCGTGAGCCCAAGGCTGACCATGAGCTGATCAGCGAGTTGCGTGCGCTTGAGGGTACACCCGAGGAAGTACTGGCCAACGCCGAGTTGATGAGCCTGACTTTGCCGACCTTGCGCGCGGACTTCTTGCTGTGCGGCACCTACGCCTACCGTCAGCGACCGCCCCTGCAGTGCCCGTTATATGTGCTGGGCGGCATGGGCGACCGCGCCAGCGAAGAACAACTGCAGGCCTGGCGTAAGGAAAGCCACGGCGCGTTCGCGCAACAGATGTTTCCCGGCGGCCACTTTTTTATCCATGAGCATGAGGACCAGGTGCTCGCTGCATTGACCGCGGCGTTGGCGCCGCTTCGGCTTTGCGCCTGATTGACGTCACCGCTTGCCTGAGGGAGGCTAGGCCTTTTCCCAGGCAAGAGGCCGACAATGCTGATCGATCCACACAAGGCCACGCTGCTGGTCGTCGACATCCAGGAAAAACTCATCGGCGCCATGAGTGACCCCGAAGGCACCCGCGCGCGCGCCCGCTGGTTGCTCGCGGCAACGGCCGAGTTGGAATTGCCTACCGTGATTTCCGAGCAGTACCCCAAGGGCCTGGGCCATACCTTGGCGCCGCTGCTCGCCGCGGCACCGGCAGCTGAGGTGGTGGAGAAAAACCACTTTTCCTGTGTGGCAGCCGAATGCCTGCCGGCCAGCCTGATGGCGCGTGAGCAAGTGATTGTCTGCGGCATGGAAACCCACGTGTGTGTGCTGCAGACGGTGCTCGGCCTGCTGGCGCTGGGCAAGCAGGTGTTCGTGGTCGAGGATGCCTGCGACAGCCGCACCGCGGCGAGCAAAGCCGCCGGCCTTGCGCGCATGCGTGCGGCGGGTGCGCAGCTGGTGACCCGCGAAATGGTGGTGTTCGAGCTGATGGGCAGTGCCGGCCACCCGCTGTTCCGTCACATCAGCAAGACCTACCTGGTCGGTGAACAGCCCTGAACGGCCGGTTACTGGCTGCCGGGCTGGTGGCCCTGGCGCTGTTACAAGGTTGCGCCGGGCGGCGTGAGGAAGTACCCGAAGCCGACCCTGCCAAGGTCCGCGCGCAATTGCTGCGGTTGTTGCCCGCCCAGGTCAAGGACCGCGAGGGCTGGGCCCAGGACATTCAGGTGGCATTCGAAGCCCAGCGTATTGCCCCCAGCAAAAGCAACCTGTGCGCGGTGCTGGCGGTGACCGAGCAGGAGTCGACGTTCAATGCCGACCCGCAGGTGCCCAACCTGGGGCGGATCGCCCGTGAGGAAATCGACCGTCGTGCCGCACGCCTGCATATCCCCAAGCTGCTGGTCGATGCTGCGCTGAAGACGCCTTCGGTCAACGGCAAGAGCTACCAGCAGCGCTTGCAGGCGGTGCGTAGCGAGAAGCAGCTGAGCGAACTGTACGACGAGGTCATCGCGCGCGTGCCGCTGGGCAAGACCTTGCTGGGCGGGCTCAACCCGGTGCATACCGGCGGGCCGATGCAGGTCAGTATCGACTTTGCCGAGCAGCACGCGCGGGATTACCCCTACAGCCACGCGGGCATTCGCCAGGAGGTGTTCACCCGCCGCGGTGGGCTTTATTTCGGTATCGCCCACCTGCTGGGGTACCCGGTCAGCTACGACCGCAAGTTGTACCGCTTCGCCGATTTCAACGCGGGCTGGTACGCCAGCCGCAACGCGGCATTCCAGGCGGCACTGAGCAAGGCAACGGGGGTAACGTTGGCCCTGGACGGCGACTTGGTGGCACCGGGGGCGATCATGCCGGGCACTACCGAACTGGCGGCGCGCAAGCTTGGGGCGAAACTGGGGCTGCGCAACCCGCAGATTCGCAGCCAGCTGGAGGAGGGCGATAGGTTGGCCTTCGAGGACAGCAAGCTGTACAGCGGGGTGTTTGCCCTGGCAGATACTGCGGCAGGTAAAGCAGTGCCACGGGCGGTGCTGCCGGGGATCGAGCTGAAAAGCCCTAAGATCACCCGCAAGCTGACCACGGCGTGGTTTGCCGGGCGGGTGGATGAGCGGTATCAGCGGTGCCTGAAGCGCTAGCAGTGTGTTGCTTGAACCGGCCTCTTCACGGGTAAACAGTGAGCCCCCTGTAGGAGCGGGTTTACCCGCGAAGAGGCCGGCACAGGCAGCATCAGCCCTCGCTCAATGCACCCACCACCTGATCGACACTGGCCTTGAGCCCCGCAATCGCATCCTCGGGGTCACTCTCCACCACCACCAGTTTCGCCCCGGCGGCCTTGATTACCTCGGCCACCGCCGCCTCTGGCTGGCGATGGTCCAGCACCAGCGCTACATCGTGCGCCGTCAGGTTGTCCGTCAGCGCCTGGAGTGCGGCGGCATCCCATGCGGCTGGCAGCGGCTGCTGCACTACATCCAGGTTCAGCCCGCTGGCCAAATAACCCAGGCGCTCCGACAAGGTAATCACCGTCAGGTTGTCGAGCTCGGCTAGGCGTGTCTGGCTGCTGGCAGCCAGCGCCAGCAGCTGGCGCTTGATCGCGGCCAGGTTGCCCTGGATTTTCGCCTTGTCGTCCGGCGATAGCCGCTCCAGATCATTGGCCACCACATCGGCCATGCGCCCGAGGTTGGTTGGGTTTAGCCAGGGGTAGCCGCCGTAGGCGTCGTCGCCGCTGACGGCAATACCGGGCAGCGCGCCGTCCACCGGCCGTGCGGCATCGATCTCGACGATACGGATATTGCTGCGCCGAGCCATCGGGTACAGCGGGTCGTCACGCCAGATCGAGCGCACGCCGATCACCGCGTCAGCGTGCTGCGCGGCCTTCTGCAGGCTGGCCCCACCCCGCCCGCTGAAGTACGAAGGTTGGCGGCTGGCCGGCAGGTTGGCCGGCGCCGCGTGCTTGAGTTGCACGCTGGTCCCGTCGAGCAGGGCTGCGGCCAGGCTGTGGGTGACGGGCAGGGTGGTCAGCACCTGCGTGGCGAACGACAGCGACGGTAGGCCAGCCAAGGCCAGCGCCAGGGTCAGGCGTTTCAGGTTCATGCCGGGTTTCCTTGCAGGCGAGGGACGAGGGCGCGGGCCAGCGCGGCCAGGGCGAAGCAGATGCCGGCGACCAGGATGATCGCAGCGCCCGAGGGCACCGGCAGGTCGAAAACAATCGGTAGCAGAATGCCAAGCACGGTGCTCAAGGAGGCGATCAGCACCGACAGAAAGAAAAAGCCCTTGAGCGACTGGCTGACCAGGCGTGCAGCGGCCGCGGGGATCACCAGCAGCGCCCCGACCAGGATGGCCCCGATCACTTTTACCGAGGCCACGGTAACCAGCGTCACCAGCACCACGAACAGGTAGTCCAGGGTTTTCACTGCCACCCCGCGCACGGCCGCTAGCTGAGGGTTGAAACTGGCCAGCATGATACGGTTGTACAGCGGCAAGGCCAGGGCCAGTACCAGCACCGCGACGATGCCCAGCACCAACAAGTCCTGGCCGCTGACGGTCAGCACCGAACCGAACAGCACGTTCTCGAGGATGTGCACGTTGATCTTGCCCGCCAGCATCAGCAGCAGGCTGGCACCCAGCGCCAGCGACACTGAGAGGAACACGCCGATCAGCGTGTCCGGCGACAGCCCGGTGCGGTTGCGCAGAAAGTTGAGCAAAATGCCGAACAGCAGGCAGTAACCGAACAGGCTGCCGTAGGGCCCGGTATAGGGCTCGCCCAGCAAGATGCCGATGGCCACGCCGGTCAGCGCGGCATGGCCGACTGCCTCGGAGAAGAAGGCAAAGCGCTTGACCACTACCAGGGTGCCCAGGCCGCCCAGCACCGGGCCGATCATCAAGCCGGCCAGCAAAGCGTTGACCACGAAACCATAGGCCAGCGCCTCGGGCAGGTAGCCGGCGGTGGCCCAATCCTCGATCAGTTGACGAAAAGCTTCATAGCTCATGAGGCAAGGCTCTCGCTGCGCGGGTGAACGGAGAACAGGCCGAGCAGGCGCTCCGGGGTCAGGGCCTGCGCGGGTGGGGCATCGAACAGCACCCGGCGGCTCAGGCCTGTTGCGCGGTCGGCCAGGCGCAGCACGGCTTCCAGGTCGTGCTCGATCCACAGTACGGTGGTGCCGGCCTGGCGCCAGCCCTGCAACAGCTGCTCGAACACCTGGATGCCAGCTTCATCGAGGGCCGACATTGGCTCGTCCAGTACCAGCAACTGCGGCTCGGGGATCAGGCCCTGGGCCAGCAACACGCGCTGGCGCTCGCCACCCGACAATGCACCCATGCGCCGCTTGCGTTTATCCAGCATGCCCACCCGCGCCAGGGCTGCGTCGATGGCCGGCTGCACACGGCGCGACAGGCCCAGAAAAGCAGGGCGGCGCTGGCACATTGCAGCCATGAAGTCGTCCACGGTCATGGGCAGGCCACGGTCGAACTCCAGCGCCTGCGGCACGTAGCCGATCACCTCGCGTTCACCGGGCCAGTGCAGGGTCAGCTGGCCCTGGTGCGGCATCTGCCCGAGCAGGGCCTTGACCAACGAGCTCTTGCCGCCGCCGTTGGGGCCGACAATGGCATGTACGCTGCCGGCGGCGACGCTGAAACTGACCTGTTCGAGGATGCGTGTACGGCCCAGGGTCAGGTCGATGCCGGCGAACTCGATGCGCGGCCCACAGGCGGCCAGCAGGTTGGCGGCGGCGGTCATGCGCGGTTCTCCTGGATGGCGCGGACCACGGTGTCGAGGTTGCGCTTCATCTCCACTTCGTACTTGTCTTTGGTGTATTCGCCGTAGGAAATGTGCGTGAGCGGGTACAGGCGCACACCGGATTCACGCTGGATGGTTTCGACATAGGCCGACGGAAAGTCCATTTCCGAGAAGATCACCCGCACGTCCAAAGCCTTGAGCTGCTCGATGGTTTTTTTCAACTGGGCCGGGCTGGGCTCTATGCCATGGGCCGGCTCGACCACTGCGGTCACCTCCAGGCCGAAGTCGCGCACCAGGTAGTCGTAGGCGGCATGGATGGTAGCCACCCGGAAGGTGCTGCTAGGGGCTTCGCTGACCTTGGCCAGCGCCTCGGCACGCAGGGCACGCAGGCGCTTGGCGTAGGCGCGGGCATTTTGCGTGTACAGCTTGGCGTTGTCCGGGTCGAGTTTGCCCAGTTCGCGGGCGATGTTGTTGACCTGGGCGATGGTGGTGCTGATCGACAGGAAGGTGTGCGGGTTGACCACCTTGCCGGCGCCGCGGGCGGCAATGCCGGTGGCCGCCAGCAGCGGCACATTCTGGTTGGCCTCGATGGTGTGGATAGCCGGCTTGGCGCTGGCGGCGATCATGCGGTCGGCGAAGTCGTCATGGCCTACGCCGTTGAGCACCACCACGTCCAGCGTGCCGATACGCTTGATGTCCTCGGCCCGTGGCTCGTAGGCGTGGGGGTTGAAGCCTGCCGGAATCAGTGGCACCACTTCGGCCTTGTCGCCGACGATGTTGCTTACATAGCTGTAGTAGGGGTGCAGGGTGATGCCGATGCGCAGCGGCTTGCCGTTATCGGCCAGGGCCAGTGCCGGCAGGGCAAGGGCCAGAAGCAGGGCGAGGGCGGAGCGGAACATGGCGGAGTCCTTAGGGTTCAGTGGCGGTGTTCGCGGGTAACCCCGGCGTCGTAGTGGCTGACCACCTGTAGCCAGCCGGCGGCGATCAGCGCGGCCTGGCCGAGGTCGTCGGGGATGGTGGCGGCACTGTCGCGGCGCAGCCAGACATCGGCCTGGCCGGTGCTGTCGGCCGGCAGGATCAGCAGCAGGCTGCCGGCGATCTCAGGTGCCTGGCTGCGGCCCAGGTAGGCGCCGGGCTCCAGCCACGACCACTGGTGGCTGCCACGGCTCTGGCTGCCGGCATCGACCACAAACGGCGGCAGGCCTTCTGCGGCCAAGGCCTGCACGCTGGGCGCGACGGCGTTTTCTTCACGCAGCAGTTGGATTTCGTCGAAGGCCACCCGCAGGTCGGTGTACAGGCCTTGCTCGGCGGCGCTAAGGTAGCGGCGGGCGTCGATCTGGTGGCTGGCAATGGCCTGTTCGTCCTCGCGCCCACCGCGCAGCAGCACCACGCTGGCGCCCAGCACCACGATCAGCAAGCTGACCAGCAGCACATACAGGGTCTCGTGCCCGGCCCCTGCCGGGCGAATCACTTGCGCGCGGCTCATGGCTGGGCGATATCGGCGTAGTCGACTTCCACCACGTGCCCGGGGCCGGCGTCGAACAGCACGTAGAATTCGCCGGCCGGGCGCTGGAAGGTCAGGGTAGAATCATCGCCCAGCTTGCCACCGACCAGCACCTGTTCGTCGTAGCCGATCACATCCAGGGTTACCCCGGGGGCACCGCTGCCGTCCGAGAAGCCACCGGTGCATCTGACTTGGCCGCTGGCCAGTTCTTCGCATTCGCACATTGGGTTGTGCGCCAGGGCAGTGCCTGCGGCCAGCACCAGCCAGGGCAGGGCGAGGGCGTGCATCAGGTGTTTCATTTCTTGCCTCCTTGTTTTTCGAGCCAGGCCACGGTGGCTGGCGATGCCTTGGCCAGGGGGACCGACGCCTGGTGCATGCTGCCGTCCCAACCTTCGAGGGTGATCCAGATTTGCGCATCGGGCTGGGTGCGGGGCGGGATCGGCAACGAGGTGCCCATGTTGTAAGGCGCGCCGAAGAAGATGGTGCCGGCGGCGCGTAGGTTGCGCGGTTTGCCGATGCGCAGGTAGGCCGCCTTGACGTCCTGGATGCAGGCCTTGCACAGCGAAGCATTGAAGGCCTTGAAGTGGCCGGCCGGGCCGTCGGCGCGCGGGGCCTCATCACGCAGTTCGGCCAGGTCGAGGCGGTAGGGGCCGACCTGGATGTCGCGGATCACATGGGCGCCAAGCCCAGCTTCACCCCGAAACAGCTTGGCGTCGGTAAAGTACTTGGGCATGAAGCCCAGCGGGATGAGGATCAACAGGATGTTGAGGTGAAAGCGCCACTTCAGCCACCGCTGTTTCAGCGGGCTGGCGGGCACGGCTGGGGCCTGGCTCATGGGTGGATCTCCACGGGGGTTGCACGGCGCGCCGGGCGCGGCGCGCGCTCGCTGCGCTTGAGGGCGGCGGCGGTGGCCTGGGCGGTGCGCTTGGTCCAGATCAGCAAGCCGCTGAACACCATCAGGGTGAGCACCAGGCCGAAGAAGAACCACACCAGCTTGATCGGCAAGCCGCCAAAGTCACCGGTGTGCAGCGGGCGCATGGACTCGGTGACAAACTCCAGGGCCGAGCGGTCGCTGATCAGGAACTGGCTGTCGACATTGCGCGTGTACGGGTTTACCGAAGCGCTCTGGAACATCAACGGGTACCAGCCTGGCCCGGACAAGGTGACATGGCTGTAGGCGGTTGCCGGCAGCGCAATGAAATTGATCTCCAGCCCTGGCATTGCCAGGCCGGCAATGCGTGCCGCTTCATCCAGGTCGATGCGCGGTGCCGGGCTGCCATCCGGGGTTTGCGGTACATCCTCACGGGCGATCACCGGCACGATCGGCCGGCTGGAAAAGGTGATGTGGTTATCGGCCAGGATGGCCTGGATCAGGAACCATGTGCCGGTGATGGAAATGACCGCAATGAACCAGATCGACCAGACCCCGGCCAGGCGGTGCAGGTCGCCCCAGAAAATCCGCGCACCATGGCCGGTGCGCAGCGGCTTGAAAAAGCCCTTCCAGAATTTCTTGTACACCACCAGGCCGGTCACCAGCGAAGCCAGCATGGGCAGGCCGAGCAGCGACACCAGGTACCAACCCCAGCTGAAGCCATTGCTGAACGGCACCAGCCACCAGCCGTGCAGGGCGCGGGTGAACGCTTCGAAGTTGAAGTCTGGGGTCTTGCCCTGGATGGCGCCGGTGTACGGGTTCACATACAACGTAGGGCTGGTGCCGTCAGGCAGGGTGACATTGGCTTTTACTGCAAAGTGCGAACCGTCGGGCTGGCTTAGCCGCTCCACCACCATGTCCGGCTCGGCTTTGTGCAAGGCGTCCAGCAGTTGCTGGAAGCTCATGCGCTCGACGTCGGCGTCCGGCTTGTTAGCGCGCACGGCGGGGTCGGCCAGCCAAACGATTTCCTGGCTGACCACGGCGAGCATGCCGGTGAAGCAGACGATCAGGACAAAGAACCAGATCGGCAAGGCGAGCCAACTGTGCACCAGGAACCACAGCCTGGATTTGGATTTTTTCGAGGATTTGGCCATCAGACGTCTTCTGCAAGGGGAGTCGAGCGTGTGCCCAACCAACTAGGGCTGTATTGATAAAGACGAATGAGAATCGAAATCCTGACCTTTTAAATGCAAGCAAATGTTTCGGAGTGGCAACGGGTCCATGGGGGAGCGGGCGTGCCCGCGAACACCGGCGCAGCCGGTGCCATGCGCTGTGGCGCCTGATTCGCGGGCTCGCCCGCTCCCACAACGGCTAGAAACAGGAAATCAGGCGCGGGTCAGGGCCAGCGCCGGTTGCGGCTTGCCATGCAGTTGCGCCAGGTCCTGGTACAGCGCCCGGCCGATTTCGGCGGCACGTGCCGGCAGTACCGAGAGCAAGGTGTCGCTCAGACCGTGGCTGTTTTCGCAGAAGCCTTGCAGGTACACCGAGGCTTGCAGGTCAGGGCTGGCCAGTACGCGGTAGTTGCGGTCGACGCTGAAGTCGTCCAGGTAGCCGGCCAGCGGTGCCAGCAGGTCACGGTGCGAGCGGCGCTCGTAGCCCGTGGCCAGAATCACAGCATCGTAACGATGGGTTTGCTGCTGGCCGGTGGCGAGGTCGCGCAGGGTCAGTTCCAGGCCTTCGCGGGTGGCCACCACCGCTTCTACCTGGCGCCGGCACAGCACGTTGTGGCGGTACTGGTGAGCGACCTTCTGCCGGTAGAGGATGCCGTAGATACGCTCGATCAGGTTGAGGTCGACCACCGAGTAGTTGGTGTTGTGGTACTCACCCACCAGCTTGCTGCGTTGCTCGGCCGGTTCGTTGTAGACCAGGTCGGTGTAGTCCGGCGAAAAGATCTCGTTGACGAACGGGCTGTCGTCGGCAGGCTTGAGCGCCGAGCCGCGCAGAATCATGTCGACCTTGACCGATGGGTAGCTGTCGTTGAGGTCGATGAAGGCCTCGGCGGCACTCTGGCCCGAACCGATCACGGCAATGCGCATGGGTTCGCCAGCGGTGCACGGCAGCTTGCTCAGGCTGCTCAGGTACTGCGAGTGGTGGAATACCCGTGGGTCGTCCTTGAAGGCGCCGAACTTTTCCGGAATTTTCGGCGTGCCGCCGCTGCCGACCACCACCGAACGGGTGCGGCGGCTATATTCGCGGCCTTGTGCGTCGCGTGCGACCAGGCGCAGGTGCTCAACCCGGCCAGCGTGCATTTCTGGCTCGATGCGCAGCACTTCCTGGCCATACACCGCCTGGTTGGCGAAGTGCTCGGCGGCCCAGCGTAGGTAGTCGTTGTACTCCAGGCGGCAGGGGTAGAAAGTGCCGAGGTTGATGAAGTCGGCCAGGCGCTGCTTCTGGTGCAGGTAGTTGACGAAACTGTAGGGGCTGGTGGGGTTGCGCAGCGACACCAGGTCTTTGAGAAACGAGATCTGCAACTCGCTCTGTGTGGCCAATGTTTCGCCGTGCCAGCGGTAGTCCTGCTGCTTGTCGATGAACAGCGCGTCGAGGGCATGGCCCTGGGCCTCGGCCAGCTCTTCCAGGGCGATGGCCAAGGCCAGGTTGGAAGGGCCGAAGCCCACGCCGATCAGGTCCTTGATAGTTTCCGGGGGGGCAGACTGGCTCATGGCTGCGGTTCCATAATGGTCGAATGTGGACGCACGCCGGGAAGGGGCCGGCGCCTGCGTTTGTACATTGGGTGGAACGAGCCAAATGATGGGGAATTTACTGGCGGGCGAACGGCCATTTGCTACAGAGGCTAAAGAGCTGGGCTTTGCGGCCGATAGGCACAACCATGCAACGACTGATTTTCAATGCAAGGAGAAAGACATGACAGGTATTTCAACAGTCAGCATCAGCACCGCGGCCCCGGCGTTGAGTATCACCCAGACCGCCGACAGCCAGGATGCGCAAAAAACCCAAGAAAGTGGCGCTAGTGCACAGGCTGACACATCGAAAGTGAACGGTGGTGGGGGCCAGGCTCAAGCTGCCCAGGGCAGCAGTGAAAGTTCGGAGCCTTCGTATATCAAGCAATTGCGCGAGATGATCGAGAAGCTGCAGAAGCAATTGGCCGAGGAACAGAAGCAATTGGCCCAGTTGATGGCGCAGAAGATGGACGAAACGACCAAACTGGCAGCGGTAAGCGCCAAGCAGGCGATCATCGCGACCCTAAATGGTGAAATCCTGCAGGCCACCGCGCAGTTGCTCGAAGCGCTGCAGAAAACCGGCGGTAGCAGTGCGGGCGGAATGGTCAACACCCAAGCCTGACGGCGAATACGCTTCCCCGCAGGAGCGGTCTTGTGTCGCGATGGGCTGCAAAGCAGCCCCCCCTGACGATGTGGGCATCAACGCCAATATCCCTGGGGCCGCTGCGCAGACCATCGCGACACAAAGCCTCTTCTACAGGGCCGCATAGCCCCAGGCGCGGTTATTCCGCCACCAGGCGCCCTTTGTTCTGCCGCTCCGACTTGTACTGCATGGCCACAGCCGGGGCCGGTTTGGCTGCACCGGTTTCCAGCCACTGGCGCATGCGGCTGGCATCGGCGAAGTGGGTGTACTTGCCGAAGGCATCGAGGATGACCATGGCCACCGGGCGGTTGTCCATGCGGGTCAGCAGCACCAGGCAGTGCCCGGCTTCGTTGGTGAAGCCGGTCTTGGTCAGCTTGATGTCCCAGTTGCTCTTGTTCACCAGGTGGTCGGTGTTACGGAAACCCAGGGTGTAGTTGGGCTTGCGGAAGGCCACGGTTTTCTCGCGGGTGGTCGACAGTTCGCTCAGCATTGGGTATTTGCGCGAGGCCATCAGCAGCTTGGCCAGGTCGCGGGCGGTGGACACGTTCTGGGTCGACAGGCCGGTCGGCTCCACGTAGCGGGTGTGCGCCATGCCCAGGCTACGCGCCTTAGCGTTCATGGCCTTGATGAACGCCGGGTAACCACCGGGGTAAGCGTTGGCCAGGCTGTTGGCTGCCCGGTTTTCCGACGACATCAGGGTGATCAGCAGGGTTTCGCGGCGGTCGAGCTGGCTGCCCAGGCGCACACGCGAATACACGCCTTTCATTTCCGGGTTGTTGGCAATGGTCATGGTGAGCATTTCATCCATGGGCTGCTTGGCATCCAGCACCACCATCGCCGTCATCAGTTTGGTCACCGAGGCAATGGGTACAACGCGGTCGGCGTGGCTCGAATACAGCTCTTGGTTGCTGTTCAGGTCGATCAGCAGGGCGCTGCCTGAGGCCAGGTGCAGCTTGGAGGGGTCACGTTGAGCCTGGGCCGGGGGTTGTGCAGCAGCGGTCGACGGAAGGGTCGCGGTACCTGTGAGCAACAGCAGCAGGCTGAGGATGGACAGGGATGTTTTCACGTTCAGGCTCACTAAAAGTTGGTATGTCGTTGGCTGTGCAAGGGTTTTCCCCCAAAAAACCGCTGCATTCTGGAGTATGGCTGAACGGCTGTCGAATGCCTTATATCTAAAGGGCGCAAGGTGAACGAAATTTAATCCTGTACCAAATTCGTACCCATAACGTTCATTGCAAGCTTCGACAGCTCGGCCCAGCGGGCAGCTATCGACCCGAAGTGGTGCCGCGGTGGATGGCACGGGCTTCGCCCGTGTTCGCGGGCAAGCCCGCTCCTACAGTGTTCGCGCAAGCTTTCAGGTATTGATCAAGACAGTTGCGCCACAAAGGCTCGGTTCTATGCGCGACAGCGCAGCCATGAGGTAGAGGGCTGTTGTGGCCTGTCGAAGAGCAATCGAGCGCCGCCAGCGGCAAGCATGCACACTGGCCTTGCGATGCGCTCGATGAAACGCGACCCCGTGGCTAGTTCGCGGGCAGGAGGATCACGAAGTTCTTTTTCATGTCTTCCAGCACGGTCCATTTGCCCTTGGCGCCCGGTTCGATAATGAACGTGTCGCCAGCGGCCAGTGTGATGGGGGCGCAACCCTCAAGCTCGATGACGCAGCGTCCACTCAGGACATGGCAGAACTCCCAAACTTTGTAGTTGATGCGCCACGCTCCGGTGCTGGCTTCCCATTCTCCGGAAATGCGACCTTGCTGTTCATCGTGATAGTACTTGGACGTCAGTGTATGAGGGCTGCCTTCCACGACCTCTTCAAAAAAGGGAAGGTCGCGCACCGGTGGGATATCCAGTTCGCGGAACACGATCAGTTTCTTGTTCATGGTTTTTTCTCGAGCACGTTGTGGGTAGGGCGATACATCAAATAGGCTTCACCGGTCACGCCCAGCATCGGGTGCGGAACGATCTGGCAGGTTTTAACAATTTGAAAACCGTGACGTTCGTAGAAGCGGCGGGCACCGTGGTTTTCTGCATAATCGATCAGGCATAGCCCATCCAGGCCAGCGTCGTCAGCGCGCTGCTGGGCGTGGCGAAGAAACTGGGCGCCCAGCCCTTGGCTGCGCCAGGCCTCATCCAGGGCCAGGCTGGATATGTACAAGGTGTTGGGTATTTCCATGTCGGAATATGGCGCGAGCACCGGGTCTGTCTCGACAGACCTGTCAGGGGTCTCGCGCAAGGCGTAGCTATGCATCATGCCGATGACGCGCCCTTCGAAAGTGGCCATCAGGCAGTTCTTGTAGGAGAAGTCGCCCTGGTCCCTGGCATAGCGAGACGCACCGACACTCAGCAATGCTTCCCCAGGTGCGGCAAGCTTGCTCCATATGTAATCGGCCATGCCCTCCGATGTCAGTTGAAAGAAGCGCGCAATATCGTGCGCGTCCGAGGCTTGAGCGGGCCTGAAGTCGATAGGCATGTACAGTGCTCCCATGGGGTCGGGTGGTTAGTTTTCAAGGATTACGCCTTTGACAGGGGGCAGGGTAGACGGGTTGAACGGTTCCCATCATGCTCTGGGCGAACTCCGTCAGCACGGCGTGCGACGCTGCCCCCTGCTCAAAGGCACGAGGCCGTCTAATGGCTCAGGCCTAGGGAATCGATCGTGCAGTTGCCGAAGGTGGTGAAGCGAGAAGCGGGGAGACGTGTACGTCCATGGCGAAATGGCCGGAATCAGAGCAGGGTTGCCTCCGTATGGGGTCGTATGTCACGAAAGGCAATCCTGCGGCTCCTCCAGCGCAGGCCCGCCGGCCAGTAGGCCGGGGCTGGCGACTGGTAATAGCACGGGCGCCATCAGTGGGATCGACTCCACGGCGAGGTATTCGCCCAGGCCATGGCGCAGCGCGATGTCAACGGGCTCACGCAGCAGGTCCACAAGCTCGGCAGTGGACTGCACGCGGACGTCGATTTGCGGGTACTTCTAGAGCCAACGCCGCACCTCGCTGCAGTATTGCGTGAATTCCCCGCCAAAAAGGTCGGCAAGCGCTCGCTCTTCCGGCCCGATCTGGAAGCGGTTCATGTAGAACACGAAACCGAGTACGCCCAACAGCGCTGGCGGCCAGGCGAGAAAGATAGACCAGGCTGTCAGGGCTGTGGCGAAGCCCAGGTACATGGGGTTGCGTGTGTATCGGTAGATGCCAGAGCGAACCAGAGCCGAAGCCGCTTGCGGCTTCAATGGGTTGACAGTGGTACGTGCATGGTAAAAGGAAAGGACGCCAGCGAAAGAAATAGCTGCGCCGGCCAGCAGCACAACCAGTGCCAGCCCCATACGCCACTCGAACGTCAGCGCCAAGGCGCCCGGTAAGTGCCCTGCGGCAAGCCATGCTAACAAGCCGAACAGGGTGGCGACCAGCGGCGGTGGGATGCGGTTGTCCATGATCACTTCCTGTTAGAGACGAACGTCTTGCCAGGGTGAACGGTGTAGCCACTTCAGAGTCAAGCCGTATGAGTGCGAAGGAGGCGCCAGGAGCCGATAGCGGTACACGGAGAACGGCTGCTGACGACCCACAGTGGACCTTCACTCAATCAGTTGAAGCCATGGCCAACGCGCCTGGTAGCTGGCAGCCTTCTCCCTGAACAAGCTTGGCCGTGGATTCAGTTCGTTCATCCTGAGCCTGTTGTTCTGGAGGTCGTTCAGGCCATGAGTGCTATAAAGCTTACCTGTACAGGCGTCAACGCCTAGGCAGGTCGACCGAATAAGATAGCGGTCAATGCCATCGGTTACCTTTTTCAGCGGTGGATAAGTGCCGCCGAATTTCGCTTCGTACCATAAATGCACGCGGGCCTGATTGCGTACCTCAACGTTAACACCCAAGTGCGAGCACGCCTGATGAACCTGGGCTATGACCCGGTTTTCCGCCTCCCAAGACAAGTCAGCGTGGAAGTAGGCGATATCATAGTCCTTGATGCCCCATTCAGCAGGTCGTCCCGAGCGGTGATTCCAGAACGTCTGGAACAAAGCGCCTGCGACCAGCATGGAATGAGGGATACCTAACGTTGGCAAGATCTCAAGTAACGCTCGGTTTATGCGGTTCAGGCGGATGATTTCCAGTAGGTGCTCATCGGTAAGCGAATGCACGGGGGCCGTCCTCGGTGGCGTTGCAGAGTGCTGAGCTTACCTGATCGACAGAGGCCAATTGATTGCCGATAAAGCACGATAGCTGCTATCCGCCCATGTGCAGTGACGTCTATTTTTTGCCGCCAATGGGCATCAACGCTGCAGCAACTTCGCCTCCATCTGCAACTCCTTCAGGTTCTTCATCGATTTCTGCCATGCTCAACCGCGATGTCTCACGCAGCTTCAGCGAGCACACCGCGACCAAAGCCAGTGCCCCAGCGCCATACAACGCTACACCCAGCGGGTTGTGGTCAGAGAGCATCAGGATCGCCGTGGCTATGCTTGAGGCCGTGCCACCGCCCAGTGCTGCACCGATCTGGTAGCTGGCCGATATCCCGGAGTAGCGCATACGGCGAGGGAACTGCTCACCGAGAAATGCCGGGATCGGGCCCTGGGTTGCTCCCATCAACAGGCCGGTCAGGCTGTAGGCGAACAAGGCAATGGCAAAGCTCTTCATGCCCACCAGCGCGAAGAAGGCGAACAGCCCAAGCGCCATGACCAAGGCACCGAACACCATCACCATGCGCCGGCCCAGGCGGTCGGACAGGTAGCCGAACAGCGGCGCAGAGAACACGATGGCGATCGACAAGGTCAGGTCGAACATCAACGCCTGGGTGCTGCCGAAGCCCACTTGGGTGGCGTAGGTCAGGAAGAACGTGCTGCCGATGTAGGCGATGGTGCAATAGCCGAAGGCAATACCCGTGCACAGCAGCAACTGGCGCGGACGCTGGCGCACGGCCTCGGCCAGCGGTGCATGGGCCGGCTTGACCGCTGGAACGGCAACCGTCACTGGCGCTTTCAGGCGCGCATACAGGCCGATCATTACCAGGGTGCCACCCAGCCAAAACGGGATGCGCCAGGCAAAATCCACCAGGTTGTCGTTGAAGGCGGCACTGACGATAGCGAACACCGTAGCGCCCAGAATACCGCCTACACCGATACCCATGCTGGTGAAGCTGCCCCATAACCCTCGCCTGCCTGGCGGCGCCGACTCGATGCCGAACAGCGCGGCACCGCCCCATTCGCCACCGGCGGCAAAGCCCTGGATCAGGCGCAGCAGTACCAACAGAATCGGCGCCGCCACACCGATACTGGCATGACTCGGCAAGCAGCCGATCAGGAAGGTGCTCAAGCCCATGAGCAGCAAGGTCGCGACCAGCACCTTTTGCCGGCCGATGCGGTCACCGTAGTGGCCGAACACCAGGCCGCCCAACGGGCGGGCGAAGAAGCCGGCGCCAAAGGCGCTGAAGGCCACCAAGGTCGCGGTCAGGTGGTCCAGCTCGGGGAAGAATACCTGAGGGAACACCAGCGCAGCCGCAGTGCCGTAGATGATGAAGTCATAGAACTCCAGCGCAGTGCCCATGCCGGAGACGCAGAAGGTCCGCAACGCAGACCGGGACGACGCAGGGTTGGAATGTTCTGCATGCATTGTTGTTGTTCTCGTTGTCAGCGGGTGCCGCGTTACACAGGCGGCACCGGTGGGGCTCAGAAACGTTCGCAGCCAACCTTGGCCAGTTGCAGGGGCGTACCCGCCACATATTCCAGCAAGCAGCGCTCGGTATCGATGCCCACGCTTAGCAGGGTTTCCCAACGCTCGGTATCGGGCATGGCCATGTCCGGGTGGAAACAGATCGGTGCGCTGTCGCCCTGCGCGCCGCACATGGCTTCAGCACGGGCGCGCAGGTCGGCGCTGCCCATCTGGCCGATCACCTGCTCCAGGTGACCCAGGCGACATTGGCTGTCGGCACGGTCTGCGACCTGCTCGCCCAGGCTCAGTTGCGGGTCGAGGAAGTGGTTGGTGTGCAGCAACCAGCCGTCTTCACGCGGCAACACCAGTGCCGTGCGCTCAGGGCTCAGTTCGATGCTCACCGCACGCGGGCTGCTGTCTTCTCGGGAGAACACGGTCAGCACGGTGGAAGCGCTGACCCGCGCCGAGCGGGCCAACTCGATGGCCTCTTCGACGCTACTGGCGTCTTCGAGCAGGCGCCGAGCAATGGCATGCACCGGCACACCGCCGCTGTCGTTGTCACGGGTGTGGTGCAGAATGTTGAAATGCAGCCCTAGGCCTGCGCTGTTCACCCCCAGTTTGGCAAGCATGCCGAATTCGCAGAACAGCTTGACGTGCATGCCACGCTCGGTGTGCAACGCCAGCATGAGGCCGTGGGGGCACAGGCTGTCGTGCCAGTCCCAGGTCTGCAGTGTTTGCGGCGCGCGTGGGCCGCGCGGGGCATGGACGGTGGTGGAGCACTCGCTATGACGGGTACGGGCGGCAAGCACCTCGGTGCGAGCATTCAGGCTTGCCAGTTGCCACAACGGCAGGTCGGCGCCGCTGGCCATACCGATTACCTCGGCTGCCAGGTTCGGGCTCCAGGCTTCCAAGGCTGCGAGGCTGTTTTCGCCGATACGCTGCGCCTCGCGCAGGGGCACGCCTACCCGCGGGAAGAAGTCCAGGTAGAGCTGGGTGGTATGGCGGATCTGCTCGGCGAAGTGCTCGCCGATCTGGCGACCACGCTCGGCGGGCGTGCGGATATCGGTGACTAGGGTATGGATCTTCACTGCGGGGGAACTCCTGGTACAGCTGGCTCGGGGCATCGTTGCTGTTCTGGAAAGTGTGAGGCCGCCTCGTTCCCGTATTGCATGCCCCGCTGTGAGAGTGACAGGGTCATGGGCTGGGCGCGAAGAGGCCGCTGTGTTCAGGCAACCACCGCTAGCCTAGCGAGCCGCCCCCGGTCGATCATCGCCACAACCCGCACAACTTTTGTGCCTGAGCAGCACAAGTGCGCCCAGCAGCCTCATTACAGCCCCTGACTGCGCAGCTGCTCGTGCAACAAGGCGATGAAGGCCTGTACCTTGCGCGTGTTGCGCCGATGGGGCAGGTACAGTACGTGCACCCAGGGCCCGAAGGCACTCAGCGCCCGCCAGTAGCCCGGCAGCACTTCCACCAGGTGCCCGCTGGCCAGATAGGGCGCGGCGCACCAGGTGGGCACGAACTGCAGGCCATGGCCATCGAGCAGGCAGGCGAGGAGGAAGTCGAAGTTGTCGCTCACCAGGCGGGGAGTGGGCTGACGTATGCGCAAGGTCTGGCCCTCGTGCTCGACCCACCAGAAGCTGCGGTTTAGCAGGGGGTGGCGCAGCAGCAGCCAGTCGTGCTGGGCGTAGTTCTCCAGCGTGATGGCCTCGCCACGTCGGGCTAGGTAGTCGGGGCTTGCGCAGAGAATCACGCGGTTCTCGATCAACGGCTGGGCGATCAGTTCGGGTTGGTCGGTGGGGCCGTCGCGCAGCGACAGGTCGTAGCCACCGTCGATCAGGTCTTCGTTGGCGTCGTTGAGGTTCACTTCCAGGCGCACCTGTGGGTGTTCGCGCATGAAGCGAAAGCACACTTGATTGAGAAACGCCGGGCCGAACGAAGGTGGCGCGGTGATGCGCAAGGTGCCGCGCAGTTCGTGCTGCAACTGCTCTACCTCCTCGGTGACCAATTGCAGGTGCATCAAGGCCTGACGCGCGCCCTCCAAGTACACCGTTCCGGCCTCGGTCAGGGCCATGCGCCGGGTGGTGCGCTCGAACATGCGCACGCCGAGCTCGGCCTCCAGGTGGGCGACCGCCTTGGTAATGGCTGAAGGCGTCTTGCCCAACTGCTCGGCCGCACGGCTGAAGCTGCCGTGTTCGGCGGCGGCGACGAAGATGGTCAGGGCCGACATTTTGTCCATCGTTTCTTCCTATTCGGCACAAGCGAGGCGAAGGTGGGAGCGCGCGAGTCTCCACGCCTTTTCATCAAGCCTGCAAATGGTGTGGGTTTGAATGGCCGCCGAGCGGTGGGTGGCTTATACCACGGCAATCATAGGCCGGGGATTTTTTCCCAATCGCGAAAAAAGTTGTGCCTGCTGGCGCATTTAACCGGCGTTGCACCTTGGCTAGGCTGCGGCTCAATAACAACAACAACGAGGCATCGAATGAAGCACCTCCTGAAGATGGCGGTTAGCGCGGGTTTGGCCTGCACCTCCGTGCACAGCTTCGCGGCAGTGGACGTAATCTTTCACAACGCCAAGGTCTATACCGCCGAGCCAGGCCAGCCGCTGCAGCAGGCGGTGGCAGTCGAGGGCGACAAGATCGTCGCCGTGGGCTCGGACCAGGCGGTGCTGGGCCTGAAGGCCGCCGGGACCCGCGTCATCGACCTCGGTGGCAAGGTGCTGATGCCGGGCATGCTCGATTCTCACTCCCACGCCATCAAGGGTGGCCTGCAGCTGGAACTGGCCAACCTGATGGGCGAGCAGATCCCGCTCGATCAACTGGAACAGCGCCTGCGCGAGTGGCGCAAAGATGGCAAGGCCGTGCGCGGTGAGTTCCTGGTCCTTGGTGGCGTGCCGGGGACCTACTGGGATGACATCCCCGCGTTGGAGCAGCGTTTCAACCATGGCGAATGGGCCGAACAACCGATTCTGCTGGCCGCCAATGACATGCACACCGGTTGGGCCAACCAGGCCCTGCTGAAGCGTGCCGGGGTCGATGCCAAGACCATCGCCGCGTTGCCTGCCGAAGCCCGCAGCACCATTGGCCAGCACGAGGACGGCACACCCAACGGGTTTCTCGCCGACGCCAGCTACTACCCAGTGACCGACCTGTTGCCGCCGCTGTCCCACGACACCTTGCTAACCGCCGGGCGCATGGCCCTGGACTACTCCAAGCAGCTTGGCATCACCGGCTGGATGGACCCGCTGGCCAACGAGTTGCCTGGGGCGGATGTGAAGAACGACTCTCTGGGTGTGCTACCGGTCTACAAGGACCTTTCTGAACGAGGCGAGCTGACGGCCCACGTCGCCGCGCTGCTGATGGCCGACGCCAAGGCCCGCCCGGCCGACCTGGATGCACTGGACAAAGTGCGCCAGCAGTTCCTCGGCGTGCGCAACCTCACCTTGCCCGGCATCAAGGTTTTCGCCGACGGCGTCGCCGAAATGCCGGCGCAAAGCGCGGCGATGCTTGAGCCTTACAAAAACTCCGGCCAGCGCGGCGAACTGCTGCTGGACCCGAAGCAATTCGGTGAACTGGTCGATGCCGCCGACGCCCGTGGCTGGCTGGTACATGTGCATGCCATTGGCGATCGTGCCGTGCGCGAGGCGCTTAACGGCGTCGAGCAGGCTCGGCGTGCGCGTCACAGCGGCGTACCCCATTCGATCACCCACTTGCAGATGGTCAGCGCACAGGACTATCCGCGCTTCAAGCAGCTCGACGTGATCGCTTCAATGCAGTTGTACTGGGCCAGTGCCGACGAGACCAACCTCGACTTGGTCAAGCCCTATGTCGACGAGCATGCCTTCGCCCACAGCTACCCGGCCCAGTCGCTGTACACGGCCGGTGCAACCATCGCTGGCGCAAGCGATTGGCCGATCACTACGCCAGCGCCATGGAAGGCGATCTACCAGGCAGTGAGCCGCAAGGGCCCCAAGGGCGTGCTCAACGCTGACGAGGCCATCGACCGGCAAACCATGCTCCAGGCTTACACCCTCAACGCCGCCCGCGCCATGCGCCTGGAGCAGCAGGTCGGCTCGCTGAAGGTCGGCAAGCAGGCCGACATGATCGTCCTCGACCGCGATGTGCTCAGTGTCGGCGCCGAGGCGCTGCGTGACACCCAGGTACTACAGACTTGGTTCGCCGGCCAGCAAATCTACCAGCGCTGATCGGCATCTGCTCGTAAACAGCGCTGGCCGTATTGCAGGAAACCCCGCTCACACAAGCACAACACAGCTCGCTGTGGGGGCGGGGTGTACCTGCGAAAAGCCACACCTCGCTGCACCGTACACAACAACAATAAAGGGAAAGCATCGAATGACCGTACGCAACTTCCTGGCAGCCGGCCTGCTGGCCTGCGCCCCGCTGGCCCATGCCATCGACCTCAATGACGATTTCAGCGTCGAGGCCAAGGCTGGCCTTTTCAGCGACTATCGCACCCGCGGCATCTCCCAGACCCAGAACGATCCGGCCCTGCAGGGCTCGCTGACCCTGGCTCACAGCAGCGGCTTGTACGCAGGCGTATGGAGCTCCAACGTCGACTTCGGCTTTGGCAGCAGCACACGCCAGGAGCTGGACTACTACGCCGGCTACTTCTGGCAGATCAACGACGACGCCAGCCTCGACACCTCGTACATCAAGTACGTATACCCGCGTCAGGGCAACTTCAACTAAGGCGAATACCATACTGAACTGCGCGCCTGGGGTGTACTGCTCGGCGGCAACTATTCGGACAATTTCAACGGCGACCAGTCGATGCTCTACAGCTATGTGGGCTACACCACGCTGCTGCCGTACGACACCGACCTGCTGGTGCGCTACGGGCGCAACGACTACAAGGACCCGAGCTGGTTCGCCAATGACGGCGCCAGCCGCGACGATTACCACGAATGGGAAGTGAAACTGAGCCGCACGATGCTGTCGCTCGATTGGTCGGTCAGCTACATCGACACCGACCTTTCCAAGCGCTAATGCGCCAGCTATCTGGGCTTCACGGATGTCTGCTCGGCTCCTCGTTACAATTCTCTAGACTCTGTACGGAAAGTCTTGTGTGGACCTTTGTGGGGAGCGGAGGTTGAGCACCCCGCTGGTCAGAACACCGACCATCCTATCCGTGAACTCAGCAACTCAAGCGCCGCCATCCCTGCGTGGGAGTTGCCTGCCGCATTCAACTCCGGCGACCACACGCATACGGTGAATTGACCCGGCACAATTGCCACAATCCCGCCACCCACGCCACTCTTGCCTGGTAACCCCACGCGGTAGGCGAAATTCCCTGCTTCATCATAGAGTCCGGAAGTAGCCATGATCGAGTTCACCTGCTGGGTCTGGCGTCGGGTCAGGATTTGTTCACCCGAGTGTTTGCAGAACCCATCATTAGCCAGAAAGCAGAAGGCGCGGGCCAAATCAAGGCAACTCATTTGCAGCGCGCAGTAACTGAAGTAACTGCGCAGTACAGTCTCGACCTCGTTATGGAAGTTACCAAATGACTTCATCAGGTAAGCCATGGCAGCGTTGCGCGCGCGAAACTGATACTCCGAATCCGCGACACGGGCGTCTATCGATACCTGAGGGTTGCCCGATAGCCGCCGTACGAAATCGCGCATCGATATCGTAGGTGCTGCGAAACGCGACTGGTTGATATCGCAGATTACCAACGCACCTGCATTGATAAAGGGATTTCGCGGGCGACCGCGCTCGAACTCCAGTTGCACCAACGAGTTGAACGGCTGGCCTGAGGGCTCATGCCCAAGGCGCTGCCAAATGGCTTCACCGGAGTGGCCAATCGCCTGAACCAGGCTGAACACTTTGGAAATACTCTGGACTGAGAACGGCACTAGGGCGTCGCCTGCGCAATAATAGCTGCCATCGTTGCCATAAACAGCGATGCCCAACTGTTGCGCGGGCACGTCGGCCAACGCAGGAATGTAGTCAGCCACTTTACCCTTGCCGATCAAGGGGCGCACTTCGTCGAGAATCTCGTTCAACAGCGTTTGCATGGAAGGCCCTTTTATCACTCCCCAGACGACAGCAGGGGGTAGCGTGTGTGACGGAGATCGAGCTGGAGAGATCACACACGCACAAAAAAATGGCCTAGGTGACGATCTGGGGCAGGCGTGTCCGGCCATCAAAAAAGGCTAATCGGATAGCTTGAGCGAATGCTTCACTCGATCTTGGGAAAAATTTCTCAGCCAAGCGCTTCTCTTGCCGCTACCTTGATAGGTTCTGCCATGCCCGTTTTGCCTTCAGCAACGCCCGCCGCATGCCGGGCCACTCGCCAGCCAAATACAATCGCAGGCCCCAGCGTGGTGCCTGGGCCTGGGTAGGTGCCGCGAAACACTGAAGTCAGGTCATTCCCACAGGCATACAGCCCCTCAATCACCTGGCCTTGCGGGTTCAGCACCTGGCCATCGGCGTTACCCCTCAGGCCCGCGCTGCAGGCGAGGTCGGCCGGTTGCACAGTCACCGCATAGTAAGGCCCATCGCCGAGTGGGCGGACGCAGGGGTTGGGCATTTGCTGGGGGTCACCATTGTGACGGTTCATGGGGCTGCTACCGCGCTTGAATGCCGGGTCGTCACCCTGTGCGGCGGCGGCGTTGTAGGTGCTGATGGTGTTCGCCAGCCCCTCGGCATCAACCTTGAGTTTGCTGGCAAGCTCACCCAGGGTGCGGCCTTTGATCAAGTAGCCAGACTTGACGAAGCTGGCGATGTTGAGGGCGCTGCGTAGCGGCATCACCAGGCCCAAGCCGTAACGCTGCAAGAAAGCCTGGTCACAGATCAGGTGGGCGGTGGGGCTGGCGTCGCGGAGCATGCCCATGACGAAGTCGTGGTAGGAGTCTGACTCGTTGACGAAGCGCTGGCCCCGGGCATTCACGGCAATCAGCCCAGGCTTGGCGCGGTCCAGCAGGATGTGTGGCCATACTGCCTGGTAGCCGTCCTTGGCCGTGCGGATCGAGCAAGGCATCCACAGGCCTGGGCTGTCGTGGCCGTTGTCGAGCTGGGCATTGGCCTTGAGCGCGCGGTCAATGCCGTCGCCGGTGTGGGTCAGGGGCGCCAGTGAAAGGGCTTGGGCAGCCGCCGGGAACAGCTGCTTGCGCAGGGTCGGGTGGCGCGTCAGGCCCCCGGTGGCCAGCACCACGCCACGACGGGCGCGGATGCGCTCAGGCTGGCCGTTGTGCAGCACCACTGCCCCCACCACCTGGCCGTTTTCCAGGATGAGTTCGTGCAAGGGGGTTTCAAAGCGGACGGCCACGTTGCGCTGGCGCAGGCTATAGAACAGCCTGGCGACCAGGGCGTTGCCCATCACCAGGTGGGTGCCGCGGGGGTAGCTCAGGCGGTCGATGCAATAACGGCCGACCACGCTCAGGGTGCGGGTTAGGTTGTGCACAGAGGCAAAGGGCGCAAGCAGCGCATCCAGGTCCGCACGAGGCACCATCATGCCGCCCAGGCCCATGAACTCGCGGCGCGGTGGGCGCACGCGGGCGAAGTCCTTGCCCAGCAGCCTGCCGTCGAACGCGAGGGGTGCAAGGGCGCGGCCGCCAAACGCGGCGCCTGGGCCGCTGACGTAGTCGGGGTGGGCGGCGGCGGCGACGAATTTCACTTCGCTGATGCGCTCGAGTTCGTCAATCGCCTGCGGCCCGCTGGCGAGGAAGGCTGCGCGCAATGCGTCACCACCGCGCTCACCGACTACTGCCTTGAGGAAGGTCGCGGCCTCTGCCGCGCTGTCCGGCACGCCGGCGCGTTGGCTCTGGGTTGTACCGGGTACCCAGGTGGTGCCGCCCGAGGTGGCGCTGATGCCGCCCACCACGGCGGTTTTTTCACACAGCAGCACGTCCAGCCCGTGGTGGCTGGCCATCAATGCGCTGGTCATACCTGCAGTGCCTGCGCCGAACACCAGCAGGTCGACTTCCTGGTCCCAGTGCGGGGGGAGGGGGGTGGTGGTGCTCACTTTGCTTGCTCCTTCATGGCGTGGTTATTCATAGGCGGTGGCGCCAGCCAGGTGACGGCCGGCGATGTAGCCGAACGTGGTGGCCGGGCCCAGGTTGATACCGCCAGCGGGGTAATGCCCACCCATGATGCTGGCCATGTCGGCGCCGGCTGAATAAAGGCCCGCGATCGGCTGCCCCTCAGTGTTGAGGACTTGCGCGTGGGCATTGGTCTTGAGGCCGGCAAAGGTGCCGAAGCAGCCTGCTTCAACCTTCACCGCATAGAAAGGGCCTTGCTCGATCGGCGCGACGCAGGGATTGGGCCCGTGCTGCGCATCACCTTGTTTACGGTTGTAGGGCGTGCTGCCGCGGCCAAACTGTGGGTCTTCGCCGTTGCGGGCGTGGCGGTTGTATTCGGCAAGGGTGTGGCGCAGGCCGCTCGGGTCGATACCACACGCGTTGGCCAAGGCTTCGACGGTGTCGCCCGTCTTCAGATAGCCCGAGCGAATGAACGGCTCGACTGGCAGCGGGAAGGGGCGTGAGATACCCAGGCCGTAGCGCCGCTGGAATGCGTGCGTGCAAATCAACCAGGACGCGACCTCGGTGCCGGGCGCAGTCGCGACCATCGCGGCCACATAGTCGTAGTAACCATTGGCTTCATTGACGAAGCGCTGGCCGTTCGCGAGCACGCCAATGATGCCTGGCTTAGCGCGTTCGATGATGTGTGGGAAGTGGCCGACGCTGCCGTCCTTGTAAGGCACCCGCGACACCGGCGCCCACGCCGCTGGGCAGGCGAGGTCCGCGGCAAACTGGCCCCCGACGCTCTCGCCCAGGCGCAAACCGTCACCATTGACCCCCAGCGGCGGCAAGGCCAGGTGCTCATGACCGGTTGGCGTGCGCGGGAACAGTGCCTTGCGCCGTTCGATGTCATTGGCAAAGCCACCCGCTGCCAGCACCACGCCCTTGCGTGCGCGAATGGCGATGCGACCTTTTGCGGTTTCAACCACGGCCCCGGTGACGCGGCCATGTTCATGCAAAAGCGCGGTGGCTGGCGCCGACTCCCAGAGCTGAACGCCTAGCGCTTCAGCCGACTTGGCCAGGCGGGCGATCAACGCGACGCCGTTCACCAGGTGCATGGAGCGCCCGTTGAGCGCCAGGTCGATCAGGTGTTTGCCGAAGCGTTTGCTCACGTGCAGCAGCGCACGCCAGGAGCGGGTCAGGGTGAGGAAAGCGGTGAGGTCCTTGCCGGCCATGATGGGCATGCCCAGGAACGAGGTTTCGCGCATGGTTGTGCGCAGCCGCTTGAGCAGCTTGCCAACCTCATAGGCGTTGTACGGTGCGGCAATCACCGAACGGCCGCCGGTGCCGGCGCCAGGGGTGTCGCCGTGAATGTCGGCAATGGCATTGCCGTCGGCAAATTGCAGCGTGGTATGGCGCTCGAAAAACGAGACCATGTTGGGCGCCGCTTCGAGAAAGGCATCGATCATCGCCGGGTCGAAGTGTTCGCCCAGTTCGTGCTCGAGGTAGGTGCGCGGCAGCGCGCGGTCTTCGATGATCCCGGCACGCTGCGCCAAGGGGTTGCAGGGCACCCACATCCAGCCACCCGACCAGGCGGTGGCGCCGCCGAACACCTCGTCCTTTTCCACCACGATGACACGCTGGCCGTGCCAGGCGGCGGTCACGGCTGCGCTGAGCCCGGCCGCGCCGGAGCCAATGACCAGGACATCGCAGTCCAGCGTGGTGTGCAGGGAAGTGTCGGCAAGCATTCAGCAGTCTCCGGGTGCGGTGTGTTTGAACGGGTAGCGGTGATTTACAGCGGCTCGATGATTGCTTTGGCGGCGGCCAAGGCCTGTCGCGCCCAGGCTTCCACCCCCAGTTGCGCAACCCTGTGGTCATGCGGGATCTCGACGCTGACCGGGACTGCGGCCGGGAGGCTACGCCAGATCCTGGCCAGGTCGATGTCACCTTCGCCCGGCAGTAACCGCTCGCAACGCGCTGCGTGAATCAGGCCGTCACGGGTGTTCGGCCGCAGCGCCGGGCCATCGCATATCTGCGCGTAGTGCAGCCACTGCGCGGGGATGCGTTGCAGGTCCTGGAAGCGGCTGTCGGAACGCTCGAAATGCAGGGCGTCGACGAGAATGCCGGCGTTGGCGCGGTCGGCCTGCTCAACGACGTTCAGTGCACTGGCCAGGTCGTTGACAGCCGTCCACGGCATGAACTCCAGGTCTGCCGTCAGGCCGAAGGGCTGCATGGCGTCACATAGTTGCGCGTAGTGTTCGATCAGCCGGTTGGGTTCGGGGTCGTCGCCGGCCACCAGTACGGCCTTGGCGCCGAGCTGCGCGCCAACGTCGAAAAAGGGCAGGTAACGCTGCACATCGAATTGCCCATCGAGCCGGATCAACTCCAGATCGAACACCTTCACGCCGGTGTCATTCATCCGCGCCAGGGTTTCGCGCAGCATGGGTTTGTCGTCCATCAAGGAATAGGCGACAGCCCCAGGCGCCACCGGCAGCAAGCGCACGCCAGCCTGGTCATAACCGGTGCGGGCAGCCAGTTCGATCATTTGCGGAGGGCTTAAGGCGAGCGCGGTCAGTTGGGCAATGGAATAGCTGGCTTGCATGGCATGTCTCCGTAGAGCGGTTGGCTTCAGTTGGCTGCAGTGGCGATTGCCGACGCGTTGCGCTTGCGGCTTTTCACCCACAGTGCGGTTACCCCGAGCAAGGACGGGATGGCGAGGAACAGGAAGACCTGGCTGAAATTCCATTGCGCGGCCAGCATCAGCGCACCGATCCCGGCGCCGCTGATAGCGCCCAGCCGGCCAATGCCGGTGGCCCAGCACACGCCGGTGGCGCGGATTTGGGTGGGGTAGAAGGCGGCGGCCAGCGCATAGCCGCCGACGTTTACGCCGTTAAGGAAGTAACCCAACAGCAGGATCAACGGGCAGAGTACCTGCATGGTCGGCTGCTGCAGGGCGATGAGCACTGCGCAGGCCCCGCCACAGAACACCGTGGCGCCGACCACCTTGTGGTGTTCCCAGCGGTCCATCTTCATGCCGACGGTGAAGTTGCCCAGCATGCCGCCGATTTGCAGCAACGAGCCCAGCAGCGCTGCCTCACCCATGCTCAAGCCGGCATCGCGGCTGAGCAGCGGCAGCCAGCTCGACAGCAGGTACATGGTCAGCAGGCCCATGAACAGGGTGACCCAGATCATGCAGGTGCCCAGGCTGAAACCGGGCGCGAACAAGGCGCTGACCTTGCCTGTGGCCTTGATCGCCGTTTCGCTGCTATGGAAATGTGTCTGGGCGTTGGCCAGGCCAGGGGCAACCTTGTTGATTTCCTTGATCAGGCGGTCCTTCAAGGCGCTGTTCTGGGCCAGGAAGCGGATGGACTCCGGGAGGCTCAAAACCAGCAGCAAGGCGAAAGCGATTGGCAGCACGCCGCCGGCCACCAACACCGACCGCCAGCCGAAGTGTTCGATCAACCACTCACTGCCCAGGCCACCCAGTGCGGCGCCAAAGGCGAAGCCGCAGTAAATGAACGAGACCATGTGAGAGCGATAGCGTTTGGGGGCGAATTCGGAAATCAGGGTCGCCGTGTTAGGCATCGATGCCCCCAAGCCGACCCCCGTCAGAAAACGCAGGATCGTTAGGCTGGTGATCCCGGTCGACCAGGCTGAAGCCAGGCTCCAGAAACCGAACAGCAGCACCGAGCCGATGATGACCGGCCTGCGGCCGAATCGGTCGGCCAATGGCCCGGCAGTCAACGAACCGAATGCCAGCCCGAGCAGGCCACTCATCATTACCGGGCCAAGGTCATGGCGCAGCACGCCCCAGTCATCGACCAGCGCGGGTGCAATGAAGCCAATCGCGGTGGTATCGAACCCGTCAAACACCAGCACCATGAAACCGAGGAACAACACCAGCCACTGCCTGGCGCTCATCTTTCGAGCATCCATGAAGGTGCTCACGTCAACATTGGGAGAGTGCGACATGGGTAACTCCTGCTTTTTGTTTTTATAAAAATGCCTTTCCCGGCCTGGCCATGCGCGGGTGGCAGCACGGCATCACAGGGATTGCGGAGCCGATATTATCAGAATTGGAAATTCATTCCACAAATAAAATACGTTCCATATTGTTTTTCGCGCGCCAGCGATCCGCGGCTTGGCAAGGGCCCGCAGCTGCTAGGTTGTTAGGGGAGGGCGGCCAGGTCAGAACGCCTGGCCGCGTTCAAGCGGGGAGCCGATCAGTCAGTGGGTTCGCTGATGCGGGAGGTCATCATCGACAGCTTGGGGAGGCTGTCCAGGTTGATCGCCGTGATCTCGTGGGCGGCTTCCAGCAATGCCGCCTTCAGCGTCTGCATGCGCTCGGCAGACAGGCGAACGCTGGGGCCAGCAATGCTGATCACACCGACGACTTGCTGCTGGGAATCGCGGATTGCAGCGGCCATCGACGCGGCGCCAACTTCAAAACTTTCGTCGACACTGGCGTAGCCTTGTTCACGGGCGATCTTCAAATTGTCGAGCAGCTGTTCGATGGTGGTGGCCGCATTGGGGCCGTATTCGCCCGGTTTTGCCAGACCTTGGCGGTACACCAGCTCCAGTGCGCGTTCGTTGCTCAGGCAGCTCAACCAGGCCAGGCCCGATGCTGTGCAGCAGAGCTTGGCCTCGGCACCTGCATCGGGGTCATAACGCAGGCCGGAGCGGCTGCCTTGGGCCTTGGAGATCCAAATCAGGCTATCGCCATCGACGATGCTCAAGCGCACAAGCTCGCCGGACGCTTGGGCCAGGCGTTCGAGTATCGGCCGTGCGAGGTCGACCATGTCGCTCTGGGACAGATGCTTCAGCGCTAGCGAGACCACCTTGAGGGCAAGCACGTAATGACCGTGCTGATGCTCTTGGCGCACGAAACCCTGTTCGACCAGGCAATTGAGCATGCGGTGGGTCGCGCTCGGCGGGATGTCCAAGGCTTCAGCAACTTGTTGAAGGGCCAGCCCGGTGCTTTTACCGGCGAGCAGCTCGATGGCGTGCAGGCCACGTTCAAGCGCATTGCTCATGTTTTTTCCTTAGGTTTGCGAGAGATGAGCCGTCTAAAAAAGTGCAGTGGAATAGTATTCCACCTACTAAACGGCTGCAAATGGAGGGGCCCTGGTGGTTTGGCCCGCGTTCTCAGATCCTGAAAAATGTCCTGTAGCAGCCTAATTGTTCACTGAGCATGTGGCTACCAGGGTGCACAGAATGCCCTGCTGCTTTCGCAGCGCGTAACAGGCGAGTGTCGACGGGTTGCATGATGATGTCTGCGACCAGGGCCCCCGCAGCCAGCGCGGCAAGGTCTACCGGAAGTGGATCCTCCTCGGCGAGACCTAACGGTGTTGCGTTGATAACGATATCGGCTAACCCAAGGTGTTGTGGCTGGGCAAGCTCGCAGCGGCTTGGCCAATGTTGGTTCAGCCTGGCGAGTAGTGATTGGGCTTTCACGGTGTCCGGTTCTTGTAGATACAAGACGTCTACCTCTGCCTGCAGCAAGGCCACAGCAATCGAACTACCTGCACCACCACCTCCGGCCAGTACCACCCGTTTCCCAGCCAGTTTGTACCCTTTGCGCTGCAGGCCCAGCGCAAACCCTACGCCATCGAAGTTGTCAGCTTCCCACACGCCTTGTTCGTTGCGGCGCATTGCATTGGTGCTGCCAGAGACCTGAACAGCAAGGCTGAGCTTATCTGCAAAGTCACGAGCAGCGAACTTGTGCGGAATGGTGATCAGCATTCCCGAAAAATTCTCCATCGCTTGAAGGCCGCGTATAACCGTCGCGAGCTGCTCAGGCCTGGCATGCACCGCAATCATCACGGCATCCACGGCTTCATCAGCAAACACCTTGTTGAGTAGCTCGGGAGCCTTCACTTGCTTCACCGGGTCACCGATGACCGCAAAAATCCGGGTGTTGCCAGTAGGGCTGGGTATTAACAGCTGAGACATCGTTCTCTCTCCTTCGGTATCCCACGGCGCTGAGGCCAATCGGTTGCGTTAAAAACCTACCATATCGTAAAAGGAATATAATTCCATTTTAAAAATATATTCTGAAATAAAGCGATTTCGCCGGTAGCCGGCAGGAGGGCCTGCTAGACGATAGCCCTCTGTCCCCAGCAAACCCCTCAGGCATGTATCAGTGAGAGTTCGCTGATGATGCAGATCGAACCATCGTCGGCGGCTGTCGCGTCGGTGTAGTCAACCTGGTTGTATACCCCGCCGTGGAACTCGAACACGCGCGAAGCCCAGGTGCTGTCGAACTGCAGGTTGCCAGAGCCGCCGGTCACCCCGTTGCAGCTGGCCGTTACGGTAACCAGGCCCTGGGCCGTGGCGTGAATGCTCACGTTGAACTTCGCCCCCAGGGGTACCCCCTTCAGTACCGTCGAGTTCACTGGGTCGGCTTGGTTGTAGCTGCGGCGAAAACCCAGGGTGATGTCGCCCTTCTTCCAGAACACCTTCACCGGCGGGCTATCGTCGCCGCGCACGTGCATCTGCGCGATCACCACCTTCTGCGCGCTGTTGACCTTGGTCAGGGTCATTTCCTGGCGATTCCAATGGTTCAGGGCGCTGCCCAGTGCCCAGTATTGCGGTTCTGACCACTCGCAGCGGGTCCTGCGGGTGCTTTTGCTCGAAGCGCCTTTGGTCGGGGCGCAGAGCTGTACCGAACCGTCACCGAGCACCGCCACGTAGCTGGGGTAGCGGGCGATCGCTTCGGCACCGGTGAGTTCTGTCGCTACGAGGTTGGTCGAGGACACGGCTACTGGAACGGCAAGGGTCAGGTTGCGGATATCTACGCTCATGGCGAACTCCTGAGTAAAAAACGGTGTGCGGCGGAAGGCCTTAGCGGCAGCGCAGTGGCCGCTGCCGGGGGAAAATTAGCCTTGCGCTAAATCCTAGTCAATAGCTTATGGCTAAATATATTTCGCCGGGCGACAAATTACCTGCTGGCGAAAATTTTCCGCGGTCAGGGCTTTACGCTGGATTTGGCAGTGGGATAAGCTTTTGCAGAGCACTGTACGAATATACAGCTATCAGGATGGAAATATGTCTAAGCACATGAAGTCGACCCCCCAGCAGCGTCAGGAGATGACTGCAGTAGAGCGTCTGAGCTTGCGGGTGTCATCGATGATCAATCACCCGCTGGCGCAAACACAGCGCTGGGTGACGGTCCATCGCCTGGATGCCGACGGTGATAGGGAATGGGAGGAGGTGATCGGGTTGCTCGCCGAAACGCCCGAGTTGCAACTCGCCTTCAACGACGACGAAAGTGTAACGGTGCGCTGGGCGCGCTGCGCCGTGGAACAGCGCGACGACTTCATCGCCGAGCAGCGCAGCGAGCAGCAGGACGAGGAGGTGGCACCTTTCTGAAGGTCAAAAAAAGCCCGCTGGCCTGGCGGGCTTCGTTCTACACAAGGTGCGCATTCCATACCAGCAGCACCCTGGCCTGGATGTAGGTCTCTTCCCGGCGAATCATGCGGTCCTTGTGCCGCGAATTGTCAGAAATCATCTCGAAATGGTCTTCGTCAGCGATCTGCAAGCGCTTGATGTAAATGTGGTCCCCCCAGGAGAAGAAGTAGATCCCATCGCCGACGAATTCGCGGATGCTGACGTCCACGATCAATGGGTCGCGGTGCTTGATGGTCGGCTCCATCGATTGGCCCCAGCCGGTCACCATCTTCAGGTGATGGTGCTCGCTGAACTCCACCCCCAGTTCGCGCAGGTGGCTGGGGCTGACGCGAACGTCTTGGAACATCTCTGGGTAATCGTGGGGGATCTGCCCGCCGCCCATGGCCGCCCTGACGTCGTAATGGGCGATCCACACTTCGTCACCCACCAGGCCCGGGCGCGTGAAGTCAGCCTTCACCAGCGCAGCATCTACCGGCTCCTCGGCGGCAGCCAGCAGCCGTTGCCGGGTTTGTTCGGAAAGGCCTCTGCCGCTTCTGGCGAGCATCTGCTTTACCAGGTCAGCCGCCGAAAGCTTGCTGTCGCCAAGCTCGACCGGCGGCGACTGGTCGCCCACCGCCAAGGCGTCGAACCACCCGCGCGGCAAGCCTTCGATACCCTCGATCCGGCGGGCCACGTCATCGCCCAGGTTCTTCGCCGTCTTGTCGGAGAGGATTTGGCTCAGGTGCGCAGGCGCCATTCCCCAGCGCTCTGCGCAGGATCCCTTTCTCTGGCTGCCGATCAACTTGACCAGGTTGTGCTTGCGAATTTCGTAGATGTCCATAGGGCGAAGCATGCCAGTGTTTAGCTTGCTGCTAAATGCGCGCAGAGCTAAATTGATTCTTGTGATGTAATTAGCTGTAGGCTAAATTAAGCTGGCAAATAAGAAAAGCCACCAAGACATTTTTCCTTGGGGCAAATGGCAACCCCCTACGTATTGAGGTTTACATGGATCCGACTGACCTCGGCCCGGGTACCGTCACTTGGCTGGGCGGTACCGGCACTGTGGTGCTAGGTGCATTTCTGTGGCTGCGCAAGTGGTTGTCCAAGGATGCGGCCGACCGCGCGATGGACACTGCAGACATTGCTGTTGTGCGCCGCCTGACCGAACTGCTTGATATCGAGCGCAACGCCCGTAAAGAGGCGGAAGCCAAAGCTGAACAATTGGCCAAGGAGCGCAATGAGCTGGTGCTAACCGTAGGGCGGCTGCAAGGCAGGGTCGTAGCGCTGACGGGGCAACTGGCCCGTACCCCGCAACGCTAAGGCAAGCCTGTAGGCGCGGGCTTACCCGCGAAGAGGCCGGTACACACGGCCCACAAAAAAAAGCCCGCCAGGTCGGCGGGCCATAAGGGCGTAGGGAGCAACGCACAACAAATTCGGGTCAGGCCAGCAAAGTGGCCGGTTGCAACTGTTCGACCAATGCCTGCGCGGAAGCACGGCTTGGCATGGGGCCGCTGACGGTTTCGCCGTTGCGCATCAGGTACCAGCAGGCCAGCAGGCCCTGCTCACGCAATGAAGGGGGAACAGCGCTACCGACAACGGACATGATCTGGATAGTGGCCATGGGGACCTCCTGTAAACATGGCGCTACCTTACCCAGCGGCCTGAACGGTTTGAAATCAACTTCCTCGATAGTGATCATTACTTCCATCAACGATCACCTGCGGGGGCTGTAATTCACCGGCCGCGGGCCATGACAGGCGACGCCAGTGCGTGCCGCTGTTACCCTGCACAAACGTTTCAGTCATGACTAGGGGCAGGTAATGTCGACAATTCCCAGCAGAGACACCGTGCTGTGCATCTCCCTTGCCGGCCGACCCGGCACCTTCGGTGTGCGTTTTCACAACCACCTGTACCAGCAACTGGGTTTGGACTTCTACTACAAGGCCATGCGCACCGATGACCTGCCGGCTGCAGTGGCGGGCATCCGCGCCTTGGGTATCCGCGGTTGCGGCGTGTCGATGCCGTACAAGGAAGCCTGCATGGCCCTGGTTGACGAGATCGACCCGTCGGCGGCGGCCATCGAGTCGGTCAATACCTTGGTCAATACCAATGGCCACCTGAAGGCCTACAACACCGATTACCTGGCCGTGCGCCAATTGCTGGCGCAGCACCAGGTCGACCCGGCCACGGCGTTTGCCCTGCGTGGTAGTGGCGGCATGGCCAAGGCCGTGGCCTGTGCCTTGCGCGATGCTGGTTTCGCCGAAGGCATCATCGTCGCACGCAATGAGCAAGCAGGGCGGCAGTTGGCGGATGTGTGCGGCTATCGCTGGGTGCCCGAGCTGGGCGACCGATGCCCACCCATGCTGGTCAACGTGACGCCAATTGGCATGGCCGGTGGGCAGGAGGCTGAGCAGCTGGCGTTCTCCGAGAACGCCATCGCGGCGGCGGAGCGGGTATTCGATGTGGTGGCGATGCCGGCACTGACCCCCTTGATCCGCCGCGCGCAGGCGTTGGGCAAGCCGGTGATCACCGGGCTGGAGGTGATTGCCCTGCAGGCGCTGGAGCAGTTCGTGCTGTACACCGGGGTGCGACCGACGCGGGCGCAAGTAGAGGCGGCGGTGGCCTACGCCCGGGATATTTGATTACGCCCTGTGCCGACCTCTTCGCGGGCTTGCCCGCTCCCACAGGCAATGCAGAGATTTCAGATTCCGCCCTGGGGGAGCGGGCAAGCCCGCGAAGAGGCCGGTACAGGCAAGCGCAGGATCAAAACACCTTGTGCCCTGCATCCAGCTGCTGATCGACCAGCGCCCGGCCATGGGCGAGCGACACATGTTGCGCATTCTCAAGGTCGGAGAAGAACTTCATCGGCATCGACATGCGCTTGCTGGTGTGCCCATCGGGGCCGGTGATCAAGCAACCGGCGGCGTACGGCAGGGGGGAGTCGGGGTGGGGCATCACGCTGGCGGTGATGGTGTGCTCGCGGTATTCACAGTGAAGAGATTGCATCGTCCTTACCTCGCTGTGGCGTGTGAAGCAGTTACCTTCATATACCACAGCAAGGGGCCGGGAGTTCCCGGCCCGACAAGCGAGCCGCGATGAACGCTTAGCCCTTGAGCTCGGTTGGCTGGATGACTTCGACCCAGTAGCCGTCCGGGTCCTTGACGAAGGCCAGGTGGTTCATGCGCCCGTCTTGCAGGCGCTTCTGGAACGGCACGTCCAGCGCCTCGAAGCGCGCGCAAGCGGCGCGTACGTCCGGTACCGAGATGCAGATGTGGCCAAAGCCGCGCGGGTCGGTGTTGCCGTTGTGGTAGGCGAACTCGGCATCGTGTTCGGTGCCGTGGTTGTGGGTCAGCTCCAGGACGCCAGGGATCGATTTCATCCACTGGTGGCGTTCGGTGTCATCGGCAGGGATCTGCGCCGGGTCAACCAGCGCCAGGAAGTACAGGCTGAAGGCAGCTTCAGGGAAGTCGCGCTTGTCTACCAGGCGAAAGCCCAGTACCCGGGTGTAGAAGTCCAAGGACTTGTCGATGTCCTTGACCCGCAGCATGGTGTGGTTGAAGACAAACTGGGCGGTGGCAGCATCCGGTTGGGCGGTGACGCCCGGCAGGGTTTGCAGATCGTGCAGGCTCATGGGAACTCCTGAGGCAAGGCCGGGCGCAGGGCACCGGCAAAACAGACAGGCTGGCCATGATACGGCAGTGCGCTGGAATTAGAGGCCCGCATGTGCGGGCGCGTGATGGGGTCGCTAGTCCTTTAGCTGTTTCGATACTGAGCCAGCCTTTGTGAAAAAAGTGTGAAGCAGGCGTGGACGTTTCATCAGCGTACCCAGCTTTCTACCGTGGCGGCTCCGTACTGTTCTTTCCAGGCCTTGAGGCCGCGGTGGTTGCCGCCTTTGGTCTCGATCCGCTCGCCGGTGTTCGGGTTTGTGTAAACCTTTACCACGCGTGGGCGGCGTTGTTGCTTGGGCGCTGCACTGAGGGGCCTGGCCACGGCTTTTGGGTCGAGGATGGCGATGATATCGCGCAGGCTCTTGTCATAGCTTTTCATCAGGCCGACTAGTTTCTGCTCGAATTCGATTTCGCGTTTGAGGCCGGCATCCTTTTTCAACGCTTCCAGTTGCGCCATCTGTTCCTGGAGCGCTTTTTCGGCAGCACGAAACTCTGCAAGTCTGGACACTGTAATCACTCCTGTACGTCGGTCGTGGCGGGGCGTGACGAACATTGAAGAAGAATAAAAACGCCAGCCACGCGGGTGGGTTACGCTGTTCGCTGATATCGAGTGTAGTCATTCACGGGAACTGGGTAAACTGCTAACTTTTTGTAAGTAAGCCGGGAACTTTCCTAGTTTTGTGTGCGGTAAGTTTCCGGTTTTTTCGCGACTGCTTGGTGGTGCGCTTAGACCATGGTCCAATGGCCCGTGCCAGAGCCTTTGCGCGATCATTTCAGATGATGGCCGGCTAATGTTCGGCCCCCTCGTAGTACCGTGGCCAGCCCGTGCCACAGGTTGTTTACTCGCCTTAATTGTGGATGCTCCCTCGCATGTTTGCCCCTTTCCCCCGCGCCCCCGGGCGTCGTGTTGCCGGCTTGTTCCTGTTGTGTGCCGGCGTCAATGCCCAGGCCGCCGGTTTTCTTGAAGACAGCAGTGCCAAGGTTGAAGCACGTAATGTCTACTTCAACCGGGACTTTCGTGACGGCCACAGCAGTTCCAGCCAGGGTGCGTCCAAGCGCGAAGAATGGGCACAAGGTTTCATCCTCAATGTACAGTCGGGTTATACCCAGGGGCCGCTTGGTTTCGGCGTAGATGCGCTGGGCATGTTCGGTTTCAAACTTGACTCCAGCCCGGCAGACAGTAACAGCGGCTTGCTGCCGTCTTCCGGCCACGACCCACGGCACTCGGCCGACCAGTACGCGAAGATGGGCCTGGCGGCCAAGGTCAAGGTTTCCAGTACCGTGCTCAAGTACGGCTCGATGATGCCGGACATGCCATTGCTCAAGTACAACGATGGTCGCCTGTTGCCGACCATGTTCCATGGCGCCATGCTTACCTCCGAAGAACTACGCGACCTGAAGTTCACCCTGGCACGCCTGGACAAATACACCGCGCGGGACTCCACCGACCGCCAGGATATTCGCGTGCACTGCAAGAACAAGCGTTATGCCTGTGACATCGAAGCCGACCACTTCGACCTGGCCGGTGTCGATTACCGTTTCAACGAGCGGTTCAGTGCCCAGTACCAAGTCGCCAAACTGGAGAACATCTATCGCCAGCACTTCCTCGGCCTGGTGGCCAGCCAGCCGTTAGCGGTAGGCAGCCTGTCAGCCGACCTGCGCCTGATCAAGAGCGATGACATCGGCAATGCCCGCGCCGGCGCAATTGACCATCGTGCATTCAGCGGCATGCTTGGCTACAGCCTGGGTGGCCACAAGATCAGTGCCGGCTGGCAGCGTATGTATGGCGACAGTGCCATGCCTTACCTGGATGGCAGCAACCCGTACCTGGTCAACTACGCCCAGGTCAACGACTTTGCCGCCGCCCAGGAGCGTTCCTGGCAGGTGCGTTATGACTACGACTTCAAGGCGCTGGGTGTGCCAGGCCTGACCTTCTTCACCCGATACATCAACGGCGACAATATCAAGGTGCCGGGTAGCACCGCCGAAGGCAAAGAATGGGAACGCGACACCGAGTTGAAGTACCAGGTGCAAAGTGGCACGTTCAAGGATGTCAGTGTGCGCCTGCGTAATTCCACGTACCGCAGCAACTATGAAAAGTGGGCGCGGGACATGGACGAGACACGGGTCATTGTCAGCTACAACTTCTCCATTTTCTAAGCGGTCACTTTGCCAACGACCGGCAGGCACCTGACAATGGCTGCGAACTCCGGCAAAGGGCAGGGCAATGAAAAACCTGTTGTTGATCGGCATCGGCCCGGGTGACCCACGCCAGGTTACCTATGAGGCGGTCGATGCGTTGCGCCAGGCCAGCGTGTTCTTCGTGCTCGACAAAGGCCGCGACAAGGCCGCGCTGGTGCACCTGCGTAAAGCCATTCTCGAACGCTACCGGCCCGACGGTGGCTATCGCCTGGTGCAGGTGGCAGACCCGGTACGCGACGGCCAGGCGGATGATTACCTGGGCGCAGTGCAGGGCTGGCACCGGCAGCGGGCGGCGCTGTACGCGCCATTGATCGAGCAGGAGATCGGCGCCGGTGAGACCGGCGCGTTTCTGCTATGGGGCGACCCCAGCCTGTACGACAGCACCTTGCGCATCCTCGACCTGGTCCGTGAGCGTGGGGTGGCTTTGCGCCTGCAGGTTGTCCCCGGTATCAGCAGCGTGCAGGCCTTGGCGGCGCGTCACCAGGTGCCGCTTAACCGTATCGGCGAGCCGCTGACCGTGCTCCCGGGGCGACGCCTGGCTGCGCAGGGCCGTATCGACAATGTGGTGGTAATGCTTGACGGGCTGTGCGCGTTTGCCCAGCTCGATGACCCGGCGTTGATGATCTATTGGGGCGCGTACCTGGGGACTGAGGATGAGCTGTTGATTGCCGGGCCATTGCAGGTGGTGAGGGCGCAAATCCTGGAGGTGCGCGAGCGGGCGAGGGCGCGCAAGGGGTGGATCATGGACACCTATCTGTTGCGCAGAGAGCTGTGAGGTGGGTGGCCTGTACCGGCCTATTTGCGGGTAAACCCGCTGCCACAGGGGCCCTGCAACATCAATGAGTTATGTGCTGCGCAGGCGGCACCGCCTCAAGGGTTACCCAGTATGGCCCCTACCTTCTCCCGCAATTGGTCAATGCTGAACGGCTTGCCGATCAGGTGCATGCCCTCGGGCACACTGACACTTTCGGCATAGCCACTGGCGAACAGCACCGGCAACAGCGGCCGTAGTTCGCGCGCTTTGGCCGCCAATACTTCGCCGCGCATATCCGGCAGCCCCACATCGGTCATCATCAGCGCCAAGGGCTGGGTCGCATCCTCAAGAACGCGCAGCGCTGCGCCGGCGTCTTGCGCTTCAATGACTGTGTAGCCTAACTCGTCGAGCACTTCGACCATCAGCATGCGTACGATGTCGTCGTCTTCGACTACCAGAAGGTGCATGGTTCGGATCCTGTGCAAATGAATGTCTTGTATCTGTACGCCAGGCGGCAGCAGAAGTTCCCGAGGATACCGGGCCCGGCGATCAGATGGAACGATTGAGGTACACCGCCTTCAAATAGCGGCTAAATGCCCTGCCAGACCTGGCAAAGCTGGTTAGACTCGCTTAACAGGACGACGCGGTGGCAAATAATGACAACTGCTGATTTGCCACACTTTCAATGGACTTTTTTTGCTCGGGCGTTTTCACATGATTCAAGCAGCCTCGATGGACCAGCGAAGCTTCCGCAAACTATTGGGCCGCAACATTGGCCTGCCCCTGGGGGTTGGGCTGTTGGGCGCCGTAGCCTTCGTCGCGGTGATCAATTACTTGCTCTCGGCCATGCAGTGGGTCGAGCACACCGACCAGGTGATCGGCAATGCCAACGAGACGGTCAAACTCTCGATCGACATGGAAACTGGCATGCGCGGCTTCCTGATCACCGGCGACGAGCGGTTTCTCGACCCCTACGAGGTGGCCAAGCCGCGCATCCTCGGTAGCCTGCAAAGCTTGCGGGGCATGGTCGAGGACAACCCGCAGCAGGTTGAGCGCATCGACCGCTTGATCGCGCTGCAACAGGCCTGGAACACGTTTGGCAGCGAGATGATCGCCCAGCGCCGCAGCGATGGCGACTATCGCGCCTCGATCGGCAATGGCCGGGGCAAGCGCCTGACCGATGAGATCCGCAAGGAGTTCGACGGCCTGATCGGCACCGAGCAACAGCTGCGTATGGCCCGCAATGAACGGGTCAGTAGCGTTACCATCACCATCATGTCGGCGTTCGTGTTGTTCATCGTTGGCCTCAGCGCCATGCTGGCCTACCTGGGGCGGCGTGACTTGTTGGCGCTGTCGGGTAGTTACGATGAAAACCTTCAGGCCCAGCAGCGCGCGGCCGAGCGGCTGGAGCACCAGGCCTGGTTACGCAACGGCCAGACGCAACTGGCCGAACAGGTGCTGGGCCAACTGACCCTGCCCATGCTCGGCGACAACATCCTGCGCTTCTTTGCCGGTTACGTGGGCAGTGTGGTGGGTGCACTGTACGTGCGTGACGAGCACGGCCGCCTGGTGCGCGTGGCCAGCTATGGCCTGGATGCTGAGGAACAGGCCCGCGAGCAGGTGCTGGGCGACCATGTGGGCTTGCTGGCTCAGGCCGTGCGCGAGGCGCGGTTACTGCGCCTGGACGACTTGCCTGAAAGCTACTTCCACCTAAGCTCCGGCTTGGGCCGCGGCCTGCCGCGCAGTGCCATGTTGACACCGGCCAGCCATGACGGGCTGGTTAACGGCGTGCTGGAGCTGGGCTTCCTGCGGCCATTGCAGGCGCGCGACGAGGAACTGCTGCAGCGGCTCAGTGACAACATCGGTATCTCCATCGAAAGCGCTCGCTACCGCCAGCGTCTGCAGGAAGTGCTGGCCGAAACCCAGCAGTTGAATGAAGAGCTGCAAGTGCAGCAAGAAGAGCTTAAAACCGCCAACGAAGAGCTCGAAGAGCAATCGCGCGTGCTCAAGGAGTCCCAGGCCCACCTGGAAACCCAGCAGGCGGAACTGGAGCAGACCAACGAGCAGTTGTCCGAGCGCACCGAGGCGCTTGACCGCAAGAACGACGAACTGATCCAGGCTCAGACAGAGCTGCAAGCGCGTGCCGACGATCTGCAGCGTTCGAGCAAGTACAAGTCGGAGTTCCTCGCCAATATGTCTCACGAGTTGCGCACGCCGCTGAACAGCTCGCTGATCCTGGCCAAGCTGCTGGCGGAGAACGGTGAAGGCAACCTCAGCGACGAGCAGGTCAAGTTCGCCGAATCCATTTACTCGGCCGGCAACGACTTGCTCAACCTGATCAATGACATTCTCGACATCGCCAAGGTGGAGGCCGGCAAGCTCGAAGTGCGCCCCGAAACCACCCAGTTGGAGCGCCTGGTCGAAGGCCTGCGTGGCATGTTCGAGCCGTTGGCCGGGCAAAAGGGCCTGGCCTTCCAGGTGGCTGCCGAAGCGCAGGTGCCGGCCACCCTGTACACCGACCGCCAGCGCCTGGAGCAGATCCTCAAGAACCTGCTGTCCAACGCTATCAAGTTCACCGAGCGCGGCCAGGTCAGCCTGAACATTGGTTACCAGCCCGGCACCGGCATCGTCTTTGCCGTGCGCGACAGCGGCATCGGCATTGCTGCCGACCAGCAGCAGGCGATCTTCGGTGCCTTCCACCAGGTCGATGGCACCAGCAATCGCCGTTATGGCGGCACCGGCCTGGGGTTGTCTATTTCCCGCGACCTGGCACACCTTCTGGGTGGGCAGATCAGCGTTGACAGCAGCCCTGGCCAAGGCAGCGTGTTCAGCTTGATCCTGCCTGAGCGCTATGAGCGTGCAGGGCCGGACATCGAGCCGCTCAGCCTGCGCCCGGCGGTCGATACCCTGCCACCGGCCCCGCAGGTGCCGGTGGCGGCGGCGCCAAAACGCCCGGCCCCGGCATTTGCCGACGACCGCGAGCGCGCGCCGTTCGGCAACCGCTGCATCCTGGTGATCGAGGACGAACCTAACTTCGCCCGCATCCTGTTCGACCTGGCCCATGAACTGGGTTACAGCTGTTTGGTGGCGCAAGGTGCCGACGAGGGCTTCGAGCTGGCCGCCCAGTACATCCCCGATGCCATCCTGCTCGACATGCGCCTGCCTGACCATTCCGGCCTGACGGTACTGCAGCGCCTGAAGGAGCAGGCCAGCACCCGGCACATCCCGGTGCACATCATTTCCGTAGAAGACCGGGTCGAGGCTGCCATGCACATGGGCGCTGTCGGCTATGCGGTCAAGCCCACCAGCCGCGAAGAACTGAAGGGCGTGTTCGCCCGCCTGGAAGCCAAGCTGACGCAGAAGCTCAAGCACATCCTGCTGGTGGAAGACGACGACCTGCAGCGCGAAAGCATTGCCCGCCTGATCGGCGACGACGATGTCGAGATCACCGCCGTGGCCATGGCCCAGGACGCCCTGGCCCTGCTGCGTGAGAACATCTACGACTGCATGATCATCGACCTCAAGCTGCCGGACATGCTCGGCAACGAGCTGCTCAAGCGCATGACCGCCGAGGATATTCGCGCCTTCCCGCCGGTGATCGTGTATACCGGGCGCAACCTGACCCGCGAAGAAGAAGCCGACCTGCTCAAGTACTCGCGCTCGATCATCATCAAGGGCGCGCGCTCGCCAGAGCGCCTGCTTGACGAAGTGACGCTGTTCTTGCACAAGGTCGAGTCACAGCTGTCCCATGAGCGCCAGCGCATGCTCAAGACCGCGCGCAGCCGCGACAAAGTGTTCGAGGGCCGCAAGGTACTGTTGGTGGACGACGATGTGCGCAACATCTTCGCCCTGACCAGCGCACTGGAGCACAAGGGCGCGATCGTCGAGATCGGCCGCAACGGCCGCGAGGCCATCGAGCGCCTGGAGCAGCATGACGACATCGACCTGGTGCTGATGGACGTGATGATGCCGGAAATGGACGGCTTCGAGGCCACCCGGCTGATCCGCCAGCAACCGCGCTGGCGCAAGCTGCCGATCATCGCTGTGACCGCCAAGGCGATGAAGGATGACCAGCAGCGTTGCTTGCAGGCCGGCGCCAATGATTACCTGGCCAAACCGATCGACCTGGACCGCTTGTTCTCGCTGATCCGTGTGTGGCTGCCGCAACTGGAGCGAATTTGACTAGCGAACGTAACACCGACATCGAAATCCGCTTGCTGATCGAGGCCATCTACCTCAAGTACAGCTACGATTTCCGCAACTATTCCGGCGCGTCGATCAAGCGCCGGATCCTGCATGCGCTGCGCCAGTTCGACTGCCTGACGGTGTCGGCACTGCAGGAGCGCGTGCTGCACGACCCGGGCATGTTCATGCAGTTGCTGCAATACCTGACGATCCCGGTCAGTGAGATGTTCCGCGACCCAGGGCACTACCTGGCGCTGCGCAACGAGGTGGTGCCGCTGCTGCGCACCTGGCCGTCGATCAAGGTGTGGATTGCCGGCTGCAGCACGGGCGAGGAGGTGTATTCGATGGCTATCCTGCTGCGCGAGGAGGGCCTGCTGGAGCGCACCATCATTTACGCCACCGACATCAACCCGCACTCGCTGGACAAGGCCAAGCAGGGTATCTATTCGACGCAGAGCATGCGCGAATACGCCGAGAACTACCGCCTAGCCGGCGGGCGCCGGGACTTTTCCGAGTACTACACGGCGGCCTATGGCAACGCCATCATGGACAGCACCCTGCGCGACAACGTGACCTTCGCCGACCACAGCCTGGCCACCGACAGCGTGTTTTCCGAAACCCAGCTGGTGTCGTGCCGCAACGTGCTCATCTACTTCAACAAGGCCCTGCAGGACCGTGCTCTGGGCCTGTTCCATGAGTCGCTGTGCCACCGCGGCTTCCTGGTGCTGGGGAGCAAGGAGTCGGTGGATTTTTCCGCCTACAGCGGGCGTTTCGAGCCGCTGGTCAAGCCCGAACGGATCTACCGCAAATCATGAACGGCGTGCGCGCGGTGGTGATCGGCGCCTCGGCGGGCGGGGTGACAGCGTTGTTCACGGTGCTGGGCGCCTTGCCGGCCAACTTCGCCATCCCGGTGGTCTGTGTGCTGCACTTGCCGGATGGCCGCCACAGCCAACTGGCCGAAGTGCTGCAGCGGCGCCTGCATCGGCCAGTGTGCGAGGCGTGCGACAAGCAACCGCTGGGCGCGGGGCACATTTACGTGGCGGGCCCGGGTTACCACCTGTCGGTGGAACGCGATTTCACCCTGTCGCTCAGCCAGGAGCCGCCGGTGCATTTTTCCCGGCCGGCGATCGATTACCTGTTCATGTCGGCTGCCGACGCCTACGGTACCGGCCTGCTTGGCGTGCTGCTCACCGGTGCCAATGAAGACGGAGCCCAAGGGCTTGCCTATATCAAGAACAGCGGCGGCCGGACCATCGTCCAGGACCCTCGCGACGCACAGGTGGCGCTGATGCCGGAGGCCGCCCTGGCCCTGCACCAGCCCGACCATATTCTTACTCTGAGTGGCATCGAGCAGTTGCTCGCCGCCCTGGAACCCAGCGCATGCTAAGCCACACCATCGCCAAACTGCTGATCGTCGATGATCTGCCGGAAAACCTGCTGGCCCTCGACGCCCTGATCCAGGGTGACGACCGCGAGGTACACCAGGCCCAGTCGGCCGAGGCGGCGTTGTCGCTGTTGCTCGAGCACGAATTTGCCCTGGCTATCCTCGACGTGCAGATGCCGGGCATGAACGGTTTCGAGTTGGCCGAGCTGATGCGCGGCACGGAGAAGACCCGCAACATCCCCATCGTCTTCGTCACCGCCGCCGGGCGCGAAATGAACTACGCCTTCAAAGGGTATGAGAGCGGTGCGGTGGACTTCCTGTACAAGCCGCTCGACACCCTGGCGGTGAAGAGCAAGGTGTCGGTGTTCGTTGACCTGTACCGCCAGCGCAAAGTGCTCGACCGCCAGTTGCAGGCGTTGGAGCGCAGCCGGCAGGAGCAGGAGGCGTTGCTGGCCCAGTTGCAAGCGGCGCGTGCAGACCTGGAGCATGCGGTGCGCATGCGCGATGACTTCATGTCGATCGTTTCGCACGAGGTGCGCACCCCGCTCAATGGCCTGATCCTGGAAACCCAACTGCGCAAACTGCACCTGGCGCGCGGTAACCTCGCCGCCTTCAGCGGCGATAAGCTGCAGGCCATGGTCGAGCGCGACGAGCGGCAGATCAACAGCCTGATCCACCTGGTCGAAGACATGCTCGATGTGTCGCGCATCCGTACCGGCAAGTTGTCGCTGCGGCCCAAGGCATTTGACCTGAGCCAGCTGGTGCGTGGCCTGGTGGAGAACTTCGCCGCCCAGGCGAAAGCGCTGGAAACCCATATCGAATTGCAGCGCTGTGAGCCACTGCAGGGTGAGTGGGATGAATTCCGCATTGAGCAAGTGCTGGCCAACCTGTTGTCCAATGCCCTGCGCTATGGTGAGCGCAAACCGGTGCAGGTACGGGTGTTCGAGCAGGCGGGCCTGGCATGCGTGCAGGTGCAGGACCAGGGTATTGGCATTAGCGTGGCCAACCAGCAGCGTATCTTCCAGCAGTTCGAGCGGGTCGCCGCCCAGCAGGCCAGTGGCGGTTTGGGCCTGGGGCTGTACATATCGGAGCAGATCGTCCAGGCCCATGGCGGGCGCATACTGGTCGAGAGTGAGGAGGGCAAGGGCGCCACCTTCACGTTGCAATTGCCACTGGCAACCTACGAACAACAAAACGACCAGGCGCGAGCAACCTCTGTTTGAGCCTGGGGTCTGATGGCCAACTGTAAGTATTTCAAGGCGTTAACATGAGTGAAGATGCACAAGATGTGGTGTTGGTCGTCGAGGACGAACCGGCGATTCGCATGATTCTGCGGGATTACCTGGCGGGTGAGGGCTACCACGTGCTGGTGGCCGAAGATGGCGAGCAGGCGTTCGCGATCCTGGCGAGCAAGCCGCATCTGGACCTGATGGTGACGGACTACCGCTTGCCCGGGGGTATCACCGGGGTGGAGATTGCTGAGCCGGCAGTGAAGCTGCGGCCGGACCTGAAAGTGATCTTCATCAGCGGCTACCCGGCGGAGATTCTCGAATCCGGCAGCCCGATCACCCGCAAGGCACCGATCCTGGCCAAGCCATTCGACCTGGATACCTTGCACGAGCAGATCCAGGCACTTCTGCGTTAGCCTGCACCGGCCCTTTCGCGGGTAAACCCGCTCCTACAAACCTTGAGGTCTGCACAGCACCTGTAGGAGCGGGTTTACCCGCGAAGAGGCCGGACAGACTAGCGCAGCGTGCGTTCGAGCCCACCCACCAGCATGCTCTCCATCAACCCCAGCCCCTGTTCCTCGGGCAGCGCCTTCAACATCCCCGGCAACTGGTTCAGCAGCGTCGCCACCACATGCGCCGTGGCTACCAAGGCCTCGCCCTGCAACTTCGCCTGCGGCGCGATCAACCTCAGCAAGCCGGCCTCATAGCGCGCGCGCAGCAAGGCCAGGCGCGCCCGCTGCTGGTCGCTCAAGCAGCAAAAATCCCGCTCCGCCAGGCGAAACTGCAGCGGTCGCTCGGCATGCAGCTGCCAGTGCGCGGCAATCAGGCAGTTCAAGGCCGAAGCCCCGCGGGCCATGGCCCGACGGCCCTGGTCCAGGGTGGCCTGCAACTCCTCGTACAACTCCTCGATCAAGTCGTACAGCAAGTCCTGCTTACTGGGGAAGTGGTGGTACAGCGAGCCGGCGGTCAGCCCTACGTGGGCTGCCAGCTCGCGCATGCTGACCTGGCCAAAGCCCTTTTCGGCAAACAGCGCCATGGCCCGGTCACGTCGCTCTTCAAAGTTTGCACAGCGCATCGCGGCATTGACCGGGGGCATGGCGTTCGCTCCTCAGTAGGTGAAGAAACCGCGGCCGCTCTTGCGCCCCAGCCAACCGGCTGCGACCATTTCTTTGAGCAGCGGGGCAGGGCGGTACTTGCTGTCGCTGAAGCCTTCATGGAAGGCCTCCATGATTGCCAACAGCGTGTCCAGGCCAATCAGATCGGCCAAGGCCAGCGGGCCGATCGGCTGGTTGCAACCCAGGCGCATGCCGGTGTCGATGTCCTCGGCACTGGCCAGGCCTTCCTGGCGCACGAAGATCGCTTCGTTGATCATCGGCACTAGGATGCGGTTGACCACGAAGCCCGGGCGGTTGCCAGCGGTGATCGGGGTTTTGCCGACCTTTTCGGTCACTACCAGCGCCTGGGCATAGGTGCTGTCGCTGGTTTGCAGGCCGCGAATGATCTCGACCAGCGCCATCATCGGTACCGGGTTGAAGAAGTGCACACCAATGAAACGCTCGGGGTGCTCGATGCTGGTGGCCAGCTGGGTGACCGACAGCGACGAGGTGTTGGTGGCGATCAGGCAGTCGGCGGCGACGTTGGCGGCCACCTGCTGCAGGATGCGCTGCTTGAGCTGCAGGTTTTCGGTGGCCGCTTCGATCACCAGCTGCGCGCTGCTGAGCTGGGTATAGTCGGTGCTGGTGCGGATACGCGTTTTCGCGGCCGCAGCCTTGTCCGCCTCGAGGGTGCCTTTGCTGACCTGGCGCTCGAGGTTCTTGCTCAAGGTGGCCACGCCGCGCTCCAGCGCCGCCTCGGAAACGTCCACCAGCAGCACCTGGTAGCCGGCCACCGCACAAACCTGGGCAATGCCGTTGCCCATGGTGCCGGCGCCGATCACGGCAATGTGTTCAATGCTCATGTGTCTGGCTCCCTTAGACGCGCTCGAAGACCACGGCGATGCCTTGGCCGCCGCCAATGCACATGGTGGCCAGGGCGTAGCGGCCCTGGATGCGCTGCAGTTCATGGATGGCCTTGGTGGCAATGATCGCGCCGGTGGCGCCCACCGGGTGGCCCAGGGAAATACCCGAGCCGTTGGGGTTGACCTTTTCCGGGTCGAAGCCCAGTTCGCGGGCGACGGCGCAGGCCTGGGCGGCGAAGGCTTCGTTGGACTCGATGACGTCCAGGTCCTGCACCGTCAGGCCGGTCTTTTCCAGCACCTTGCGGGTGGCCGGGATCGGGCCCAGGCCCATCAACTCCGGCTCGACGCCGGCATGGGCGTAGCCCACCAGGCGCGCCAGCGGCTTCAGGCCCAGGCGGCGCACGGCGTCGCCGCTGGCCAGCACCAGGCCGGCGGCACCATCGTTGATGCCACTGGCGTTGCCAGCGGTAACGGTGCCGTCTTTTTTGAACACGGTCTTCATGCCGGCCAGTTGCTCGGCGGTCACGTCACCCCGTACATGCTCGTCGACGCTGAACTGCACGCTGCCCTTGCGGGTTTTCAGCTCCAGCGGGACGATCTGGCTGGCGAAGCGGCCTTCGGCAATGGCACGGGCAGCGCGGCGTTGGCTGGTCAGGGCCAGTTCGTCCTGCATTTCGCGGGTAATGCCATGTTTGGCCGAGACGTTCTCGGCAGTGATGCCCATGTGGAAGTGCTGGAACGGGTCGTGCAGCACACCGACGGTGTAGTCGATACCTTGCAGGTCACCCATGCGCGCCCCCCAGCGTGCCTGCGGCAGCAGGTACGGGCCACGGCTCATGGATTCGGCGCCAGCCGCCACGGCCACGTCGGCGTCCCCCAGCAGCAGGCACTGGGCCGCCGAGACGATGGCCTGCAGGCCCGAACCGCACAGGCGGTTGACGTTGAACGCCGGGGTTTCCTTGGGGATGCCGGCATTCATCGCTGCCACTCGAGCCAGGTAGGCGTCGCGTGCCTCGGTGGGGATCACCGTGCCCATCACCAAGTGGCCGATTTGCTCGGCGGCCACGCCCGAACGCTCGATGGCGGCACGGATCACGGCGCTGGCGAGGTCGGCCAGCGGCAGGTCCTTGAGGGAACCGCCAAAGCCACCAATGGCTGAACGGACGGCACTGACGACGTAGATTTCTGCGTTGCTCATAAGGGCTCCGATTGCGAAGTCATGGCGGGACCGGGCCTGGCTCTGCGAGAATGGCCGGCGATCCCGGAGTGGGACCGAGTCTAGGCAAAGGCTCTGTTGCAGCCTATGCCGGAACTGTTCAATCAACTTGGCACTTTTTGCCACTCAGCATAGACAGCGAAAACCGCCATGCGCGATAGCGATTCGGTCGCCGTGTACTTTCTCAATGCCATGCTCCACGCCCTGCGCGACTGCCCTGCCGAACGCGATGCGCAGTTGCGTGCGGTGGGTATCGACCCGCACCTGCTGGAGCAACCCCAGGCCCGGGTGCCAGCCAAGGCCTTTGCCCAGCTATGGCTGGCGCTGATCCAGCGCCTGGACGACGAGTTCTTCCGCCTGGACAGCCACGGCATGCCGCAGGGCAGTTTCGCCCTGATCTGCCGGGGCCTGATCCTGGAGCCGAACCTGGAAAAGGCCTTGCGCCAGTGCATGGGTGGTTTTGGCCTGTTCCTGCGGGATCTACGCGGCAGCTTGACGGTGCGCGGCGGGCGGGCGCTGATCAGCGTGCAGTCGAGCATTGCCGACTCGCTGACCCGGGTGTATGCCGAGGAAACCTACCTAGTACTGATGATCGGCATGTTGTGCTGGCTAGCCGGGCGGCGGATCGCTATCGACCGCACCGAGCTGGCAGTGACGCGCCCGGCCCAGGAGGACGACCTATTGTTATGGGGGCCAGACCTGCGCCTGGGCAGCGGGCGCACCGAGGTGGAATTCGACAGCGCCTACCTGCGCCTGCCAGTGGTGCAGGACCTGGCGGCCCTGAAAACCTTCCTGCGCAGCGCGCCGCAAGGGCTGGTGATTCGCTTTCGTAACCAAAACGGGCTAGTCGCCGAGGTGTACCGGCACCTGCGTGCACGGTGCTATGGGCAGTGGCCGACATTAACGGCGCTGGCGCAGCAGCAGGGGGTCAGTGCCAGTACTTTTCGCCGGCAGCTGGAGCGGGAGGGGCGTTCGTACCAGCAAATCAAGGACGAAGTGCGCCGGGCAATGGCCTTTGAGCGGTTGCGCGAAGGGGCGTTGAGCATTGCCGAGATTGCCGAGCAGACGGGGTTTCAGGAGCCCAGTGCGTTTCACCGGGCGTTCAAGAAATGGACCGGGCAGAGCCCTGGGAGTTACCGGGCGCGATTGGCCGGGCGGTAATTTTTCGGTGTGTCCCTTCGCGGGCAAGCCCGCTCCTACAGGTACAGCGACACCTGTGTAGAAGCGGGTTTACCCGAAGAGGCCGCTGCAGGCTGCCGCTCAATGATCAGGCCGGCACCATGGCAAAGCCGACTCCGAAGCGGTTCCAGGCATTGATGGCGGCAATCGCCAGGGTCAGGTTGGCCACCTCGGCCGGCTCGAAGTGCTCCTGCAAGGCTTCATATGTCGCCTGCGGTGCCCCGCGCTCGGGCAGCCGGGTCAGGCTCTCGACCCAGGCCAGCGCAGCACGTTCGCGGGGGGTGAAGTAGGCGGTTTCCTGCCAGACGCACAAGGTTTGCAGGCGTGCTTCGGTTTCACCAGCCTTGCGTGCATCGTTGCTGTGCAGGTTGACGCAATAGGCGCAGCCATTGATCTGCGAAGCCCGCAGGCGTACCAGTTCCAGCAGTGAATTCTCCAGGCCGCTCTTGGCCAGGGCCTGCTCCAGGCCGACCATCGCCTTGTAGGCCTCGGGGGCGTGCTTGGCCCATTCGATACGGTTGTGCATGGCTGTCTCCAAAGGGTGTGGGGTGGGATGGCGCTACTGTAGCGCCGCCCCTGCGCCGCCCCGATAGCCAATGGTGCCGATAAGTGGGAGGCCAATCGCCCCATTAAGGAGGCCACTGACAGGCATCCAATCTCTTCATTTCTGCCAGGCCAGCCAGGCCGGGATAATGGCCGGGTCTTGCTTCAAGAGAATCGAGTGACAATGAGAGCTGCTCTGAACCTGTTGCTGGTGGTCCTGCTGGCGCTGAACCTGCGGCCGATCCTGACCAGTATCGGCCCCCTACTCGAACCTATGCGCGCCAGCACTGGCCTCGGCTACCAACAGGCGGCCTTGCTGACGGCGTTGCCAGTGCTGTGCATGGGCCTGGTGCCGCTGCTGCAACCTTGGTTGCGGCGCTGGCTCAGCGAGCATGGCGGTATGCTCGGTGGCCTGGCCGCCATCGCCGTGGCCTGCCTGTGGCGCTTGCAGCTGGACAGCGCCGGGGCGCTGATTGCCAGCGCGGTGGTCGCCGGGCTGGGGGTGGCGGTGGTGCAGGGCATGATGCCGGGGCTGGTCAACCGCTGGTTTCCAGGCCGCTTGGCGGCGGCGATGGGCCTGTATTCAGCAGCGTTGATGAGCGGCGGCGGCTTGGCCGCCGTGCTCGGGCCGCACCTTAGTGGCTATTTCGGCCACTGGCAGGCCGGCCTGGGCCTGTGGGCGATTCCGGCACTGCTGGCGTTGCTGGCCTGGGCTGTGCTGCGGCCACGGTCAGGGGCGCCGAAGCTGGCCGCTGCCACCAGCGGGCACTGGTTCGGCACGCGCCGGGCCTGGTTGCTGGCGTTGTACTTCGGCCTGATCAACGGCGGCTACACCAGCATGGTGGCGTGGTTGCCGGCGTATCACCTCGAGCACGGCGGCAGTGCCCAGGGCGGCGCAGACCTGGTTGGCCTGATGACTATCTTCCAAGTCGCCGGGGCGCTGGGCCTGCCCCTGTTGCTGCGGCGCTGGGCCGACCGCCGCCCGGGCCTGTGGCTGGCGCTGGCGATTCAGCTGGCGGGCTTCCTCGGCCTGCTGCTGGCGCCCACACAGGCACAGGGGCTGTGGGTGGCGATGATCGGTTTTGGCCTGGGCGCCTGCTTCAGCCAGAGCCTGACACTGACCCTGGAGCACCTGAAGACGCCAGCCGAGGCGGGTAGCCTGGCAGCGTTCGTGCAGGGCATCGGCTTCATCATCACTGGCATCGTGCCGTACATCAGCGGCTGGTTGCGCGATATGAGCGGCGACTTCCAGGCCTCGTGGACGCTGCTGACCGTGACCGTGCTGGCGATGCTGCTGGTGACCGCGTGCTTCAACCCACGCGGCTACGCCACGGCCATCGCTCGCCCGGCAACGGCAGGCAAGCCGGCGCCAGTCAACTGAGGCGCTGCAGGGTGTCGCGCACCCGGTCCAGCGCCGGGTCGATGTCCAGCAGCTCGATGGCGCCGAAGCCCAGCAGCAGCCCCGGGCGCACCGGCGCTTCACTGAAGAACGGCGCCAGCGAGTACAGGCCGACCTCCACCTTGCGTGCGAGATTGGCCAACAGCTCCACATTTACCCCAGGTTTGGCCAGCGCGCTGAGGTGGAAGCCAGCGCTGGCGGGGATGGCGCTGAACCACGGCGCCAGGTCGTCGCCCAGGCGCGCCAGGATGCGCCCGCGACGGGCGCTGTAGACCTCGTGGCAGCGGCGGATGTGCTTGTTCAGGTGGCCTTCGCCAAGAAAGCGCGCCAGCGCCCACTGCAACAGGGTCGGGCTGTGCCAGTCACTGAGGTGCTTGGCCACGCAGGCAGCCTTCAACACGGCGGGTGGCAGCACGGCATAGCCCAGGCGCAGCTCGGGCAGCAAGGTCTTGGAAAAGGTCCCCACATACGCCACCAGCCCATGCCGGTCGAGGCGCTGCAACGCGTCCGCCGCCGGCCCCTGGTAGCGGAACTCACAGTCGTAGTCGTCTTCGATCACCAAAGCACCCAGCTCGGCGGCGCGTGCCAGCAGGGCGTGCCGGCGTGGCTCGCTCATCGGCATGCCCAGCGGGAACTGGTGCGAGGGTGTCACATAGATCAGTTGGGTGCCGTCGGCGATCTGCTCCACGCACAGGCCCTGGTCATCCACCGGCACCGCCTGCAGACGTGCGCCCAGGGCCAGGAACAGCTGCCGCGCCGGCGGGTAGCCGGGGTCTTCCATGGCCACCTGGCAACCCGGCTCGACCAATACGCGGGCGATCAGGTCCAGCGCCTGCTGGGCACCATTGCACACCAGCAGGTCGGTGGCACTGCAATGCACGCCGCGGCTGTAGGCAATGTGGTGGGCGATGGCCTCGCGCAGCTCTGGCAGGCCCTGGGCCGAAAACTGCCGCTCGGGGTGGCGTTGGCTGCGGCGCAGGGCGTAGTTCAGGCAACTGCGCCATTGGTCGAACGGGAACTGTGCTTTGCTCGAAGCCCCGCCGACGAAGTCATAGCGCGAAGGTGCCTGCAGTTGACGTTGGCTCAATACGGTGGCGCGCTGCTGCCAGCGTTCGAGGGAAGCGGCGCCGGCCAGGGCGATGGTGGTGGATGCGCTGTTGCGCAGCGGCTGGCGTGGGGTGATGAAGGTGCCACGGCCGACCACGGCGCTTAGCAGGTTGTCGTAGGTCAGCCGGGAATAGGCCTCGGCCACGGTCTTGCGTGACACGCCCAGTTGCTCGGCCAGCAGACGGGTTGGCGGCAACTGAGTGCCGGCGGCCAGGTGGCCGCTGTCGATACCGGCGCGCAATTGCTGGTAAAGCTGGTTGGCGAGCCCTTTGCGGCCTTCCAGGCGAATGTGCAGTTCCATGGGGCGGTCCGGAGCAGGGGAGTGCTCAGGATAGCGGATTGACCGGGGAAGGGCATGCGGGCCGCGCCCGCAAACCGTAGGCTCAAGCTCAGAGCCGGGCGGTGCTCACTGTGATGTAGCCTTTGTCCGCCAGCGCTATGCGTATCACCGTTTCATCCGCGGGTGCCTTGCGGTTGCGGCTGATACGCACGCCTTCCACCACTGCCGCTTTCATATGCTGCGATATGGCCCGCCCGTGCGCATCAAAAAACACCTCGCTGGCCAGCAACTCGATACGTTCGATCAGCTCTCGGGAGCGTTCGTCAGTAGCACAGAAAAACATGACCCCCGACAAGTGGGGGTCTTCATCCGGGTTGTCCATATCATGGGCCAGCAGTTCGCGCAGGGTGCTGCGCAGTTCGTCGGTGGAGCGGGCGTACACATGCATGCGGAGCCTCCTCGGGCGCGCGACCTTGCGTCATCCAGTGCCGATCATGTTTTCTGCGGGCAAGGGCAGCAAGTAGGACGCTTCCGCGCGCTGCATAGGAAATTTCTGAAGATGCCGAGATGCCACCACCTGTTGGCGGGGTGAGGGCGCCTGCGGCACAATTCGCCGCCTGATACCTGCCTTGCCGAGGATTGCCATGAACAGCCATTTCCAACCCGTCGACCTGAAAAAGGCCTATCGCCTGCTGAACCATGGCCCGACGGTATTGGTGTCGGCCAACCACGAGGGGGTGGACAACGTCATGGCAGCCGCCTGGGCCTGCGCGCTGGATTTCGACCCGCCCAAGGTGACTGTGGTGCTCGACAAAATCGCCCGCACGCGGCAACTGGTAGAGGGCAGTGGCTGGTTCGTGATCCAGGTGCCGACGGCGGCGCAGGCGCAGCTGACTCATCAGGTGGGTAGCCGCAGCCTGTTCGACCAGCCCGACAAATTGGCCAGCATCGGAGTGCAGCTGTCGCGGATCGAGGGATATGCGCCGCCGCTGGTGCAGGGTTGCTCGGCCTGGTTGATGTGCCGGGTGATCGACGAGCCGCACAACCAGACCACCTATGACCTGTTCATTGGCGAGGTGGTGGCGGCCTGGGCCGATGACCGAGTGTTTCGGGAGGGGCACTGGGCCTATGAAAATGCCGACCCGCAGTGGCGCAGTTTGCACTATGTGGCGGGTGGGCATTTTTATGCGATTGGCGAGCCGGTGGTGGTCGACGCGCAGGATTGACTACACCTGGACCGGCGATTGGGCCGCATAGCGGCCTCTGTCAGCGCCCGATGTCGTGCTTGAAGCGCAAACGCCAGCCATGCAGCAACGGCTCAGTGTACCCACTCGGCTGCTGACGCCCCTTGAACACCAGTTCGCGCGCCGCGCAGAAGGCATGCGACGCCTCGAACCCGGCTGCCATCGGCCGGTAAGCCGGGTCTCCGACATTTTGCTGGTCAACCACCCGGGCCATGCGCTGCAAAGTTGCCTCGACCTGTTCGGCAGTAACCACGCCATGGTGCAGCCAGTTGGCAATGTGCTGCGCCGAAATCCGCAGGGTGGCGCGGTCCTCCATCAGGCCCACGTCATGGATATCCGGGACCTTGGAGCAGCCGATCCCTTGCTCGACCCAGCGCACCACGTAGCCCAGGATGCCCTGGCAGTTGTTGTCCAGTTCCGCCTGGATGTCAGCGGCACTCCATGGCCGGTCGGGGCTGACCGGAACATTTAGCAGGTCCTGCAGCAACCCCGCGCGCTCAGCATTCAGGTCGACCTGTTGCAATGCCTGCTGCACGGCCGCCACATCCACTTGGTGGTAGTGCAACGCATGCAGGGTCGCGGCGGTAGGCGAGGGCACCCAGGCGGTATTGGCCCCTGCCTTGGGCTGGGCGATTTTCTGTTCAAGCATGGCCGCCATCAGGTCGGGCATGGCCCACATACCCTTGCCGATCTGCGCCCTGCCACGCAGGCCGCAAGCCAGCCCGACCAGCACGTTGCTGCGCTCGTAGGCCTGAATCCAGGCGCTGCCCTTCATGTCGCCCTTGCGCAGCATGGCGCCGGCTTCCATGGCCGTGTGCATCTCGTCGCCGGTGCGGTCGAGGAAGCCGGTGTTGATGAACACCAGGCGTGACGCGGCGTTGGCGATGCAGGCCTTGAGGTTGACGCTGGTGCGCCGCTCCTCGTCCATGATGCCCATTTTCAGGGTATGCGCGGGCAGGCCTAGCAAGGCCTCGACACGGCCGAACAGCTGGTCGGCAAAGGCCACTTCGGCCGGCCCATGCATCTTCGGTTTGACGATATACAAGCTGCCCTCGCGGGAGTTGCCGCGGCGCTTGAGGTCGTGCAGGCCGATCAGGCTGGTGACCACGGCATCGAGGATGCCTTCCGGGATTTCCCGGCCATCGCGGTCGTGGATGGCTGGGTTGGTCATCAGGTGGCCGACGTTGCGGATAAACAGCAGCGAGCGGCCCGGCAGGGTCAGTGGCTGGCCGTCGGCGCCGTGGTAGTTGCGGTCTGCTGCCAGGGTCCGGGCGAAAGTCTTACCGCCCTTGCTGACTTGTTCGCTCAGGTCGCCCTTCATCAGGCCAAGCCAGTTGCGGTAGACGTTGACCTTGTCATCGGCATCCACGGCGGCCACCGAGTCTTCGCAGTCGATGATGGTAGTGAGCGCAGCCTCCAGGAGGATGTCCTTGACCCCGGCCGGGTCTTGTTGGCCGATCGCGCTGCTTGAGTCGACCTGAATGTCGAGATGCAGGTGGTGATGCTGCAACAGGATCGCGCTTGGCGTGTTCGGCTGACCTTGGTAGCCACGCAGTTGCGCGGGGTGCTTGAGGCCGACCTGGCGGCCATCGGCCAGGGTTACCTGCAGCGTGCCCTGGTTGATGGCGTAGGCCTTGGCGTCGTTGTGTGAGGCACCGTCCAGCGGGGCGCTGGCATCGAGCAACTGGCGGCCATAGGCGATCACCTTGGCGCCCCGCACCGGGTTGTAGCCCAGGCCACGTTCGGCACCCTCGGTTTCAGCGATGGCATCGGTGCCATACAAGGCATCGTACAGCGAGCCCCAACGGGCGTTGGCAGCGTTGAGCGCGTAGCGAGCGTTGCTCAGCGGGACCACCAGTTGCGGGCCGGCCTGCACGGCAATTTCGCGGTCGACATTGCGGGTGCTGACCTGCACATGTTCAGGGGCCTCTACCAGGTAACCGATGCTTTGCAGGAAGTGCTGGTAGGCGGCCATGTCGCGGATCGGGCCGGGGTGCTGGCGGTGCCAGTTGTCCAGCTCGGTTTGCAGGCGCTCGCGCTCGGCGAGCAGGGCGCTGTTTTGTGGGGCGAGGTCGTCGACCAGGGTGCTGAAGCCTTGCCAGAAGCTGCGCGCCTCGATACCGGTGCCGGGGAGGACTTCGTCTTCGATGAAGCGCTGGAGGCAAGGGGCGATCTGCAGTGAGTGGTTTGGCATTGTCTGTTCGCTCGATGTTCTGTCTTAGGGAAATGTGTTGCCTGGGCTGGCCTGTTCGCGGGCAAGCCCGCTCCTACGTTGGGTTCATCACCCTATGCTCAGGATTCAGAGGGCTGCCGCCCCGGCCTTGGCCACCTGGGCATCCTGTTCGGACTTGACCCCGGACACGCCAATGGCCCCCACCACCTGCCCCTCGACCCGCAGCGGCACGCCACCTTCCAGGCTGGTCAGCAACGGGGCGGTGACAAACGCCGTGCGGCCGCCGTTGACCATTTCCTCGTAATCCCGCGTCTCTTTGCGCCCAAGCGCTGCCGTACGGGCCTTTTCTACGGCGATGTAGGCGCTGGCCGGGGCGCAGCCGTCCAGGCGCTCCAGGGCCAGCGGGTGGCCGCCGTCGTCGACCACGGCGATGGTCACGTTCCATTGTTGGGCCTGGGCTTCCAGGCGGGCGGCGGTGAGCACACGGGCGATTTCGGCCTGGCCGATCACGGGCTTGCTATGCATGGTGGTTCTCCGGGTTCAAGGTTGCTTCGACAATTTCGATCCAATGCCGCACCGGCGTGCGCCCGGCCCCGTCGAGGTGGGCCTGGCAACCAATGTTGGCGGTGGCGATGATGTGCGGTTTGCCGCTTTCCAGGGCGTTGAGGCGGTTGTCGCGCAACTGTAGCGACAGCTCCGGCTGGGTCAGCGAATAGGTACCGGCCGAGCCACAGCACAGGTGGCCGTCCGCTACCGGGGTCAAGGTGAAGCCCAGGCGCGTCAGCAATGCCTCCACCGCCCCGCCCAGCTTCAGCGCGTGCTGCAAGGTGCAGGGGCAATGGAAAGCCAGGCGCTGTTCGGCGCACAGGCCGAGTTGTTCGACGGGCTCGTCGCGCAGCACCTCGACCAGGTCGCGGGACAGGCTGCTAACTCGAGCAGCCTTGGCCGCGTAACGCCGGTCTTTTGCCAGCAAGTGGCCGTAGTCCCGCACAAAGGCGCCGCAACCGCTGGCGGTTTGCACGATAGCCTCGGCGCCGGCCTCGATGGCCGGCCACCAGGCATCGATATTGCGCCGCGCCCGTTGCAGGCCTTGCTCCTGGGCATTGAGGTGATAGTCCACCGCGCCACAGCAGCCGGCCTGCTGGGCCGGCACCACGCTGATACCCAAACGGTCCAGCAGGCGTGCGGCAGCAGCGTTGGTATTGGGCGACAGGGCCGGTTGCACGCAACCTTCCAGCATCAATACCCGGCGCGCATGGCGCGGTGCGGGGCGCTGGCCGGGGGCGGTGACCCGCGCCGGCAGCTTGCGCTTGAGCGTGGCCGGCAGCAGCGGGTGCAGGGCCTGGCCGCTGCGGATCAGAGCCTTGAACAGCGCCGGGCGCGGCACTACCACACGCAGGCCTTGGCGCAGCAGGCGCTGGCCGAGCGGCCGCGGTACTTGCTGTTCGACCACGGCGCGGCCGATGTCCAGCAAGTCGTGATACTTCACCCCCGAAGGGCAGGTGGTTTCGCAGTTACGACAGGTCAGGCAGCGGTCCAGGTGCAACTGCGTGCTGGCGGTGATCGGCTCGCCTTCGAGCATTTGCTTGATCAGGTAGATGCGCCCACGTGGGCCGTCCAGTTCATCGCCCAGCAGCTGGTAAGTGGGGCAGGTGGCGGTGCAGAAGCCACAGTGCACGCAACTGCGCAGGATGCTTTCGGCCTCGTCGGCGCGGGCCAGGCGTCGGGATGTTTCGCTAAGGTTGGTTTGCATGGTCTGGCCTCACAGGTCCGGGTACAGGCGGCCAGGGTTGAATACCCCCTGGGGGTCGAGTTGCTGCTTGAGCGCTCGGTGGTAACGCATCAGCGCGGCGGACAGCGGTGGGGTGCTGGCAGTGCCCGGAGCGTAGCAGGTGGCGTGGCCCCCTACCGTGCTGAGGTAGGCGCGGATGGCCTGCGCGGGTGCCGTGGTCTTGAGCCAGCGCTGGGCACCGCCCCAGTCGATCAGTTGCTGGCCGGGCAGCTCCATCTCGCCGGTGGTGTTGGGCACGGACAACCGCCACAGCGGCGCGGGGGCTGCAAAAAACGCCAGGCGCTGCTCGCGCAGGTCGCTCCAGAAGCAGCTGTCGAGCACTTCGCCGCCCAGGCGCTGACGCGCTGATTGCACCGAGCCTTCGCCGCCTTCCAGGCGCAGGTACAGTGCCTCGCCGTCATGGCAGGCCGCGCTGATCGGCAGCGGCTGCTGGCCCCATTCGGCCAGCTCGGCCAAGGCCTGGCGGCGGCCCATCGGCAGGCGCAGGCTGAGGCACTGGCGCGGCCGGGGCAGCACTTTCAGCGACACCTCGGTCAGCAGCCCGAGGCAACCGAAGCTACCCGCCATCAGCCGTGACACGTCGTAGCCGGCGACGTTCTTCATCACCTCGCCACCAAAGCGCAGCAGCTTGCCGTGGCCGCTGATAACACGAGTGCCTAACACATAGTCACGCACCGACCCGGCCCACGGCCGCCGTGGCCCCGACAGCCCGGCCGCGACCATGCCACCCAAGGTAGCGTCGGGGCCCAGGTGCGGTGGCTCGCAGGGCAGCATCTGGCCGGCCGCGTGCAGCGCCGCCTCGATTTCGCGCAGCGGCGTGCCGGCGCGGGCGGTGAGCACCAGTTCGGTCGGGTCGTAGCTGACGATGCCCCGGTGGCTGCGGGTGTCGAGTACTTCGCCGGGCACCGGGTTACCCAGCATGGCTTTGCTGTTGCCGCCCTGGATACGCAGCGGCGTGGCCTGGTGCAGCGCTTGGTTGACCTGCTCCAGCAGGGCCTGGCTCATGTCGCGGTCCATGCTCATCAGAAGCGCTCCAGCTCGGGGAAGGGCAGTTGCCCATGGTGCACGTGCATCGCCCCGAACTCGGCGCAGCGGTGCAAGGTAGGGATGTTCTTGCCTGGGTTGAGCAGGCCTTGCGGGTCGAAGGCGGCCTTGACCGCATGGAACACAGTGATTTCGTCGGCGTTGAACTGCGCGCACATCTGGTTGATCTTTTCGCGCCCCACGCCGTGCTCGCCGGTGATGCTGCCGCCTACCGCCACGCACAGCTCGAGGATCTTGCCGCCGATGGCCTCGGCGCGTTGCAGTTCGCCGGGCAGGTTGGCATCGAACAGGATCAGCGGGTGCATGTTGCCATCGCCGGCGTGGAACACGTTGGCCACCCGCAGGCCGTATTCGCTGGACAGGTCACTGATGCCTTTGAGCACCCGCGGCAGTTCGCGGCGCGGGATGGTGCCGTCCATGCAGTAGTAGTCCGGGGAAAGCCGCCCCACCGCCGGGAAGGCGTTTTTACGCCCGGCCCAGAAACGTACGCGCTCAGCCTCGTCGCAGGCCAGCCGCACCTCGCGCGCGCCGGCTTGCGCCAGTACCGCGGCCACCCGTTCGCAGTCGTCGTGCACATCGGCTTCAACGCCGTCCAGCTCGCACAGCAGGATGGCTGCCGCGTCGACCGGGTAACCGGCATGGATGAAGTCCTCGGCGGCGCGGATCGCCAGGTTGTCCATCATCTCCAGGCCGCCGGGGATGATGCCGGCAGCGATAATGTCGGCCACCGCCCGGCCGGCGTCCTCGACGCTGTCGAAGCTGGCCAGCAGCACCCGCGCCACTTGGGGCTTGGGCAGCAGTTTCACGGTGACTTCGGTGACGATGCCAAGCATGCCTTCGGAGCCGGTGAACAACGCCAGCAGGTCGAAACCGGGGCTGTCGAGGGCGTCGCTGCCCAAGGTCAGGCGTTCGCCTTCGACCGTGAGGATGTCTACCTTGAGCAGGTTATGCACGGTCAGGCCGTACTTGAGGCAATGCACGCCACCGGCGTTTTCGGCGACGTTGCCACCGATGGAACAGGCGATCTGCGAGGACGGGTCTGGCGCGTAGTACAGGCCGTGGGGCGCGGCGGCCTGGGAGATGGCGAGGTTGCGCACACCGGGCTGCACGCGGGCAAAGCGGCCCTGCGGGTTGACTTCGAGAATGCGGTTGAAGCGCGCCATCACCAGCAGGATGCCCTTGGCCAGGGGCAGGGCGCCGCCCGACAGGCCGGTCCCGGCGCCACGTGCCACCACCGGCACGCCACGCTGGTGGCAAAGCCTGAGTAGGGTTTGCACCTGTTCCAGGCGCTGGGGCAGCACCACCAGCAACGGCACTGTGCGGTAGGCCGACAGGCCGTCGCATTCGTAAGGCTTGAGGTCTTCCGCGCGGTGTAGCACCTCGAGGTCCGGCAGGGCATCGCGCAATGCTTGCAGCAGCGCCGTTTGGTCCACCTCGGGCAACGCGCCATCGACACGTTCGTCGTACAGGATATTCATGGGCTCACTCGGCAGCGGTTCTTGTCGTTATTGGCAAAGCGGTCACCCATGCAGCCTGCGCGTGGTGGCGGCTGGGGTCGAGTACGGGGTGAACTGGTCCTACCAGTTTATGTGGCAGGTACTGGCTATTGACGGCTTTGCCCAGCTAGATTGAGGCAGCTGGTCGGAGTGGTCCTACCAGAAGGAGGGGCGCAGTGGGTACTGAAGGCAAGGCCAAGATCGCCGACCAGGTGGCAGAACGGGTCGAACGGCTGATCGTCGAGGGTGTGCTCAAGGTGGGGCAGGCCCTGCCGTCGGAGCGACGGCTGGTGGAAAAACTGGGCTGCTCGCGCTCGGCCTTGCGTGAAGGCCTGCGCATTCTGCGCGGGCGCGGCATCATCGACACCGAGCAAGGGCGAGGTTCGTTCGTTGCCGACCTGACGGGGCAGGCGGGTGGCACGCCATTGATGCACCTGTTCAGCTCGCAGCCGCGCACGCTGTTCGACCTGCTGGAAGTGCGGGCGCTGCTGGAGGCCGAATCGGCGCGCCTGGCAGCGTTGCGTGCCACCGATGTCGACCGCCTGTTGATTCGCCGGCGATATGAGGAAATGCTGGCTGCACATGAGGCCCCCGAGGCAATCGATGCCCGTGAGCATGCCCGTCGCGACCATGCTTTCCACCGGGCGATCAGCGAGGCATCACACAACCCGGTGCTGGTGCACACCCTGCAATCGCTCAGCGACCTGACCTTGAGCACGGTGTTCGCTTCGGTCAACAACCTGTACTGCCGGCCGGCGCAGAAGCGCCAGATCGACCGCCAGCATGCGCGGTTGTATCACGCGGTGATGGAGCAGTTGCCCGAGCAGGCGCAGCGGGCGGCGCGTGAGCACATCAATGGGATTCGCGAGAGTTTGCGCGAGATCGAGCAGGAAGAGCAGCGCCTGGTGCGGGCGACCATGCGCATGGATGGCTGGGGATGAAGTGTGCCTGTACCGGCCTCTTCGCGGGCTTGCCCGCTCCCACAAGGACCGCACGAACTGATGCCTGTGCAGTACCTGTGGGAGCGGGCAAGCCCGCGAAGAGGCCGGTACAGAATGACTCAATGATCGGCTATGCGGTCATCTTGCGAGAGAATGGCCTGAGCCAGTTCTTCATCGTTGGCCTGCAGCCCAGGATGGTCCTTGCGGGCCTGTTCCAGCGCCGCTTCCACATAGGCGCCGCGAATCGCACCGCCACTGGCAACGAAGGCAGAAAGCTCGTCACGCGTCGGAATGATCCGTTTGTCGTCCTTGAAGGTAGAGTAAAGCGAGGCGGAAACACCGGCCGAGGTAGCGACGTCGCCCGCATCGACGTCAGCCAGGGCAGCTCCGGCAGGCAGCAGGAGCAGCAGCGCAGGGGCGAGGAGTAGGTGGCGCATGGCGTGTTCTCCAGTAACGTGAAGCACAGGGAAATAAACCACTCAGTGTTTAAGAGGGTGCGGGCGTGGTGGTAGTTCCCTTTGTCATGCTGGAGATTACCCGGCGAGCTGCCACGGCGTGATGATGCCAACTACGCCCACGCAGCCCCATCCGTCATCGTCAGTGCTATTGCTCGCTCATTCTGACCGCCCGGTTGCCGCCTTGCTGGCGGTTACGGTCATCGACATTGTCAGCCTGCCGTCAGGCAGTCGCAGGCGAGCCTCAAGGGTCGCTTTACCATCGCTCAGGTAGCGGGTGTCGAGGCCATTGTTGCTGAAAGTGCCGTCGGCGCCGACAGATTGAATACCTACCCACTCGTGGTTTTCATTAAGTGCTTCAACGGTTGCACCTGGAGGGGCTGCTTTGCCTTTAACGCGCAAGGCCTTGCCGTCGCCAAGCTGGCCGGACAGTTCGAGCATTTGCGCGACTGCGACGCTTGTCCTTTCCTTGAAACTGCGGTCAGCGTACGCCATGCGCACCATGAACGTCGCTTGACCATCGACGAGGTGATTATTGCCGAGGTGGTCGTTTTCAAAATTGCCCTGTGCGTCGACGCTTGCAACGCCGGGCCAGGAGCCGTCCTGGTTACTGGCCTCGATCACGGCCGTATGGGGTACCGCGCGGCCTTTGATCCAAATTTTATTCTCGGCGGTGCGCACGGCCGATAGCTCCACTACCTCGGGCCATTGCACAACATTGAACGTGAGGGTGTCGGGGTTGCCTTTAACGCGTGCCTCCAGCTGTTGCTTGCCGTCCGCCAGGTAACTGCTGGTCAGATGGTCGTTCTGGAATTGCAAATGCTGGTCCACGCCCGCAATTTCTGGCCACGAGCCCCGGTAGTTTTTCACCTGAATGTGGGCATCGACCGGTGCGGCGTAGCCGTCTACATGCAAAACACCATCAGGCAGCCAGAACCCCCAAAGACGTAACAACCGATCTTTGTCGCTGCCTTTGAACACGGGCAGCCGAGTGGGGTCTTCTGTGGGTTTGTCCAGCCCCAGCGCGCTGATGGCTGCGAGGGTTTTGGCATCGGGGCGCATGCCCCATTTGATGAAAAAGTCTGACAGGTCTGCGTGCGCCGCTTTACTCGCTTCTACCTGGAACAGTTGCTTGCGCCCAGGCACAGTGCCGGGGTCCGAAAGTGTACGAACGGCTCGCTCGAGGGTGTGATAAAAACCATCGCCAAAGGCCACGCGAAGTTGTTCGAACATGACAAATATGATCGCATTTTCCACTTTCTCGAGGTTCTCGAGCTCACGATCTTCATCCGGTGCAGCCAAGTAGATTGTTGCCTTGTCCCAATGGGCTGGGCTTGGGCCGCCTTCGGGCACTGGAAAATCGTCGCCGAACCAGTAACGCAGCGCGGCCAGGGTGTACACATTGACCGTCACCTCGCCCAATGAGCCGTCGTTCCACGTCCAGATGGGCGATTGGCGCTGGTGGCCCAGCTCATGCCATAGCCTCCAACTGGCCTTGGCCCCCCCGGTATTCAATTCGCGCGAAGCGGGGAACGGCAGCATCGCTCGATAATCGGCGGCGGACGGATTGACGTCAGCCCGAGTTTCTACAACAAGCGGGCGTAACACACTGGCTGTCTCCGGGCTTAATCCGGCAATGACATTCTGCGCATCGATACCTTGCTGGTAGGCGTCCAGTAGTGTCTCTGGGGCTGCCTCTGCGGCCCTGCGCATGCTTGCCAGGCTGCTGGCAAGGATGACTTTTTCACTGACCATCTGTGCGAGAGGAATTGTGGAGTAGTCCAGCATGCGTGCCCATTCGCTGGCCTGTGTCTTGCCCTTGATGAAGAACGGTATGGGTTGTGCTGGTTGCCCCAGGTTCACTTCAACCGTGGAGCCGCTGGGCTCATCATCTACAAGGCGTAGCGAGATTAACCCGCCTCGAGGCGTAGTGATGGTGTTGAGCCCAGGAACAAGCTTTTTGACCAGCGGCTCGAGTTCGCTTTGCTCATGATTCCAAGGCAGTACCAAAGATGGCGTGCCAACCAACAGCTCCAAAGTTGCGTTCCCCACATTGCCCTGCACGGTCACCGGCAGCGGGGTGAAGGCATTGAGGTAAAAACCTGTGGGCTGCCAATCCGCCCAAAGCATGCTTTGCTTCAACCGGCTGCGCTCGGCCTTGGCGGAGGGCAACGAGGCCAGTTTCAGTTCACGCGTTTGCGGGAAGTACTGGGGGTGTTCCTGCTTGTACTCCGGGTCCCGGGGCAGGATGTCCATCGACCACAACGCGGTAGCCTCTGGCTGCTCGGCACATGGAAGCAGTTGTGCAACCCCGGCGTTACCTTTGAGGCACCTTGATTCGCTGGGGTAGCTGTTTTGCAAACTCACATAGCCCGCCTCGGCGTCGCGCAGGACCCATTGTGTTTCAGCGATGCCTTGATCACACCGACCCATTCGGGCTGTCCATTGATAATTGACCAGGCAGCGCTCAGTGCCATCTGCTGCACGAGAGCGGTTGACCAACAGTATGTCCCTCCCGCTGGATCGGGCAGCCCATTGGGCGAGCGCATCGTCGTCTTTACCCGCCGGGCAGGGGCCAAGCGAGAGCTTGTCATCGGTAGTGGAGGCCCGTAGGCATGCAGGGTTACCCGGTTGTTCACTGGCCTGCTTGTTGACCAGCGTGCCAAAACTATCCTGTTTTTTTGCAGTGTCAGAAACAGCGCTGGCGAAGGGCAGTAGCCCCAACAAAAGAATGACCGCCGATAACTTTAAAGGTGTGCAGGGATGCTGCTGACTGGGCGCTTCAATAGCGTTCATTTCGAAATGTCACTCCTGCTCGTTTCCCGTGCGAGTTTTGGGCTGAGGTGTATTTATCGTTCGGCGAGCGCGTTCGTACTACTGGCAGAAATGCCAGGTGGGACGGGGGATAGCAGCGCGGGTGGCGCTGGCCTGGTACCTGCGGTACGGCCAGCGTCAGTAGCCAAGCTGTGCAGATTGCCTGAACGGTGGATTGACCGCGGCGTACCGTGCGTGATTTGCTCGGGTGATGGCTTTTTCGCGAGTATGCCCGCCCCTGCGGGCTTGCCCACGAATGCCATACCCGATCATTCAAAGGAAATGAAGGTCCCCATGCCCGACTACAAGCTGCATTGCTTCGCCGAATCCGGTAACGCCTACAAGGCCGCACTCATGCTTGAACTCACAGGCCAGGACTGGCAGCCGGTATTTGTCGATTTCTTCAACGGCCAGACCCGAGAGCAAGCCTGGCGCGACGAAGTGAACGAGCAGGGTGAGGTGCCGGTGCTGGAGCACGCAGGCAAATCCTTTACCCAGTCTGCGCTGATCCTTGAATACCTGGCGGAAAAAACCGGCCAATTCGGCCCCCGCAACGAGGACGAAAAACGCGAGATCTGGCGCTGGATGCTGTTCGACAACCACAAGTTCACCAGCTATTACGCGGCGCTGCGTTTCCTGTTCTGCCTGAAGAAGACTGGGGACACGGACGTGACCCGGTTCCTGCGTGAGCGGGCCACGGCGGCCTACCGCATTGTCGACGCGCATTTGGCAAAGACCCCGTTCATGGTCGGCGGGCGCCTGACCATCGCCGACCTGTCGCTGGCGGGGTATGTGTTCATGCCGGAGGACACCGGTATCCCGTTGGCGGAGTTCACCCACATCGAGGCGTGGAAGGCCCGAATTCAGGCGCTGCCGGGCTGGAAGCACCCGTATGAGCTGATGCCCCGCACGGCGTCCTGAGCCCGCAAGTTCGCCGGGTGCAGTGCCATCGCCCTTGGTTAGCGATTCTGATAACCGGTCGGTGACAAGCGCAGCGGTATGACTACGCTCAAAAAATTGAGAAATATTGTGCAATATTTAGCTGGCTGTCGCTGACGGATCTCGCCCAACTGCTGCTAAAGGAAGGCCGCGCTGGCTTGCAGGTCGCCCCATGGGGGGGCCGGAAATCACAGGGTGCGTCGTGCAACCCTGTGTTACTCCACGCGGAGGCTCATCATGCTCAAGAAATGTTTATTGGCTTTGGCTATTGGCGCTGTGTTGTCGGCGTCGGTGGTGTTGCTGCCAGACTCCATTGGCGGTGCCTCCAGCGCGTATGCGAAGGATGGTGGTGGCGGCGGCGGGCACGGTGGCGGCGGTGGCGGTGGTGGCGGCCATGGCGGTGGCGGCGGTGGCCATGGCGGTGGCGGTGGAGGGCACGGTGGCGGCGGCGGTGGAGGCGGCCATGGCGGCGGCGGTGGCTCAGGCGGCGGTGGCCATGGTGGTGGCGGCAGCGGCAGCGGACACAGCGGCGATGGCGGTGGGCATGCTGGCGCCGGCCAGGGTAGCGGCGGGCGCAATGGTGCTGATGATGGCGCCAACCACGAAGCCAACCATGAGGCCAACCACGAAGCGAATCACGAAGCGAATCACAGCGTGGGCGAGGCTCACGGTGTAGGGCATGGCGCTGATGATGGGGCTGACCATGACGTTGGGGATGATCGCGGAGGCGATCAGAACTAACAACCAACGTGGCGCTGCCGGCCTTTTCGCGGGCCCTCTCGCGCCTACAGGCATGCCACTGCCCTCAAGGCCTGTGGAGCCCCTGTGGGAGCGGGCGTGCCCGCGAAGTGGCCGGTACAGGCCATGGTGTTTCAGGTTCAAAACTCAAGTGTGCGGCACCCCCCGAACACTTGCCCCACCGGCATACTCCGGCTTCAGATGCCCCTGTTCATCCAGCAGATAGGCATCCATCACCTCCCGCACCACCGGCCCTGCTACCCGGCCACCTGCCTCACCGTTCTCGATCATCACCGCCACTACCACGCTCGGGTGGTCGGCCGGGGCAAAGCCGACGAACAAGGCGTTGTCGCGGTGCCGTTCCAGGGTCTTGTTGCGGTTGTAGCGCTCGCCCTGTTTGATCGCCACCACCTGCGCCGTGCCGCTTTTGCCGGCAATTCGGTACTGCGCACCGGCGGCGGCAGCGCGGGCGATACCCCGCGGGTCGTGCATGACCATCTGCATGCCCTGGCTAACCTGGTCCCAGGCGTGCTTGTCGTGCAGCACGATGTTGGGCATCGGGTTGGGGTCGACCGGCGCATCGCCACCCACGGTCATGGCCAGGTGCGGGCGGTGCCACACACCTTTGCTCGCCAGCAGGCTGGTGGCCTGGGCCAGCTGCAACGGGGTGACCTGCATGTAGCCCTGGCCGATACCCAGGATCAGCGTCTCACCCGGGAACCAAGCCTGGCGCCGGGTGGCGCGCTTCCATTCGGCTGACGGCATCAGCCCGGACGCTTCCTCGAACATGTCCAGCGACACCTTCTGGCCCAGGCCGAACTCGGCCATGTAGTCATGCAGGCGGTCGATGCCCAGCTTGTGCGCCAGGTCGTAGAAGTAGGTGTCGTTGGAACGCATGATGGCGGTGTACATGTCCACCCAGCCATCGCCGCTGCGGTTCCAGTTGCGGTACTTGTGTTCATAGTTGGGCAGCTCGTAGTAGCCCGGGTCGAACACCCGGCTGCCTGGGGTGATCACGCCGCTGTCGAGGCCGGCGATGGCCACTTCCGGCTTTACCGTCGAGCCGGGCGCGTACAAGCCGCGCAACACACGGTTGAACAGCGGGCGGTCGATGGAGTCGCGCAGGGCGGCGTACTGCTTGAAACTGATGCCCTTGACGAACAGGTTGGGGTCGAAGCTCGGGTTACTGACCATCGCCAGTACATCGCCATTGGCCGGGTCGAGCACTACCACCGAGCCCCGGCGCTCGCCCAGAGCCTTTTCCGCGGCCATTTGCAAGTGGGCGTCCAGGGTCAGCACGATGTCCTGGCCCGGGGTCGGGGCCTTGTGGTTGAGCACACGCATTACCCGGCCCTGGGCATTGGTCTCGACTTCCTCGTAGCCTACGTGGCCGTGCAATTGGCTTTCGTAGAAGTGCTCGATGCCAGTCTTGCCGATCGACTGGGTGCCCCGGTACTCGGTGCTGTCGAGGCGCTTGGCCTCTTTCTCGTTGATGCGCCCCACATAACCCACCGAATGGGCGAAATGCTCAGCCAGCGGGTACTCGCGGATGAACTGCGGCTCCACCTCCAGGCCCGGCAGGCGGAACTGGTTAACCGCCACCAGGGCGATCTGCTCTTCGCTCAGGCCGACCATCAGGGTTACCGGCTCGAACGGCTTGCGGCCACGGCGCAAATCCTTGTCGAACTGCTTGCGGTCGTCTTCGCCCAGGCCCAGCACCTGCGCCAGTGTGTCGAGCACCTTGGCGGTGTCGCCGCCAGCCCGTTCGCGGGTCATGGTCAGGTCGAAGCTGGGTTTGTTGTCGGCCAGCACCACGCCGTTGCGGTCGTAGATCAGCCCGCGCTCGGGGGCGATGGGCAGTACGTGCACGCGGTTGTTTTCCGACACGGCGGACTGCTGGTCGTGCTGCAGCACCTGCAGCACATACAGCCGCCCCACCAGCACGGCACACAGGCTGAACACCAGGGCGGCGCAGGCCAGAAGCCGGCGGTTGACCAGGTGCTTTTCCTTTTCGTGGTCCTTGAGGGGGATGGGTTGCGGCATCGGCGGTTCTGTCTGCTGGTGGTGTACTGGGTGAGGGGCGCTGTGGGCGCGGGCTTGCCCGCGAAGGGGGCGCGTAGCGGGCCCGGGGGGCGGTGATGCTACGCAAGGTAGTGGGCCCTCTCAAGGCGAAGGCCTGCGGCTGCGGCAGCGAAGATGGCTGATACGCCCGCAATCAGGGCGCTCGCCAGCAAAATGAAGATTTGTTCATGACGGCAGTGCGTGGAGGCCGGCACCAGGAATGAATACGCAACTCAGAGACGGCGACTCCATCACGCCGAGGATGCGGGTCATAAGCGAGGAACAGTGCGAGATCTCGTTGCTAGCAGAGGGGCAGCCGCCGAAGGCACACAGGCGCCAGGGTATTGAGGCACTAAAGATATGTTGAGTAGATACGTCCATGCCGTCATCTAGCAGGTGCGTGGCCTGGTTGGAAGCGGCATGAACGTAAAGCTGAACGCGGGGAGTGGGGGATTTTAGCTGAAAATCCCCAGCAGTAGGGTGGCTCCGATTACAGTGGCAGCGCCACCGATGCGAGTCGAGATCTGAGCAAAAGGCATCAGTTGCATACGGTTGCAGGCAGACAAGATAGCGACGTCTCCAGTACCGCCTAACCCACTGTGGCAGCAGGTGACGATGGCCGACTCAACTGGGAACATTTTTAGTAGATTGCCGATGAGGAACCCTGCCGCTGTCATGGCGAGTACCACCGAGGCGCATACCATTACGTAACCAACAGAGAAGACACTTGCAACGCTATTAAGAGGTACGTAGAGCATTCCAAGCCCGATCATTACTGGCCAGATGAAGGCAGTGGAAATGAGCTTATAAAACTTCTTGCTACCCTTCTCTAGCTTTTCAGGTAGAGCGCGAACATATTTAAAGATTACTGCTACCAGAATCATCATCACCGGGCCTGGGATATGTACTACTTTCTCAAGCAGGCCGCCTAAGACGAAGAACGCGCAGATGAGCAACACACCCGCTCCCATGTAGCGGAAGTCGATAGCGCTGTCATCCTCGACTTCCTCCTTGAATGCGTCATTTTCCTCTCTGGCACGAATCAGTTGGCCGTCACCATTTAGGTTTGGCTTACGAGCAGCCCAGCGAGCCAAAGTACCAGCACAGATGATTGCCACGATATTGCCTACGACTGCAGCAGGCACCAACTGTGCAACATATTGCTCCGGGGCTCCTCCGAGGATGTGCGAATACGCAAGAGACAGGGGAAGAATGCCCTCACCAATACCACCACCAATGATCGGGACAATGATGTAGAAGAAGGTGTGGTGAACGGTATAACCGAAGCTTACGCCAACAGCCAATCCCACAGCCACCGCTGCCAGGGTGCCAATTACAAGTGGAACGAACATCCGGATCATGCCTTGGACAAGAATTGTCCGGTTCATTCCTAGGATGCTTCCTACGACAAGACTTGCAATGACAAAATAAAGGAAGTTGGCATCCTTCATTAACATCTTGGTGGCATCAATCGTGGTGCTACCGAAGAAGCCATAGTAGACCAATACAGAGGGGAGCAAGAGGCACAAAATCGCTCCGCCCCCTATGTCACGAAGTAGAGGCAACCGTTGACCAACCTGGCCGAGCAGCATGCCCATGGTCATAATGACCGCTAGGCCACCAATCATTGTCTTGGGCAGATACCCCAAGTGAGCAGAGAGGAAAACGATCAAAGCGATACCGAGAAAATACGGCAGTGGGATTACGCCAATTTCGTATTCCATGAACGCGGTAAACCGACGCCGGGTTGGCATTGCTTGAGTTACGAGGGTCATTTTGAATTCCTCTGTTTATTTTTGTGTGAGGAGGCTTGCTGCCAGGGATCACGGCAATTTCCTATCTGAGAAAATGCTATCCTTAGCAGAATCGTAAAGAAACGGCCATTCTATGCACGCTATGAACACGAATCATGAAGTAACACCGCTACCCGATGACCTTCGGGTTTTCCTCACGGTGATTCGTGTAGGGAGCTTCTCAGGCGCAGCCCTGGAGCTTGACCAATCGCCGGCATATGTGACCAAGCGCATTAAAATTTTGGAGGAGACACTTGGGACGCGGCTTCTTCACCGCAGCCCTCGCAAAATCGCGCTCACTGATTCCGGTGTCCGAGCTCAGCAATGGGCGGTTCGTATCTTGGATAACCTTGACGAGTTTATGGGCGATTTGAGCCAGGTGCGAAAAGCCCCTAGAGGCTTATTGCACATCTGTAGCAGCTTCGGTTTTGGCCGGAATTATGTGGCTCCAGCGGTTGCTGAACTGTCGAGTGCATATCCTGACCTCGAAGTTAAGCTTGATGTGTTTGACAGGGTAGTGGATATCGTAGGTGAAGGATTTGACTTGGAGATAAGAGTTGGTGACGATATTCCAGAAAACCATATCAGTCGACTACTCGTTGCCAATAAACGAGTGATCTGTGCCACGCCGGAATATCTCGCGCAGCGAGGTACCCCGGAGAAGCTTAGTGATTTGGCAGACCATGATTGCCTGGTACTGAAGGAGAGAAACAACCCTTACGGTGTATGGAAGCTGCTCAAGTCCCAGAAAGAAGAAACCGTTCGGGTCAATGGGCGGCTTTCCTCCAATAACGGCGAAATCGTGCTGCAGTGGGCGCTAAATCACCGGGGATTACCGCCGCCGACTTTCAAGGTGTCGTTGGCTTTAACAACGCGCAGGCGGTTACGGCCGATGGCGATGGCTTCGTCCTGGCCGATGTGTTGGTTGCGGTCCACACCAACGGTGAGCGACTGGTTGTGATTGACCTGCGTGTTTTGGTCCTTCTGGGCGTGGATGGCCGGGTCTGGCCAGCGGGGTTCCAGGTCATCTCCGTGCAAGCCGTGCAGGCGCTCCAGCAACTGGAAGAAGTTGTACTGGTGCGCGTCAGCCAGCAGCTTGTCGGCTAGATCAGCGGTTGCTTGCCGGTCTGGATTGGCCATGTGTAGTGCTCGTTGTTGGTGGTGTTGATCACTTCCAGTTGGTGGAAGGAATTGATGCTGGCGTACAGGGCGAAGAAGTGCGCGAGTACGCAGCCGAACAGGTACAGGTCGCCTTCACAGAGGAAGGCGCTTTGATCCAGCTTCAGCCGCGTTCGCAAACCGCGAATGGGCTGGCCCTTGATCAGCCAATCCAGAGGTTCTGTTTGAACACCCCGGATGCCATCGAGGCGCTTGCGGGTGGTGCGCGTTTGCTGGATGTCGCGCAAGGCTGCGAAGTCATAAGCGCGAATAACCGCTTTCAGCGGCTCGGCTGAGAGCAGCGACAGGTAGTTGAGCGACATGTTGGAGATCAAGGCCCACTGCAACTGGCCGTCCAGTACCGGCCGATAGGGGCGGGTCGGCGCACAGATGTTGGTGTAGGTGGCCAGGGGCGGCGTGAACTCGCAAATCACATTGATGTCATCCACGGCCAATGCCAGCGGCAAGTCGCGGTTGGTGCAGGTCAGGTCGATGGACGCTGTTTCCAGTTCGCCGATGTAAGCGTTGGCGTCTGCGCGTACAAATGCGATGCGGTGGCTGACGCCATCACCGTACAGGAAATTGCCCGGTTGCTTGCCCCCATCGACACACACAACCCTGCTGGGCTGTTTGACGTTGAGGACGAAACCTACCAGGCCATTGACCAAGAGCTGGTCAAGCTGGGCGGGCTGCAGGAGCCTTCCATCGACTGGGCGTACATCGAAGAAGCGTCCTGCCAGTACCTGGGGCAGCAGTGCAAGCACTTGCGCATTGTCGCGCACCTGAGTGCCGCTTGGTTGCGTAGCCGATGCTGGGAACGATGGGGTTTTGCCTTGGCGCTGCTGGCCGGCATGGTCGAAGGCTATTGGGAAAACGCATATCCGAAACCGGGCCCCAAGGGGTTCCTCGGTAAGCGCAAGCTGGTTGCCCTGACGCTCAACCGTTTGCTCGAGACCTTGCCGCGTCTGGATCGCTACACGTTCAGCCCCGCTCACGCGGCGGCGGCTCAGGGCGCGCTGAAATGCCTGCAACGGCAGCGGGATGCAGCGCAGCTCGATGACGCGGTCCTGAGCGAGCTGGAGCGCCTGCTACGAACACACACGGAGCTTGCCAACGGCCTCATCGAGACCGCCACGCACACGTCTCCCGCCAAAGGCATCAAGCCTGTGCCACTGGCCGAGGTCATCGCTACGCCAATGCCCCGTGTGTCGTTAGGCAACGAGCGTGAATCACGAAGAGCGATCCTGACCATGGCCGAGCTGATCAACCAGCAGGACCCCTACGACCCTACAGGCTACCAACTGCGTCGGTTCGGCTTGTGGGCGCACATTCAGGCGGCGCCTCAAACCAAGCAAGGCAACCGCACAGAGTTGATGGCGGTGCCGCAGGATATCGCTGGGGACTATGAGGATGCCCTTGCCAGCACTGCAATTGACGCGGCCTTGCTCCAGCGGATCGAAAAGAGCGTGACGGCTTGTCCCTTCTGGATGCGCGGCAGCTTTCTGGCCGCGAGCGCCGCCACGCGGCTGGCGATGGGCGAGGTGGCTGAGGCCATTCGCGCTGCGACCGCACGGTTCGTGCAGCGCATGCCTGCGCTGCAGCAGTTGTGCTTCAGCGACGGCAAGGTATTTGTCGACGACCAATGTCTGGCGTGGCTCAGAGGGGCGCAAGGGCACGCCGATGCAGACGCAGCCTCCCAAGAATTCGCCACTTTGCGAGAAGCGCTGGCCAGCCAACTGGAAACCAGCGGCGTAGAGGCGGTATTGCTCAGGCTGCAGGGCATGCAAGCGGACTTCCGTAGTTTGCGTGAACGCTGCCATACCACCGTGATCGCTGCTGATCTGCTGGCCGCTCGGGGCGTGTCCTGGCTGGCCCAGGACTTGTGCGCAGGCGTTGCCCGAACGATGCAGGAAACCACCGCCAGCGCCTGGGAGCCTGAGGTGTTTCAACGCCTTCAGCAGCACGCGTGCACTGTCCATCACGGGCTGATCGGAACAAGAAACGGGAGTCACGATGAATCAACTGTGGAAGCACCTTAAACGTTGGGGCTTGCCCCTGGTGACCCGTATCGGTCTGGCCATGCCGCTGCTGCTCGGGCTGGGTGCCGTACTGATGCTGGTTGCAATCTGGTGGCTTGGCCCACAATGGACCTGGCGCGAGCAGCAGCCGCTGGCTAGCGTGGCGCATCGAGGTTTGGCCAGCCTGATGCTTGTATTGATACCGCTGCTCTGCTGGCTCGTGGTGCTGCGCAGGCGTTTTCGTCGCCTGCAGGCAGAACGCAAGCAGGCGCTGGCTGCCGAGCTGGATAGCGTATTGCCCTTCGTCCAGGCACAAGAGAAAGCCCTGAACCAAGGGCTAGCTCGCTATCTGGATAACGCGGGTGGCCGACGCGCCTTGTACCGACTGCCCTGGTACTTGGTGATGGGCGACCAACAGGCCGGCAAGACCAGCTTCATCGACCGCACCGAGCAAAATTTTTCCCTGACCCGTATCGACAAAGCACAAGCCCGAGGCCGGCCAGCACAAGCACTGGCCTACCCGATAGGCTGGTGGGTCAGCAACGACGCAGTGATCATCGACCCCCCTGGCGCTTTCATCCGTCAGGCATCGTTGGCAGGTTCACCAGCCGAGGCGTCAGACGCGTCGAAAGCACCACCAGCAGCCTCGGCCAGGTTGTGGGACCACATGCTGGGCTGGCTGGTGCGGAACCGAAGCCAGAGAGCCCTCAACGGCCTCTTGCTGTTGGTCGATCTGCCTGCACTGCTCCAGGGTACGCCTGAACAACGCGTTGCGTTGGCGCACGTCTTGCGCACACGGTTGTATGAGGTGAGTAGTCAGTTGGGCTCGCGGCTTCCATTGTACGTGGTGCTGACCAAGTTCGATCTGCTGGACGGTTTCGATCAGCTGTACGGCGGGCTTCCCGCCGCCACGCGGGAAAAGATACTGGGTTTCACGTTCAAGCTGGATGCGCTCGGTACGTTCGACGCCTGTCTGGCGGAATACGATGATCACTACCGTCGGTTGACCAAAGAACTGTTTGAACAGGTGGTGGACCGGCTCGACGTATTGAACGGGGCAGCACCGTGCTCGCGTCTGTTCACACTGCATGCTCAACTGATCGGCTTGCGCCCGATACTGCTGAGCTTTTTGAAAGACGCCCTCGCCAGTGACCGTTTCACCACCCCTGCCTTGGTACGCGGCATTTACTGGTCTTCGGTCGTGCAGCAGGGCGACATGCTCAATACGTTCGTGCGTGAAGCGGCACAGCCATACAAGACTGAGTTGCCGCTGCGTGAAGGCAAGGCGCAAGGGCAGGCGCTGGTCTACTTCATCCAGCACGCCTTCAGGCGGGTCATCTACCAGGAAGCCGGCCTTGCCGGGGACAACATCAAGGTAGCGCGCAGTAAACGTCGGTTGCTCTGGGTGGGTTCTGCAGTAGGCGGGCTGGCCTTCTGTGTCGCCATCGCCAGTTGGCAGCGCTACTTTGACATCAATAGCGCCAAGGCCGGCAACGTGCTTGCCAAGAGCAGAGAGTACAGCCATCACGAAGTGGACCAGCGCCTGGACGCCACCGGGCGTAACCTGCTGGAGCCGCTGGACCAGATCCGCGATGCCGTGTCGGTGTTTGGCAACTACCGTGCTGCGTGGCCGGGTGTTTCCGAGCTGGGCTTGTATCAGGGCCGCGCGATCGGCCCTCGCGTCGATGAAGCCTACCTAAGCTTGCTTTCCAAGCGTTTCTTGCCGGCCTTGGCCAGTGGAGTGATCGATGCCATGGACGCCGCGCCGCCCGGCAGCGAACAGCAAATGGCTGCTCTGCGTGTTTACCGCATGCTGGAGGACCGTCAGAGCCGCCGGCCCGAGTGGGTCGAGGGCTGGATGGCCCAGCAGTGGCAACAGAAGTACCCCGGACAGGGGCAACTGCAAAGCGACCTCATGCGACACCTGAAGTATGCCTTGGCCTATGCCGATGCCGATCTTCCCCAGTACAGCCAGCGTATCGCCGAGGTGCAGCAGGTGCTGCGCAAGGTACCTTTGCCAGAGCGGGTCTATGCGAGCCTGAAACAGCAGGCAGGGGAACAGTTGCACACTGGCTTGGACCTGCGTCATCAGGTCGGGCCAGCGTTCGATGTGGTGTATCAGTCGTCTCCCGGTGCCAGGCATGGCGATGAAGTCCTGCTAGCGCCCATGCTCACCGCCAAAGGCTTCAAAGAGTTCTTCGAGCCCCGCAGCCAGCGGTTTGCGGATATGGCGATGATCGACCAGTGGGCACTGGGCGAGCGCGGCCAGCTCGATTACTCGGATGCCGACCGGGAGGCGCTGGGTGAGCGGCTACGCAACTTGTACAGCGCCGATTTCATTGATAGTTGGCGCCGTGCCTTGACTGCCTTCTCGGTGGCTGACTTCCGCGACCTGGATCATGGGGTTGCGATCCTGCAGCAGTTGACCGGCCCAGCGGCGCCCCTGCACCGGCTATTGGACACGGTGAGGGACAATACCTCGCTTTCATCAGCCATGGTCGCTGCGGCACCCGGGGAGGCTGACGCGCTGCGACCGGTAATCAGCAAGCCTGAACAACAGCAGGCCTGGGCTATTCAGCGGGCCTTTGCCGGGCTGAGTGCCATGCTGCAGGCAACCGGTGAGAAACCCAGTTACTACGATGAGACCCTTGGCGCCATCGAGGCCGTGCACGACTATGCCAAGGCAGTGCAGGACAGCCCCGACCGAGGCAAGGCTGCGTTACAGGCTGTGCATCAGCGGTTCTCGATGACTGGGCATGACCCGATCAGCACCCTGCAGCGCGTGGCCACTGGCTTACCGGAACCGATCAACCACCAGGTCAGGAAGGTTGCCGATCAAACAGCACAAGTGCTGAATGTCGAAGCCCTGCGTGAGTTGGAGCGACGCTGGGACGCCGAAGTGTACAGCTTCTTCCAGCAGCGCCTGGCAGGGCGCTACCCCTTTGTCGTGAAGGCGCCCGACGCCTCGCTGGATGACTTCGAGGCATTCTTCGGGCCCAAGGGGAGGCTGCAGCAGTTCCATGATCAGTACCTGAAAGTCTTTCTGAAGGATAACCTCGAAGCCCTGCAGGCCGGCCAGCAGGGGCAATCACTGATCCGCAGTGATGTGCTTGAACAACTCGAGCGGGCAGACCGCATACGTGAGACTTTCTTCGATCAGCGCGGCAGCCTGAGTGTGCAGTTCAGCATCGAGCCGTTAGGGTTGAGTACCAACCAGCGCACAAGCTTGCTAGACCTGGACGGCCAGCTGATTTCCTACACCCATGGCCCGCGCCAGATCACCGGCATCGTTTGGCCGAATACCTTGGGGCAGCAGGTGCGCAGCAACCTGACCTTGCTCAGGCAGAACGGTAACAGCAGCAAGCTTGAGTACCGCGGCCCGTGGTCGATGTTCCGCTTGCTCAGCCGTGGCTCACTCAACGGCCGCACGGCGACCAGCGTGGACCTGAGTTTCAGGGCCGGCGATGGCGTGATGCGCTATCGGCTCAGCGCGGAGAAGGCGTTCAACCCCATCACGCAAGAGCCTTTCAAAGGTTTCCGGTTGCCACGAGGGTTGTTACAGCAGACGCCTAAGCCGGGGCCCATAACGCAGGCCGGCTTGTAAGGGGGCTGCAGATTCCCTTAGTGAAGAAAGCGACGACTGTGCACGGGCATCGCCCTGAACCTGCTATGCCTAAGAGGACACGTGAACCCATCAAGGCCGATCGATGCTGGTCATCGAACAACTGCACAAGTCATTCCCCACCCCCCAGGGCCCGCTCCCCGTGCTGCAGGGTGTCGACCTGCGCCTGGCACGCGGCAGCAGCCTGGCGCTGATGGGCGAATCGGGCAGTGGCAAGAGCACCTTGCTGCATCTGGTGGCGGGCCTGGACCGCGCCGACAGTGGCCGCATCCTGATCGACGACACCCCGCTAGACAACCGCTCCGAGGCCTCGTTGGCGTTGTGGCGGCGAACAGGCATAGGCCTGGTGTTCCAGCAGTACAACCTGATCAGCAGCCTGGACGTGGCCGCCAACCTGGCGTTCCAGGCCAGGCTGGCCGCTCGCCACGACCCGCACTGGGTGGCTTACCTGGCGCAGCACCTGGGCTTGGCGGATGTGCTGGCGCGTTACCCGGAGCAACTGTCCGGCGGCCAGCAGCAGCGGGTTGCCATCGGCCGCGCCCTGGCCGGGCGGCCGGCCTGGCTGCTGGCCGACGAACCCACCGGCAGCCTTGACGAAGCCAGCAGCGACGAAGTGCTGAAGCTGCTGCTGCAGTTGGTGGCCGAAGTAGGTAGCGGCCTGCTGATGGTGACCCACAGCCCCCGGCTGGCGGTACGTTTGCAGCAGCGCTGCCACCTACAGGCCGGCCGTGTGCGCCTGGGGCCAAGCGGATGAGGCTATTAGCGTTGGCCCTGCTTGCGCTGCTCAGCCACTGGCGGCGCCATCGCGTGCAGTTCGTCAGTATCTTTACCGGCCTGTGGCTGGCCACGGCGCTGTGGACCGGTGTGCAGGCACTGAACAGCCAGGCACGTAGCGACTATGCCCGAGCCAGCGCGGTGCTGGCCGGGCCTTTACAGGCGCAGCTGGTGCCGCGCAAAGGTGAGCGGTTCGAGCAGGCGCTGTACCTGCAACTGCGCAGCTTGGGCTGGGCGGTGACGCCGGTGCTGGAAGGGCGCTTGCGTTTGCCTGGCGAGCCCGTACGTAGCCTGCGCTTGATCGGCATCGAGCCGCTGAGCCTGCCGCCCGCCAGCAGCATTGCCGGTGTGCAGCCGCAAACGTTCGACTTGCAAGCTTTCATCGGCACCCCCGGGCAAGCCTGGGTTGGGCCAGATACCTTGCGTCAGCTGGGCGCGAACCCCGGGCAGGCCCTCCGCGACAGCGAAGGGCAGCTGCTGCCGCCCTTGCTCCTGCAGCCGGGGTTGGCACCGGGGGTGATGGTGGTGGATATCGGCCACGCTCAGGCGCTGCTGCATGCACCTGGGCAGTTATCGCGCTTGTTGCTCGCCGCTACGACGGGGCCGTTGCCTGCGGCTATCGCACCCTATCTTGAGCTGCAACCCCGGCAGGACGATGGCGGCTTGCAGCGGTTGACCGATAGTTTTCACCTCAACCTGACCGCCCTCGGCCTGTTGGCCTTTGTTGTCGGCCTGTTCATCGCCCATGCTGCAATTGGCTTGGCACTGGAGCAGCGGCGCGGCCTGATCCGCAACCTGCGCGCCTGTGGCATCAGCCGAAACACCCTGTTATGTGCCCTGGTACTGGAACTGGGCCTGTTCGCGGTACTGGGTGGGCTGGCGGGCGTGGCCAGTGGTTATGGGCTGGCCGCGTGGCTGTTGCCCGACGTGGCCGCCAGCTTGCGCGGCCTGTATGGCGCCCAGGTCGCGGGCACGCTGAACCTGCCTGCGTGGTGGTGGCTGGTGGGCGTGTTAGTGAGCGTACTGGGGGCGTTGCTGGCAGGTTTGAGCAGCGTACTGCGTGCGGCCCGGTTGCCGTTGCTGGCGCTGGCGCAACCTCAGGCTTGGCGCTTGGCGCAGGGCCCGTGGTTGCGGCGTCAGGCTTTGCTGGCCGGCCTGTTGCTGGTGCTGGCCGTGGGGTGTGGCGTGCTGGGTAACAGCCTGCCCAGCGCGTTCGCCTTGTTGGCAAGTTTGCTGCTGGCGGCGGCGTTGCTGCTCCCCACCTTGCTCGACGGGGTGCTGGCGAGCCTGGCGCGTTATAGCCGGCGGCCATTATCACAGTGGTTCGTCGCCGACAGCCGTCAGCAGTTGCCCGCCCTGAGCCTGGCGTTGATGGCCTTGTTGCTGGCGCTGGCCGCCAGTGTCGGGGTGGGCAGCATGACCGAGGGCTTTCGCAAGACCTTTGTCGGCTGGCTTGACCTGCGCCTGTCGGCCGACCTGTATGTCACCCCACGCGACAGCGCCCAAGGCTTGCAGATAGCCGAATGGCTCGTGCGGCAACCTTCAGTGCGTGGGGTACTGCCGGGCTGGCGTGTGGAAACGCAATTGCAGGGCTTGCCGGTGCAGCTTCAGGGCATTGTCGATAGCCCCGTCTATCTCAAGCGTTGGCCCTTGCTCGCGCAGCAGCCAAACGCCTGGGGGCAACTGGCGAGAGGGCAGGCCGTGATGCTCAGTGAGCAACTGGCCCGGCGCCTGAAACTGCAACTGGGCGATAACTTGGTGCTGCCCGCAACGCCCGCTACAGTCCAGACCGTGGTGGCGATCTACGCCGATTACGGCAACCCCAAAGGGCACGTGCTGGTCAACGCCGACTGGCTACGTGGGCACTGGCCGCAGGCAACCTTGACCGGCTTGAGTGTCGATCTGGCAGCCGGCCAGGTGTCGGCGCTCAGGGCAGCCTTGCAACAGCGCTTTGCTCTGGACGCCAGCCGCGTGGTGGAACAGGCGCGGCTCAAGCGCTGGTCGACCGACGTGTTCAACCGTACCTTCGCCGCCACCGCTGCGCTCAACAGCCTCACCCTTGGCGTGGCCGGCGTGGCGCTGTTCATCAATCTGCTGACCCTGGGCCAGACCCGCCTGGGCCAGTTGGCGCCGCTGTGGGCGCTCGGCGTGCGGCGCACGCACCTGGCCTGGCTAAGCCTTGGGCAGACACTGCTGCTCAGCAGCCTTACCGTGCTACTGGCGATCCCGCTGGGTATCGTGCTGGCCTGGAGCCTGGTCGCGGTGGTGAACGTGCAGGCATTCGGTTGGCGTTTGCCGCTCTACGTGTTCCCCGCGCAACTGCTGCAGTTGGCCGTGCTGGGCATGCTCACCAGCGTGTTGGCTAGCGCCTGGCCACTGTGGCAACTGGCGCGTCGTCAGCCGCACGAACTGTTGAGGCCGTTTGCCGATGAAGCGTAGCGCGTGGCTGTTGCTGTGTGGGGTGCTGGGCGGCTGTGATCAGCCTGCCGAGCAAAGCTATGCCGGGCTTGGCCGGCAGGCGGGTGAATTCAGCCAGGTGAGCCGCGATCAGCGCCTGGCATTCCCACGCGACCATGGCGCCCACGATGGTTTTCGCATCGAATGGTGGTACGTCACCGCCAACCTCAAGGATGCCCAGGGGCGAGACTGGGGCGCGCAGTGGACGCTGTTCCGCTCGGCCCTGCGCCCAGGCTCGGAAACAGCCAGTTGGAACAGCCCGAACCTATGGATGGGGCACGCAGCGCTGACAGGCCCGGGCGGTCATCAGTCTGCAGAAACCCTGGCACGCGGTGGTATCGGCCAGGCCGGTGTGCAGGCCCAGCCGTTCCGCGCCTGGATCAATGACTGGTCGTTGCAGGGCAGGGTTGGCATTGACCGCCTGCAGATGATCGCCGCGGGTGCAGGTTTTCGCTATGACTTGCAACTGCGCAGCGATCGGCCCTTGGTGCTGCACGGGGAGCACGGCTACAGCGAAAAATCTGGCAAGGGGCAGGCTTCGTACTATTACAGCCAGCCGTTCTATCGGGTGCGCGGGGAAGTGCAGCAGGGCGGCCAGTGCATTGCGGTCAGCGGCCTGGCCTGGCTGGACCGGGAATGGAGCAGCCAGCCGCTGGCTGCCGGGCAAACGGGTTGGGATTGGTTTTCGCTGCACCTGGACAGTGGCGCCAAGCTGATGCTGTTCCAGGTGCGCGAGGCGCAGGGGCAGGCCTATCGCGCCGGCACCTGGGTTGGCCCGTGGGGTGAGGTGGTGGCGCTGCAGGGCGCGCAGGTTCAGCTACAGGCACAGGCTTGGTCGCGGCAGAAGAACGGCAAGCAGGTGCCAACGCGATGGCGGGTGCAGGTGCCGGGGCAGGGCGTGGATGTACAGATCGAGGCGCTGCAGCCGCAGGCCTGGATGGACACGCGGGTGCCGTATTGGGAAGGGCCGGTGCGTTTGACCGGCAGCGCGGGGGGGCGCGGGTATCTGGAAATGACCGGCTATTAGCACCTCCTATCCCGGCAATAGCCGATTCAATCCTTGATAAGCGCCCGCAATACTGCCCGCGCTTCTTCGGTATGCAAGCACTCGATGAACAACTGGCTTTCCCGCGCCACCGTTGCCTCCAGCTCTCGCCGCTGGCTGTCCTTGAGCAGCCGCTTGCTCAGGCGCAGTGCCGCTTGCGGGTAACCTTGCAGCCGCCGCGCCAACTGCCGGGCTGCTGCCAGGCACTGTTCACCGTCCTCATGCAGCTCATTGGCCAGCCCCCAGGCCACCAGCTGTTCGCCATCGAGCAACTCGTTTGCCAGCAGCAGGCGAGCCGCCCGGGCCTGGCCAAGCAGGCGTGGCAGCAACAGGCTGGAGCCAAATTCTGGGCACACACCCAACGGCGCGAATGGCATGCGCAACTTGGTCGAGCGGCTGACCAGCACCTGGTCGCAATGCAGCAACAAGGTGGCCCCGATGCCGATCGCCGCGCCACTGACGGCAGCGATCAGCGGTTTGTCCAGGCCCATTACCACCCGCATCAGGCGGAACACCGGGCTGTCCAGGTCGCTGGGTGGGTTGTCGAGGAAGTCGCGCAGGTCGTTGCCGGCACTGAAACAGCGTGGGCCGCCGGTGATGATGATCGCTTCGACATCAGGGTCTTCTCCCGCCGCCAACAGCAGGTCGCCCAATTGCTGGTACATGGCAGTGTTCAAGGCGTTGAGTTTGTCGGGGCGGTTGAAAGCCAGGGTCAGCAGGCCTTGGTCCTGCTCACGTGTGATCAGCTCGGTCATGGCGGGCGCTTTTGTTGTTGTGGGCGGGCCCGGCTGGGCGTTGGTGTTTAGGGTTTATCACGCTGTTCTGCTTGTTGTACAGTCGTTCAGCCAGCCCGCCAGCCACGAGACCCGCCCGATGAGCCAGGAAGCCCGCTACCACCGCATGCTGCCGGAATTGCGCAAAGCCAACCTGGTCGAAGCGACCCTGGTGTGCCTCAAGCGCCATGGGTTTCAGGGGGCTTCGATCCGCAAGATCTCAGCTGAGGCCGGCGTCTCGGTAGGGCTGATCAGCCACCACTACGCTGGCAAGGACGAACTGGTGGCCGAAGCCTACATGGCCGTCACCGGCCGGGTGATGGGCCTGCTGCGCGAAGCCATGGCCCAGGCCGCGCCGAATGCCCGTGAGCGGTTGTCGGCGTTCTTTCGTGCCTCGTTCTGTGCCGAGCTGCTCGACCCGCAATTACTCGACGCTTGGCTGGCGTTCTGGGGCGCGATGAAGACCGCCGAGGCGATCAACCAGGTGCATGACCACTCCTACGGCGAGTACCGCAATGAACTGAGTGGGCTGCTGGCCACGCTGGCCGGCGAGGAGGGCTGGCAGGGCTTCGATGCCGACCTCGCGGCGATCAGCCTGAGTGCCCTGCTCGACGGCTTATGGCTGGAGTCGGGGCTTAACCCTGGCACCTTCACCCCCGAGCAGGGCGTGGTTATTTGCGAGGCTTGGGTTGACGGCCTGCAAGCCGGTGGCCGGCGGCGCTTCAGCCTGCCGGAGGGCTGTTGATCGCCTGTTCAGTAACGAGTACGCTGCTGTCGCGAGTGTGTACAACAACACCAATAATAAAAGAGACGACACGCAATGACGGCTCGGGTATTGATCGTCGATGACGATCCACTTATTCGTGACTTGCTGCAGGCCTATCTGTCCCAGGAAGGCTATGAGGTGCACTGCGCCGACACCGCCGAAAAGGCCGAAGCCCTGCTCGGCAGCCAGGATGTCGACCTGGTGCTGCTGGACATCCGCCTGCCCGGCAAGGACGGCCTCACCCTGACCCGCGAGCTGCGGGTGCGCTCAGAGGTCGGCATCATCCTGATCACTGGCCGCAACGACGACATCGACCGCATCGTCGGCCTGGAATGCGGCGCCGACGACTACGTGATCAAACCGCTCAACCCCCGCGAACTGGTATCGCGCGCCAAAAACCTGGTCCGCCGCGTGCGCCATGCCCGCGAGGTACACCCGGCGCCGGCCTGCGCGCAATCCCTGAAACAGTTCGCCGACTGGGCCCTGGACACCGACCGCCGGCGCCTGATCGACACCCGTGGTGGGCAAACCCTGCTGACCCACGGTGAGTTCCAGTTGCTCAGCGTGTTCCTGCGCAACAGTGGCCACACCCTCAGCCGCGACCAGTTGATGGACCAGATCCGTAACCGCGAATGGGTGCCCAACGACCGCTCCATCGATGTGCTGGTCGGTCGCCTGCGACGCAAGCTGCACGACGACCCGGCCGAGCCGCAACTGATCATCACCATCCACGGCACCGGCTACCTGTTCACCGCCAGCGTGGCGGCATGAGCCACCGTGCCTGGGGGGTGGTCCTGTCGCTGCTTGCTGCACAGGCCGCTGCCACAGAGCCGGTGCGCTACTGCGACTACCCGGTGTACCCGCCGATTTCCTGGAGCGATGGCCATCAGGTGCGCGGCCTGGCGCCGACCGTGGTGCGCGAGCTGTTCGCGCGTATGGGCTACCCGGTGCACACCGTGGTACTGGGTAACTGGAAGCGCTGCCTGATGGACGCCGCCGCCGGGCGGGTGGACGTGGTGCTTGCCTACAACAGCGATCAGCGTGACCAGCGCATGCGTTTTTCCACGGTAGCGGTGGTGCGCGAGGAAGTGGCGGTGTTCTACAACCGCCTTCGGCCTGTGCAGTTCCAGCGCCTGGAAGACCTGGCCGGCTACCGCGGCGGGCTATTGTATGGCGAAAGCTATGGCGCCGAATTTGACCGCTTCGTCGCCCGCCACCAAAACATCGAACGGGTGTCTTCCAGCCAGCAGAACTTTGGCAAGTTGATCCGTGGGCGCATCGACTACGTGATCCAGGAGCGGCGCACCGGCCAGCTGTTCATCGAACACTTGCCCGGGGCGCAAGACATCCGCGTATTGCCCACCGCTCTGAGCGTGGATTACCTGCGGGTTGCGGTATCGCGGCAATCGCCCTTGAGCCAGCACATGGACGAAATCGACGCGCAGTTGCGGCGCATGAGCCAGGCCGGCGAAATCGAGCGCTGGCTGGAGCAGAGCGAGGTGACCTACCGCGACATGATCAACCTGCCGGTGGACGCCCGATGATGCGCCTGCGCACCGATGGCCTGCTGCGCCGCCTGCTGCTGTTCATCGTGTTGTTCAGCCTGTGCTTTACCGTGTTGGCCAGCTCGGTGCAGCTGTACTTCGAGTACCGCCGCGAGATGCGCGACATAGAAGCGCGCATGGCATTGATCCGCGCCGGCTACTTGGCCAGCCTGGAGCGCAGCCTGTGGGACCTGGACGAGGCGCAGCTGGATACACAACTGCGCGGCCTGGTGGATTTTTCTGACGTGGCCCGGGTGCGCTTGGTCAGCGATGATTTCCAGCTGTTACGCGGTGAGGCCGAACCCAAGGGGCCGCTGCGCATCGAACGCTTCCCCCTCGATTACCAACCCCCCGCGGGGCCGGCCAGGCACCTGGGCGAGCTGGAAGTGAGCATCGACCTCGGCGCGGTGCACCGGCGCCTGTATGCCACGGGTCTTACCAGCCTGCTGTGGATGGGCGTGTTCCTGTGCGGCCTGGCGGTGGCGCTGTCGGGGCTGTTCTACCGCCTGGTCACCCGCCACTTGCAAGTGATGGCCGAGTTCGCCCGGCGTATTGCTGCAGGCCACTGGCAAGAGCCACTGCGCCTGGGCCGCCGTCGCTCGGCGCGCCCAGATGAAATCGACACCGTGGCCCACGCCCTGGACGACATGCGCCGGGCCATCCTCAGTGACATCGAGCGCCGCGAGCGCGACCGCCTGGTGCTGCAGGACAAGCGCGACGAACTGCAAGCCATGGTCGAACGGCGCACGGCCAGCCTGGCTCGGGCCAAGGATGAGGCCGAGGCCGCCAACCTGGCCAAGTCGCGCTTCCTGGCGACCATGAGCCATGAGCTGCGCACACCACTCAATGGCATTCTTGGCATGGCCGAGCTGCTGCGCGGCGGCCGACTGGAGGCGGCTGACCGCCAGCGCGTCGAGGCCTTGTACAAGGCGGGTGAGGGGCTGTTGGCGATTCTCAACGAAGTGTTGTATTTCGCCCGCCTCGAGGAGGGTGAAAGCCGCGCCGAGCTGGTCGCTTTCTCGCTGCGCCAGTTGTGCCAGGAAGTGCTGGCGCTGCTCGAACCCATGGCCCGGGCCAACGGCGACACGCTGCAACTGGACATCGACGCGCATTTGGCCGAATACCAGCACGGCGCCGAACAGTACCTGCGCCAGGTGTTGAGCAACCTGCTGGCCAATGCCATCAAGTTCACCGAGCATGGCCAGGTGCGGCTGGCGGTGCAGGTGCTGGCCAGTGACCAGGGCTCGCAGCGCCTGCGGCTGTCGGTCAGTGACAATGGCATCGGCATCGAGCCCGCTGTGCAGGCGCGGATCTTCGACCGCTTCGTCCAGGCCAGCGAGGCGGTGGCCCGGCGCTACGGCGGCACCGGCCTGGGCCTGGCGATCTGCAAGCACCTGGTGGAAAACCTGGGGGGCTGCATTGGCCTGGACAGCGTGCAAGGGCAGGGCAGTTGCTTCTGGTTCGAACTGGACATAGCCCGCGGGCAGCAAGTGCTGGGCAGTTCGCTAGCGCCTTCGGCTTTGGCTTGCCTGGATATCCTGGTGGTCGAGGACGTGGCACTGAACCGCGAGGTGGCGGGTGGGCTGCTGCGGCGCGATGGCCACCGGGTGAGCTTTGCCGAAGACGCCAAGCAGGCTTTGCAGGCCTGCGCCCAGCAGCGTTACGACCTGATTCTGCTCGACGTGCAACTGCCCGGCATGAGCGGGGTGGAAATGTGCCGGCAGCTGCGTGCCACGCCAGGGCCAAACCGCCACTGCCGGGTGTTGGCACTGACCGCCGGTGTTCAACCTGGGCAAGTGCAGGGTTACCTGGACGCCGGCATGCAGGGGGTGCTGGCCAAACCCCTGCGCCTGGACACCTTGCGTCGGGCGCTGGCCGCCGCGGCGCCCAGCGAGGTGGTTGGGGCTGACGCGAATATGGATTGGTCACTGCTGGGTACCCACCGCTCGCTGTTGGGCGAGCAGAAGCTGCAGGGGCTGCTGAAGGTGCTGCGCCAGTCACTGGAACAGCACGCCGTGGCGCTGGCCGAGGCGCTGCCGGCCCAGGACTTTACCGAAGTGCTGCACCTGGCTCACCGCCTTGCCGGCAGTTGCGATTCCCTGGGCTTTTCTGGGCTGGCTGCGTTGTTGCGCCGTTTGGAGGAGGCGGCCCTGCAGCATGACGCGCAGGCGTTGCAAGCACTCGACGGGCCGCTGGCCGCCCAGCTTGGCCAGGCCCGCACAACTCTGGAACAGTTGATCCAGAGCTGACGTACAAAAAACTTACGACTTTTTACATCTTCGATCGGTTCGTACAACGGCACCTTACATCCGTTTCCAATAATCCCTGGCAACCGTGTTGCACGCGGTCCATGAGGCTTATTGGAGACAACAATAATGACATGCCCTAGCACTCAGCCCCTCGTTCACTGCACCGGCCGCAATGGCGAGGTGCGCCATGACTGACAACCACGAGAAAATCCAACTCACCCGCGCCCTGAAAAGCCGGCACATCTTCATGCTGTCGCTGGGCGGGGTAATCGGCACCGGGCTGTTCATGGGCTCGGGCGTGACCATCAACCAGGGCGGGCCGGTCGGTGCGATCCTGGCCTACTTGGTGGCGGGTTTGCTGATGTACCTGGTGATGGTCTGCCTGGGTGAGCTGTCGGTGCAGATGCCGGTATCCGGTTCGTTCCAGGCCCACGCCACCAAGTTCATCGGCCCGGCCACCGGCTTCATGATCGGCTGGGTGTACTGGATGAGCTGGGCCACCACGGTGGGCCTGGAGTTCACCGCTGCCGGCATGCTGATGACCCGCTGGTTCCCGGACGTGCCGATCTGGTACTGGTCGGCGCTGTTCGTGGTCGTGCTGTTTGGCCTCAACGCCCTGGCTACACGCGCCTTCGGCGAGGCCGAATACTGGTTCTCGGGCATCAAGGTGGCGACCATCGTCGGCTTCATCATCATCGGCGTGCTGGTGATCTTCGGCGCCATCCCGCTGAGCAGCGGGGCACCGGCACCGATGCTGGACAACCTGGTGGGCGAGTCGCTGTTCCCTCACGGCCTGTCGGCGGTGTTCGCGGTGATGATGACGGTGGTCTATGCCTTCCAGGGCTGCGAGATCATGGGGGTAGCGGCTGGCGAGACCGAGCACCCGGAAAAGAGCATCCCACGGGCGGTGCGCAACGTGGTGTTCCGCGTGCTGATCTTCTATGTGCTGGCGATTGCCGTGCTGTCGGCCATCGTGCCCTACGAGCAGGCCGGGTTGATGGAAAGCCCATTCGTGCAAGTGTTCGACATGGTCGGCATCCCCTTTGCTGCCGACCTGATGAACTTCGTCATCCTTACCGCCATCCTGTCGGTGGGCAACTCTGGGCTGTATGCCTCTACGCGCATCCTCTGGGCTATGTCGAAAACTGGCATGGCGCCGAAAAGCCTGTCACAGCTGAGCAAGCGCGGCGTGCCGCTGCGGGCGCTGAGCATCACCCTGTGTTTTGCGCTGGTCTCGCTCATGACCAGCTTCATTGCCGCTGACACCCTGTTCATGGTGCTGATGGCGGTGAGTGGCATGTCGGGCACCGTGACCTGGATCGTCATCGCCCTGGCGCAGTACCGCTTCCGCAAGGCCTACCTGAATGGCGGTGGGCAACTGCAAGACTTGAAGTACAAAGCGCCGCTGTACCCGCTGGTGCCGCTGTTGTGCATCACCCTGTGCAGTTCGCTGTTCGTGTTCCTGGCGCTGGATGAAACCCAGCGGCCATCACTGTACTGGGGCTTTGGTTTCATTGCCTTGTGCTATGCGGCGTACTTCTTCGTCAACCGCCGTCGGCAGGGGGCCTTGGCGCCGAGCGTGCCTGGAGTTTGATGCTGCGGTGGTTGTTCGTCGGTGCATGTTTGTCGCCTGTGAAATCGAGTGCCGCGCGGGCGGCGCTCGATTTCACAGGCAATGAAAATGCCATGGCGAAAGGCAGCTGTGTAACAGCGAAAACCGAGTTGTGCGAAGTTGTAACAGCCCATCCCACCGTGTTGAACACTTGTTTAGTATCTCCCACATCAAGCCCTCCAAAACCATCACAACAATACCGAGGCCCCCATGACCACCCCGTCGTCGTCACTGTTGAGCAAGGTCGAAGCCGGCGTTGCCTGGATCACCCTCAATCGCCCCGCACAGCGTAACGCGCTGGACATCCCCACCCTCGAACAGCTGCACGCCTTGCTGGAAACCTGCAACAGCGACCCGGTCGTGCGCGTGCTGGTGCTGACCGGCTGCGGCCGTAGCTTTTGCGCCGGTGCCGACCTGGCCGAATGGGCGGCAGCCGAAGCCCAGGGCACCCTGGAAAGCTACGGCTGGACCGAAACCGCCCACGCCTTGATGCTGCGCCTGCACAGCCTCGACAAACCCACTATCGCCGCCATCAACGGCACCGCCGTGGGCGCTGGCATGGACCTCAGCCTGTGCTGCGACCTGCGCATTGCTGCGGCCTCGGCGCGGTTCAAAGCTGGCTACACCAGCATGGGCTACAGCCCCGACGCGGGCGCCAGCTGGCACCTGCCACGGCTGATCGGCAGCGAGCAAGCCAAGCGCCTGCTGTTCCTCGATGAACTGTGGGGCGCCGAGCGCGCCCTGGCCGCCGGGCTGGTTAGCGAAGTCTGCGCCGACGAGCAACTGCCCGCCGTAGCCGCCGAGCTGGCCGGGCGCCTGGCCAACGGCCCGACGTTCGCCTATGCGCAGACCAAGCAACTGATCCGCGACGGCGCCCGGCGCACCCTGGCCGAACAGCTCGAAGCCGAGCGCCAGGCGGGCCTGCTGTGCGGCCGCAGCCAGGATGGCGCCGAAGCGCTGCAAGCCTCGATGCAACGACGCGCGCCCCGCTTCATCGGTCAGTAACCGACACCCTCACCAGGACCTTCGCAGATGAATTTCCAGCTGACCCAAGAACAAGAAATGTTGGTGGAAGCGGTACGCAGCTTTGTCGCCAAGGAGCTGTTGCCCCATGAAGAGGCGGTAGACCGCGCCGATGCCGTGTCGCCGGAGCTGGCCGCGCACATCCGCGGCAAGGCCATCGCCGCCGGGTTCTATGCCTTCAACATGCCCGAGGAGGTCGGTGGCGGTGGCCTGGACTACCTGTCCCAAGCGCTGATCGAGCGGGAATTGTCCAAGGTGTCCTGGGCCCTGCACGTGTTTGTCGCGCGGCCGTCGAAAATCCTCATGGCCTGCAAGGGCGAGCAGGTCAACGACTACCTGCTGCCCTGCATGCAGGGCGAGAAAATCGATTGCTTCGCGCTCACCGAGCCGGGGGCTGGTTCGGATGCCAACGCCATCAAAACCCGTGCCGTGTGCCAGGGCGATGACTTTGTCATCAATGGCAGCAAGCACTTCATCAGCCATGCCGGGCACGCCGATTTCGCCATTGTCTTCGCCGTTACCGACACCTACGAGCACAACGGTCGCAAGCGCAATGCAGTTACCGCCTTGCTGGTCGACCGCGGTACGCCGGGCATGACCATCCGCCGTGGCCCCAAGTGTGTAAGTAACCGTGGCTACCACACCTACGAGCTGTTCTTCGACGACTGCCGGGTGCCAGCCAGCAAGGTGCTGGGCGAAGTCGGCAAGGGCTGGGAGGTGGCCAACGCCTGGCTCACCGCGGGCCGGGTCATGGTTGCCGCCAACTGCGTAGGCCAGGCTCAGCGCGCCCTGGATCTGGCGCTGCAGTGGGCCGCCGACCGTAAGCAGTTCGGCCAGGCCATCGGCAGCTACCAGGGCGTGTCGTTCAAACTGGCCGACATGGCCACGCAGATTCGCGCCGCCGAAATGCTCACCCTGCACACCGCCTGGAAGATGGACCAGGGCAGCATGACCGACGGCGAGGCCGGCATGGCCAAGCTGTTCGCCAGCGAAGTGCTGGGCAAGGTTGCCGATGAAACCGTGCAGATTTTTGGCGGCATGGGCCTGATGGACGAAGGGCCGGTCGAGCGCATCTGGCGCAACGCGCGCATCGAACGCATCTGGGAAGGCACCTCGGAAATCCAGCGGCACATCATCGCCCGCGAACTGCTGCGCCCGCTGCTGCGCTGAGCGCCAGGAGAACACCCATGTCGCATTCGATTCGTCCCAACCTCAAGCGCCTGCTGGCGCCGCGGCACCTGGCTTTCGTGGGTGGGCGTAGCATGGCGCGGGCGCTCAAGCGCTGCGCCGAAGGTGGCTTTGCAGGCCAGCTGTGGCTGGTCAACCCACAGCATGCAAGCCTGGAAGGCATCCCCTGCGTGGCGCGTGTGGCCGACTTGCCCTGTGCCCCGGACGCGGTGTTCATCGCCACCAACCGTGAGCTGACCTTGCAGTGCGTGGCCGAGCTGGCCGCACGCGGCGCCGGTGGCGCCATCTGCTATGCCTCAGGCTTTGCCGAAAGCGGTGAGGAAGGGCGCCTGCTGCAACAGCGCCTGCTCGATGCAGCAGGCGACATGGCCTTGCTCGGCCCCAATTGCTACGGCCTGCTCGACTACCTGCACGGTGCCGCGCTGTGGCCGGTGGCGCATGGCGGCCAGGCGGTGGAGAAGGGCGTGGCGATCCTCACCCAGAGCGGCAACTTCGCCTACAACCTGTCCATGAGCGACCGCTCGCTGCCAGTGGCCTACATGGCCTCAGTTGGCAACCAGGCGCAACTGGGCGTGGCCGAACTGATGGACGTGCTGCTCGATGACCCACGGGTTACCGCCATCGGCCTGCACCTGGAAGGCTTGAAGAACGTGCCGGGCTTCGCCCGTGCCGCCTACAAGGCGTTGCAGCAGGGCACGCCGATCATTGCTTTGAAGACCGGCGTATCGCAGATCGGTGCCGAACTGGCGCTCAGCCACACCAGCTCGCTGTCTGGCGCCGACGCCTTGTACGACAGCCTGTTCCAGCGCCTGGGCGTGGTCCGCGTCAGTGGCCCGGTGAGCTTCGTCGAAACCCTCAAGGCCGCCGCCTGTGGCCGCTTGCCGGTGGACGGCGAGTTGATCGCACTGGCCTGTTCGGGTGGCGATGCTGGGCTGATCGCCGACTATGCCGAGCGCAACCAACTCAACTTGCCCAAGCTTGAGCCACAGCAGGTGGCGGCACTGGCCGAAGTACTGCCGGCCTATGCCAACCTGGTCAACCCGTTGGACTTCACCACGGCCATCTGGGGCGATGAAGCAGCCCTGCGGCGCATGCTCGACAGCACCCTGAGCGGTGCAGCTGGCGCGGCCATGCTGGTGCTGGACTACCCGGCGGCGTTCACCGGCGAACGCAAGGAATGCGACCTGCTGCTGGCGTTGTACTGCGATGCGCTGGAGCGCCATGGCAAGGTCGGCTTTGTCACCTCGGCGTTCCCGGAGCTGTTGCCGGCCTGCGCGCGCACGCGCTTGCACGCCCGTGGCATCGCCGCGTTGCAGGGCGTGGAAGATGGCCTGGCCGCCTGGGGGCGCATCGTTGCCTACCAGGGCCAGCGCCAGCGGCTGCTGGAGCAGGGCGAGGCCGCGCAGATACCGCTGTGCCCGCAGGCCTTGCAGGGCCAAGGCCGCCTGCTGGACGAGTGGCAATCCAAGCAAGCCCTGCGCGCCTTCGGCCTACCGGTGCCAGCCGGGCTATTGAGCACGCCCGAGCGTGCTGTGGCAGACGCCGCCCGTGTGGGCTACCCACTGGTACTGAAGGCGGTCAGCGCGCAGCTGCCACATAAGACCGAAGCCGGTGCGGTGGCGCTGAACCTGCGCGATGCCGCCGCCCTCGAAAGCGCCCTGGTGCAGATGCGCCAGCGCATTGCCGGCTACGCCCCGCATGTGGCGTTTGACCAGGTATTGCTTGAACCGATGGCCGAAGCGCCGCTGGCCGAGCTGATCATTGGCATCAAGCGCGAGCACAACTTTGCCCTGGCCCTGGTGATCGGCACGGGGGGCGTGTTGGTCGAGCTGCTCAAGGACAGCGTCAGCCTGCTGCTGCCCACCACCGACAGCGCTATCCGTACTGCGCTGCTCAGCCTGCGCAGTGCCAGCCTGCTGCAAGGCTTCCGTGGTCGCCCGGCCGCTGACCTGGACGCAGTGGTCGCGGCCATTCGCGCGGTGGCTGACTACGCCTGTGAAAACGCCGGGCACCTGCTGGAACTGGATGTGAACCCATTGATGGTCGGTGCCCATAGCACCACCGCGGTCGACGCTTTGATCCGTCTCGGCCAAGCGCAAGGAGAACGACATGCATGACCTGACCTTGACCGCCGGCCAGGCGCTGGTGCGGTTGTTGGCCCACTACGGCGTGGACACGGTATTCGGTATCCCCGGGGTGCACACCCTGGAGCTGTACCGCGGCCTGCCGGGCAGCGGCATCCGCCATGTGCTGACCCGCCATGAGCAGGGCGCCGGCTTCATGGCCGACGGTTATGCCCGGGTTAGCGGCAAACCGGGGGTGTGCTTCGTCATTACCGGGCCGGGCGTGACCAATGTCGCCACCGCCATCGGCCAGGCCTACGCCGACTCCATCCCGATGCTGGTGATTTCCAGCGTCAACCACACCGCCAGCCTGGGCAAGGGCTGGGGCTGCCTGCACGAAACCCAGGACCAGCGCGCCATGACCGCGCCGATCACCGCGTTCTCCGCCGTCGCCCTGCGCGGCGACGACCTGCCCGAACTGCTTGCCCGCGCCTGGGCGGTATTCGACAGCGAACGGCCGCGCCCGGTGCACATCTCGGTGCCGTTGGACGTGTTGGCTGCGCCGGTGAGCCGTGACTGGAGCGCTGAGGTGGTCCGCCGCCCAGGGCGGGGGCTGCCGTGCCGCACTAGCCTTGATCAGGCGGCCTTGAAGCTGGCCGCCGCCAAGCGGCCGATGATCATTGCCGGTGGTGGGGCATTGCACGCAGCTGCGCAGTTGCAGCAACTGAGCACCCGCCTGGCAGCGCCGCTGTTCACCAGCGTGGCCGGTAAGGGCCTGCTGCCAGCGGATGCCCCCCTCAATGCCGGTTCCAGCCTGTGCGTCGAGCCCGGTTGGCAGCTGATCAGCCAGGCCGACGTGGTGCTGGCCGTGGGTACTGAAATGGCCGACACCGACTTCTGGCGCGAGCGCCTGCCGGTCAATGGTGAGCTGCTGCGGGTGGACATTGACCCGCGCAAGTTCAACGACGTCTACCCCTGCGCCGTTGCCTTGCACGGTGATGCCCAACACACACTGGCCGCGTTGCTCGAGGACCTGCCAGAACTCAATCGTGACCCGGCCCAAGCCAGCGCAGCGGTGGCCAACCTGCGCCAGGCTATCCGCACTGGGCATGCACCGTTGCAGGCTATCCACCAGGCCATTCTTGACCGCATTGGCGCCGTGCTCCCGGACGACGCCTTCATCAGTAGCGACATGACCCAACTGGCCTACACCGGCAACTACGCCTTCGCTAGCCGGGCGCCGCGCAGTTGGCTGCACCCCACCGGCTACGGCACCCTCGGCTACGGCCTGCCGGCCGGCATCGGCGGCATGTTCGCCACCGATCACCGCCCAGGGCTGGTGCTGGTCGGCGATGGCGGTTTCCTGTACACCGCCCAGGAGCTGGCCACCGCAGTCGAAGAGCTGGACCGGCCGCTGGTGGTATTGCTGTGGAACAATGACGCCCTCGGCCAGATCCGCGACGATATGCTCGGCCTGCACATCGAGCCGGTGGGCGTGCTGCCGCGCAACCCAGACTTCATCGGCCTGGCCCGCGCCTTTGGCTGTGCGGTGCATCAGCCGCGTGACCTGGACGCGCTGCAGGCCGACCTGGCCTGCGGTTTCGCCACACCTGGCGTGACCTTCATCGAACTCAAACACACCTGCGTCTGCTAAGCCGCACACACCACAAACAAGAGAAACCACCATGCCATTTCGCCGTACCCTGTTGGCTGCATCCCTGGCCCTGCTGATCACCGGTCAGGCCCCGCTGTACGCCGCACCGCCGCTGTCGATGGACAACGGCACCACAGCCCTGACTGTGCAGACCAGCAACGCCTGGGTCGAAATCAGCGCCAGCGCGCTGCAACACAACATCCGTACCTTGCAGGCCGAGCTGGGCAGCAAATCCAAGTTGTGCGCCGTGCTCAAGGCCGATGCCTACGGCCACGGTGTCGGCCTGGTGATGCCGTCGATCATTGCCCAGGGCGTGCCCTGCGTGGCGGTGGCCAGCAACGAGGAAGCCCGCGTTGTGCGAGCCAGCGGCTTCACTGGGCAACTGGTGCGGGTACGCCTAGCCAGCCTTGGCGAAGTGGAAGATGCCTTGCAGTACGACATGGAAGAGCTGGTCGGTAGCGCCGAATTCGCCCGCCAGGTCGATGCTATCGCCGAGCGCCATGGCAAGACCCTGCGCATCCATATGGCGTTGAATTCCAGTGGCATGAGCCGCAACGGGGTAGAAATGTCCACCTGGTCCGGCCGTGGCGAAGCGTTGCAGATCACCGACCAGAAACACCTCAAGCTGGTGGCGCTGATGACCCACTTCGCGGTTGAAGACAAAGACGATGTGCGCAAAGGCCTGGCGGCGTTCAACGAGCAGACCGCCTGGCTGATCAAGCATGCCAAGCTCGATCGCAGCAAGCTCACCCTGCATGCCGCCAACTCCTTCGCTACCCTGGAGGTGCCGGAAGCGCGCCTGGACATGGTACGTACTGGCGGCGCGCTGTTTGGTGACACCGTGCCGACGCACACCGAATACCAACGTGCCATGCAGTTCAAGTCGCGCGTGGCGGCGGTGCACAGCTACCCGGCCGGCAACACCGTCGGCTACGACCGCACCTTTACCCTGGCGCGTGATTCGCGCTTGGCCAACATCACTGTTGGCTACTCCGATGGCTACCGCCGGGCATTCACCAACAAGGGCCATGTGCTGATCAACGGGCATCGTGTGCCGGTGGTGGGTAAGGTGTCGATGAACACGTTGATGGTCGATGTCACGGACTTCCCCGATGTGAAGGGTGGCAACGAAGTGGTGCTGTTCGGCAAACAGGCCGGGGGTGAAATCACCCAGGCCGAAATGGAAGACATCAACGGCGCGCTACTCGCCGACTTGTACACCGTGTGGGGCAGTTCCAACCCGAAGATCCTCGTCGACTGAAACCGCCATTGAAGGGAGATTGCCATGCGCTACGCCAAGCTCACCCAACGCATCGCCGGCGACGGGGCCGCGGCCTGGGACATCCACTACCGCGCCTTGGCGCTACAGGCCGAGGGCAAGGACATCTTGCTGCTGTCGGTGGGTGACCCGGACTTCGACACCCCCGCGCCAATCGTCGAAGCGGCCATCGGCAGCCTGCGTGCGGGCCACACCCATTATGCCGATGTGCGCGGCAAGCTGGCGCTGCGCCAGGCCATCGCCAAGCGCCACCAACAGCGCAGCGGCCAGGCCGTCGGCGCCGACCAGGTGACGGTGCTGGCGGGGGCCCAGTGCGCGCTGTACTGCGTGGCCCAGTGCGTGCTTGACCCAGGCGACGAAGTGCTAGTCGCCGAGCCTATGTACGTCACCTACGAGGCGGTGTTCGGTGCCTGTGGCGCCAAGGTGGTGCCGGTGCCGGTCAAGCCGGAAAACGGCTTTCGCGTGTGCCCGCGTGATGTGGCCGAGCGCATCACCCCGCGTACCCGCGCCCTGGCCTTGAACAGCCCGCACAACCCTTCGGGGGCGAGCTTGCCACGCGCCACCTGGGCCGCGCTGGCCGAACTGTGCGTCGCCCATGACCTGTGGTTGATCTCCGACGAGGTGTACAGCGAGCTGCTGTACGACGGCGAGCATGTCAGCCCCGGCAGCCTGCCGGGCATGGCCGAGCGCACGGCCACCCTCAACAGCCTGTCGAAGTCGCATGCCATGACGGGCTGGCGGGTGGGCTGGGTGGTTGGCTCAGCCGAGCTGGCCACCCACCTGGAAAACCTCGCCTTGTGCATGCTGTACGGCTCTCCGGACTTTATCCAGGACGCCGCCGTGGTGGCACTGGAGCAACAACTGCCCGAGCTGGCCAGCATGCGCGAGGCTTATCGGCAGCGCCGCGACCTGGTGTGCGAGCAGTTGGCGAACTGCCCGGGGGTCAAAGCACTGAAGCCCGACGGCGGCATGTTCGTGATGGTCGATATCCGCGAGACCGGCCTCAGCGCCCAGGCCTTCGCCAATCGCCTGCTGGACAGCCAAGGCGTGTCGGTACTCGCCGGCGAAGCCTTTGGCCCCAGCGCTGCCGGGCACATTCGTTTGGGCCTGGTGCTGGGCAACGAGGCCTTGGCCGATGCCTGCCGGCGTATCGCCTGCTGCGCGGCTGAGCTGATGCAGGCGCCGGGCCGTGCGTGAGCATGAGCCCCCCGTTGAAAGACATCCAGTCTGGTAAGGAGATCGTTTGTGAATGTACTGATCGTCCATGCTCACCCCGAGCCGCAATCGTTCACCGCTGCCTTGCGTGACCAGGCCGTGGAGACTTTTCGTGCCCAGGGCCACCCGGTGCAGGTCAGCGACCTGTACGCCATGGGCTGGAACCCGGTGGCCAGTGCCGATGACTTTACCCAACGCGAGAACCCCGAGTACCTGGTGTATGCCCTGGAGCAGCGCCAAGGGGTCAAGCGTGGGGCCATTGCCGCGGATATCCAGCAGGAGCTGGACAAGCTGTTGTGGGCCGACTTGCTGGTGCTGAACTTTCCGATCTTCTGGTTCTCGGCGCCGGCCATGCTCAAGGGCTGGATCGACCGGGTGCTGGTGTCGGGGGTGTGCTATGGCGGCAAGCGCTTCTACGACCAGGGTGGCTTGGCGGGCAAGAAGGCGCTGGTGACTGTGACCCTGGGCGGGCGCGAGCACATGTTTGGTGAAGGGGCGATCCACGGTCCACTGGACGACATGTTGCGGCCGATCTTGCGCGGTACGTTGGCTTATGTCGGCTTCGAGGTGTTGCCGCCGTTCGTGGCTTGGCATGTGCCTTACATCAGCGATGACGCCCGCCAGGGCTTCTTGCAGCAGTACCGGCAGCGGCTGGAGCAGCTCTCGGACGACCAGCCGCTGGTGTTTCCGCGGTTGGCGCAGTTCGATGAAGCGTTGTACCCGCTTTCGCCAAACCCTGGCTGAACCACGGGGCCGCGCCCACAGGTTGCGATTTGCTGGTTGGGGAGGTGGGGGCTCCAAGTGCATGCCTTGGGAACTGAGGTGATGCACAGATCGAGCGCCGCCCGCGCGGCGCTTGACCTCGAAGGCGATGAGATTATTGTGACAAGCACCTCACAGCCCAGTCGCTTTATCAGCGCGGGCCACTATTTTTTTGCCTAGCCGGCAGAAACCCCGGGCCAGCTCTACACTGCTGCCAAGACGGGCCTGGGCTATGTGCTACCACGCGGCCCCACTTGCTGCCTGCGAATGGCTTCGGCCTGCATGATCGTCCTGGCTGCTCCTTTCGAATCGCCACACATGGAGTACCTGCGATGGGCTGCGTGTCGACTGGTCGTGTTGGCAACTCCGGGCGTGGCCTTTCACTGCAGTGGCTGGTGGCGCTGGCCATCGTGCTGGGCATGTCGCTGCTTGGTGCTGCCCTGGCTTGGCAGGGTTATCACAGCATCCGCCAGACCTTGGTGGCTGCCGCGGGTGATGCTGCCCAGCAAATTGGCAAGACCATCGACGAGCGTGCCCGGCGCCTGATCGACCCGGCGCACAGCAGTATCCGCCTGCTCGCCTTCAACCCGACTGCGCAAACCCTGGCGCAGCGCTTGCAACGGCTGCCGCAACTGGTCGAGATGCTGAATGCCAACCGCATGCTCAGCGCCGCCTACATGGGCTACCCCAACGGTGAGTTCCTGCTGGTACGGCGCATCCGCGAGCCGCAATTGCTACAGCGTTACGCCGCACCGCCGGGCACGGCATTCCTGGTGCAAAGCGTCAGCCGCGAGGGCGCGGCGGTGCAGGGTGAGTGGCGCTTCTACGACCAGGCGCTGAACCTGCTGCACGCTCAGGCCAAACCCGAGTACCGCTACGACCCGCGCCTGCGCTCGTGGTTTGCCGAAGCCAGCGCCCAAACCACCACCGTGCTGACGCGCCCCTATGTGTTCTTCACCACCCGCGAAATCGGCTTGACCATGGCGCAACGCAGCGTCGACGGCGGGACGGTGATTGGCATGGACGTCTCGGTCAACGACCTGGCCAGCGAAACCCAGGACCTGCGCATGACCCCCGGTACCGAGATCGTCGTGGTCGACGACCAGGGCAATGCAGTGGCCTACCCAGACTTGCAGCGGGTAATCGTCCACGAAGGGCAGGCGGTGCGCCTGTCGCGCATTGGTGAACTGGGCATCCCCAGCCTCGAGCACCTTTACGCCGAGCTGCCACAAGGCGGCCAAGTGCAGCCTTACCAGGTCGACGGCCAGACCTGGTATGGCATGCGCGTGCAGCTGAGCACTCTGGCTGGGCAAGACCTGCAGGTGCTGATTGCCGTGCCAGGCCATGAATTGCTGGCCGGCGCGCGTGCGGTGTTGTTCGAGCAGTTGCTTTGGACCGCAGTGCTAATGGCTGTGCTGCTGGTACTCGGCGGCGTGCTCGGCCGGCGCATCGGTCGCCCCTTGCGGCTACTGGCCGAACAGGTGCGAGGCGTGGCCGGTTTTGATTTCAGCCGCGAAGTGGGGGTGCATTCGCGAGTGACCGAAGTGCGTGAATTGAGCCGTGTGTTGAGCCGCATGTCGGGCACCATCCGCAGCTTTCAGGCGATCACCCTCACACTCAGCCGTGAGCGCGACCTTGCGCGCATGCTCGACGGTGTGCTGACCCACCTGGTAGAGGCTGCCGGGGTCAACACCGGCGTGGTGTACCTGTTCGATGCCGAGCATGCGTTGCTGCGCCTGGCCGCCTCCTGCCGCGGCGAGCAATACCCGGGCGAGCTGCCCGTGGATGAGGCAGCCCAACCACACCTGGCGGCTGCGGTGACCCAAGCCCTCGGATTGCGCGAGCACAGCCTGGCAGTGGTGCTGAATGATCGCAGCCAGGCGCTGCTGGGTATTCTGGTGCTGCAACTGGGCGATGAACATGCCCACGAGCAGGTGGGCCAGCCGTTTCGGCGCTTTGTCGAGGAGCTGTCCGGGGTGGCGGCGGTGGCTATTGAAACGCGGCAAATGACCGAAGCCCAGCAACGCCTGCTGGATGCCATGATCAAGCTGCTGGCCGATGCCATCGACGCCAAGAGCCCCTATACCGGTGGCCACTGCGAGCGGGTGCCGCAGCTGGCGCAAATGCTGCTGGACCAGGCGGTGGCGGCCGACAGCGGCCCCTACGCCAACTTCAGCATGACCGAGAGCGAACGCTACGAATTTCGTGTGGCCGCCTGGCTGCACGATTGTGGCAAGGTCACCAGCCCTGAGTACGTGGTAGACAAGGCGACCAAGCTTGAGGGCCTGAACAACCGCATCCACGAGGTGCGCATGCGCTTCGAGGTGCTGTGGCGCGATGCCGAGTTGGCCTACTGGCAAGGCCTGGCAAGCGGTGCCGAACCGCAGGTCCTGCAAGCCACCCTGGCGCGCAGCCAGGCGCAGTTGCAGGAGGAGTTTGCCTTCATCGCCCAGGCCAATATCGGCGGTGAGTTCATGCAGGATGCCGACATCGAACGCCTGCAGCAGATTGGCCAGCGCCGCTGGCAGCGCCACTTCGACAACCGTTTGGGCATTTCCCGTGATGAGGCAGAGCGCTTTGCCGGCGTGCCGCCGCCAGTATTGCCGGTAGATGAACCGCTGCTTGCCGACCGCCCGGAACACTGCGTGCCTTGGGGGCCACGCAAGCCGCCGGTGGCCAAGGACGACCCGCGCAACCGTTGGGGTTTCGACATGCGCCTGCCGGCCCACGCCAGCAACCACGGCGAGCTGTACAACCTGGCGATCCGCCGCGGCACGCTGAATGACGAGGAACGTTTCAAGGTCAACGAACACATCGTGCAGACCATCATCATGCTCAGCTCGCTGCCATTCCCGCGCCAGCTCAAACGGGTACCGGCCATCGCAGGTAACCACCACGAAAAAATGGACGGTAGCGGTTACCCGCGCCGGCTAGCCGAGCGCGACTTGGGGATTGCCGAGCGGGTGATGGCGATTGCCGATATCTTCGAGGCGCTGACCGCGGCCGACCGCCCTTACAAGGCGCCGAAGACCTTGTCCGAGTCGGTGAAAATCCTGGTGTTCATGGCCCGCGACGGGCACATCGACGGGCAACTGCTGCAGCTGTTCCTGAGCAGTGGGGTGTACCGCCAGTATGCTGAGCGCTTTTTGCGCGCCGAGCAGATCGATGAGGTGGATGTGGCGTATTGGCTGGGGCAGATGCACTGCCCAGCCTGAGTACAAATCAGCCTCGGTGGATCGCTGCACATCAGCCAGTTAGCGGTCAGTGAGCGCTCACCTCATTCATACCCCTGCGCCCCGGCAATATGCCGCCCGGCCACATAGCCAAACGTCAGCGCCGGGCCCAGGTTGATGCCGCCAGACGGGTACCAACCACCAAACACACTGGCCATGTCTGTGCCCGCTGCATACAGGCCAACGATCGGTTGCCCAGCCTCATTCAGCACCCGGGCATGGCCGTCGGTTCGTAGCCCGGCAAAGGTACCAAAACAGCCGGGCTGTACCTTCACCGCGTAGAACGGCCCATGCTCGATGGGCGCCACACAAGGGTTGAGCCCCTTGTGCTGCGGGTCGCCCTGCTTGCGGTTGAACGGCGTGGAGCCGCGACCGAATGCCGGGTCCTGGCCGTTGCGGGCATGGCGGTTGAAGTCGCTGACCGTGGCCCGTAAACCGTCAGGGTCGATGCCGCAGGCGGTAGCCAACGCTTCGAGCGTGGCGCCTTGCTTGAGGTAGCCGCTGCGCACATGCGGCCACACCGGCAGCGGTGCCGGGCGGGCATGGCCGAGGCCATAGCGGCGCAGGAAGCGATGGTCGCAGACCAGCCACGAGCACACTTCCTCATGCTGTGGCACCGCCGCGATCATGGCCGACACGTAGTCATAGTAGCCATGCGCTTCATTGACGAAACGCTTGCCGTTGGCCAACACACCGATGATGCCCGGCTTGCCGCGCTCGATGATGTGCGGGAAGTGGCCGACACTGCCGTCGCGGTGCGGCACTTGCGAAACCGGCGCCCAGGCCACCGGCGACTTCAAATCGGTGGCGACCACACCGCCGGCCGACTCGCCCAGGCGCAGGCCGTCACCCGAGCAACCCTTGGGGGGCAGGGCCAGGTTGTCGTGGCCGCTGGCATCACGCGGGAACAGTTGCCGGCGCCGGGCGTTGTCGTTGGGGAAACCACCCGCCGCAAGCACCACGGCCTTGGCGCGGATCAGTAGCTCGCCTTGCGGCATCGCCACCAGCGCCCCGCGTACCTGACCATCCTCGACCAGCAGGCGTTTGGCCGGCGCTGACTCCTGCAGCTGCACACCCAGGTCCTGTGCCGACTTGGCCAGGCGTGCCACCAGTGCCACGCCGTTGACCAGGTGCATCGCCCGGCCATACCGGGCCAGGTGGTACAGGTGGCGGCCAAAGCGTTTGCACACATGCAGCAAGGCCTTGGGTGAGCGGGTCATGTTGAGGAACGCGGCAAGGTCGGCGCCGGCCATGATCGGCATGCCCATGAATGATGTTTCGCGCAGGGTCTTGCGCAGGCGTGGCAGCAGCGCGCCCACCTCGCGGGCGTCATAGGGTGCGGCAATCACTTGGTGCCCGCCTTGGGCCGCGCCCGGCGTGTCGCCATGCATGTCCGGGATGGCGTTGCCGTCGGCAAACTGCAACGCCGTGTGCTTTTCGAAAAACGCCACCATGTGCGGGCAGGCCTCGAGAAACGCGTCGACGCGCTCGGCGTTGTAATAGGCTCCCAGCTCATGGCGCAGGTAGGTGCGCGGCTGCTCGATGTCTTCCTCGATGCCGGCCCGGCGTGCCAGCGGGTTGCGTGGCACCCAAGCCCAACCGCCGGACCAGGCCGTGGCACCACCGAGCACCGGTTCTTTCTCTACCACGATCACCTTCTGCCCATGCCAGGCAGCCGTCACCGCCGCAGCCAACCCGGCGGCGCCAGAACCTATGACCAGTACATCGCATTCGGTTTGCAAGGGAGCGGAAGGCATTACGGGTTTCCTGTATTGTTATTGGAACAAGGTTCCACATTCTTATCGGCAGGGCATCGGCCCGCAAGGGTGCCGCGGTCAACACGGGCCGGAAATGGGCGATAACCGGACACTTCGTGCGGCCCTGGCTGCGATGGCTGTCGAGGCTGTGGAATCATCTTCTAGAATTCGAAAATTTCAGGGACCTGTGTCATGGCTGGTAGTCAGATCGAACGCGCCTTCAGTCTTGTAGAAAGCCTTACCGGTGAGCCGCAGGGGTTGGCACTGCAAACCCTGGCCGAGCGGCTGGACATCCCTAAGAGCGCCGCCCACCGCATGCTCACCGAACTGGTGCGGCTGGGCTATGTGCGGCAGAACCGGGACAACAGCCGCTACCAGCTGTCGGCCAAGTTGGTGGCACTGGGCTTTCGTTACCTGGCCAACAGCGGGGCCGACATCATCCAGCCGATTCTCGACCGCCTCGCCCAGGACAGCGGCGAGTTGGTACGCCTTGGTGTGATCGACGGTGGTCGCCAAACCTGGATCGCCAAGTCCCAGGGCGCCCGCTCCGGGCTGCGTTACGACCCAGACATGGGCCGCGACGCGCCACTGTTCTATACCGCATCCGGGCATGCCTGGCTGGCCAGCCTGGACGATGAGCAGGCGTTGCAAATGGTGCTGCGCCAGGGCATTGCCGACCCGGCGCAGTTCGGCCCGAATGCACCACGTTCCACCGACGAGTTGCGCACCTACCTGCACCGCGCCCGCGAGCGCGGTTATGCCTGGGTCGAAGAAACCTCGGCCATCGGTACCGCGGCCTTGGCGGCGGTGGTGCGGCGCCCGCACAGTGGCGAGGTGATCGGCGTGCTGAGCATCGCCGGGCCCAGTGCCCGCCTGGCGCAAAGCCGCTTGGCAGAGCTCGCGCCGCTGTTGCTGGCGGCGGCGCAGGAGCTATCGGCGGCCAGCCCGGCCAGCGAGCTCTTCGCCTGAGGGCACGTTACTGGTCGATTACCGCACAGTCTGTGCTGCCGCTAGTTCTGAAAAGCGGGACTTGGTTCTAAATTGTTCAGCGTTGATTGTGGAACGCAGTTTCAGAATCACTGAAACAACAATGACAAGAGGACAGGCTGTTGAACCCACCCCTTCGTATTGCCTTGATCGGCGCTGGTAGCATGGGCCGTCAGCATTACCAGCACTTGCTCAATGTGCCGCAGGCCCAATTGTGCGCCGTGGCCGACCCAAGCCCGCAAGCCGAGGCCTTCGCCGCCGAATGCGGCGTACCGTGGTTGGCCGACCACCGGCGCATGCTGGAAAGCGTGCGGCCCGAGGCAGTGATCGTTGCCAACCCGAACAACCTGCACGTCGCCACCGCCCTGGACTGCGTCGAGGCCGGCGTAGCGGTGCTGGTGGAAAAACCAGTGGGCGTGCACCTGGATGAAGTGCGCACGCTGGTGGAAACCTCGCGCCGGCGCAATGTGCCGGTATTGGTCGGCCACCACCGTCGGCACAACCCGCTGATCGCCAAGGCCCATCAGGTGATCGCCGACGGCAAGCTGGGGCGGTTGATCAACGTCACCGCACTGTGGCAGCTGCAAAAGCCCGAAAGCTACTTCGAAACCCCCTGGCGCCGCGAGCCGGGCGCTGGCTTCTTGCTGACCAACCTGATCCATGACCTCGACCTGCTGCGCCACCTGTGCGGCGAGGTGGTGCAGGTGCAGGCGTTCACCCGCAACGATGTACGCGGGTTTGCCAATGAAGACAGCGCGGCGGTGCTGCTGCAATTCGCCAATGGTGCGCTGGGCAGCCTGACCGGCTCCGACGCGGTGGCCGCGCCCTGGAGCTGGGAGCTGGACTCCGGTGAAAGCCCGGTCTATCCGCGCCAGGATGGCCAGCCGTGTTACCTGCTGGCCGGCACCCAGGGCGCGCTGAGCATTCCCCAGCTCAAGCGCTGGCACTACGCCGAGGTGGGGGCGGGTTGGCATACGCCGTTGTTGCAGCGCGAGGAAAGCATTCCCGCCGGCGAAGCATTGACCCTGCAACTGCAGCACTTCGTGCGGGTTGCCCGGGGTGAACAAGCGCCGCTGATCGATGCCGCCGACGGTGGCCGCACCCTGGCGTTGGTCGAGGCCATCCGCCAGGCAGCGCAAAGCGGCCGGGCCTGTGCGCCCGAGCAAATTGGCTAGTGCATCCTTTACTTATTCTGGTGACGATTGATGACTGATCGAATTTTCTCCCTGGCGGCCCTGACGGTCCTGGAACTGTCCCCGCCGGACATGGTAGAGGCTGCGGCCCGCGCCGGTTACAGCCACGTTGGCCTGCGCCTGGTGCCGGCCACCGAGCAGGAGCAGCATTTTCCGCTGGTGGCCGATGCCGACCTGCGCCGGCACACCCAGGCCCGCCTGCGCGACACGGGCATCAAGGTGCTTGACCTGGAGATCCTGCGCCTGAAACCGGAAACCTGCGTGGCCGATTTCGAGCCGATCTTGGCGGTGGGAGCCGAGCTGGGTGGCACTGAACTGCTGGTGGCCGGCAACGACCCGGATGAGGCGCGTTTGACCGAGCGCTTCGCCGCGTTGTGCGACCTGGCGGCGGGTTTCGGCATTCATCCGCACCTAGAATTCATGCCCTGGACCGAAGTGCGCGACCTGCGCCAGGCCATGCGGGTGGTAGCCAACGCCGACCGCGCCAATGGTTGCGTGCTGGTGGACGCCTTCCACTTCAACCGCTCCCGCTCTGCGTTGCACGACTTGGCGCACCTGGCGCCGCAGTGCATGCGCTATGCCCAGCTGTGCGACGTCGCCGGCCCAGTGCCGGCCACCATGGACGAGATTTTGCGCCAGGCCCGCAATGAGCGGCGCTTCCCGGGTGAGGGCGACGCCGACCTGGTCGGCCTGTTGCGCAGCTTGCCGGCGAACGTGCCGCTGAGCCTGGAAATCCCCACGCGGCAGTTGCTGGAGCAGGGCATCAGCGGCGAACAGCGCGCGCGCATGGCGTTGGAGAAGGCCAGGGCGGTGTTGGCCACGGTCTGACTGTAGGTGCGCATGCCCTGAGCTAGGCCGCGCCTGCACATAAAGCGCCTATCGGCCTGCGCAAAAAAAGGGCCCGCAAGGGCCCCGTAGAGGTAAGTGGCTGCGCGCTTATGCGCGCTCGACCTGGCGCGGTGCCATGAAGTACATCCACACCAGCGCCAGGAAGTACATGGCCGGGATCATGGTGAACAGCACGGCATAGTTGTTGTCGGTAGCGGTCAGCACGCTGCCGACGATCTGGGTCATGAACATGCCGCCAATCGCTGCGCACATGCTGCCGAAGCCGAACACGGTGCTCACCAGGTGCTTGGGCGTGTAGTCCATCACCAGGCTCCAGATGTTTGCCGTCCACGCCTGGTGCGCGCCCACCGCCAGCGAGATGGCCGCCACCGCGACCCACAGGCCACTGGCGTTGGCGGCGAAGATGACGCTAACCATGGTGCAAGCGAAGATCAGCATCGACACCAGCCGCGCTGTAGTCGCACGCACGCCACGGCCAATCAGCCAGGACGACAGGATGCCGCCACCAATGCTGCCGAAGTCTGCGGTCAGCCAGATGATGATCAGCGGGATACCCATCTGGGTCACATTGATGCCCAGGCTGTACTGTTGGTTGAGGAACGGCGGCAGCCAGTACAGGTAGAACCAGAACACCGGTGCGGTAATCGCATAGGCCACCGCGAAGGCCCAGGTGCCACGCAGGCGCAGGATGCGGCTGAACGGCACGCGGGTTGGCTCGGGCTCGTCGTCTTGCTGGATGTACTGCACCTCGCTCTGGCGCACGCGGGGGTGATCTTCAGGGTTGTAGTACTTCAGCAGCCACAGCACCACCCACACCAGGCCCAGGCTGCCCATGGCGATGAACGCGGCCTGCCAGCCCCACACGGCCAAAATCAGCGGCAGCAGGGCCGGGGTAACCATGGCGCCGACGTTGGTGCCGGCGTTGAACAGGCCGGTGGCGATGGCCCGCTCACCCGCCGGGAACCATAAGCGCACGGTCTTCACACAGGCTGGGTAGTTGGCGGCCTCGGTCAGGCCAAGGATGAAGCGGCAGACCATGAAACCAGCCGCCGAGGTGGCCAGGCCATGGGCGCCGGTGGCCAGGCTCCATAGCAGCACGGCGAAGAAGAACGCGCGTTTTACCCCGACTTTGTCGATCAGTCGGCCTTGTAGCAGGAAGCCGATCGCGTAACCGACCTGGAACCAGAAGTTGATGTTGGCGTAGTCCATCGCCGTCCAGCTCATCTGCTTGGCCAGGACGGGCTGCATGATGCCGAGGGCGGCACGGTCGATGTAGTTCAGGGTGGTGGCGAAGAACACCAGGGCGAGCATGCCCCAACGGGTCTTGCCGACGCCGAAGGCGCCGCGAAGCTTGTCGCCGATTGAACCCTGGGGCATCCGAGGGGCGGCGGGGATGGTCTTGGAATGGTTCATAGACTGCTCATTTCTTGAAATTGTATTCAGCTGCGGTGCTACCGGTACGTGGCCGGTTCCCAGGCAGGGTGGGGCACGCAAGGCCGGTGCATGGTGAGCAGTGAAAACAGCAGCGTCAATTCAAGGGAGGGGCTAGTGTTCGGTTATCGAACGGTAGCGTTGGCCTGCGGGTGCGATAGGCGGGCAACGTACATTGAGGGTAGACGGCGTAGGCCCTCGTTGCTCGATGCGGCAGGCCGGTGCAGGGTAAGTGGGAGGTGAGGGTTGATAGTGGAGAGTGTTTTGGGCAGGGCATTAACTGTTTTAAGTGCAATCACATCCACACAGTTGCCCAGCGTTCGACTTCCACCCGGCCGTATTGCTGAATCCATATTTTGACGGTTTTATGCAACGTGCTTTTTGCTTCTACTACCTCACCGGTGTATGGGTTTCTGTAATATTTGCTTTGCCGCGCTGTGAAACGTGGGAGTGGTGAAGGGGGTAACCAATAGTTTCGAGTTTTGTCACCGTTATTCTTACTCTTGCGCTCACTTTCGCTGAGGGCCAGTACTTCCGATAGGCCGAATTGGTATTCGGCAAGCAAATCATGGAGTTTGCTCTCGAACTCGAATTCACGTCTTAGGCGGGGGTCGATTTTTATGACGGACAGTTCGGACCTTTTGCTAGCGAGCAAGCGCTCGAGTGCGCGATATTCGGCGAGGCGGGACATGGTGTTTCTCCATCGGTTGATGGGGGTAGTGTTAGTGGCTGTTGGGGGAGAATGCAAGCAGGGAAATAATTTGTGAAAATTTTCTTGGCGGGTAATGCTGGTGTCGTAGTCCGTGATTTTGTTTGTTTTTTAGTTGAGGGTGTAAGTATCTTCTTACAATGGAAATTTGGTGTATTAATAAAGTTGCTAATGAGGTTGTGCCTTTGGGGCGCCCGACGACGTTGGGCCGCAGACGGCCCAAAACGTTTGTCTGACAGACTTTACTTCGTCCAGATAGTTGGCTTTTGCCGCTAGTCAACGAGCCAACCCGGGTCTCCCTCGACCAGCGTTCCTCCGTGGTTGGTTGTGTCGCCCTCCCTAGCCGCGGATTGGCCCTCGATGATTGTGCAGCTAGCACCGCTTTCTATGATGGCGCCGCAACTGACACGGTCGCCCACGCGCGCGACCTCCCGGCCGTCCACGAATGTTGCACTTGCGCCAGTTTCCACGATCCCTTCGCCATGGATCGGGCAGCTATGGCGATGACCTACGAGTACGATGGGTTTCATTTGCGCTTCCTTTTGCTTGGTTTAACCGGGGCTTCTTCGAAGGCTGCTGGAGGCGGTGGTGCCGCACGGACCTTGAACAGTTTGCAGACGAAGTACCAACAGATGGCGACGATGAGGTTGTAGGGGAACAGCACGGCCCAGAACGGCAGTTGCCAGTTCTTCTTGCCCTGCATTTCACCGGGTTCGCCGGTTCGCCAGGGAGCATAGTGGCGCCAGGCTTCTGCCGGAGTCAGGCAGATGGCGTGCAGCGGCTTGTGCCACCAGTTGGGTTCGCCGGGTGGGGGGAGTTTGTCCGGGCCGTGGTCCATGAAGTGGCGGAGGTATTCCCAGACTTCCGCCACGTGCTTGACGCCGGGTTCTGTGGGTTCGTTGCTGTCAACCCAGAGGCAATCTTTTTGGTGGAGGCTGCCGTCTTCCCGGCGAGGGGCGAAGGCAAGGGCGTAGCTGGTGCTGAAGGATGAACCACCGAACTCAGTGCGTTTGAAAATACCTCCGCCGGTATTATTCCAGTCGAAAACTAATACCTTGCTCAAACGTCGATAGTAGATTTTTCTGGCATTGCGGTTGAGGCAGAAGGTTGATAGTCCTTTTATGAGATAAATTCGATAGGCCAGAAAAGGAAGGAAGATAAAAGGTCCAATTACTGTTCCAGCGATCAAGATGGGGCTGAAGGTATATGGGCCCCAGGCTTCGCTGGAAAACAGATCAGGGTAAATACCCATCATCAATATGATGATCATTGCGCAGTACAGCTTTCCCATGAAAACGGAGTCTGTTACCCATGGGTTTCTTAGGCATAAGGTATTGTTAGATAAATTTAATAGCTGCCCGCCAATAGCAGGTTTAGGACCTGAGTCGGATGTGGTGTTGAATATCCAAATGGTTGCCATGATCAGCGCTCAATACGGAAAACTGAATGGATGTCATTGTCTTCGTCCAGCCCTTGATTGACACCGTAAGCTAGATGCAAAGAGACATGGTTTTGGTTGGATAGCCTGTTCTCGAAGTGCAGAATCAAACCTGCAGCTACAAGATGTCCAGTGGATGCAATTGGGAATACGTCCAACCCGTGGTCGTCACGAAATGTGCTTAAGCTTCCTGACCATTCACTTACCCCTAACACGAAACCTGGTAGTAGCACTGTGAACTCTGCAGTTGGCTGAGGCGTGGCTACTTCATTGCGCGTTATCGCTGTCCAGTCTGGCGGTGCCCAGTGGTTGTTATGGTGCCATCGAGTGTCGGCGTTGTTTACACCGAGTGAGACGGCCTGCTCAGCTGAAAGGAGTTTTGGCCCGTAATGCTCGTTGTGCCAAGCTTTGATTTCCGCGTGCATTGACGAGAATGCAGGCAGTTTGTTCTCATGGTCCAAGGTGATTTCAGGACGGACCTCGCCATCGTTATTGCGATTGCCGAAGATGCTGCGTGCTGCCCAAAATTCAATAGGGCTGTGAAGGTGTTCATGTGCCTTGGCGTGAAGGTAGAGACCTCCTGCAATGATTGTTACCCCTACGAGTACAAGCGCCGCTGCGGCCCATCCAGCGAAGGGTACTACCGAGGTTGCGCCCGCAATTGCAAGTCCAGCTTCAAGAACGACGGCTGAACCAACCGCCATGGTTAAGCCACCCGTCAGCGTGTATGCGCCAGCTGCTAGATTGCCGTTCGCTCGCTGACGCCTTGCCTTGGAGACATCAGAAAACAAGCTGAATGCTATTGCCGGGTATCCTGCTAAGCGCGCAAACAAATTACTGCTTAAGAATTTTATAACCCCGTTGCCAAAAGCCATTCCAGGTGCTGTTGAACTCAACCTCAGCATCACGGCTTTCTGCGTTGCGCGCACGCTCACCAGCGTCGCTGCCGCCGCACCCATGACCCCGAAAATCGATGAAGCGAACCCCATGGTGTATTCCGGTGCATTGCTCTGCTGCAGGCTGTTGTAGGCGGTCTTGAGCGAGATCACGTTGAACCACAGCATCCCTGCGTTCAATCCACCGCCAACACCCGATGTCAGTAACCCGAGAAAATTGGGTTTCACCCGCGCGGTGGTGGTCAATTCGATTGACACAGTTCGGCTTCCAGAGACGCGCAGCGCTTTCATCTCTTCAACCTGCGCCATGCCGCTTTTCAGGTACTTCTCCACCTCCTGGCTGAACGGATTTTCCGCGATGGCCTGCCCGGTAATCTGATAGCGCGCCGCCAACAGCCCCAGCGCTTTCTCGGCATTGGCTTCACGCGCCGCCAACAACACCTGCTGACGCAGGCCATGACTGGCATCCCAGCGGGTCTGGCCCCGCAGGCGCTTGAGCACCACGGTATTGACCGACTGGGCGGTGAGGTCGGTAATGTCGGCCATCGCCGGAAAACGGCCCGCCAACCCTTCGATCACGTTGTCGCTGGCGCCGAACAAACTGCCGATCGAATCCGCTTTGTCCTTGAACGGGTTGAACGGTGCCAAGGCGGTGTAGAGCGGGCTGTCGTGCTGGTCCAGCCACTGTTCGAGACGTTTGAAGCGCCGATCCTGTTCTTCAGTGCCGGGGGCCGGCTGGCCCATTGGCTGAATCAGCAGTGCCAGGGAGATTTCCAGCCCGCGGGCCGACATGAGTTCGTCGCGGTCGTAGCAGGCGAGGGCGGCAGCCAGGCTGTAGGGGTTATCGACATGTTGGGGTTCGGCCGTCGCGAGCCAGGCGTCATGATCGTTGCTGGCTTGCAAGGCCTGGTTGCGCAGGGCTGCGAGGCGTCGTTCCAGCGCATCGCGTTCGGTAAGGAAACGCCGGTATTTGTCGAGATCGAGGCGCTGTGCCAGGCGCGCGCCGCTGGGGGAGTAATCTTCATGGGTGAGGGCTTGGAACTGTGACTCGGCTGGAGACAGGGCGGGCCCCCTGCGTGCCGTGCCAAGCCTGAACGCGGCCAGTTCCGGCGAAGGGGCATCCGCCGGGTACAGGCTTTCCAGCGTCTTGTTCAGCAACATGGCCACCAGGTTGCGGTGGTGGAAATCACGGCTTTGCAGGCTCAGCTGTTCGGCATCCAGCCGGTAGCAGGCCGGCACGCGCTCCTGCTCGGGCCGCTCTGCGGGTTTCAGGTGTTGCAGCTGCTCGGCGGGCATCAGGTCGCGCAGTTGATGCTGGTAGGCCGACACCGACAGGCTCAGGTCCAGGGCCATGCCTTCGGCGTCGGCAAGGGCGACCACGACCGGCACCTTCGGCTGGGTGTAGGGGTAGTGCCGGCCGATGGCCACGAGGTTGCCGATCGGCAAGGTTTCGGTGACCGGGTCGCTGCTCCAGGTCAGGGGCATGCGCCGCTCGGTGGGCTTGAAGTCTTCGACCCAGGTTTGCAGGGCACTGACCGGCAACACATGGGGCTGGTGTGATGGGGCCGGGTTGCCGGCGATGAGTTCGGCCATGTCCAGCTGGCGCATATGCCGTTTGCGCAGGGCGGGCGAACCGCTGATGCGGGTGGTCATGGCGTTGCTCCACAGGTGCGGGCTGTAGCCGATCCATACCTCGCTGGCGGTATCGGGGCAGGTATCGGCCCAGACCCAGCCCAAGGTGCGGCTGGACAGGTAGCGATCACGCCGGTGGTAGTCGTCCAGCCCGCGGTAGCGCAGTTCCTTGTAGAGGCCGGCGCCGATGTACTCATGAATGACCAGTTTTTGGCCCCGGGCGCCTTGCATGAACACGTAGACATAGCCCGGTCGCAGCGCGCGCAGGGTGTAGGCGGAGTGCTGCAGTGGGGCGAAGCCTTGTTCCAGGTTGAAGCCGGCAGCGGCGTAGCGGCAGGCGGGGCTATCGCCGGTGCGTGGGACGATGGCATAGCGCACCGGCAGGATGGGGATACGTGCACTGCAGGCCGGGCCGGAGGTGGCGCTGCTGACACTGGCGTCATTCATGGGCGGGCTCCTTGCTTTCGAGCAGTACGCGCAGTTCGTGGAGGCGGCTCTGAGGTGAGTCCTCGAGGTTGGTGTAGATCTTTCCGGCCTCTTCGTTGCTCATGAGCCACATGTGCCTGGCGATCAGCCTGATGAACTGCCCGGCGACTTCCTCGTCGCGAAAGTTGAGGGCTTTCAGTTGCGGCAGCAGGCTTTCAATCCATTGCCTGATGTCGGACAGTGTGTGGCGGCCATGTTGTGGCAGCGCTAACACCTCGTGTGCCAGCGTGAGCACGAAGTGCTCATGCATGCCTGCTTGCAGCCGCTCAAGTTCAAGTTTGCGCAAGGGCAGTGGAGCTTGCGAAAAGGAACGGGCAGTGGTCGGGCTGCGTTCAAGTGTTTTCCACTCGTAAGCCGGCCCCCAGTTGACTCGCCAGGCCAGCGAAGACACCGGCCCAAGCCAGGTGGCCCGATGGTCGTCATCCAGCGCATCCAGCCAGGCTGCAAGGTGGTCTGGCTTGAACTGAAAAGTGGCCAGCCCCTGATCCGGAAGCGAGATCTGGACAAGGCTGGAGAAATGGTCTGCCAGCGCGGCAAAGCCCATTTCGGCATTCAGCGCGATGGCACCGCCAATGGGCATCCAGGTAGAAACTGCATGGGCAAGCAGTTCGGGCGCGTCTGACACGTTTACCAGCAACGGCCCAAAGTCATAACGGTCATCCACAGCACTGCCCCGCCACAGCCACGCATGTTGGGTGTTGCGGCTGACTTCATTGATAAGTTCAATTACCGAAGGGGCATAGGCCGGGACCAGCTCGCCATTCGGGAGTATCTGGGATACTGGCCGGGCGGCCGAGTGCTCGAGCACGATGGTCATGAGCAGCAGAAAGCGGGCGTCGTTCCCGAAATGCACACTTGGCGGCATGTTTGAGGGTGCTTTTTTCATCGACCTGGCCCTCTGAGGCATCGGCAGTCGGGCAACGGGCAGGAGCCATCCGGACGGCGTCCGCACTGGCGATCCAAGGGTTTGCCACTGTCTGCAGCGCCGCTGATGGAAAACAAGTTGCTTGCCCCATCTGCCGATTTGAGCAGCTGGCCATTGATGCGTATTGTCGGGCTGTCCAGGGTTATGCCTGTCTCATCGATTTGGATAGAGCCGCCAGGGCCTTGAATGATCACCGCTTCCGCTGTGTGCAGCTCATAGCGGCGGGTGCGCCTGCGGATTTCGCCGCGGGCTTCAAGCTCGGCATCGCCTTCAACCTGCTGCTCGAGGTTGCCGCCAACGCTGGTGTGGTGGTTGGCTGTGATCTGGTCGTGGCGGTGATTGCCGATGGTTTCAACTCGGTCCTTGGCAATCTTGATTGTCTGGTTTCGACCGATATCGAGAGCGGCGTCATGCCCAATGCTGACGCGTTCATCGTTGCCAACCGTTTCAGTGCGGTCACGACCAATCAGAATCGATTCGTCATTATTGACCTGTTCCTTACGGTCATTGCCGACCTGCGTAGTCTCATCGTGCTTGACCACGATGTTCTGGTCTTTCTGCGCGTGGATGAAGACTTCTTCCTGCCCCAATTCATCTTCAAAACGCAGTTCGTTGAAGCCATCGCCCTTGTGGGTCTGGCTTTTGATCGTCATGCGTGTCTTGTGTTGGGGCAGGTCGTAAGGTGGCAGTTGGTTACCGCAGTAGGTACGCCCGGTGATCATCGGCTGGTCCGGGTCGCCGTTGACGTACTGAATAATCACATCCTGGCCGATACGCGGGATGGCCATCGAGCCCCAGCTGCCACCGGCCCAGGTTTGCGATACGCGCACCCAGCAGGAACTGAATTCGTTGTTCTGGCTCTCGCGGTCCCAAGGAAAACTGACCTTGACCCGGCCCCACTCATCGCAATAGATCTCCTCACCCGGTGGACCGACAACGGTGGCCATATGGGGGCCATCGATCCGGGGCCTATCCAGAGGTGCTGGGCGCCACTCGGTTCTGCCAGGGACGAGCTGTGCGGCCTGCTCATAGCGTGTGCTTTGGTCAGCACCGGCAGACTCTTCTTGCAGGCTGGTGAACTGGCTACCCTCGTGGGTGACACTTGCTACTCGCCAATGTACGTTCAGGTCTGCACGCGGGTGGCCTGTGAGTGTAAAGCTCAGGCCTGGTTGCAGGCGTACATCGTCACCCTTGACCTCGGCAATGCGAACATCGTGGCGCAATGCGGTGATACGGTTTTCAGTAAATGGCTCGCCAACAACATCGCGTTTGTAGCGGCCGGGGTAATCGAAGCATTCATAGCTTGTCGACTGGTGCTCAAGGTAAGGACCAAAAGCACTGTGTTCCTGACGGTACGCCGGGTTGGTGAAGGTGTAATCGCGCTGTACCTGGCGGGCGGTACGTACCTGTTCGCTGTAGTGCAAGCGCCAGAGGCAGGGCTTTGCCTGGTCGCCGCCGCTGTTGGAACGGTACAACACCGTGTTGCGATCGACTGGATCGTTGTCTTGGTAGACGCCTTGGTCAGCGCCTTTTAAGTCACCAGGGCTGATCAACCCTAGTGACAGCAGGCGGTCAGTAATGATTAGCTTGTGCTGTTTTTTATTGTGCTCAAAGCGATAAACAAAGCCTTCTTCGGCGGCTAAGCGAGCGATGAAATCAAGGTCGGTTTCACCGGCCTGTACGCAGAACTCGCGTACCTGGTGGTTTAGGCTGGCGCGCAGTTCAAACTGCGTGATGCCTTGGCGCTTCAGCATCAGTTCGAGAATCTGCGGGACAGTGTTTTGCTGGAAGATGCGCCAGTTCGAGCGTAGTTTGGCGCGGGCCAGCTGCGGTTCGACCAGTGCGTGGTAGTAGGTGCGGTAGAAGCCGCTCTCGCCCTGGCTGAAGCGGCTGACCAGACCGTGCACGTAACGAACCGGGCGTTCGCCATCCCAAATGGTAAACAGCACAGGCTTGTCGAGCAGGTGACCGAAGTCGATGTCGTTTTGGTAGCTGACCAGTTTCAGGTCTAACTCGAATGGCTTGCTGATCGCCTCCTCGAGCGTGAATGACACTACTTCGAAATCTGCATTGCCAACGAGCGCCTCGAAGCTGTAATGCAAATCAGATTGGCTAGGCATATGAAGTTGTTCTCCGCCGATTAAATTGCTGGAGTCCGGGCAGGAGGACCTGCCGTCTTCCGGCTTCTTATTGCTGCAGGATGCTGTTTAGTGACTCCACCACCTCGGCGGTAATCAGGTGTAGGCGATAGCTGTAGATTCCATAGGCTACTGCCATGGCGACGGCGGAAATTACCAATGGGCTCCACCATGGCCATTGCCTTCCCACGCGATAATTACGCGGGGCAACGTTGGTGTAGGGGTCGCAGACTGTTTCGGGGGTGGGGCCGCGAAGTTTCCGGATAAGCCCGTGAAGTTGCTTGATCAAGGCGTTCAGCGTTTCGTCGCCCTTCGGTGCAATTGCGTACTTGCCCTTTAGGCCTAGGCAAAGCGCCAGGTACATGAATTCCAGCACGTCCTGATAACGCTGAGGCTCCTGCATCAAGCGCGAGAGCACGGTGAAGATTTTATCGCCGCCCCAGGTCTCGTCATGGAAGATGCTCAGCAGCGGTTCCTTGCTCCAACAGCAGTTCTTGCCCCAGGGCCTATCCATCACGGCTTCATCGATGTACAGACAAAGGCCGTACGAGTACGCCAGCAGCTGAGCGGGTTCATAGGCGTGTTGGCGCATTTCTTCCTGGATATTGCCGATCTGGTTGCGTACTTGCTGGTGCACGTCCTGGATGTTTGGCAGCCCAAGGTATTCAACGGGCGCTCGACTAGCGTTTCGAGATCAACACGCACCCGCGAGCTATCCAGTGTTTGTGTTGCGCCGACACCGCAAATGGCGAAAGGGTGCACCTTCACTTCTGCGCAGGTGCGGTATTCACAGGCAGTGCCATCTACGGGCCTGGAGAACAGGCGCGAACCCTTCGGGATGCTGTGTGATTGGCTGAGCGATTGCTTGCGTGGCGTGAACTGGATAATCGTTGCACTCGGCAGAGGCCGAAGGTAGTTGGGCCACAGTATCTGCAGCATGGGGTGCGTCAGCTCTGGCAGGTCGTCCTCCAGTTTGAGCCGCAGCTTGGCAGTCAGGAACGCAAATGCCTCAATAAGGCGTTCGACATCGGGGTCGCTGCTGCTGTTGCCGAGAAACCGGGCAAGCTGTAATTTGTCCTTGGCGAAGTCCATCCCCAGTTCTTGCAGGTAGCGGAGTTCTTCGCTGAAACGGTCCTTTAGCGACATGGTCACCTCACTCGGATATAGCGGTTGTGGCCGTTGACTAGCAGCTCCAGTTGCAGCTGTTCCGTGTGGTTGTTGACCTCGACCTGGCAAGCCAACTTGAAGTGCAGTAGGCGGACCTGACCATGAATCGCGGCTCGATCAACGCTGTGTGACGGGCGAATATTCAAGCTGCTGGAATGCCGGTTGATGCAAGATGGTGTCCATCTGTATAACCCTCTTGAGTAGGCGTCAACTTGGCTTCCGCCATGATCTGATCCAATAAGTTATTGCTCAAGGACTCGGTCGTTGTGTCAAAGGTGACGGTAGTAGTGTTGTGCTTTGGCATGGGGACGCTCCGCTGTCTCAGTCTGCTTGTAGTGCCTCAAGCACCAGGTCCAGTTCTTTGGCGAGCTGTTTACGTGCTTGCTCATTCAACAGTGTTGCAGTTGTTTGCGAACGCCAGTTCAGCGTCGGGAGCAGCGCTGGGCAAGGACGGTACAAGCATCTGCAGGCTGACATTGGCGTCGCTCAACACGTTGTTGAAGCTGTGTTTATCGATGCGCATGACCGGGCGGTCTTCAAGTGCGCGGTCGTCCTCCAGGCCAAAGTCACCCAGTACAAGCATCTTGTGAGGTAGCTCAACTTCACCCTTCTCGTCACTTGTGGCAGGCACACTTATGCGTTCTTTGGGTGCGACGGATCCCGTATTATTTGACATTGGCGTCTAACTCTCTGCGGTGTTTGTAGTATGGTTCGTACAAGACGCGTTTATTTTATATTTGTGTTTGTAGGAAATTTCTTAGATATGGCTATGTGGCGTGGTTAGTTGTCAGGTTTCTATAAAACCATGCGCGGGAAAGTCCTTCCGGGTCGAGTGTAAATGTGTAAGTAAATATTTGTTTGTGTGCCTGGCTCGCTATGTACTAGGCTCGTGATGGTTTAGCTTGCTATGGCGGTGCGTATATTGGCGTTAGTTGGTTATCGCTTGTGTGAAAGTGCGCGTTGCCGTGTGGGCCTTTTGTACTATTCGCAGAGGGTGAACGCGGGATGATTATCCGCTGTGCACGTGGTGCTGGTCTTTCGTTGTTGTTATTTCCACCGCCGGTGCTCGCTGACGTAGCTGCATTGAGAGCATTTCCAGGCTGCCGTTGATCACTGCAAAGCCCCTCGACGCCAGAAGGGTCACGGTTCAGTTGCTGGGAGGGCGTGGATCCACTGTTGCAACGTCCTGGCAGGTGATGGAAACGGTCAGTTGCTCGATGCTGGCCGGGGGCTTCCGGTGATCGAGCAGGGAGCCTGATGTGTTTCAGCTGCTCCAGCAATACGCGATGTCCTCGACGTTGGCCGAACAGAACAAGGACCAGGATCCCTCATGATTCAAATATGGAAGCAATTCAAGCGCGGGGTCTTGCCGCTGGCCGTGCGTATTGGCCTGGCGCTGCCACTGTTGCTTGGGCTTGGCGCGGTGCTGATGCTGGTTACGATATGGTGGCTTGGTCCGCAATGGGCATGGCGTGAGCAACAACCGCTGGCAAGTGTGGCTCATCGCAGCGTGGCAAGCCTGGTGCTCGTGCTGGTGCCGCTAGTGTGCTGGCTCATGCTGCTCCGCGCGCGCTTTCGCCAGCTGCAGGCAGAACACCGGCAGGATGCTGCCGCCGCAGCGGACCCTGTACTGCCCATTGTTCACAGGCAGGAGCAGGCCTTGAACCAAGGGCTTGCCAGGTACCTGAACAATGGCGGAGGAAGGCGCGCCTTGTATCGCCTGCCATGGTACTTAGTGCTAGGTGAATCGCATGCGGGCAAGAGCAGCTTGATCGACCACACTGATCAGCGCTTTTCCCTTACCCGCATCGATAGAGTTCAGGCCCGTGGCCGGCAGGTAGACGAGCTTGAATACCCGGTGGGATGGTGGATAAGCAACGATGCGGTGATCATCGACCCGCCGGGGGCATTCATCACTCAGGATGGGCCAGCAGATGGGGCGTTGTCTTCAGTGCCGCGCGGAACCCAGGCCCGGTTATGGAGCCACCTGCTGAGCTGGCTGTTGCACAATCGAAGCCAAAGAGGTCTGAATGGCCTGTTGCTGGCTGTTGACCTGCCGGCGTTGCTGCATGGCACGCTCGAGCAACGGACTGCGCTTGCTCATGTGTTGCGTACGCGTTTGCATGAGGTAAGTAGCCAGTTGGGCTCGCGCTTGCCGCTGTATGTCGTGTTGACCAAGTTCGATCTGCTGGATGGATTTGACCAGTTCTACGCCAGGCTGCCGGCCTCCAAGCGCGAAGAGATGCTGGGGTTTACCTTCAAATTGGATGCTGTGGATACCTTCGATGCTTGGCTGGATGAGTTCATTGATCACTATGACAGGATGGTCAACGAGCAATATGAGCAGGTTTTGGACCAGTTGCATTTGCTGACTGATCCATTTCAGCGCGCTCGACTTCAGTCGTTACATACACAATTGACCGGATTGCGACCGATACTGCTGGGTTTTCTGCGCGCAACCTTGGCCAGCGATCGCTTTACCACGCCTGCCTTGGTGCGAGGAGTCTATTGGTCCTCGGTCATGCAGCAAGGGGAAATGCGCAATGCGTTCATCCGCGAGGCCGCACAGCCGTACAAAACGGAGCTACCGCTGAGTGAAGGCAAGGTGCATGGCAAGGCGGTGGTCTACTTCATCCAACACGTTTTCCGGCGGATCGTTCACAAGGAGGCAGACCTTGCCGGGGACAACTTCAGGGTTGCACGTAGCAAGCGCCAGTTACTGTGGGTGGGCTCTGGCGTCGGCGTTCTGGCCTTCGCTATCGCTATTGCCAGCTGGCAGCGCTACTTTGACATCAACGGCACCCAGGCCACCAGTGTGCTTGCCAAGAGTCGGGAATACAGCCAGCACAAAGTGGACCAGCACCTGGACCCCACCGGGCGCAACCTGCTGGGGCCGTTAGACCAGATACGTGATGCGGTCTCGGTGTTTGGCAACTACCGCGCCGCATGGCCGAGTGTCGCGGATTTCGGCCTTTATCAGGGCCGTATTATTGGCCCGCTGGTCGATCAGGCCTATTTGAGCTTGCTATCCAGGCGCTTCTTGCCGGCTTTGGCCAGCGGTTTGATCGAAGCCATGAACGCAGTGCCACCCGGCAGTGAGCAACAAATGGCCGCGCTGAGGGTTTACCGGATGATCGAGGATCGCCCGAGCCGGCGCCCGCAGTGGGTCGAAGATTGGCTGGCCCGGTATTGGCAGCAGGCGTTTCCGGGCCAGGGGCAACTGCAGCGCGACCTTATGCAGCACTTGAAATACGCTTTGGCCTACGCTGATACCGACCTGCCACAGTACCGTCAACGCGTAAGCGAGGTGCAACAGGCCTTGCGCAAAGTCCCCTTGGCGCAACGCGTATATGCCAGCCTCAAGCAGCAGGCTGGGGATCAGCTGCATGTCGGCTTGGATATCCGCAACCAGGTCGGACCGGCATTCGATGTCGTTTACCAGCCCGCCTCAGGCCCCGGTCGGGTGTACCGGGACACACTGCTGGCGCCGTTGCTCACGGCCAAAGGTTTCAAGGAGTACTTCGAGCCACAAAGCCGGCACATCACTGAAATGGCCATGATCGATCAGTGGGCATTGGGCGAGCGCGCGCAACTGGATTACTCCGAGGCTGATCGCCGAGCCCTGACGCAGCGGATTCACCAGCTGTACAGCGCGGATTACATCGATAGTTGGCGCCGGGCGTTACATGCCTTCGCGATAACAGACTTCCAGGACTTGAACCATGGCGTGTCGGTTCTGGAGCAAATGGCTGGGCCAGCAGCACCGTTGCACAGGCTGCTGGAAACCGTACGCGATAACACCGCAATGCAGCCCGTGAACGCGGCGGCGATGGTGCCCGATGTGCGGGTGGCGCTGGGGGATGTTGTCAGCGAAGAGCAACCGCAGGCGATGGGCATACGCCGGGCATTCGCACGCTTGAACGCGCTGCTGGAAGCAAAAGGGGAGCAGCCAAGTTATTACGAAGAAACGCTCGTGGCGATAAGTGCTGTATACGAGTACGCGAAAGTGGTGCAGGACAGCCCAGATCCTGGCAAAGCCGCATTGCACGCGGTACTTCAGCGCTTCGCGCTGACTGGCCCTGATCCGATCGGTACGCTGCAACGCGTGGCAACTGGTTTGCCTGAGCCGCTGAATCAACAGGTCAGAAAACTCGCAGATCAGACTGCCCAAGTGTTGAACATAGAAGCGTTGCGAGAACTGGAGCGGCGCTGGGATGCAGATGTGTACAGCTTTTTCCAGCAGCGGTTGGCCGGGCGCTATCCGTTCGTGGTCCGGGCACCCGATGCTTCGCTGGATGACTTCGAAGCCTTCTTCGGGCCTAGTGGCCGGCTGCAACAGTTTCAGAAGCAGTATTTGCAAGTGTTCCTGAGGGACAACGTTGAGGCGTTGCATAGCGACCAGCACGGTGGTTCGTTGATCCGCAGTGATGTAATCGAGCAATTGGCGGCAGCGGACCGGATACGTGAAACGTTCTTCGATGAGCGAGGTAACCTCAGCGTGTACTTCAGTGTCGAGCCGTTGGGCCTCAGTGCAAATCAGCGCACCAGCCTGCTGGATCTGGATGGTCAGCTTATAGCCTACACCCATGGGCCTCGGCGTATTATCGGCGTGCTCTGGCCCAACACTCAGGGGCAGCAAGTGCGCAGCAACCTCACCTTGCTCAGGCAAAACGGCAATAGCAGCAGCCTGGAGTACCGCGGCCCTTGGTCGATGTTCCGTTTGCTCAGCCGCGGCTCGCTCAACGGGCGGACGGCAACCAGCGTGGATCTAAGTTTCAATACAGGTGATGGTGTGATGCGTTACCGGCTCAACGCTGAAAAAGCCTTCAATCCCATTACCCAGCAGCCTTTCAAAGGCTTCCAGTTGCCACGAGGGTTGCTGCAACAGCCGCCCAAGTTGGCGCAGCTGAGGCAACCGGACGAGCAGCCATTATGAAGGGTCGGTTTCTGCGCAAGCCTTGCAACGACTATGAGTCACTCAACGCCTTACCCACCAAATACCCAAAAGTCATCCCTGGTCCAAGGGTAATACCGCCACTCGGGTAATGCCCACCCATCACACTGTCCATGTCATTGCCCACCGCATACAAACCGGGTATCGGCCGCGCCTGGCGGTCGAGTACCCGGGCCGAGGCATCCGTACCCAGGCCGGCGAAGGTGCCCAGGCTGCCTGGCAGCAGTTTCACGGCGTAGAACGGCCCACGCAGCAGTGGTCGCAGCGAGGGATTGGGGGCCTGCAGCGGTTCACCCTGGGCCTGGTTGTAGGCCGATACGCCCCGCTGGAAAACCGGGTCCTCACCTTGGGCGGCATGGCGGTTGAAGCTGTCTACCGTGCGCTGCAACTGCTCGGCGTCGATCCCACAGTGCTGTGCCAGTTGCGCCAGTGTGCGGCCACTGTGCAGGTAACCGCAGCGTTGATAATGGCGGGTGGGGAAGGGAAAGGGCTTGGCCCAGCCAATGCCATAGCGGCGTTGCGCGGCATGATCGCAGATCAGCCAGGCCTGCACTGGCTCACCCCGCGGCGTGGCGGCGAACAGGGCATTCATGAAGTCATGGTAACAATCGGCTTCGTTAACGAAGCGCCGGCCATCGCGGCGCACGGCGATGAAGCCAGGCTTGGCGCGGTCGATCAAGTGCGGGAAGTGGCCGACACTGCCATCGCGGTGTGGCACCCGCGAAATCGGGGCCCAGGCACCACCTTGTGCGGCAGTCGTAGAAACCAGGCCACCGGCCTGTTCGCCCAGGCGCAAGCCGTCGCCGCTGTTTTCCCTGGGGGCAGCGGAATAATGCCGGTCACCGTCTGGCGCATGCGGCATCAGCTGGGCGATGCGCTGGCGGTCATGCGGGAAACCACCGCAGGCCAGCACCACGCCGCGGCGGGCGTGGATCACCTGGCCGTCGGCAAATAGCGCGCCGCCGACCCGGCCTTCGCCCAACAGGCGGCAGGCCGGCTTGTCGGTCAGCAGTGTCACGCCAAGGTCCAGGGCGCTGCGCAGCAGGCGTGCCACCAGCGCGTTGCCGTTGACCAACTGCAGGCCGCGCCGGTGCAGCAGCAGGTCGCGGCCGTGGCGCAGCAGGCGCTTGCCCACATGTAGCGCGGCCTTGGGCGAGCGCGTGGCGTTGAAGAAGGCGGCCATGTCGGCACCGCCGGCAATGCCCATGCCGGCCAAGCTGACAATGCCCAGCGGTGGGCGAAGTGTGTGCAGCCAGGGCCCGAGCAGGTGGCCGTCGTAGGGCAGTGCGCACAGCGAACGGCCACCGCGCGCGCTGCCGTCGCCGTCGCGCATGTCGGGCATGCGGCTACCGGACTGGAACTGCACGGCGGTGTGGTGCTGGAAGAACGCCACCATCTCCGGGCCATGGCGCAGGAATGCGCACTGGCGTGGGTCCAGCTCGCTGGCGTGGGTTTGCGCGCGCAGGTAGCGCTCTGGGGCATCGTCAGCCTCGACGATGCCTTCGGTGATGGCCAGCGGGTTGCGCGGTATCCACAGCCAGCCCCCCGACCAGGCGCTGGTGCCGCCCAGTTGGCTGGCTTTTTCCGCGACGATCACTTGCAGGCCGTGATGCGCGGCGGTAACGGCGGCAGCCAGGCCGGAGGCCCCGGAGCCGATGACCAGTACGTCACATTCGAGGGGTTGCATTGTTGGGGTCCGCTCAGGCTTTACAGGGAGGTGGTGTGTGGCTTACTGCAGCGGCGAAAAAGCGGTGGGCCGCAGCAGCCGCGACTGCAGGTGCAGCACCGCGCCCAGCTCGCGGTTGCGCCGCGAAAACTCCGCCCAGCGCGGGTCCGCTGCCATGGCGGCGCGCCGTGCCATGCGCTCGTCGAGACTGGCATAACCCCAGATGTGCACCACCTGGTTTACCTCGCCGAACTCGCTGGTGAAAAAGCCGACCAGGTTGCCCAGGTGCGCGCTTTGCACCTCCAGTGCGTGGCTTTGGTACAGCGCCAGCCAGTCGGCCATTTTCAGCGGGTCGAGGGTGTAGGTTCTCAGTTCGTAGTACATGCGGGAGTCTCCATGTGGGTGGTCGGCGCCTGCAGGCGCGGGGCAAGGTGGCTGGCAGCAAGCCAGCCGAACGTGAGGGCAGGGCCCACGGCAATACCGGGCCGGGTCGGCATGGCGTCAGATCTCCAGCGGCGTGACGCCCATGAAGGCGCCCAGGTGGCCCAACTGGGCGAAGGCCATTTCCGGGCCGGTCTGGACCGCGCAACCAACCTGTCGTGCGCGGTTCAACAGCGGGGTGATTTCGGGTGAGGTGACCACGTCGGCGACCAAGGTGTCGGGCTGCAAGGTGGCGAGCAGGGCGGCAGACAGGGGCAGCTCTGCGCTGCCGCCCATACCGACAGGGGAGGCGTTGACCAGTAGGTCGAAGTCTTCCAACCCGTCGACCCGGGTGGCGATTACGACCTTGGGGAAGCTCTTGCCGAGCAGTTCGCGTACAGCGCCCATACGTGCTGCGCTGGGGTCGCTGAGGGTGATGCTGGCGATGCCAGCCTCGCCCAGGGCATAGGCGATGGCACTGCCGACCCCGCCACAACCAATCACCAGCGCACGCTTGCCCGCCGGCTCGAAGCCATGTTTGCGTGCGGCGCCCAGAAAACCGGCGCCATCCACGTTGTCGCCCAGCAGGCGCCCGTCACGCTCACGGCGTATTACGTTGACCGAGCCGACGGCAGCTGCGCGTTGGCTAAGGCTGTCCAGGCGGCAGGCCATGGCCTGCTTGTGCGGCACGGTGACCACACAACCGCGCAGGTTCTGCCAGCCGCGCAGGGTGCCGGCAAAGGCGTCCAACGCGGCTTCGTGCAGGTCGATGGGCAGCATAGCGAGGTTGCAATTGTTGTTGGCGAACCAAGTGTTGAAGTTTTCTGGCGACTTCACTTGGGCAATGGGCGACCCGACGATGGCGACCAGTTCCGTAGCACCACGAATCATGCTGACCTCCTTATTGGCGTTGTAGTGGCGGTAAGCGTGATGCAGGCGGGCTTGGCGGAACAATGCGCTTGTCAGTGAGTTAGTGCGATAATCGCAGCCATACTCCGGTTATCGCACTAATCGGGCGTTTTTGGTTTCAGCCTGAGAATCGAACGCATGAACACGCCAGACATCCATCCCCGTGACCTGATTGCCGGCTTGCAGAAAGGCCTGGCCCTGATGCAGCTGTTCAGCGTTGATCAGCCGCGCTTGAGCGTACCGCAGGCAGCGAGGTTGTCCGGCCTTACCCCCAGTGCCGCCCGGCGCTTTCTGCTCACCTTGGTGCACGAGGGGTTTGCCGAAACCGACAGCCGCGAGTACTGGCTGACGCCCAAGGCCTTGCGCCTCGGCCAGGCCTATGTGGACTCGGCGCAGCTGCCGCGCATGCTGCGCCCGATCGTCGAGCAGGTGGCGCGGCAAACCCAGGAGCATGTGTCGGTGGGCACCCGTGATGGTGACGAGATCATCCACTTGGTGCGCAGCCGTTACAGCCATGTGACTTCGTTGTCGATCAGGCCGGGTTCGCGAGTGCCGATGTATTGCACGGCGGGCGGGCGGGTCTGGTTGGCCTGGCTGGATGAGGACCAACGGGATGACTATTTCGCCCGCAACCCGCTACGGGCATTGACGCCTTATACGCAGACGGATCGGGCGCAGTTGGAGGCGGAGTTGCTGCGGGTGAAGGGGCAGGGGTTCTGTATCGTTGATCAGGAATATGAAATCGGCATGCGTGTATTGGGGGTGCCGCTGTTGGACCGGGCTGGCCGGTTGCAAGCGACGCTGACCATCACTACCCATGCTTCGCGGTTGAGTGTGGATGAGATACGCCTGCGCTATTTGCCGACCTTGTATGAGGCGCAGGCGTTGTTGCGGCCGGTTCTGGATTGAACGCAATGGCGTTTTGTGCGAGCGGGTTTGCCTGCGAACACCGGCGAAGCCCGTACCAACCCCCACTCCGACATGGTGCTCAACACGTCTACTCCACCGCCTCGGCCACCCCTTGGTCTTCCCCTAGGAAGCCGCCACTCTGGTGCTGCCACAAACGCGCATAGGTGCCATTTTTCGCCAGCAGTTCGGCATGCGTACCTTGTTCGATGATGCGCCCTTCATCCATCACGATCAGCCGGTCCATGGCCGCGATCGTCGACAACCGATGGGCGATGGCGATGACGGTCTTGCCCTGCATCATTTCATCCAGGCTTTCCTGAATAGCAACTTCGACTTCCGAGTCCAGCGCGCTGGTGGCCTCGTCAAGCAAAAGAATCGGCGCGTTCTTCAGCATTACCCGGGCGATAGCAATGCGCTGGCGCTGGCCGCCGGACAGCTTGATGCCACGCTCGCCCACCAGGGTGTCGTAACCGCTGTGGCCTTGGCGGTCGCTGAGCTGGCTGATGAAACCATCGGCCTGGGCATTGGCCGCGGCGCTGCGGATTTGCGCCTCGGTCGCATCGGGGCGGCCATAGGCGATGTTGTCACGAATCGAGCGGTGCAGCAGCGAAGTGTCCTGGGTGACCATGCCGATGGCGCTGCGCAGGCTGTCTTGCGTAACCTGGGCGACGTTCTGGCCGTCGATGCGGATTGCCCCACTGTCCACGTCGTAGAAACGCAGCAGCAGGTTGATCAGCGTGGATTTACCCGCGCCCGAGCGGCCCACCAGGCCGACCTTTTCGCCGGGATGGATGTGCAGGCTCAGGTCGTTGAGCACCTGGCGCTCGCCGTTGTAGTTGAAGCAGACCTGGTCGAAGGTCACCGCGCCGCCACGGGTAACCAGCTCGGTGGCACCCGGTGCATCCTGCACCTTGGGGCCGCGGGTGAGGGTGGCCATGCCGTCTTGCACGGTGCCGATGTTTTCGAACAGCGAGGTCATCTGCCACATGATCCAGTGCGACATGCCGTTGATGCGCAAGGCCATGGCGGTGATCGCCGCCACGGCGCCGGTGCCGACCTGGCCCTGGTGCCATAGCCACAAGGCATAGCCGCCTGCAGCCAAGATCAGGCCCACCACCAGCGCCTGGTTGACGATCTCGAACTGGCTGACCAAGCGCATCTGGCGAAAGCCGGTGTGCTTGAAGTCCTCCATGGCCGCGCGCGCGAAATGCGCTTCACGTTTGGAGTGCGAGAACAGCTTCACCGTGGTGATGTTGGTGTAAGCGTCCGACACCCGCCCAGTCATCGAGGAGCGCGCATGGGCCTGTTCCTGGCCGACCTTGCCCAGGCGTGGCACGAAATACAGCATGGCCAGCCCGAACAGCACGATCCAGGCAATGAACGGCAGCATCAACTTCAGGGCGAAGCCACCGGCCAGGGCGATGATCGCGATGAAGTACACGCCGATGCCGGGCAGGATTTCGATGACCGTGAACAGCACTTCGCGCACCGCCAGTGCCGTTTGCATCACCTTGGTGGTAACCCTGCCAGAGAACTCATCGGAAAAGAACGACAGGCTTTGGCGCAGCATCAGGCGGTGGAAGTCCCAGCGCAGGCGCAGCGGCAAATTGATCGCGAGCACCTGGTGCTGCACCATCGTGCGCAGCGCCACCAACCCGATACTGGTCAGCAGGACGATAGCGATCGCCCACAGCACATGGCTTTCCTGGGCGCTCGCGGTGCCGCCGGCCTGCCAGGCCGCGAGCAGGTCGACCACTTGGCCGAGGAAGGCGAACAGCCAGGCTTCGTAAATCGACACTCCGGCACTGAGCAGCGCAAGCGCCAGGATGTAGCCGCGCGCCCCTCGGGTACAGGCCCACATGAAGCGCACTAGGCCAACCGGTGGCGGCGGGGCCTCGTCGGGGGGGAAGGGGTCGAGCCGTCGTTCAAAAATACCCAGCATGCTTGCTTGTCTCCCAAGGTCAGCGTTTGCCCAGTCGCTAACCATACAGAACACTCAGGCCTGCGTGGGTTCGTAGCGTTTTTTGATGGCGAGAATGTTGCCGACAACCCCACAGTGGCGCTTGACAGAGCCAGCCTATCAGCCCGTAACAGCCACTCTATTAGAACTCTGCCCAAGCTCGGCTAGTCTTTCCCCTGGCCCCGCGAGTTCCGCGAGCGGGCAGCGTTTGAGCACCTGTGTGCAAGAGCGCAGGCACCCGCCGTGACAGTATCGCAAGCCCGTGTAGACCTGATGAGGGGTAGCACGAGCGCCTCCGCTCGGCTGAAAGAACACCTGGCATAGACCGGAAATCTGGATAACCGACCCAAAGGTACCCGCAGATGTCGAACGAATCGAAATGCCCGTTCCATCAAACCGCAGGTGGCGGCACCACCAACCGTGACTGGTGGCCTGACCAGCTCAACCTGAGAATTCTTCACCAACACGCTTCCAAGTCCGACCCGATGGACCCGGATTTCGACTATGCCAAGGCGTTCAAGAGCCTCGACTTTCAGGCCCTGAAAAAAGACCTGACAGCGTTGATGACCGACTCGCAGGACTGGTGGCCGGCCGACTTCGGCCACTATGGCCCGCTGTTCGTGCGCATGGCCTGGCACAGCGCCGGTACCTACCGTATCGGCGATGGCCGGGGTGGTGCGGGCTCCGGCCAACAGCGCTTCGCCCCGCTCAACAGCTGGCCGGACAACGTTAGCCTGGACAAAGCCCGGCGCCTGCTGTGGCCGATCAAGCAGAAGTACGGCAACAAGATCTCCTGGGCCGACCTGATCGTGCTCACCGGTAACGTCGCCCTTGAATCCATGGGCTTCAAGACCTTCGGCTTTTCCGGCGGGCGTGCCGATGTGTGGGAGCCGGACGAAGATGTGTACTGGGGTTCGGAAAAGGTCTGGCTGGGCGGAGACACCCGGTACGGCAAGGAACAACTCAAGGCCCAGCCGCCAGGCCAGGGTGACCTGGTAGCCGAGCCGGCCAAGCACCCAGAAGAGGAAAGCCGCGACCTGGGGGGCGAGCGCAACCTGGAAAACCCGCTGGCCGCCGTGCAGATGGGGCTGATCTACGTGAACCCGGAGGGCCCTGAAGGCACGCCGGACCCGGTCGCCTCGGGCAAGGACATCCGCGAAACCTTCGGCCGCATGGCCATGAACGATGAAGAAACCGTGGCCCTGATCGCCGGCGGCCACGCCTTCGGCAAGACCCACGGCGCCGGCCCCGCTGACAACGTCGGCCCCGAGCCGGAGGCGGCGGGCCTGGAGCTGCAAGGCCTGGGTTGGGCCAACACGTTCGGCAGCGGCAAGGGTGGCGATACCATCACCAGCGGCCTGGAAGTGACCTGGACCTCGACCCCCACCCAGTGGAGCAACGAGTACCTCAATAACCTGTTCAACTTCGAGTGGGAACTGACCAAGAGCCCGGCGGGCGCGCACCAGTGGCGGCCCAAAGAAGGCAAAGGGGCAGGGACCGTGCCCGATGCCCACGACCCGGCCAAGCGCCATGCGCCATCCATGCTCACTTCCGACCTGGCGCTGCGCTTCGACCCGATCTACGAGCCGATCGCCCGCCGCTTCAAAGACAACCCTGAGCAGCTGGCGGACGCCTTCGCCCGCGCCTGGTACAAGTTGATCCACCGCGACATGGGCCCGCTGGCGCGTTACCTGGGCCCGGAAATGCCCAACGAAGAATTGCTGTGGCAAGACCCGCTGCCCAAAGCCGACTATCCGCTGGTGGGCGAGCAGGACATTGCCGCGCTCAAGGCCAAAGTGCTGGCGACGGGCTTGAGCGTTGGCGAGCTGGTTGCCACCGCGTGGGCGGCGGCATCGACCTTCCGCGGTTCAGACAAGCGTGGTGGCGCCAACGGTGGCCGCCTGCGCCTGGCACCGCAGAAGGACTGGCCTGCGAACCAGGGCACGGGCAAGGTATTGGCGGCACTTGAGCAGATCCAGGGCGAGTTCAATGCCGGTGGCAAGAAAATCTCCCTGGCCGACCTGGTCGTCCTGGCAGGTGCAGCCGCCGTGGAAAAGGCTGCCAAGGACGCCGGGCACAACCTTCGCGTGGCGTTTTGCCCGGGGCGTGTCGATGCCTCTCAGGCACAGACCGACGTCGAGTCCTTCGCCGTGCTGGAACCGTTGGCCGATGGCTTGCGCAACTTCACCAAGGCCCGCTACAGCGTCAAGGCCGAGAAGCTGCTGCTGGACAAGGCGCAGTTGCTAACCCTCACCGCGCCTGAACTGACCGTGCTGGTCGGCGGCCTGCGCGTGCTTGGCGCCAACCATGGCGGCAACCGGCAAGGTGTGTTCACCGATAAGGTCGGCACCTTGAGCAACGACTTTTTCCGCAACCTGCTGGACATGGGGGTGGAATGGAAGCCGACCTCGGCGGACAACGAGGCCTTCGAAGGCCGTGACCGCAAGACCGGGCAAGTGAAATGGACGGCTAGCCGGGTTGACTTGGTGTTCGGTTCGCATGCCCAGTTGCGGGCGTTGAGCGAGGTGTATGGCAGTGATGATGGCGGTGACAAGTTCGTCCGCGACTTTGTGGCGGCCTGGGAGAAGGTGATGGAGCTGGATCGTTTTGACCTGAAATAACGGCACCGGGCACTGGGGCGCTTTGCGCCCCATGCTTGCCAGGGCTGGACCATTTCGCTCTTCCTGTGCAAGCTGGTGTACGACAGTGATTGCACACAGAAGGTGATCGTTAGTGAACCCCGAATCCATGCTGGCGGCATTGCCAGGCTACGCCATGACCGCCGAGTCGATCCAGGTGCTGCCCGATGCCAAGGCCTACCGCGCCTGCCTGCTCGAGCGCATCCGCGCGGCAAGCCGGCGCATCGTCATCGTTGCGCTCTACCTGCAGGAAGACGAGGCCGGCCAGGAGGTGTTGGATGCCTTGTACCAGGCCAAGGCCGCGCGGCCGGGCCTGGAAATCACCATCGTGGTCGACTGGTTCCGCGCCCGGCGCGGCCTGCTGGGGGCAGGGCGCCAGCCGGGGAACGCCGCCTGGTACCAGGCCCAGCGCCAGCACCACGGGCTGGACATCGTCATCCATGGGGTGCCGGTGCAAACTCGGGAGCTGTTCGGGGTGCTGCACCTCAAGGGCAGCATCATCGACGACTGCGTGATCTACACCGGTGCCAGCCTGAACAACGTGTACTTGCACCGCTTCGACCGCTACCGCCTGGACCGCTACCACTTGTTCCAGTCGCCGGCGCTGGCCGACGCCATGGTCGACCTGGTGCGGCGCCTGTTGCATCACAGCGCCACGCCGCGTCTCGACCTGCCGGCACCCCCTTCCACCCGTAGCCTGCGGGGTGACATCCGGCGCTTGCGCGCGCGGCTGCGGCGCATGGCCTATGAGGCGCCGGCCAGTGCAACGGGGCAAGGCCTGCGGGTGATTCCGCTGTTGGGTGTGGGCCGCGGCAACCCGCTGAACCGGGCACTGTGCGCCTTGCTGGCGGCGGCGCGTACCCAGGTGATCATCAGCACGCCGTACTTCAACCCGCCACGGGTGCTGATGCGCGAGCTTGATCAGGCGCTGGAGCGCGGCGTACAGGTGGAGCTGATCGTCGGTGACCGTACGGCAAATGACTTCTACATCGCCCCCGGCGAGCCGTTCAGTGCCAGTGGTGCGTTGCCTTACCTGTACGAAGACAACCTGCGTGCCTTCACCCGTCGTCGCCACACCGCGCTTGCAAGCGGCCAGTTGCAGGTACGGATCTGGAACGACCCTGGGCATACCTTCCATGCCAAGGGCGTGTGGGTCGACCAGCGCTATTCGCTGCTGACCGGCAACAATCTCAACCCGCGCGGTTTCAACCTGGACCTGGAAAACGGCCTGCTGATCGATGACCCACAAGGGCAGTGGCTGGCGCCACGGGAGGCAGAGTTGGCAGCGCTGCGCCAGCATGCGCCGAAGATTGGTTCGGCAGAGGCCCTGGGGGTCAAGGCCGAGCACCCCAAGGAAGTGCGCAAGTTCCTGCGTCGGCTGCGCTATAGCCGGTTGGAGCCGTTGATCAAGCGCGTGCTCTAAGGGGTTGCACCACAAAGCCCTGCGCGTTTCTTGTATCGATAGAGCGCTGCGCTAGACGGCGCTCTATCATTCCATCACCCCACAGGCCAAGGGTGAGCCTGCTATCCTGGTTAAAATTTACTGCGCTGGCGCCAGGCGTAGACCACTCACTTGCACCTGATCGCCGGGCTTGAAGCGGGCATTGGGCGAGCGATAGCGCTGGGTGCTGCCGTCGTCATGGCGGACCACGTAGGCCGGGTCGCTATGCCCGCTGCCTTGTTGCACGGCGGCCCCGCCAAACGCGCCCAATGCCGCACCGGCGATCGCGCCGAACGGGCCACCGAGGGCGGCACCGACCATCAGGCCGCTGACGCCGCCGGCGCCATAGCCCACGGTGTTGTCTGAGCTTTCCGAAAGCACTTGGTCGGCGCAGGTGGGCAGGGAGATGGACAAGGTCATCGCCAAAGGTAGGAGGAGGGTTTTCATGATGGTTATCCGCAAGGCAAGGAATGGCGAAAGCGAATGGTTCAGGTTTCATGCCAGGTAGGGGACCTTTGCCACGCGGCAGTTGCGCGCGGCAATAGTCTTCATGACCATGCGAAGCGGTGGTCAGAACGACTCATTCGGGTCTTCATGACTCCCTGGCTGCAGTGGCCGGTCGTCAGGTAAATCGATCATCAAGCGCCACTGCTGGTCCATCCCTGTGCATGTCCCCGGCAAAAGGCGCCCACTGAATGGAAGCAACCCTCGGCAATAATTCGCCGCGCAGGCAGGTGGTTCGGCAGTTGAGTCTGGTGTTTTCCGGCTTGTTGTTGTTGGCATTGGCGTTAGGCCTGGTCTCGCTGTACCGCATCGCCCAGGCGTTGGACGAACGCGAGCGGGTCCAGAGCCATTTTCACGCAGAGGCGGCATTGGCCCAAATGCACAAGAACGAGCGCAGCTACTTGGTCGCCTATGCCGTGTGGCAAGCCGCGTACGACCACCTGGCCAGGCGCGTAGATCGGCACTGGGCGTACGACGAAGATAACGTGGGCGCGACGCTGTACAGCGACGACGGCTACCAAGGCGTGTTTGTGCTCGACGATGATGGCACCCACTATGCCATGCTAGAAGGGCGCCTCAGCGAGGAGGGGTTCGACCGTCACAGCGGCAGCAGTGCTCAGGTTTTGCAGCAGGCGCGGCAGGCGGTGCAGCAGCAACAAGCAGCGTCAGGTTACCTGCTGTACAACGGCCAGCCGGCACTGTTCGCCGCCGCCGTCATCCGCCCGCCCTCGGTCCCGCAGCCGCTGCCGGCCGCTGGTGCGGTGCTGGTGTTTGTCCGGGTCATGAACCCAACCATGCTCAACCAACTGGGCCAGGCTGCTGGGCTGCCAGGCTTCGCTGTCATACCCGCGTCGCAACTACCCACGGGTAAGGGGCATTTGCCGCTGGGGGAGACTGGGTACGCCCTGACCTGGCCTATCGAACAGCCCGGGACCGAGCTGTTTCACACCGTGTTTATGCCCCTGGCATTCGCGTGGCTGATTATCGCCATGGTCATGGCCCTTTGCGCCCGCTATGCCCTGCGTGCCAGTGCCGGTATTGACCGCAGCCACCGTGAACTGGCCGCTTCCAAGTTCGCCTTGGAGGCCAGTGAGGCGCGCTTCAAGGCAGTGGCCGAAGCGGCGTCGGACTGGATCTGGGAAGCAGATGCGCAGCAGCACCTGACCTACCTTTCACCGCGTTTTACCGAGCTGACCGGGCACACCCTGGAGCGCTGGCTGCAACGCCCAATCAGTGATCTGTTCGACTGCGAAACCGGCCAGGTCGAGACCTGGCTGCACGGCCTTGCCGGCAGCGAGGCCACCGGCAGCCTGCGCTGCCAGTACCACGATCGTCTTGAGCAACGGCGCGAGTGCCGGATCGCCGCCAGGGCTATCATCGCGCAGAAGACCTGCCAAGGTTACCGCGGTACCTGCACCGACATCACCGATGAAGTGGCCGCTCATGCGCATATCCAGCATCTGTCGCTACACGACGCGCTCACCGGCCTGCCCAACCGCAACAAGTTGTTCCGCTACCTGGAAGAGGCCAGGCATGGGGACTTGGCCTTGCTGATGCTCGACCTGGACAATTTCAAGCCCATCAATGACAGCCTCGGCCACCCGGCCGGGGATGCCGTGCTGGTCGAAGTGGCCCACCGGCTAGGGCAGGTGACCCGTGACACCGACTTGGTGGCACGCTTGGGCGGTGACGAGTTCGTCATCGTATTGAGCCGGCCAGGCAAGCATGATGAAGTGGACCGCTTTTGCGCACGGCTGATCGAAACGCTCAAGCGCCCGATCACCTTCGAGCAGCACAAGGTACAGGTTGGCGGCAGCCTTGGGGTGGTGTTGTCGGCGGAGTACCCCGGCCCCCCAGGCGACCTGATCCGTTATGCCGATGTTGCCCTGTACAGCGCCAAGCAGGCCGGCAAGCATACCTGGCGCTACTTCTCGGCACAGTTGAACACGGCATTGCTGGAAAAACGCGAACTGGAGCGTGAGCTGCGCGAAGGCATCCCACGCGGCGAACTGCGGTTGCATTTTCAACCGCGTTTCAAGGTGGACGGCGTGACGTTGGCCTCTGCCGAGGCGCTGGTGCGCTGGCAACATCCGCGGCTTGGCTTGCTGCGGCCAGATCGCTTCATCGCCTTGGCTGAGGAGTCTGACCTGATCGTGCAACTGGGCAACTGGGTGATCCATGAGGCTTGCACCCTGGCACGTGGCTGGCCGCTGGAGGTTATGGTCTCGGTCAACATGTCTCCGGCGCAGTTCAGCCGCAGTGACGTGGTCCGTGACGTGGCAGAAGCACTGCGCCACACCGGTCTGCCTGCCCACCGCCTTGAGCTGGAGATTACCGAGAACGTCATGCTCAATGATGTCGAGGGCGCCCTGCAGACCATGAACGCGCTGAAGGAGTTGGGGGTGCGGCTGAACATGGATGACTTTGGTACGGGCTATTCTTCCCTGGGCTACTTGCGCACCTATCCGTTCGACAGTATCAAGATCGACAAGCGTTTCGTGCAGTCGTTGGGCACCAGTAACAGTGACCGCAGCGTGGTGCAGGCGATCATCAACCTTGGCAATGCGATGGGCATGACGGTTACTGCCGAGGGGGTAGAGACCGCGGAACAGCTGGCCTTGCTCAGCGACGACCAGTGCCATGAAGTGCAGGGCTACCTGCTGAGCCGGCCGGTGGAAAACCGGGTGTTGGTGCGTTTGATGGAGCCAGGCGAGCCTGAACCTGGGGGAATGTCCTAGCGGCGCAGGCTGATTTTCAAACAAGTGTGTGTGGCCCCTCTGAAAAGCCATCACCAGCGCATACAATCAGGCCTTTTCCCTCGTTAACCAGATAGGCCAATCCGTTTATGGCGCTTGATCCATCCACGATGCTGACGATCACTATCGCCCTGGCTGCTGCGGCTGCGTTGTACCTGGCGATCGAGTGGCGCAGCGTTCGCGAACCATCGCTACTGTTCTGGAGCGCAGGTTTTGCCACCATCACCGTCGGCTCCACGCTGGCCTTGCTACGGGGCATCGGCTTGGTGCTGATCGGTATCTGGTTCGCCAACGGCTTGCTAGTGGTGGCGCACTGGTTTTTCCTGATGGGGGTGTTGCGCTTCACCCAGAGCCGGCTGTCGCGTACCTGGCTGCTGATCGTGGGGGTGTGGTTTGCCTTGCTGCTGTTGCCCGTGGGGCCGCAGTGGTCGAAGGTGATGCTGATGGTCAACTCGTTGCTGGTGGCGTCGCTAACGCTCAAGGCTAGCTGGCTGCTGCGGCCGCATGGCAAGTCGCTGAGTGTGGGTGCGGTGCAGTTGCGCTATGTGTTGCTGATTCATGGGCTGTTCTATGTGGCCAAGGCGATCATTGCCATCACCCCGGGCACGCTGATTGACCTGGCCACCTTTGGGGGGCTGATCATTCAGGTTTCGTTGGTCGAAGGTGCGATGGCAATCATGCTGATTGCCTTGTCGATGACCGGCACCGTGCGCTATCGGCGCGAGGAGCGGATTGCCCGGTTGGCCGCCCGCGACCCGCTGACCGCTCTGTACAACCGGCGTGCGCTGGAGGTGCGGGCTGCGCATTTCTTCAAGGAAGTGAGCCCGGGGCAACCTGGGGCTTTGCTGTTGATCGACATCGACAACTTCAAACTGGTCAACGACCTGCATGGGCATGTGGCGGGCGACCGCTTGTTGATTGCCCTAAGCGAGATGATTCGCACGGTACTGCCCGAGCGCTCGCTAGCGGCGCGCTTGGGGGGGGATGAGTTCGTCATTTTGCTGTGTGGGGCGAGCAGCGAGCGGGTGATGGAGTTGGGCGGGCTGTTGCGTGAGCAGTTTCAGCAGTTTGCTGGCAAGATGGCGCCGACGCCGCAGCCGGTTACCTTGAGCATCGGCGCCAACCTGTTCGACCAGCCGCCGGCGAGCCTGGCGGCGTTGATTGAGCAGGGGGATGTGGCGTTGTACCAGTCCAAACGGGGTGGCCGCGACAGTATTCGTTTTGTCGAGCGGCCGATGGCTGACCTTGGTTGATAGTGTGCGTGTGCTTCTAGGCGTGCCATAAAGCAAAGCTATGTGGTGCGTTCGCGAGGGCCGCGCGGCGGGCCCCATCCTGGGGCCCAGCGCTTGACGGGCATCCATGCCCGGGTTTAGCGGAGGCGCAGTGATCAGGTCACCACTTGATAGCACGGTACATACGCCGCGCCGCCGGGCAGCTTCATGCGGTGCTGGTCGACGAACGCCTGCAGCAGCCGCCCCAGTGGGTCCAGCACGGCGCTGTCGCCACGGATCTGATACGGCCCGTGTTCTTCGATCAGGCGGATACCCTTGTCCTTCACGTTGCCCGCGACAATCCCAGAGAACGCCCGGCGCAGGTTGGCGGCCAGTTCGTGGGCTGGCAGATCACGGCGCAGCTCAAGGTCGGCCATGGCCTGGTGAGTTGGGTCGAACGGGCGCTGGAAGCTCTCCTCGATCTTCAGCAGCCAGTTGAAGTGGAAGGCGTCGTTGCGCTCGCGGCGGAACTGCTTGACTGCCTTGAGCCCTTCGACCATGTGCCGAGCGACTTCCGCCGGGTCGTCGATGATGATCTGGTACAAGCGGTGCGCCGCTTCACCCAAGGTAGCGCCGACGAAGGCGTGCAACTGTTGCAGGTAAGGCTCGGCGCTGCGCGGGCCGGTGAGCACCACCGGGAACGGCAGGCCCTGGTTGTCGGGGTGCATGAGTATGCCTAGCAGGTAGAGGAACTCCTCGGCCGTACCGGCACCACCCGGGAAAATGATAATGCCGTGGCCGACACGGACGAAGGCTTCCAGGCGCTTCTCGATGTCTGGCAGGATCACCAGTTCGTTGACGATAGGGTTGGGCGCCTCGGCAGCGATGATGCCCGGCTCGGTCAGGCCCAGGTAACGGCTGCCGTGCATGCGCTGCTTGGCATGGGCAATGGTCGCGCCCTTCATCGGGCCCTTCATCACGCCCGGGCCGCAGCCGGTGCACACGTCCAGCTTGCGCAGGCCCAACTCGTGGCCGACTTTCTTGGTGTACTGGTATTCCTCACTGCTGATCGAGTGGCCGCCCCAGCACACCACCATCTTCGGCTCCACGCCTGGGCGCAGGGTGCGGGCGTTGCGCAGCAGGTGGAAGACATAGTCGGTGATGCCCTGGGAGCTTTCCAGGTCGATGCGCTGGCTGGCCAGTTCGCTTTCGGTGTAGACGATGTCGCGCAGGGCGCTGAAGAGCATTTCACGGGTGCTGGCGATCATTTCGCCATCGACGAAGGCGTCTCCCGGGGCGTTCAGCAGCTCCAGGCGTACACCACGGTCCTGTTGGTGAATACGCACCTCGAAGTCCTTGTAGGCCTCGAGGATGGTCTTGGCATTATCGACATGGGCGCCGGTGTTGAGGATGGCCAGGGCGCACTGGCGGAACAGGGTGTAAAGGCTACCGGTACCGACTTCACTCAGTTGCTGCACTTCACGTTGTGACAGCGTCTCCAGGCTGCCTTTGGGGCTGACGGATGCATTGATGACATGGCGTTGAGGCATCTAAGTCTTTCCTGTGCGGGTAAAACATCCTTCTTTGACAACACCATACCGAGAAATGCGCGCGGCAACGAGGGGGGGCAACAAAAACGTCATCAGACCGAGGCGCCGCGAAGCAGGCGCCTCGGTTTCAAGTCATGCCAACAGCTTCTGCACCCCGAGGGTAATCGCCAGGCCGCCAAACACCAGCCACAGGTTCAGAATCGCCCCGGTCGCCAGCGCTCGCGGCCCGGCCTGGCGGATCTGGCTGAAGCGTGTCTCCATCCCCAGCGCAGTCATGGCCATGGTCAGGGCAAAGGTATCCAGGCTGTTGACCGCTTGGGTCACGCTGCCCGGCAACACCTGCAGCGAATTCACCAGCACCAGCGCGAGGAAGCCGAAGGCGAACCAGGGCATGGCGATGCGGCCATTGCCTTGGGCCTGGCCTGGCTGGCGTGCACGGCTGATCCACAGCCCTACCACCAGCAGCACGGGCACCAGCAGCATTACCCGGGTCATTTTGACGATAGTGGCGATGTGCGTGGCCTCGGGGCTGACGTTGCTGGCCGCGCCGACCACCTGGGCCACTTCGTGAAGGGTGCCACCCAGCAACAGCCCGGCGCCCAGGGTGTCCAGGTGCAGCCAGCCGGCATTGATCGCCAGCGGGTAAAAGAACATCGACAGGGTGCCGAACAACACCACGCTACCGACCGCCATGGCGCTTTTGTGCGGGGCACTGCGCAACGCCGATTCAAACGCCAACACGGCGGCAGCGCCACAGATCGCGCTGCCGGCAGCGGTGAGCAGGGCGGTATCGCGGTCCAGCTTGAACAGCTTCATGCCACACCACAGGCCGATCAGCAGGGTGCTGACCACCATCAGCAACGACACGGTCAGCCCCGACCAGCCGACTTCGGCAATTTCCTGCAGGCTAACCCGCAGGCCAAAGAACGCCACGGCAATGCGCAACAGGCCGCGTGCGGAAAAGTTGATCCCCGCCGCCCAGCTCGCCGGGACGCCGTCGCGCAATGCGTTACCGTAAAGCGCACCAGCGACAATACCGACGATCAGCGGGCTGATACCGAGGTTGGCGATGGCGGGGAGTGCGGCCAACTGGGTGACCGCAAGTGCAAACAGCGCGACGAACAGGATGCCATTGAGCCGCCCTCGGGTTGAGAGGGTAGGGACAAAGGCGGGGTTGGAAGGCACCGTGGCCATGTGAGTCCTCCGGAGAAGTGTTTCGACAAGGCCTACGTTAATCGGGTTATAAGCTTATAAAAAATCGTAATTTAGGATGGCAGGTATCCGCTTAGCTGATATTTTTAGTTCATGACCCCGGAACAACTGATAACGTTCGCCACTGTCGCCGAGCACGGCAACATCAGCCACGCCGCCCAGGCTCTGCACTTGTCGCAGCCAGCGGTGTCTGGCCAGCTAAAGCTGCTGCAAGAGGCCTTTGGCGAGCCCCTCTATCAACGCGCTGGCCGTGGCGTGCGGCTGACGGCGGCTGGCGAACAATTGCTGGCCTACGCCGAGCGCCTGCGTGAAACCTTTCGCCAGGCCCACGCGCTGCGCGAGGCCCTGCGCGGGCTGGAGCGCGGCACCTTGCGCATTGGTGCCAGTACCACGCCGGCCAGCTACCTATTGCCATACCTGATTGCCGATTTCCATGCGCGTTATCCGGATGTGCTGGTGACCACGTCCAATGGCAACACGGCAGAAATCGTCGCCGCGCTGGGCAGCGTTGACATTGCCCTGGTCGAAGGGCCACCCGGGCAGGAGTTGCCGTTGGGTACCGCGGTGACGGCGTGGCGGGAGGACGAGATCGTTGCCATCGTGCCGCGTGGGCACCCACTGGTGGGCAGTGGCCGGCAGACGCTGGCGTCGTTGGGGGCCTACCCGTTGGTGTTGCGCGAGAGCGGCTCGGGTGTGCGGCAGATCGTCGAGCGGGCGTTTGCGCGCAGTGGCGTGGCGATGCGCGTGGCGCTGGAGATCGCCGGTGTAGAAGGGGTGAAGGAGGCGGTGCGGGCCGGGATGGGGATTGGTTTTGTCTCGGCGATGTCGATCCGGCATGAGGATGGTGCGTTGCAGCGGTTGCAGGTTGGGCCGCAGGCGTTGGTGCGGCGCTTTTCCATTCTGGTGCCGCATGCGGCAACGCCGTCGCGGGCGGCGGCGCGGTTTCTAGAGTTGTGTGTTGGCCTGCAAGAGGTGGGCTGACTTGCACCGGCCCTTCGCGGGCAAACCCGCGAAGGGCCGGTGCAGGCTGAATCAGTGCCCCATGGCCAACTTGGCAGTCATCTGCCGACGGCGATAGGCACTGTCACGGCTGGCCAGCCAGCCGTACAGCGGCGAGGTAACCGCCAGCCCCACCAGCCACGACAAGTCAGCCCCGTTGATGTGCTCGGCAATCGGCCCTACGTACAGCGGAGTGTTCATGAACGGGATCTGCACCGCGATACCCACGGCATAGGCGATCAGCGCCTGAGGGTTGTAACGCCCGTAGATGCCGCCATCGACCTGGAAGATCGACTGGATGTCATAGTCACCTTTGTGAATGGCGTAGAAGTCGATCAGGTTGATCGCCGTCCACGGCACCAGCACCACCAGCAACACCAGCACCATGTCGACGAAGTGGCCGATGAAGTCTGCCGAGGCGAACACCGCCACCACGCAGCAGGCCGTCAGCACCACCAGCGACAGCACCGCGCGGCTCTTGGCGGTGGGGATCCAGCGGTGGGCGAAGGTTTGCACCAGGGTGATGATCGACAGCACCGCACCGTACAGGTTAAGGGCGTTGTGGCTGATCACGCTGAGCAGGAACAACACCAACATGACCGGGCCAAGGCTGCCGGTAGCCAACTTGACCGCGTCCATGGTGTCCATGCCGGCCGGGATCGCCAGCACCGCCACGGCGCCGAAGATGAACGACAGGCTCGAACCCAAGGCCGAGCCCAGGTAGGTGGTCCAGAAGGTCGAGCTGACCTTCACATCCGCCGGCAAGTAGCGCGAGTAGTCCGACACATAGGGCGCAAAGGCGATCTGCCACAGCGCCGCCAGCGATACGGTGGCCAGCCAGCCGGCCAGGTTGAAGCCGCCGCGGCTGAGGAAGTCGTCGCTTTGCACATGGCTGAAGATGTAGCCGAAGCCGACCACGATGCCGATGCCCAGCACCCAGGTACCGATGCGGTTGAGCACGTGAATGAAGCGGTAGCCGATAATGCCGATGATGCCCGAGCCCAGCGCACCGATGACGATGCCCACCGGTACCGGCACGGCGTCGACCACACCGTGCAGCGACTTGCCAGCCAGGACGATGTTGGACGCGAAGAAGCCGATGTACATGACCCCGGCAATGACCACCACCAGCAGCGCGCCGAGCGTGCCGAACTGGGCGCGGCTCTGGATCATCTGCGGGATGCCCATTTGCGGGCCCTGGGCCGAGTGCAGCGCCATCAGCACGCCGCCGACCAAATGGCCGACCAGAATGGCGACAATGCCCCATACCAGGTTCAGGTGAAACAACTGCACGCCCAGCGCGCCGGTGACGATCGGCAGCGGCGCGATATTGCCGCCGAACCACAGTGTGAACAAATCCCTTACCTTTCCATGGCGGTCTTCCGGCGGTACATAGCCGATCGTGTGTTTTTCTATGAGGGGTGCCGAATTGGCTGCACTGGTCATGACTGACTCCAAGGCAAGGTAGGGCAGCGGGAACTGCCCGGGGGCGTGCCGGCGAAGGGCGACGCGTTCTTGTTGGAGCGATGATGCGGGGCGCGGCGATAACGAGAAATTAGTAAATATGTGCCCATAAGCCTTAAAAAACCTAAGGCTGGCAAAAGCTTAAGCGGGGAACGATAGCAACGAGGGTTCCAGGGCGCGGGAGGGCTTGAGGTAGGCGGGCTGGTGCTCCAAGGTCAGGCAAGCCCTCGCGTTTGTAGGAGCGGGTTTACCCGCGAAGAGGCCGGCACAGGCAACCCAGCTACATCGGCAAAAGCCGGTCCTGAATCACCTCTTTCATCACCAAGGTCGAACTCAAGCGCTTCACATTGGGAATGCTGGTCAGGTGCTCGTCATACAGCTTCTGAAACGCCGGCAAGTCCTTGGCCACCACATGCAGCAGGTAATCGGGGTCGCCAAACAGCCGCTGCGCCTCGACGATTTGAGGGATCTCGGCCACCGCTGCTTCAAAGTCCGCCACTGGTTGGCGGGTGACTTCGCGCAGGGTCACGAACACCAGCGCGGCAAAATTCAGCCCCAGGGCGCTCGGCGCCAAGCGGGCGTGGTAACCCAGAATGGCCCCGCTGTCCTCCAGTGCCTTCAAGCGCCGATGGCAGGGTGACAGGCTAAGCCCGACGCGGTCGGCCAGTTCGGTCACCGACAGCCGACCGTCTTTTTGTAGTTCAGCAAGGATTTTGCGATCTGTCCTGTCCATTGAGAAGAATCTTCCAGTAATTGAATGATGAGGGGGAATATACGAAAGAAAATGCTCCGGCGTAATCCGTAATCTTTCGTTATCCCAACGCAGTGGAAAAAGGAAGATTCAAGTGGCTCTCAGTGTTCTGACGGCGTTCTGGGCCGTGTCGATGCTGTTCGTGATGACCCCGGGTGCAGACTGGGCCTACGCTATTTCGGCCGGCATGCGTGGGCGCTGGGTGATGCCCGCGGTGGCGGGAATGTTGTCGGGGCATTTTCTTGCCACCCTGGTGGTGGCGGCCGGTGTCGGCAGCCTGCTGGCTGGCCACCCGCTGGCCCTGACCCTGCTGACCCTGGCGGGGTGCAGCTACCTGCTGTGGCTGGGTGGCAACCTGTTGCTGAGCCCGGCATTGCCGGCGGCCGGGCAGGGCGGTGCGGGGGAGTCGGGTTCGCGCTGGGCGTTGAAGGGCTTTTGCGTCAGTGGCCTGAACCCGAAGGTGTTTCTGCTGTTCCTGGCCCTGTTGCCGCAGTTCACCGACCCGCAGTCGAGTTGGCCAGTGCCCTTGCAAATTCTGCTGCTGGGGTTGGTGCACCTGTGCAGTTCGTTGGTGATCTACTCACTGGTCGGCTATGGCGCCAAAGCGGTGCTGAGCACCCGGCCGGGGGCGGCGAAGTTGGTTGGGCGGGTATCGGGGGTGGCGATGATTACGGTGGCCCTTGGCTTGATCGCCGGGCAATTCAACTGATGTTCACCGGTTGCAATAGCTTCGGATAAACTCGCACGACTTCAACGCACAACCAGGATGTGCCCCATGCCCGAAACCACGCAACTGCTCACCTTCGCCTTGATCTGCCTCGGCATGGTCCTGACCCCAGGGCCGAACATGATCTACCTGATTTCCCGCTCGATTTGCCAGGGGCGCAAGGCTGGGTTGATTTCGCTGGGTGGCATAGCCCTGGGTTTCGTCATCTACATGTTCTGCGCCGCGCTGGGTATCACTGCCCTGGTGATGGCGGTGCCGTTTGCCTATGACGCGCTGCGCATTGGTGGCGCGCTGTACCTGTTGTACCTGGCCTGGCAGGCGCTGCGGCCCGGTGGTCGTTCGCCGTTCCAGGTGCGCGACTTGCCTGCCGACAGCCCGCGGCGGCTGTTCACCATGGGCTTCGCCACCAGCCTGCTCAACCCCAAGATTGCCGTCATGTACCTGTCGCTGATGCCGCAGTTCATCGAGCCGGGGCATGGCAGCGTGTTGCTGCAATCGCTGGTGCTGGGCTCGACCCAAATCGCCATCAGCGTTTCAGTCAATGCACTGATCGCGATCATGGCCGGGTCCATCGCCGTGTTCCTTGCCGGTCGCCCGCTGTGGCAGCAAGTGCAGCGCTGGCTGATGGGCACGGTACTGGCCGGTTTGGCCGTACGCATGCTGGCTGAAGGGCGCCGTTGACGCCTGGCTTGCAGCAGGCTAGCGAATGAAGTGCACTTTGCCGGTATCGTCATTGCCCATGTAGATGCCATACACCCCGGCCTGCCGCTCGAGGATGTAGCGCTCCAGAATCTGCCGAATCGCCGGGTAATAGATCTCGTCCCAGGGGATTTCGTCTGGGGCGAAGAACTTGTAGGCCAGCGTTTCCGCGCCGTACTGCCCGGTTTCCTCGGTGGCGATGGCGCGGAAGATGATGTACACCTCGCTGATCTGCGGCACGCTGAAGATCGAGTACGGTGAGACGATTTCGCCGCGTACGCCGCTTTCTTCCCAGACCTCGCGCAGCGCCGCCTGCTCGGTGGTCTCGCCAGCTTCCATGAACCCGGCTGGCAAAGTCCAAGTACCCGGGCGCGGCGGTATGGCGCGCTGGCACAACAGGTACTTGCCATCGCGCTCGATGATGCAGCCGGCGATGATTTTCGGGTTGATGTAATGGATGTAGCCGCAGCCGGTGCAGTGCAGGCGTTGGTGGGTGTCGCCGGTGGGAACGCCCCGGGCCAGTTCCGTGGTGCAGTGTGGGCAGTAGCGCGGGGCGTTGGGCATGGTCAGCGGCCTATACGAGGTTCCTTCAGGGCCAAGGGCTCGACGATATCGCGCACCTTGGCGTTGTCATCCTGCTTCTGGCGCAGGTAGTCCAGGGCCACCTTGGCGGCTGCGCGGACATGATCGACCGAGGCCTGGTGGGCAACCAGTGGGTCGCCGCTCTTGATCGCCTCGACGATCTTTTCCATTTCGCGGTTGCTGGCGCCCCGGCGGTTTTCCTGCGAGACCGAGGTCGCGCGCAGGTAGCTGATACGTGCCTGCAACTGGCGCAATTGCTGGGCCGCCACCTGGTTGCCGGAACCTTCCAGCAGCACATCGTAGAAACCTTGTACCGAGTCCAGCACCTGCTGCAGCTCGCCTTCTTCGAGGGCTTCGCGGTTGACCTCCAGCGCGCGTTCCAGGGCGCGGATGTCCTTGGCCTTGGCGTTGAGGGTGAATAGCTGCACGATCAGGCCTTCGAGTACGCAGCGCAGCTCATAGATGTCGCGGGCGTCTTCCAGGGTGATGATGGCCACACGTGGGCCTTTGGCGTCGGCGAATTCCACCAGGCCTTCGGACTCCAGGTGGCGCAGGGCTTCGCGCACCGAGGTGCGGCTGACCCCAAGGCGGTCGCAGAGATCGCGCTCGACCAGGCGGTCGCCCGGCAACAGGTGGAAGTTCATGATCGCAGCGCGCAGCTTGTCGAGCACGATTTCGCGTAGGGTAACGGGGTTGCGGTTGACCTTGAAGCTGTCGTCGAGTGGCTGGCGTTTCATCAAGTGCGCTCTGAAAGAGGCTGCCCGGCCGCAACCGCAACAGCACCACGAACCTTGGGTGCTCCTTGCGTGGGTTCGAACAGCCCGGTGTTAACGGGTTGACTCCGCATCGGCTTCAGCGAACGCTTCGCGGGCCAGGCGGAAACTGTCCACCGCCGCGGGCACGCCGCAATAAATGCCGACCTGGAGCAGAATTTCGCGAATTTGTTCACGGCTCAGGCCATTACGCAAGGCGCCGCGAATGTGCAGCTTGAGCTCGTGGGGCCGATTGAGCGCGGAAATCATTGCCAAGTTTATCATGCTGCGCTCTTTGAGCGACAAGCCTTCGCGGCCCCAGACGTGGCCCCAGCAGTATTCGGTGACCAGCTCCTGCAACGGCTTGGTGAAGTCGTCGGCGTTCTGGATCGAGCGGTTGACGTAGTCCTCGCCCAGCACCTGGGTGCGGATCTGCAGGCCTTTTTCGTACTTCTCGTTGCTCATGGGCAGTACTCCGGCATAAAACAGGGGCCGCAACCGAGGGTGAGACGATTAGCGCGGCCCCTAAAAAAGGGGTGAAACAGGGGCCGCTGTGCGGCCCATTGCCGGCAAGCAGCCCCGGCAGTCCCAAGGTCAACCCAAGGGCGGCAGGGCGCCCAGCTTGCCTTTGTGGTAAACCATCGGCGTCACCGGCTCGGCCGGCAGCACCAGGTTTTGCACCGCACCGACGATGATCGCGTGATCACCGCCGTCGTATTCGCGCCACAGCTCGCACTCGATGATCGCCGTGGCCTTGGCCAGCAGCGGGTTACCCAGCTCGCTCAGGTGCCACTCGACACCTTTGGCCTTGTCCTTGCCCTTGCCGGCGAAGGCGTAGGCCTCGGCGGTTTGGTCGGCGGACAGCAAGTGAATCGCGAAGCGCTTGCTGTCCCGCAGGATCGGGTAGGTGTCGGAGGCGTAGTTGGGGCAGAACAGCACCAACGCTGGCTCGATCGACAACGCGCTGAAGGCGCTGGCGGTGATACCGACGATGCCGCCGTCGGCGTCCAGGGTGGTGACCACCGTGACGCCGGACGGGAAGGAGCCCATCACGTCTTTGTAGATGCCTGGTTCGATCATCTCGTGCTTCCTCTTAACGCATCACGAACGGGTCGGGCATGGGCGCGGTGGACAGGTTGATCCACACGGTCTTCAGCTCGGTATAGGCCAGCACCGAATCGATGCCGCTCTCACGGCCGTAGCCGCTGTTCTTGAACCCGCCAATCGGCGCCATGGCCGACACCGCGCGGTAGGTGTTGACCCAGATGATCCCCGAACGTACGTCGCGGGCCAGCCGGTGGGCACGGCCCAGGTCGCGGGTCCAGATGCCGGCAGCCAGGCCAAACTGCGAGTCGTTGGCGATGGCCAGGGCCTCTTCCTCGGTCTTGAAGCGGATAACCGCGGCAACTGGGCCGAATACCTCTTCCTGCATGATGGTCATCGAGTTGCTGTCGCACTCGAACAAGGTCGGCTCGTAGAACCAGCCGTCACCTTCAACCTCGGCACGCTTGCCGCCCATGTGCAGCTTGGCGCCCTCGGCCTTGGCTGCAGCGACCAGGCCTTCGACCACGGCCAGCTGTTGCGCGGTGGCCATCGGGCCCATCTCGCTGGCGTCGTCCTGCGGGTTGCCGATACGGATGCGCTTGGCGCGGGTGATCAGGCGCTCGACGAATTCGTCGAAAATTTCGTCCTGCACCAGCAGGCGCGAACCGGCCACGCAGCTTTGCCCGGAGGCGGCATAAATGCCAGCCACGGCGCCGTTGATGGCGCTGTCCAAGTCGGCGTCGGCGAAGATGATGTTCGGCGACTTGCCGCCCAGCTCCAGCGACAGCTTGGCGAAGTTCTCGGCACTGCTGCGCACCACGTGGCGGGCGGTGGCGGCGCCGCCGGTGAAGGCAATTTTGCGCACCAGCGGGTGGCGGGTCAGCGCTGCGCCAGTGCTTGGGCCGTAGCCGGTGACCACGTTGACCACACCGGCCGGGAAGCCTGCCTCGAGGGCCAGGCGGGCCAGCTCGAGGATCGTCGCCGAGGCGTGTTCGGACGGCTTCAGCACGATGGTGTTGCCGGCGGCCAGGGCCGGGGCCAGCTTGATCGCAGTCAGGTACAGCGGGCTGTTCCACGGGATGATCCCGGCCACCACGCCAATCGGTTCGTGCACGGTGTAGGCGAACAGGTCGGGCTTGTCCAGCGGCAGGGTGCCGCCTTCGATCTTGTCGGCCAGGCCTGCGGTGTAATGGAAGAACTCTGGCAGGTAGCCGACCTGGCCGCGGGTTTCGCGGATCAGCTTGCCGTTGTCACGGCTTTCCAGTTGGGCCAGGTGTTCCTTGTTTTCGGCAATCAGGTCACCCAGGCGACGCAACAGCTTGCCGCGCGCGGTGGCGGTGATGCTGCGCCACTCTTTGCTGTCGAAGGCGCGCTGGGCGGCCTGCACGGCCAGCTCCACATCGGCTTCGTCGGCGTCGGGCAGTTGTGCCCAGGCCTGGGCGGTAGCCGGGTTGAGGCTGTCGAAAGTCTTGCCGCTCTGGGCATCGCGCCATTGGCCGTCGATGCACATCTGGAAACGAACGAGGGTCATGCAACAATCCCCTTGGCGGATTCGGTGAGGGTGCGGGCGTGGCTGAGGAAGTCGATGAGCATTTTGTTGACTTCGCGCGGCGCTTCCACCGGCATCATATGCCGTTGCTCGGCGAGGACCACGCTGCGTGCGCCAGGGATGCTGGCCGCAAGCTGACGGGTCATGGCCGGGGTGGAGCCCGAGTCAAGTTCGCCGGTGGCGATCAGCGTGGGTACCTGGATACTGCCCAGGTCACCCGCGCGATACATGTCCTGAGTGGCGAACAGCGAATAAGTGGTGTGGTAGCCCTGCGGGTCGTTGCTCGCCAGCACTTGGCGAATGGCGGCGACCTGGGCCGGGTTGGCAGCCTTGTATTCACGGCTGAACCAGCGGTCGAGCGCGGCGTCGACGTTGGCGTCGGGGCCCAGCTCGGCAGCCTGGGCGGCACGGGCGATAACCCCAGCGCTCTGCTCGGGGGTGCGGTTGAACACGCTGTTGAGCACCACCAGCGCAGCCAGGCGCTGCGGGTAGTTGAGGGCGAATGCACGAGCGACCAGGCCGCCCATGGAGAAACCGATCACGGTGGCTTGGGCAATTTGCAGGTGGTCGAGCAGCTCGGCGAGCTGGTCGGCATAGCCTTCCAGTGGTGTGTCGGCCGCCGGTACACGGCTTTGCCCATGGCCGAGCATGTCGTAGGCGATGACGCGGTAGTCATTGGCCAGGCCAACGATCTGCCCGCCCCACATCTCTTTGTTCAGGCCCACGCCGTGGATCAGTACCACGGGTTGGCCCTGGCCGACGGACAGGTAGCTGGTGCCGGCAGGTGTGCGTTCAGCGACAGGCTGAATCATGGAGGGCGCTCCTTGAAGGTCGGGCGCGGCGGGTAAGCACGCCACGCCCCGGCCCGTCTTGGTTGTTGTTATTGAGCGTTGGCTTTTTCGGCAGCCAGTTCTTCCAGGTCGATGTAGCGGTTGCCGATGCGCGGATGCAGGCGGCCGCCGTCGGCAGCACCCAAAACCACGACGATTTCATCGGCACGCGGGGCGTCTTCGATCTGCATTTCCAGGGTGATGTAGTGCGAACGCAGGCCTTCGTCGTCCTTCTGCATCATTGGGATCTGGATCGAGGTGCCCGGGCCGCCGCGCTTGTTGGTGAAGCTCAGGTAGCTCTTGGCCTGTACCGCTTCGCGGTAGTGGTTGCCAAAGCGCAGGGTGTGGATCACCGCCGAAGCGTGCTCGATTTCGCCGTCGGCGCCGACAACGGCGGCCTTGCCATAGGCTTCGATTTTGTCGGCACCGCCGATGGCAGCGGTCAGGCGCTCGACCATCAGTGCACCCAGCGCTGAGCAGTTGGCGCGGATTTCCGGCTTCAGATCTTCAACGAAACCGCGACCGGCCCATGGGTTCTTGATCACCACGGCCAGGCCGACCATGGTCACCGGCTTGTCGGTGGCCTTGCCGCCTTCGATGCGGGTCTCTTCGGAGTAGGTGACGATCTTGCGGATTTCGAAACTCATGGGTGGCTCCTGGTGAGGGTTATCAGCTCTTGTTGTCTGATGGTATACCATAATATTTGTTGTGCAAGAGGGGGCTGGAAATTTCTCTTGCGAGGGGACGAAAGGTGCGTTGTACCGGGGTTTTTGTCGTTGTCTGTACCGGCCTCTTCGCGGGTGAACCCGCGAAGAGGCCGGTACAGGCTGTCACTGAATCTCAAAAAAAACCCGCTCACGCAGGCCACAGGGGCCCACCTGAGCGGGCTGCGTCCCGCAATGTTTCAGGCAATGGGAATTCAGGCGAACGCCGGCACCACGTCCTTGATGAACAGCTCGAGCGACTTCTTCTTCTCGGCATGGGGCAGGCTGTTGTCGCACCAGAAGCTGAACTCGTCGACACCGAGCTCTTGGTAGTACTTGATGCGCGCAATGATCTCTTCCGGGGTGCCGATCATGGTGTTCTTGCGGATGTTCTCCAGCTGGAACGCCGGCACTTCGGCAAATTTCGATTCAGGGCTTGGCTCAAGGAAGCCATTGACCGGGACGGTCTTGTTGCCGAACCAGGCATCGAAGGTGCGGTAGAAGCGCGAGATGGCCTGGGCGCCGACCTTCCAGCCTTCCGGCTCGGCCGGGCTGTGCACGTGGGTGTGGCGCAGCACCATCAGTTGTGGGCGTGGCACCTCTGGGTTGTTGTCCAGGGCGGCCTGGAACTTGTTTTTCAAGTCCAGCACTTCTTCGTCACCCTTCATCAGCGGGGTGACCATGACGTTGCAGCCGTTGGCCACGGCGAAGTTGTGCGAGTCGGGGTCGCGGGCGGCGATCCACATCGGGGGGGTGGCGTTGAATGGCTTCGGTACGCTGGTGGAGGTTGGGAACTTGTAGACTTCGCCGTCGTGGGCGTAGTCGCCTTCCCACAGCTTGCGGACCACCGGCACCATTTCACGCAGCGCTTTACCGCCGTCGGTGGCGGGCATGCCATTGGCCATGCGGTCGAATTCGAACTGGTAGGCGCCACGGGCCAGGCCCACTTCCATGCGGCCGTTGCTGATCACGTCAAGCAGGGCGCATTCGCCGGCGACGCGGATCGGGTTCCAGAACGGCGCAATGATGGTGCCGGCGCCCAGGCGGATCTTCTCGGTGCGTGCGGCCAGGTAGGCCAGCAGCGGCATCGGGCTTGGCGAAATGGTGTATTCCATGGCGTGGTGTTCGCCGATCCACACGGTGCTGAAACCGCCGTTCTCGGCCATCAGGGTCAGTTCGGTCAGGTCTTCGAACAGCTGGCGGTGGCTGACCTGTTCATCCCAACGTTCCATGTGTACGAACAACGAAAATTTCATGGGGCTTTCCTCAACGCTTGAAAGTGTCTGTCGCCTGGCAGGGCGGGCGCCAGTGGTCTCGATTCAGAATAGGCTTCAGGCAAAGGCTGGCAGGCTGGCCATCTTGCCGCGGCAGTAGATCATCGGCCGTGGCGCTTGCTCGGGGACGATCAGGTTGTGCACCTTGCCGACCATGATGGCGTGGTCGCCACCTTCATATTCGCGCCACAGTTCGCACTCGATGACTGCAGTGGCGCCGGCCAGGATCGGGTTGCCCAGTTCGCTCAGCGACCACTCGATGCCGCTGGCCTTGTCCTTGCCCTTCTTGGCAAACGCATAGGCTTCGGTTTGCTGTTCACCGGAGAGCAGGTGAATGGCGAAGCGCTTCTGCTTGATCAGCACCGGGTAGGAGTCGGAGGTGTAGTTGGGGCAGAACAGCACCAGCGGCGGGTCCATCGACAAGGAGGAGAAGGCGCTGGCGGTCAGGCCGACGACCGAGCCGTCGTCGTCCAGGGTAGTGATGACGGTAACGCCGGACGGGAAGGAGCCCAGGACGTTCTTGTAGACGGTTGCGTCGATCATCTGCTGTACCTCTAAAGGGCTGCGGTGGTCCGCGGTTTTTATCGTTGATGTGTCTGATGGTATACCGTAATACCTATTTTGCAAGCGGAATTTTCAAGCGTGGTTTTTTACGATGAACGGCTGCAGGCCACGTATACCGTGGCCTTGTGCGGTGAGGCGGTTTGTCGCAGGGGTTTTGCAAGCGGATCAGTGGGCATTTTTTCCTACGGATCAGTGTTGTCAAAAGATTGGAATACCATAATATGGTCCGCAGCTGAGAGGCCGCCTAGATGCGGTTTCCTTACAACGATAAAAACGACCTTTCGAGCTGATACCTATGTCCCAAGCGTCTTCGCAAAACCCGTTTGTCGAGAACCACACGGTCGATTACGTTCCACCTGCCGAGCGCCATGGGAAGGCGCGCGACCTGTTCACCCTGTGGTTCAGTACCAACATTGCGCCACTGCCCATCGTCACCGGCGCCATGGTGGTCCAGGTGTTTCACCTGAACCTGTTGTGGGGGCTGATCGCCATCGTGCTGGGCCATCTGGTCGGCGGCGTGGTCATCGCCCTGGCCTCTGCGCAGGGACCGCAGCTGGGCATTCCGCAGATGGTGCAAAGCCGTGGCCAGTTTGGCCGTTACGGTGCCTTGCTGATCGTGTTCTTCACCGCACTGATCTATGTCGGCTTCTTTATTTCCAATATCGTGCTGGCGGGCAAGACCATCCACGGCATCGCCCCCAGCGTGCCGATGCCTGGCGCCATTGTTATTGGCGCGCTGAGTGCCACCGCCATCGGGGTGATCGGCTACCGTTTCATCCACATCCTCAACCGTATCGGGACCTGGGTGATGGGCTCCGCGCTGCTGGCTGGTTTCATCATGATGTTCGTCCAGCCACTGCCAGCCGACTTCTTCAGCCGGGGCGCGTTCAACCTGTCGGGCTTCATTGCCACGGTGTCGTTGGGCATCATCTGGCAGATCAGCTTCTCGCCGTACACCTCCGACTATTCGCGCTACCTGCCACGTGAAGTGGGCATTGCCAAGCCGTTCTGGGCCACCTACTTCGGCGCCACCGTGGGTACCATCCTGTGCTTCAGCTTCGGGGCAGTGGCAGTGCTGTGCGTGCCGGAAGGCACCGATGCAATGGATGCGGTCAAGCAGGCCACCGGCTGGCTGGGCCCGATCCTGATGGTGCTGTTCCTGCTCAACATCATTAGCCACAACGCCCTCAACCTGTATGGCGCGGTGCTGTCGATCGTCACCGCGATCCAAACGTTCGTCGCCGCGTGGACACCGAGCATCAAGGTGCGGGTGGTGTTGGCGTCGGTGATTCTGCTGGGTTGCGGCCTGGTGGCGCTGAATGCTTCGGCGGATTTCATCGGCCAGTTCATCGGCCTGATCCTGGCACTGCTGCTGGTGCTGGTGCCGTGGGCTTCGATCAACCTGATCGACTTCTACCTGATCAAGAAGGGCCAGTACGACATTGCCTCGATCTTCAGTGCTGATGGCGGCATCTATGGCCGCTTCAACCACCACGCGATCATTGCCTATGCCTGCGGCATCCTGGTGCAGCTGCCGTTCGCCAATACGTCGCTGTACGTGGGGCCGTACTCCAACATCGTCGAAGGGGCCGACTTGTCGTGGCTGTTCGGCTTGCTGGTGACGGTGCCGCTGTATTACTGCCTGGCGACGCGCGGCAAGGCTGCCGAGAAGGCGGGGCGGGTTGTGACTGTCAACGACTGATTGGGGCGCCAGGTACCCCCTGGGAGCGGGCGCGCCCGCGAACAATCCAACGCGCGGCCTGGCACCGGCTGCGCCGCTATTCGCGGGCAAGCCCGCTCCTACAAGGGCCTTGCTGATTCAAAATGAGATAGGTACTAGCAGCCCCGGCAATTGCAGATCAGCCTTTAACTGAATTACGCAGGCCCATGCGTCAGGCGATCGCGATCTGCGGGTCGGCGGCGGCCAGGGCCTGGGTGCGGTCAGCCGCTGGTGGGTAGATCCACACCGTGTTGATCTGGCGCTTGAGGTCTTTGCCCTCCTGGCCATGCAGCTTCAGTTCGCGCTCCCAGCCCTCGCTGAAGGCCGCGCCCCAGTCACCCAAGTCCAGGCAGGTGACGTACTTGGGCTGGCGGTACACCACCGGCTGTAGACCGAGCAAATCGGCTGCGGCGTTGTTGCCCGAATGGCGACCCATGGGAATGGCGTGCTGGCAGGTCATCAGGGCGTGGTTACCCACATCGTCAACCGCGGCCCAGGCGGTATCACCGGTGGCGTATACGTGTTCCTGGCCCAGCACTTTCAGGTGGCCGTCTACTTTCAACCGGCCGAAGTTGTCGCGCTCACCGGCAACCTGGGCAGTTAACGGGCTGGCCTTGACGCCGGCGGTCCAGATCACGGTGTTGCTGGCGATATGCTCGCCGTTGTCCAGGGTGACCCCAGCGGCATCGACCGCGACCACCGAGGTACCGAGCAGCCATTGCACACCGGCCTGTTCGCACGCTGCCACAATCGAAGGCGTGATGCCCGCACCCAGCGCCGCGCCCACGCTGGCCCCGCGGTCAACCACCAGCACCCGTACCGCGCTGTCTGCGCCGAGAATGGCACGCAGCCGCGCCGGCATTTCGGTAGCGGTCTCGATCCCGGTAAAACCGCCGCCACACACCACCACAGTGTCACGCGCTGGCGAAGCGGGCAGGGCGGCCAGGCCGACCAAGTGTTGCTCCAGGCGCATGGCCGACTCCATCTGGTCGACATCGAATGCGTATTGAGCCAGGCCAGGCACTGCCGGGCGTGCGACCTGGCTGCCGGCGGCGAGGATCAGGCGTTGGTAGACAATCTGTTGAGGGTGCCCGTGGGCGTCGGTGTAGCTGACGCTGCGGCCTTCGGTATCGATGCTCTCGGCGTTGCCGGGGATGAAGTGAATACCAACGGCTGCGAACAGCTCGCCCAGCGGGGCCTTCATGCCGTGTACGTCGGCCTCATAGAAGCGCGGGCGGATGCGCAGTTCAGGCTGGGGGGCGAGGACGCTGATGCTGATGTCGGCGCGCTGGGCCTGGTCGAGCAGGCGTGCGGCGCTCAGGGCGCTCCAGACACCGGCAAAGCCGGCACCAATGATCAGAATGTTCGATTGCATGAAAGTGCTCCGCAAGGTTCAAAGGGGGCCTTCGAGGGCAAGTGGGGTGCCGCTCGAATAACTACGACTCTATTGGTCGTAGTTGTGTCCGGCAAGTCTTTTTTTCGGCGGGCCCGTGCTTCATTTCGTCGAGAACGGGTCTTTGGCGCTGTATTTATTGGTCTTAAGAGAAAAAACACGCTGACCGACGGCAGCTTTGTGCTTTGCTGCACGCTGGCGGTCAGCGTATTATTTGCGACAAGATTGGTCGGAGATAGATATGTCGCTCTACAGTGCTGGCGTCGAATACGGCATCCATTGCCTGCTGTTCCTGGTGGACGAGCGTGGTGACTCCCGCGAGTCCAGCGTGCGCGACCTGGCCGAGTTGCAGGGCGTGCCTCAGGAATACCTGGCCAAGGTCTTCACCAAGTTGGCCCGTGCTGGGCTGGTGGCCGCCACGGAGGGCGTACGCGGTGGCTTCCGCCTAGCGCGGCCGTCGGATGAAATCACCGTGCTGGATATCGTCAATGCCATCGACGGGCCGAAGAAGATCTTCGACTGCCGCGAAGTGCGTGAACGCTGCAGCCTGTTCGAAGGTTCGGCGCCGGGCTGGGCGACCGAAGGCACCTGCGCGATCCATGCGGTGATGCTGGGGGCGCAGAAGCGCATGGAGGAGGCCCTGGCGCAGCAGACCATCCTGGATCTGGCGCGGCGCTTCGGGCGCAAGGCGCCGGCCGAGTTTGGGCAGAAGGTCAATGCCTGGATGGGCGAGCGGCGCGAAGGTAAAGGGGCTGGGGACATTCCGGTCAGCGAGGTCTGAGCCTGCTACCTGCACCCGCGAAGGGGCCGGTGCAGGTCAACGCCCTTCATGTTGGCGCCGATACGCGCCGGGTTGCACCCCCACCGCCTTGGCAAACGCCCGGGTAAACGCCGCCACCGACTGATACCCCACCTGTGCGCCTACCTGCTCCACGGTATGCCCCGCCCGTAACAGCTGGCTGGCATGGCGCATGCGCAACGCCAGCAGCACTTGCCCCGGCGACTGCCCGGCCAGTTCATTGAAGCGTTTGAAAAACGCCGAGCGCGACAAGCCGGTGCAGGCGGCCATGCTTTCCAGTGTCCAGGCTTGCCCCGGTTGCTCGATCAACAGCCCCAGCAGCCCAACAAACGCCGGCTGGCGGGCGAGGGCGACCAACCCACCCAGCGATTGCCCGGCATGGACCTGCTGGCGCAGCACATACAGGAACAACAGGTGCGTCAACCGTTCCAGCAATGCCTGCGACGGCCCGGCGGTGCGCTGGCATTCTTCCAGGATCAGTTCGAACAACGCCCGCGCGGCATGCCCGGCCGGTTCATCGGCGCGCAGCACTATCCAGTCGGCCAAGCCTTCGACGATCAGCGTCGACAAGCCCGGCTTGAAGTGGAAAAAACCACACACCAGCCCCACGCCATCGACTGCTGTGGCGTCCAGTGCCTGCATGGGCTGGCGCGGCTGGGCACAGGCGCTGGCGGTGTCCTGGTCGCTGGCCAGGCGATAGCCAAGGTCGCGGAGCAAGAACACTGCATCGCCGGCCTCCAGGCGCACCGCTTCGGGCTGGCCGTCGATGTGCAGCCAGCAATGCCCTTGCACCACCAGGTGGAAGCTGGCCCGGCCCATGCCCTGGGTGCTGGCATGCCAGCCGCCGCAGTAGCGGCCCACGTGAAACAGGCTGGCGTCGAGCTCCAGGCCCTCTAATAACCAATCGACAAGGTGGCTGGACGAAATCATCTAATGCAAACACTCAAAAGCAAGGAAAGGCGACTGATGAATATGGAGGGTAGTTCTTATAACCAACAGACTGTAGTGACACCCATCAAAGGAGACCACCGCATGTCGTCGCGTATTACTTTACACACGCTGCAGAGCGCCCCGGAAGCGGCCCGTCCGTTCCTCGAAAACGCGCAGAAAAATTCCGGCTTCATCCCCAACCTGTTAGGGGTGCTGGCCAATGCCCCGGCTGCGCTGGAAACCTATGTAACCGTGTCGGCGCTCAATGGCAAAGCCGAGCTAAGCCTGGCCGAGCGCGAAGTGGTGCAACTGATTGCCGCCACCCAGCATGGCTGTGACTTTTGCGTGGCCGGCCACACCGCCGTGGCCCTGAACAAGGCCAAGCTGCCGCAAGAGGTGGTCGATGCCCTGCGTGCCCGCGGCGAACTGCCCGATGCCCGTTACGAAACCCTGGCCGCGTTCGCCCGTGAAGTAATCGCCACCCGCGGCAACGTCAGCGAGGCCACTTATCAGGCCTTCCGCGCGGCCGGCTTCAGTGAAGGCAACGCACTGGAGGTGATTTTGGGCGTGAGCCTCGCCACCCTGTGCAACTTTGCTAATGTGTTCGCCCAGACGCCGCTCAATGACGAGCTGGGCAAGTACCGTTGGCAGCCTTCTGCATGATGCGCGGGTGATCTCGACCCTACCGCGATCGTTGTCGGAGCGGCCCTGTGCCGCGAATGGGCCGCCAGGCGGCCCTGGCGTTTTCAAAGGAGCAAGACCATGCAAGATTGCGCATTTCGACACTGGCTGGATGCCAATGCCGAAGCTATCGATCGGGGCCAGTGCGAGCCGCAGCAGGTTCTGGCGCAGATCGCCGAATCACAGCTGCTGCGCATGGGTGTCGACCCGGCCCAGGGCGGCACGGGCGGGCAGGTGACCGACGCGGTCGAGGCCATCGCCGCCATTGCCAGCCGCTCGCTGGCAGCGGCCTTTGTCTGCTGGGGCCAGCGCGCTTTCATCGAATACCTGCTGCACAGCCCCAACCAGCCCCTGCGCGAGCGCTTGCTACCGCGTCTGCTGAGCGGCGAACTGGCCGGCGCCACTGGGCTGTCCAACGCCATGAAGTTCCTGTCTGGCATCGAAGCGCTGCAAGTGCGTGGCCGCCCGGCAGCCGATGGCTGGCAGTTGGAAGGGCGCCTGCACTGGGTGACCAACCTGCGTAAAAGCGGCTTCGTGGTGGCGGCGGCCATCGACGACGAGGCGGGTGGCGCGCCGTTCGTGCTGGCCATTCCTTCTGACGTACCGGGCCTGGCGCGGTCCGAAGACCTGCAATTGATGGGCCTGCAGTCGAGCAACACGGCAGCACTGGCCTTCCACCAGGTACAACTGCAGCGAGGTTGGCTGCTGCATGAAAATGCCCGCGAGTTCCTGCCCCGGGTTCGCCCGGCCTTCCTGGCGCTGCAGTGCGGCATGGCCATCGGCCTGGCACGGCGGGCGCTGGAGGAAGTGCAGGGGCACCTGCACGGCCGCGACGCGTTCCTCGACGAAGCGCGGCGGGTGCTAAGTGAGCGCTTGGAAAACACCGTGAGCGAGCTTAAGCAGGGCCTGCTCGATGGCCGATTCCTGCAGCAACCGGCGGCGTTGTTCAAACTGCGCATTACCCTGGCCGAATGCGCTGCCGACGCGGTGCAGCTGGAGTTGCAGGCCAGTGGTGGCAAGGCCTACCTCAGTGAATACGGTGAAGGCTTCGCCCGCCGCTGGCGCGAATCAGCCTTCGTGCCAATCGTCACGCCCAGTTTGGTGCAACTGCGCGCCGAGCTGCAACGCCAGGCGGGCGCTGCATGAGCCCAATACTGCTCGAGGCCCGCGATATCAGCCTGGGCTACCCGCGCCAAGGTGGCTGGCAGGCGGTGCTGGCGCAGTTCGACCTGCAACTGGCACGGGGCGAGGTGGTCACCATCCTTGGCCCCAGCGGGGTGGGCAAATCCAGCCTGCTGCGGGTGCTGGCTGGCCTGCAACAGCCCCGTGGCGGTAGCGTGACCCTGCACGGCCAGCCGCTGCAAGGGCCGCACCCTCGGCTGGCGGTGGCTTTTCAGGACCCAAGCCTGTTGCCCTGGCTGAGCCTGGAAAAAAATGTCGCCTTCGGCCTGGATTTCGCTCGCCAGCCCAAATTGGCCACTGCCGAGCGGCGTGCCCGCGTCGACCAGGCGATTGCTGCCGTGGGCCTGGCCCATGCCCGCGGCCAGTACCCGGCGCAATTGTCGGGCGGCATGGCCCAGCGCACTGCACTGGCGCGCTGCCTGGCGCGCCAGCCCGAAGTGCTGCTGCTCGATGAGCCGTTCGGCGCGCTGGATGAAGTCACCCGCGCCGACATGCAGCAACTGCTGCTACAACTGATTGCCACCCACAACACGGCGGCGGTGCTGATTACCCACGATATCGACGAAGCCCTGCTGTTGTCCGACCGGGTGCTGCTACTGGGCAACCACCCAGCGCACATCCTCGGCCAGTGGCATATCGACCTGCCGCAACCGCGGGCGCAGCGGGTCGAAGAGCTGGGCGCCTTGCGCATCGAAATCCTCAAAACCCTTCGGCGGGCAAGCCGCACAGTCGAACCTACCCCCACCCCGTTGCCCTCGGAGGCTGTCCATGTGCATGGATGACTGCTGTAGCGCTTCTTCGCGTCGCGATTTCCTCAAACTCGGTGCCATGCTCACGGCCGCCGGTGCCCTGCCGTTGCTGTCGAGCCTGCAGGCGCGTGCCGCCGCCGAGCCGGATGCGCCGGTGCGTATCGGCTACCTGCCGATTACCGATGCCACGCCGCTGCTGGTGGCGCACAACAACGGCCTGTTCGAGGCCGAAGGCATCAAGGCCGAGCGCCCGGTGTTGCTGCGCAGTTGGGCGCAGGTGATCGAGGCGTTCATCTCTGGCCAGGTCAATGTCATCCACCTGCTGTCGCCGATGACCGTGTGGGCACGCTATGGCAGCAAGGTGCCGGCCAAGGTCGTAGCCTGGAACCACGTGGGCGGTTCGGGCCTGACCGTGGCCCCGGACATCAGCGACCTGCAGCAACTGGGCGGCAAGACTGTGGCCATTCCGTTCTGGTATTCGATCCACAACGTGGTGCTGCAGCAGATGCTCAACGACAACGGCCTGACCCCGGTATCGAAGCCAATCAATGCGTCACTGGCTGCCAACGAAGTCAATCTGCTGGTACTGCCGCCGTCCGACATGCCGCCGGCGCTGGCCAGCAAGCGCATCGCCGGTTACATCGTCGCCGAGCCGTTCAACGCCCTGGCCGAGAACCTCAAGGTTGGCCGCGTGCAGCGCTTCACTGGCGATGTGTGGCGCAACCATGCCTGCTGCGTGGTGTTCATGCATGAGCATGACCTGAACAACCGCCCGGATTGGTCGCAGAAGGTGGTCAACGCCATCGTCAAGGCCCAGCACTGGACCCGCGACCATCGCGCCGAAGCCGCTGCGCTGTTGTCCAAGGCCGGCCCCAACAAGTACACCCCGCACGAGCCGGCGGTGTTGGCCAAGGTGCTGGCCCCGGCGGCCGAGGACCGTGCCGGCTACATTGCCAGTGGCGCCATTCGTCACCAGCAGTGGGACGAAAAGCGCATCGACTTCCAGCCTTACCCATCCCCCAGCTACACCGAAGAGCTGGTCAAGCGCCTGAAAACCACCCTGATCGAGGGTGACAACGGGTTCCTTGCTGGCCTGGACCCCGTTCAGACTGCTCGCGACCTGGTCGACGACCGCTTCGTGCGCAACGCCATCGCCGCCGTTGGCGGGCCGTCGGTGTTCGGCATCGCCGACACCTTCGAGCGTAGCGAGGAGTTTGCGGTCTGATGCGCACGCATGTCGTACATGCCGGGCTTGGCCTGGCCGGGTTGCTGGGTTTGTTGCTGTTGTGGTGGGCGGGTGTGGCCGTGTTCGGCCAGGCCGATGGCCTGTCGGCGCGCTTTTCGCCGGCGGCGACCTTGGCCAGCCTGGTCGAGTTGCTGGGGCAGGCTGAGGTCTATGGGCACATCTGGGTCAGCCTCACACGCATCCTGGTCGGGCTGCTGCTGGCGCTACTTTTTGGCGTGCCGCTGGGCTTGTTGGTGGGCAGCTACCGGCACCTGGAAGCAGCGACCACACCAGCGTTTCAGTTCCTGCGCATGATCTCGCCGCTGTCGTGGATGCCAGTGGTGGTGATGCTGATGGGCGTGGGTGACCAGCCGATTTACTTCCTGTTGGCGTTTGCTGCGTTGTGGCCCATTTTGTTGAACACTGCGGCCGGGGTCAGGCAGTTGGACCCGCGGTGGTTGCAGTTGAGCCGCAGTTTGAGTGCCACGCGCTGGGAGACCTTGTGCAAGGTGATCGTGCCGGGGGTGATCGGCCACGTGCTGACCGGCGTGCGCCTGGCCATCGGCATTTTGTGGATCGTGCTGGTGCCGTGCGAAATGCTTGGGGTGAGTGCGGGGCTGGGCTATTTCATTCTCGATACCCGCGACCGGCTGGCGTATTCCGAGCTGATGGCGATGGTGTTGCTGATCGGGGTGCTGGGGTTTGTGCTGGATGCCTTGGCGCGTGGGCTGCATCGGCGCTGGGTGCATGGCTGACAGGCCAGTGGGGCCTCATCGCCGGCAAGCCAGCCCCCCACAGGTCTTCCACCGCCCTCGGGCCCGGTGATAGCCCTGTGGCGGCTGGCTTGCCGGCGATAGGCCGGCGGCTCAATGCACGGTCTTGCGCTGCCGCACACATTCCCGAGCCTGGGCGGTCAGCTCGTCCAGCCGCTCATCACGCAGCTGTTCCGCTTCGATCATCGCATCCTCACCCTGCTGGTTGAGCAGGTAGGTGTGAATCTGCATCACCTCCGCCGTCTGGTAGATCGGCGCAATGTCCAACCTGCCAATCAACGCGCCGCTGGCTTGCCCAGTGCTGCTCATCAACACCTGCGGCCCATTGGCCGCCACCACCTGCATGCCCATCGCTTCAAACCACGGCACCTGGCTGGCAAAGGCATTCAGCTCGACGCAGGCATGGCGTGCCTGCAGGTCGCGTAGCAGGGCCCGGGCGATGCCCTGGCGGCGATGGCTGGCGCGCACGGCCAGGAACGCCAGGGCACACGCCTGCGCATCGTCCTCGGCTGGCAGCGACAGGGCGAAACCCAGCAACTGGTCGGGGGCCTCGGCATCCAGCGCCAAGGTCAGTGCCACAGCTAGGCCACGGCTGCCGTCCAGCGCTTGCAGGTACTGGTGCACTTCCATGCCGACGCCGTACTGGTACAGCGGGTATAGCGGGTTGTCGGCGCTGATGGCGACGCTGCTCAGGTCGCCGACGTGGTGAATGACCAGTTCGCGGATCTGGTTTTGGAAGGATTCGGGCGGCACGCTGTCGAGGCGGCTCAGGATGAACATCGGGGGGGCGGGCTCCGGCAGGTAAATGGATGGCCCGCGCCGTGCAGGCGCGGGCTGTACAGTCTAACCGGTTTTGCCGTTCAGCCTTGCACCTGTAATGCACCAAGCATCAGGTCGAGGTTTTGCACCGCCGCGCCAGAGGCGCCTTTGCCAAGGTTGTCGAACACTGCGGTCAGCACCACCTGGCCATGCTCCGGGTTGGCGTACAGCGCCAGGCGCAGGTCGTTGCTGTCGTTTAGCGCCTCGGGGTCCAGGGCCGGCGCTGCGCCGTGTTGATGCAGGGGCATCAGCTGGACGTGGCGGGCGCCTTGGTAATGCTCGGCCAGGCAGGCCTGCAGCTGTTCGACGCTGACCTGGCCGGGCAACAGCCGCAACTGCAGCGGGATGCTCAGCACGATGCCCTGGCGGTAGGCGCCATAGCCGGGCATGAACATCGGCCGTGCCGATAGCCCGGCGTGCTGCTGAATCTCTGGCACGTGCTTGTGCGCCAGTTCCAGGCCATACAGCTGCAGGGCTGGGGCTTTTCCAGCCGCGGGCTGTTCATGGCGTTCGACCGCAGCGCGGCCACCACCGGAATAGCCCGAGATGGCGTGGATGTTCAGCGGGTAGTCCGCTGGCAACAAGCCGGCCTTGACCAGTGGGCGCAGCAGGGCAATGGCGCCGGTGGGGTAGCAGCCGGGGTTGCTGACGCGCTTGCTGTGCGCAATGCGCTCAGGTTGCTGTGGGTCAAGCTCCGCCAGGCCATAGACCCAGCCTGGGGTAGTGCGGTGCGCGGAGCTGGCGTCGATCACCCGTACCTGCGGGTTGTGAATCGCGGCCACGGCCTCGCGGGCGGCGTCATCGGGCAGGCACAGCAGGGCGATGTCGGCGCTGTTGATTGCCTCGCGGCGGCGTTGCGGGTTTTTCCGCTCGGCTTCGGGCAGGGTCAGCAGGCGCAAGTCGCTGCGGCCTTGCAGGCGGGCATGGATCTGCAGGCCGGTGGTGCCTTGGTCACCGTCAATGAAAACAACAGGGGTGTGCATGGTTGGGGTCCGGTCGGGGAGTGATGGCCTATGCTCGCCGGTGGTATTGATAATGGAAATTTGAATATCATGACGGTTATGTTCAGGTTTACTGAAGAACGGCACTGACATGCGCGAAATCAGCCTCGACCGCCTGCGTACCTTGGTGGTTATCAGCGACCTAGGCTCTTTTGCCGAAGCCGCCCGTCAGCTCAACCTGGCGCCGCCTACCATCAGCCTGCACGTGGCCGAACTGGAGGCGCGTATCGGCGCCCCGTTGCTCACCCGCACCCGCGGCCAAGTGCGGCCCACGGCCATCGGCGAAACCCTGTTGGCCCGCGCCCGCCGTTTGCTGGCCGACGCCGACCTGGCGCTGGACGAAGTGCGCCGGCAGGTCGCAGGCCTGACCGGGCGCGTGCGCCTGGGCGCTTCAACCGGTGCTATCGCCCATCTGCTGCCGCAGGCGCTGGAGCACCTGGGTACCGTGCACCCTGGGATCGATGTACAGGTGCAGGTGCTGACGTCCCAGGCTTCGTTGGCACGCCTGCGCGAAGGCACGCTGGATATTGGCCTGGTGGCGTTGCCGCAACTGGCTGGCAAGGGGCTTGAGGTTACTCCCTGGCGGCGCGACCCGATCCTCGCCTACGTGCCGGCCGACTGGCAGCCACCGGCCAGCGTTACACCCACCTGGTTGGCGCAGCGTGCGTTGATTCTCAACGACAGCAGCACCCAGCTGTCGCGGGTGACCGGGGAGTGGTTCGCGGCGGCAGGGTTGTACCCTGAACCACGGATCGAGCTGAACTTCAACGATGCCATCAAGAGCCTGGTTGGGGCTGGGTACGGGGCGACGTTGCTGCCGCAAGAAGGGGAGGCGGCCGAGCTGGACCGGCGCATTGCCCGCCGGCCGTTGCGGCCGGGGTTGTGGCGAGAGTTGGGCATTGCCTGCCGGGAAGGGCCGGTGGAACGGGCCACGGGGTATGTGTTGCAGGCGCTGGAACGGTTGCGCCAGTGAGCGCCAAGTGGGCCGCAAAGCAGCCCCCTTTGGGTTAACCCCGCGCTCGCGCCCGCACTGCGGTCACCGTCTCCCCACCTACACCCCAGTTGTCGGTGGGCACTTCCTCGATCACCACAAAGGTACTGGCCGGCGGCTTGCCCAGCACCTGCTGCAACATGTGCGTGGTCTGTTCGATCAATTGGCGCTTTTGCTCAGCGCTCACCCCTTCATCGGTCACGCGAATATGCACATAAGGCATGGCTGCTTGCTCCTCTGGTCAATGCCAAGTGCCAGCGGTGCTACCGCCATCCACCGGTAGAATGACGCCGCTGACGAAGTGTGAGTCGGCCAGGTACAGCACCGCGTCCACCACATCCTGGGGCGTGCCGGTGCGGCCACTGGGCGACAGCGCGCCCAGCCCCTGAACAGTGCCGCCGTGCAGCGGCGTATCGATGATCCCCGGCGCCACGGCATTCACCTGTACGCCGCTGGCCGCCAGCTCCAGCGCCAGGCCTTTCACCGCCTGGTTCAGGCCGCCCTTGACCAGTACCGGCAGCAGGGCCGGCACGCGGGTGTCGGGTTGCAAGGCGATGGAGGCGGTAATGGCGATGATCTGCCCATGCCCTTGCCGGGTCATGATCCGCGCCGCTTCCTGGGCCGGGTAGAAGAAGCCCTTGAGGTTGGTGCCGACCAGGGCGTCGACGTCCGCTTCGGTGTATTCGGCAAACGGCTTGGCAATGAAGATGCCGGCGTTGTTGATGAGGATGTCGACGCTGCCAAACGCTTGCACAGCGCCAGCGAACAGCCGCTGCGCAGTGCCCGGCTCGGCGATGTCACCGGCCACGCCGAGAAAGCGCGATGGGTTGCCCAGGCGGGCTGCGGCTTGCTCCAGACGGGCCTGGCTGCGGGCATTGCCGACGACGTTGTCGCCGCGTTCGAGGAACGCCTCGGCCAAGGCGAAACCCAGGCCGCTGGAGGCTCCGGTGATGATGACTGTGCGGGGCGTGTGCATGTGTGATCTCCAGTGAAGTGAGCCATGGGCTCGGTGTGGAGCCACTGTAGGCGCCTATCAGCACTTGAAAAATGTGCCGCAGCGTATTTCAATCGATACATCATGTAATCAATCGAGCCACCATGACCCGCCATTTCGATGACTTGCAATTGGGTAGCCTGGAGCTGTTCTGCCTGGCCGCCGACAGCGGCAGCTTCACGGCTGCGGCCACGGACGCTGGCGTTACCCCGGCGGCGGTCAGCCGCAGCGTGGCTCGCCTGGAACAGCGTTTGGGCGTGCGCCTGTTTGTACGGACCACGCGGCAGATGCGCCTGTCCGCGGCCGGCCAGGCCTATTACCAGCAATGCCGGCAGGCGCTGGGGCAACTGGTCGAGGCCGAGCGCCAGGTCACAGGCGGGCAGCTCGAACCGAGCGGTCGCCTACGTATCAGTGCCCCTACACCCTATGCCCACCATCGGCTATTGCCGTTGCTGCCGCGGTTTGCTCAGCGCTACCCGCAGGTGCAGGTGGATGTGCATGTCAGCAACCGCAACGTCGACTTTGCCGAGGAACCGTTCGACCTTGCCATTCGTGGCCGCGAGCCGGCGGATTCACGCCTGGTGGCGCGTCGCCTGGAAGATGCCGAACTGGTGGTGGTGGCCACACCGGGTTACCTGGCCCGCGCCGGCACGCCGCAGACACCGCACGATTTGCTGCAGCACGAGTGCATCCAGTTCGAAATGCCCAGCAGTGGCCGCCGGCCGCCCTGGAGCTTTCGCCAGGATGGCCGCCAGGTGGAGATCGAAACCCAAGGTGCATTCACTTGCCTAGGCGATTTCCTTGCCACCACCACCTTGGTGCGCCATGGCGGCGGGCTGATGCAGGTTTACCGGTTTACCGTGCAGGATGCCCTGGCCCGTGGCGAGTTAGTCGAAGTGCTCGGGGCGTTTGGCGGGACCTCGCGGCCGTTCACGCTGATCTACCCCCAGGCCCGGCACATGCCGTTGCGGGTACGTGTGTTCATCGATTTCCTGCTTGCCGAAGTTGGCCTGGCGCTGGGTAACTGAGCTTTTTGCTGCGTCGTGCCGAATGTCAACAAGGCACGCGGGAAGTAGCCGCATTGCTGCACTGGCCGCTTGGCGGGCAAGCCCGCGAACAGGCCAGTGCAGGGTGGCCTAGCGGTCAGAACCAGCGATCGTTCTTCTTGCGCCCACGGGTCAACGCCGGCAGGATCAGCCCCACCAACAAGCCTGCGCCGGCAATGCTGCCGCCATACACCATGTAACGCATCATCACCTGCTTGTTCTCGTCACCCAGGCGGGCTTGGGTATCGCGCAGCTCCGACTGGCTCTGGTCAAGCTGTTCATTTAGCGCCTTGTTGCGCGCTTCCAGTTCGTCGATCAACTTTTTGCGCGAATCGAGGGTTTCCTGCATGCCTTGCACGCGGCTCTTCCAGCTGTCGTCGATGGTTTTCAACTGCCCGGTCAGGTCGGCGACCTGAGCATCGAGCTGCGGCAGGCGCTCGCCCTGGCCCGGCACTGCCTGCAAGTCGTTGCTGAGGATCCACACCAAATCACCGTTCTGCCCGCGCACTTGGCTGTAATTGCCTTGGCTGCCGATCAGGGTCAGCTTCTGCCCTGACTTGAGGGTGCCGACGATACGGTGGCCATCGGTTGGGCCGCTGCGCACGTAGGTGCTCAGGCTGTCGCTAACCCAGCGTGCATCGCTGGCAGGCTCTTCGGCGTGCACTGGGGCGGCAAGGGCTACCAGGCTGGCGATCAGGCCGCTGCGCAGGGCATTAAAGGCGGAAGCAGTGGGGCGGGAGTCGGGCATGTGGGGTCTTCGCTGAAACAGGACAAAAGTAGGCCCGCTGACTGGGCCGATGAACCGGTCGCTGAGTTGACCGTCAGCGAAAGACCGTTTTTTTGTCAGCAGGTTCATCACCTAACGTCGGAAATGTCTGCAAGATGTTGCAGGGTAGATCGCCGCGGCCAGCGACCGGGGCTCATGCCAGGGCTACACTCAAGCGTTCACACTCTTTCATGGAGCAAGACCATGACAGCCAAGAACACCATCTGCCTGTGGTACGACAACGATGCCGAGGAAGCCGCCAACTTCTATGCCAGCGTTTTCCCCGACAGCAGGGTGATTGCGTTACACAAGGCGCCGAGTGATTACCCGTCGGGCAAGCAAGGTGAGGTGATCACCGTCGAATTCACCGTCATGGGCATCCCCTGCGTGGGGCTCAATGGCGGCAAGGCCTTCACGCATTGCGAGGCGTTTTCGTTCCAGGTCAGCACCGAGGACCAGGCCGAAACCGACCGCTTGTGGGATGCCATTGTTGGTAACGGCGGCGCGGCCAGCGTGTGCGGCTGGTGCAAGGACAAATGGGGGATCTCGTGGCAGATCACCCCACGCATCTTGATCCAAGCCATGGACCACCCCGACCGCGCAGCGGCCAAACGGGCGTTCGAGGCCATGATGCAGATGGGCAAGATCGACGTGGCCAGGATAGAGGCGGCGTTAAAAGGCTAATGCCGCGGCGGTTGTGCCAGAACGGCCGGGCGTCGTAAACCCAGCCCTTTGGGCTGCGCAGCAGCCCAAAGGTCGCCTCGGGGGCGATCAGTTGCCGGTTACTTCGGCCTCTGCCGTTACCGGTTTCACTGATGCCTTCTTCTCCTGCACCACAATGTAGAACTCTTCGCCATGCTTCACCGCACCATACAGCACGGCCTTTTCGATCAGTTCATTGCCGCGCAGGTGGCGCAGCATCATCGGGTCCTTGCGCAGGTCACGGTACAGCGCCAGGCACAGCAGTACCATCACCAAGACGAACGGCAGCGCCACGACGATGGTCAGGTTTTGCAGCCCGGTCAGCGCCTCGCCAGGGTCTCGCGGGTCGCCGATGGCCAGCATGATCGCGGCCACCGTACCGGTCAGTGCGCCCCAGAAGATCACCGTGCGCCGCGATGGCGTGGTGGTGCCGTGCTCCGACAGCGTGCCCATCACCAGCGAAGCCGCGTCGGCCCCCGAGACGAAGAAGATGCCTACCAAGATCATCACCAGCACCGAGGTCGCCGAGGCCCATGGGTAGCTGTCTAGCAACTGGTACAGCGCGTGGTTGCTGTTGACCGCACCGTTGGTCAGCTGGAAGGCGCCTTCGCGCAGGGCCTCGATACTGGCGCCGCCGAAAATGGTGAACCACACCAGGCTGACCAGGCTCGGCACCAGCAGCACCCCGGTGACGAACTGGCGAATGGTCCGGCCGCGGCTGATGCGGGCAATGAACATGCCCACGAACGGCGTCCAGGAAATCCACCACGCCCAGTAGAACACGGTCCAGCCCGCCAGCCAGCTGTTCATTTGCTCGCCGCCGCTGGCGTTGGTGCGGGCCATCATTTCTGGCAGCATCTTGATGTAGATGCCGATCGAAGTCGGCAGCAGGTTGAGCATCAACAGGGTGGGGCCGACCATGAACACGAACACTGCCAGCACCAACGCCAGCACCATGTTGGTGTTGGACAACCACTGGATGCCCTTACCGACGCCCGACACCGCCGAGGTGACGAAGGCAATGGTCAGCAGGGTAATGATCGAGATGTAAAACAGTTTGCCGGGGCTTTCGATCCAGCCGTTGTATTCCAGGCCGCCGGCGATTTGCAAGGCGCCCAGGCCCAACGAGGCGGCCGAGCCGAACAGCGTGGCGAAAATCGCCATCATGTCGATCAGGCGGCCGAGTGGGCCATTGGCGTGTTTGCCGATCAGCGGCCGGAAGGCGGCGGAAATCAGTTGCGAACGCCCGCGGCGGTAGGTGCCATAGGCAATCACCAGGCCGACAATGGCGTACATGGCCCACGGGTGCAGGGTCCAATGGAACAGCGTGGTGGCCATGGCCACCTGCATGGCTTCGCTCGACTGCCCGGTGGTTGACCCAGGTGGCGGCGACACGTAGTGCGACAGGGGTTCGGCAACGCCGAAGAACATCAGGCCGATGCCCATGCCGGCGCTGAACATCATCGCCACCCAAGACACCGTACGGAACTCTGGCTGTTCACCATCACGCCCCAGTGGGACCCGGCCGTAACGGCTGGCGGCCAGCCACAGCACGAACACCACGAACAAGGTGGAGGTGAGCACGAAGAACCAGCCGAAGTTGAGAATGACCCAGGACTGCGCGCTGGAGGCGCTGCTGGCGAGGCTGGCCTGGTTGAGGAAGCCCCACAGCACGAAAGCGATTGCCAGAAGGCTGGTAAAACCAAAGACGACCCAATCAAGCTTGCCCTCGAAATGCCGGTCCTGGCGGGCTTCTGCGGTTTTCGAGGGGTCGGTCACGCCAAGGTCGAGTGTTTCGGTGATATGTTCCTTTGCCATGAATGATGAGGCCCCTTTTCTGGCTTACCTGCAGGCGCAGGCTTGTTGTTGTATGGGCTACCGAGTTCGATGACGGCCTCGGCGGGGAAATTTGCGGGCCGATTATCCTGCGCCCGAAACAGCGGCTCCTGTCCCCATAACGCCCTGGGGCGTCCCTTACGCGACCTGCCAAATACTTTTAGTTCTGGGGGCGATAGCCCTTTCTGCCTCGGGTTCTGGTACCCTGATGGGCATTAACCGGGCCTGCTCATCCGAGCACCGTAGAAGCGCTGCTGCTAGTGGGCCTGGCCGTACCAGGAAACGGAGATTCGTCAAAATGGCCACTGACCGTGTGAGCCTGATTCATTTCGATAAATTGAGCATGAGCCCTGCCGCTGCCGATCGGTTCCAGAAAGCCCTCGACGCGCTAGAAGCGCTCAAGCTGCAGGACCGGTACGTGTACCTCATCGCTCCTTATCTGGGTGATGTCGCTGACGCCTCCGACGCCGAACAACTGGCCACGGCCCTGGAACAGGGCTTGCGCGTGGTTGACGAACTGCTGGCCGCCAGGTCGGTGAGCAAACTCAAGGCCGAGGAAGTGCGCCAGGTGTTTGACAGCGCCGCCGAACGTGCAAAGGCAGAAATGCCCGGCTGAGCAGTGGCATGGCCAAAGACATCGACAACCCCTGCGTCTCGTTATGCCAGCTCAACAGCGAGCTGTGCGTGAGCTGTGGCCGCACCCGCGATGAAATCCGCAAGTGGCGGGGCATGAAGCGCCCCGAGAAGATGGCCACCGTGCAGCGGGCGGCAACGCGCATGAAGGCTCTCGCCAAGAAGGCGGCCAAGCGGCAGAATGCCGACTGAACCTGCGTGAGTACCACGCGAACCTTCCTGATTGTTTGACGAGCCTGATAATGGATTCTCACTCGCTGTTTGCGTTTACCTTGGTCGCCGCCATCGCGATCGCCAGCCCCGGCCCTGCCACCCTGATGGCCATCAATAACAGCCTGGCCCACGGCCAGCGCAGCGCGATCTGGTCGTCGCTGGGCAATGGCTCCGGGCTGTTCTGCCTGTCGGCTGCAGCCATGCTTGGGCTGGGTGCACTGCTGGCTAGTTCTGAAATGCTGTTCAATGCCGTGAAAATCCTCGGCGCGGGCTACCTGTTCTACTTGGGCGCGCGGCAACTGCTGAAAAAAAGCCCGATGCTGGCGCAGGGCGGCGCAGAGGGCGTAGCCAAGGTCCGGCCGACGCCGCTGAAGCTGTACAAGTCGGCGTTTCTTACCGCGGTGACCAACCCCAAGGCGACCATGTTCTTCACCGCGCTGTTCCCGCAGTTCATCGATCAAGGGGCGGCGTTGCTGCCGCAGTTCCTGATCCTGACCGGGATTTTTGTAGCGTTGTCGCTGGTTTCGCTGAGCCTGTATGCCGCCTTGGCGGCACGCGCCAAGGGCGTATTGACTCGGCCCTCGCTGTCGCGTTGGGTAAGCCGGGTGGTGGGCACAACCTTCATCGGTTTTGGCGCGGCCATCCTGGCGATGCGCCGGCAGGGGGCCTGAAGTAGGCGGGTGTTGCAGCGCAACACCTCCAGCTTCGTAGCCGCCAATGGCGGTTGATTGGGCCGGCACAGCTGTTGCCGGCCTGTTTCTTCTGGCCGATAAAAGGCCAGCCTGATGGCCTGCCATGGTCCAAACTGTCTACACGCACAAATGGATGCTGCGCCCAACCACAGGAAGTGCAGCCTTTGGCCACCGCTGCAGGTCGCCGGATGTTACATGGGTCGAGGGTTGTTGATGATCGAGCGTTGCTTTCGCCACGCCTTGCGGCTGTTGCCGTGCCTGTTGTTGCTGCCCTTGGCGGCGGTAGCCGATGAGCCATGTCGGCGGCTGACCGCCACCGGCAACCCGGAATACCCTCCCTATTTGTGGCGCGACCCGCAAAACCCGCAGCAGCTGATCGGTGTCAATACTGACCTGCTCAAGTACCTGGGCAAGCAGTTGGGGCTGGAAATCGAAGTTGTTTATAGCGGGCCGTGGTCGCGCGCCCAGGAAGAAGTGCGCACGGGCCGCATCGACCTGATGGCCGGGTATTTCCTGACCAGAGCCCGCCAGCAACAGATGGACTTCGTCGCCCCGCCATTTCTGTACACCCCCAGCGTGGTTTGGGTGCGCCAGGGCAATGCCTTTGTCTACCAGCAATGGGCCGACCTCAAGGGCCGTAAAGGCGGCACGCTGGTCAACAACAGCCACGGCCAGCAGTTCGACGACTACGCCAAGGCAAACCTCACCCTCGAGGCAGTGCCCAGTGCCAGGCAAGCGTTCGAGAAGTTGATGCACAAGCGCAGCGATTACGTGGTGTACGAGCAGTACCCCGGCATGGCGCTGGTAAGTACGCTGGGCATCACAGGGGCGGTGCAAGTGCTGGCGCCACCCATTTCCAGCGAAGGTTTGTACCTGGCGATGTCGCGCGAATCGCCGTGCAATCAGCCGCAGCTGCGTGAGGCGCTGGCACGGGAGATGGAAAAGATCGTTGCCGGGGCGCTGCCGGAGCAGCTGTTGCAACAGAACCTGGGGCGTTGGCAGTAGCCGCCTGGTGCACGTCTTACAGGGACCGCGCCAGCTGTTCGGCTTGCTTGGCCCGGGTCATGCTGGCCGCCCCAGGCAGGCGGACGTCGTTCTTTACCGCGAGGATCTCAGCCATGACGCTGACGGCGATCTCAGCTGGGGTCTTGCTGCCGATGTAGATGCCGATCGGGCCGTGCAGGCGCTGCAGCGACGCTTCGCTTTCGCCGAAGTGCTCGATCAGCCGCGCGCGGCGCAGCTGGCTGTTGCGCTGGGAGCCGATGGCGCCAATGTAGAACGCCGGGCTGTGCAAGGCTTCGAGCAGGGCCAGGTCGTCCAGCTTGGGGTCGTGGCTGACGGCGACAATGGCGCTGCGCAGGTCAGGGGCGAAGGCGCGCACCACGTCGTCCGGCATGCCAGCCAGGCGGTTGACGCCAGCCAGGTTCCACCCCGCCGTGTACTCCGGGCGTGGGTCGCACAGTGAAACGCTGAAGCCATTGAACAGGGCCATGGTCGCCAGGTATTCGGCGAGCGCGCCGGCCCCGATCAACAGCAAGCGGTAGCCTGGGCCGAGGGTGCTGAGCATGTGTTGGCCATCGAAGCGGAACAGTTCGGCGGTGGTGGTGGCGGTGAGACGGGCTGTGCCACTGTGCAGGTCGAGCTCACGGCGAACCAGGCTGCCGCTGTCTAGGCTAGCCAGCAACTGTTCGAGGTGGGGCAGCGACGGGGCGAATTCCACAACCAGTTCGAGGGTACCGCCACAGGGTAGGCCGAAGCGGTGGGCTTCGTCGGCGCTGACGCCATAGCGCACCACCTGGGGCAGGCCGTCAGGCATGCCGGGGCCGCCGTAGGCAGTGGTGTAGCGGTGGATGAGGTCGTCTTCGATACAGCCGCCGGAAACACTGCCGACCACCCGGCCGTCACTGCGCAGGGCCATCATCGAGCCCACCGGGCGAGGGGAAGAACCCCAGGTGCGGGCGACCGTGGCGAGTAAGGCGCGGTGGCCGGCGGCTAGCCAGTCTCGAGTGGTGCGCAGCACTAGCAGGTCGATGCTTTCCATGGGGACTCCGGTAAAACTGATGTTCAAGGGTGGCTGTGCCGGCCTCTTCGCGGGCAAGCCCGCTCCTACAGGTACTGAGCAGGTCTTGCGGGCGTGCCCGCATGGGGCGTCCTGGTGCAGTCAGCTGAAGGTATGGCGACTCAGTGGCAGGCTGCGCACGCGCTGGCCGGTGAGCTGCGCGACCGCATTGACCACCGCCGGGGCCACAGCGGGCAGCGGTGGCTCGCCAATACCGCCCATCTTCGCCCCGCTTTCGACGATGCGCACATGCACCCGGGCCATGCGTGAAGGCGGCAGGATCGGATACAGGTCGTAGTTGCGCGCGCGCGGCTTGCCATCCACGTATACCGCTTCTTCCAGCAGGGTCTGCGACAGCCCCAGGGCTACCGCGCCGTTGACCTGGTGCTCGATGATCGCCGGGTTGACGATGCTGCCTGGGTCGATGGCCTGCCAGATGTCGTGTACCTTGACCTGGCCATTTTCGATCGACACCTCGGCAATCACTGCGGCCTCCGAGCCAAACGGTGAAGCCATGGCCACGCCACGTGCCCGCTTGCTGCCGTCCTCGGCAGTGAAGGGGCCACGCTTCCAGCCACCGGACAACTCGGCGACAGCCTGCAGCAGGTTGGTCAGGCGTGCATTGCCGCGCAGCAGGTGCAGGCGCAGTTCGAACGGGTCCTTGCCGCCTTTGTCGGCCAGTTCATCGAGGAACGACTCATAGAAGAAGTCGTTCAGCGAGTTGCCCACCGAGCGCCAGTAACCGAGCATGGCTGGGCCTTTGACGTAGATCTGCGCAATGCGTTTGTTGGCGATGGCGTAGGACTTGCCCGACAGCCCTTCGAGTGCGGTCGGGTCGAGCTTGTCGCCCTGCTTGCCAGCGAGGGCCTCGGTCGGGCCTTCGGTGGCGCTTACGGCTTCCAGGGCCACTGGCAGGCCGTCGGCATCCAGCGCTGCGCGGAACTTCACCACGGCGACCGGGCGCAGTACATCGCGCAAGAATTCTTCTTCGCGGCTCCAGATGAGTTTCACCGGCCGGCCCACCGCCTTGGCCAAGGCAATGGCCTGCGGGTAGGGGTTGGCCGAGTCGTACAGGAAGTGGCGGCCAAAGAAGCCGCCCAGCAACGGCGAATGCAGGGTGATTTGCGCCGGGGCCAGGCCGGTACGCTTGGCGATGTCGTCACGGAACATGTCCGGCGCCTGGTTGGGTAACCACACGTCCAGCGTGCCATCAGGATTGAAGCGCGCCAGGGCTGATGGCGGTTCCAACTGGGCGTGGTTGAGGTACTGGTTGTGGTAGGTGGCCTCGACCTGGGTTTTGGCATTGGCCAGCATGCCGGGCACATCCCCCTGGTTTTCCTCGTCGCGGGCCGGGCCCTCGACGGTGGCCAGGTGCTCGCGCCAGCCGTCGCTAGAGAAGTCGGCCGGCATCGGCCGTAGTGGGCTGTCGGCGGTGGGCTCCTGCCAGTCCACCTGAATGGCTTCGACCGCGCGCTTGGCATGCCACCAGCGTTCGGCAACCACGGCCACGGCGCCTGGCAGCTGATGCACCGAGTGCACGCCCTTCATCGCCTTGACCTGCTCTTCGTTGCGCACGCTGCCAACGGTCATGCCCAGGCGGGGCGCATGTTGCACGGCGGCGTGGAGCATGCCGTCGACCTTGATATCGATGCTGTACACGGCCTTGCCGGTGGACTTGTCGTAGGCATCCAGGCGGCGTACCGGCTTGCCGATCCAGCGAAATTGGCTGGGGTCGCGCAGCTTGACGCTGGCCGGGTCTGGCACTGGCAGGTCCATGGCACGCTCGGCCAGCTCACCGTAGGCGATGGAACGGCCAGTCGTGGTATGTACCACGTTACCCGGCGTGGTAGAGAGTTCTTCGAGCGGCACGCCCAGCTGTTCGGCCCCGGCCTGCAGCAGCATGGCGCGGGCGAGGGCACCCAGGCGGCGCATGGTCGGGTAGCTCATGCGCACCGACATGCTACCGCCGGTGATGCGCATGCCGTTCTCCATTACCACATAAGCTTCCCCAGGCGGCGCGCTGTCGACCACGAAATGGGCCGGGTCGACGTCCAGCTCTTCGCCGACGATCTGTGCCATGGCGGTGAAGGGGCCTTGCCCGCCCTCCATGAACGGGCTCAGCAGGCGTACCGTGCCGTCTGGGCGGATCTCCAGAAATGCCGGTACCTGGGTGCCGCGTTCGGCGCTGGCTGCTGCCGCTGCCTGGACGCGGGCCGAGCCCATGGGCAGGCCAAAACCCAGGACCAAGGCACCGACTGCAGTGCCGGCAAGAAAGCGCCGGCGTGACAGGTTGACCGTCTCGCCGAGTTGCAGTTGGAGCAGTTCGGCGGGGCTATCGACAGGCGTGTTCATCAGGCCTTCTCCCCTTGGGCCAGCTCATGCACGGCAGCATGGATGGCGTTGTAGGTGCCGCAGCGGCATAGGTTGACCATGGCGGCGTCGATCTGCGCGTCAGAGGGTTTGGGCGTGTGCTTGAGCAGCGCCGTGGCCGCCATCACCTGGCCGGACTGGCAGTAGCCGCACTGGGCGACCTGGTGCTCGACCCAGGCCGCGACCACGCGTTTACCGACGGCATCGGCCTCGATCGCCTCAATGGTGGTTACTTCGCGCCCGACTACACCGGCCACCGGGGTAACGCAGGCGCGCACCACGTTGCCGTCCACCAGCACCGAGCAGGCGCCGCACTGAGCCAGGCCGCAGCCATACTTGGTGCCGGTCAGCCCCAGGTCATCGCGGATCACCCACAGCAGGGGGGTATCGGCGTCCGCCTCGACCTGGTAGGTCTTCTGGTTGATGCGTAGTTCCATGGTTCACCTGCCCGTCAACGGTTGCTGTCGCTGTGTTTTTTCTGAGCGGGGAATACGGTGTTCCCCCCGTGCAGAAACGCTAGCACAGGGGGGCGACCGCTGGTCTGATGGCGGGGGCAGGTTCAGAGGATCAGGCAAGTAATTCGGTGGAATGCGCAAGCGGGGCACGCAAGCAGGACTTCCGGCGTGAAAACCCGGATAATGCCGGCCAATTTCGTTTTGCACGCTTAACTCACGGTAATCCCGCATGGAAATCAAGGTCAATTTTCTCGACAATCTCCGCCTCGAAGCCAAGTTCGACGACTTCACGGTGATCGCCGACCAACCGATCCGCTACAAGGGTGATGGCTCGGCCCCGGGGCCGTTCGACTATTTCCTGGCGTCTTCGGCCTTGTGCGCGGCTTACTTCGTCAAGCTGTACTGCCAAACCCGCGACATCCCTACCGAAAACATTCGCCTGTCGCAGAACAACATCGTCGACCCGGAAAACCGCTACAACCAGGTTTTCAAGATCCAGGTCGAGCTGCCCGAGGACATTTCCGAGAAGGACCGCCAGGGCATCCTGCGCTCCATCGACCGTTGCACCGTGAAGAAGGTGGTGCAGACCGGTCCTGAGTTCGTGATCGAAGTGGTCGACAACCTCGATGCCGATGCTCAGGGCCTGCTGATGCCGGTGTCGGACACCAGCACCTACATCCCCGGCAAGGACCTGCCGCTGGAGCAGACCATCGCCAACATGTCGGGCATCCTCGCCGGGCTGGGGATGAAGATCGAAATCGCTTCGTGGCGCAACATCGTGCCCAACGTGTGGTCGCTGCACGTGCGCGATGCCCAATCGCCGATGTGCTTCACCAACGGCAAGGGCGCCACCAAGGAGGCGGCACTGGCCTCGGCGCTGGGCGAGTTCATCGAGCGCCTGAACTGCAACTTCTTCTATAACGACCAGTTCTGGGGCGAGGACCTGGCCAACGCACCGTTCGTGCACTACCCGAACGAGCAGTGGTTCAAGCCAGGCCCGCGCGATGCGCTGCCGGCCGAGATCCTCGATGAGTATTGCCTGGCAATCTACAACGCGGACGGCGAGCTGCGCGGCTCGCACCTGTACGACACCAATTCGGGCAACACCGCGCGCGGCATCTGCTCGCTGCCGTTCGTGCGCCAGTCCGATCAGCAGGTGGTGTACTTCCCGTCGAACCTGATCGAAAACCTGTTCCTCAGCAACGGCATGAGCGCCGGTAATACCCTGGCCGAAGCGCAGGTGCAGTGCCTGTCGGAAATCTTCGAGCGGGCCGTGAAACGCGAAATCCTCGAAGGCGAGCTGTGCCTGCCCGACGTGCCGCAGGAGGTGCTGGCCAAGTACCCGGCCATCGTCGCCGGCATTCAGGGCCTGGAAGAGCAGGGCTTCCCGGTGCTGGTCAAGGATGCTTCGCTGGGTGGTGAGTTCCCGGTCATGTGCGTGACCTTGATGAACCCGCGCACCGGTGGTGTGTTTGCCTCGTTCGGCGCCCACCCAAGCCTGGAAGTGGCGCTGGAGCGCAGCCTTACCGAACTGCTGCAGGGCCGCAGCTTCGAAGGTTTGAACGACCTGCCGCAACCCACCTTCGAAAGCCACGCGCTGACCGAGCCGAACAACTTCGTCGAGCACTTCATCGACTCCAGCGGTGTGGTGTCGTGGCGCTTCTTCAGCGCCAAGGCCGACTTCGAGTTCGTCGAGTGGGACTTCTCAGGCCACGGCGAGGACTCCAACCAGCAGGAAGCCGCCACCTTGTTCGGCATCCTCGAAGACCTGGGCAAGGAAGTGTACATGGCGGTGTACGACAACCTCGGCGCTACCGCCTGCCGCATCCTGGTGCCGGGCTACTCGGAAATCTACCCGGTCGAGGACCTGATCTGGGACAACACCAACCGCGCCTTGTCGTTCCGCGCCGACATTCTCAACCTGCACAGCCTGGACAGCCGCTCCCTCAAGCTGCTGCTCAAGCGCTTGGACAACAGCGATGTCGATGACTACACCACCATTACCACGCTGATTGGCGTGGAGTTCGACGAGAACACGGTGTGGGGCCAACTGACCATTCTGGAGCTGAAACTGCTGATCTGCCTGGCGGTGCAGCGGTTCGAGGAAGCCAAAGAGCTGGTCGAGGCGTTTTTGCAGTTCAACGACAACACCGTCGAGCGCGGGCTGTTCTACCAGGCGTTGAACGTGGTGCTGGAAGTGCTGTTGGACGACGAGCTGGAAATGGACGACTACGAGGCCAACTTCCGCCGCATGTTCGGTAACCCGCGCATGGACGCGGTGCTGGGCTCGGTGGATGGCAGCGTGCGCTTCCATGGCCTGACCCCGACCAGCATGAAGCTCGAAGGGCTTGATCGCCACTTGCGCCTGATCGAGAGCTATAAAAAGCTGCACGCGGCCCGGGCCAAGTTCGCTTGATAGTCGCGGTGCCCCAATCGCTGGCTTGCGCTGTCTGATCTGGCCTCATCGCCGGCAAGCCAGCGCCCACCAGTACTGTGCAGGACTTGTAGTCGATGCGGTCGAGGTGGGGGCTTGCCGGTGATTGGGCCAGTAGTGCTTCATATAGCGCTTTGATCTCATCTCTATCCCCATTTTGTCTTGTCGCTTCGCCTTCCAGGCGCGTAGCGTTTTGCTCCCATTCCCACCCTCCATGGCGCGTTGACCGCCAGAAGGACCTCGGCCGCGCACAACCAGAAGGCGCAGACCATGAGCACCCCTTTGGATAGCAATGCCCTCAAAGCCCGCCAGCAAGCCGCCTGGGCCAGCGGCGACTACGCGGTAATTGGCACCACCCTGCAATTGGTGGGTGAACGCCTGGCCGAAGTCTGTGACCTGCGCTGGGACGAGCAGGTGCTGGATGTAGCAGCCGGCAACGGTAACGCCACCCTCGCCGCCGCCCGCCGCGGCTGCCGCGTTACCTCCACCGACTATGTGCCCGAACTGCTCAAGCGCGGTGAAGAACGGGCGCGGGCCGAGCACTTCGACGTGGTGTTCCAGGCTGCCGATGCCGAAGCGTTGCCGTTTGCCGATGGCACCTTCGATGCCGTGCTTTCTACCTTCGGCGTGATGTTCGCCCCCGACCAAGCCCAGGCCGCGCGCGAATTGAGCCGGGTGTGCCGGCCCGGTGGGCGGATCGGCCTGGCCAACTGGACCCCGCAAGGGTTCGTCGGGCAGATGTTCAAGACCCTTGGGCGGCATGTGCCGCCGCCAGCCGGGGCCTTGCCGCCCTCGCGCTGGGGTGATGAAGAACAGTTACGGGTGATGTTCGAAGGGGCGCTTGGCGAGTTGAAGGTCAGCCGCCAGCAGTTCAACTTCCGCTATCGCTCGGCGGCGCATTTCATTGAGGTGTTCCGGACCTGGTACGGGCCGGTGCATAAGGCGTTTGCCTCGTTGGAGCCGGAGGCGGCCACGGCGTTGGAGCGCGACCTGACCGAGTTGCTGAATGGCAGCAATGTGGGTGGCGTTGCGTCATTGGTAGTGCCGAGTGAATACCTGGAGGTGGTGATCATTCGGGGTTAGCGGGCGCTCCTTCGAAGGCCTCAGCAGGTGGTGGCGCTGCCCGGACATTGAACAGTTTGCAGACGAGGTACCAGCAGATGGCGACGGTGAGGTTGTAGGGGAACAGCACGGCCCAGAACGGCAGTTGCCAGTTCTTCTTGCCCTGCATTTCACCGGGTTCGCCAGTTCGCCAAGGGGCATAGTGGCGCCAGGCTTGTGCTGGAGTCAGGCAGATGGCGTGCAGTGGCTTGTGCCACCAGTTGGGTTCGCCGGGTGGGGGGAGTTTGTCCGGGCCGTGGTCCATGAAGTGGCGGAGGTATTCCCAGACTTCGGCGACATATTGGATGTCAGAGTCGGTGGGCTCGTTACTGTCAACCCAGAGGCAATCTTTTTGGTGGAGGCTGCCATCGTCTCGGCGAGGGGCGAAGGCTAAAGCGTAACTGGTAGTGAAAGATGAGCCACCGAATTCCCTGCGACCGAAAATACCGCCCCCAACATGGTTCCAGTCAAATATAATTAGTTTTCTGAAATGTTGGTAGTAGATTTTTTTTGTGTGCTTATTAAGATAGATATTTGATAGGTTTTTTATGAAAAAAATCCTGTAGGCTAAAAATGGAGAAAAAATGAAAGGTAACAGCATCAGTATCGCGATGAAAGCAACGCCGCCATCGATTGAATAGTCTATAGTGTCGTCAAAAAGATTGTACCAAGAAAATAGGCCTGTGGATAAAAACATTGCTGTGTAAGTCTTTCCCATGAAAACTGAGTCGGAGACCCATGGATTTCGCAAGCATAAGTGTGAATGGGTTGCGTGAACAAGTTGGCCGCAAATTCTGGGCTTTATGCCTGATCTATGGGCTGGGTTAAAAAGCCAGGTAGTTGTCACGGTTTTAGCGCTCCAGATGAATGATGGCAATGGAAGGGGTATCGTTGTTTAGCCTTTGATTGGTAAAGTAGTTAAGTTTTAGTGTGGCGGACCTGATTTGCTTGGCTCTAGCCTTGTAATGAATGACTAACCCTGCTGGGGTTATGTAGCAATCAGGTGTTGTGTGGAGGGTGGTTGTAGTTTTATCTAGGTTCTGGCTCACTAAGCTCCCTGACCATTCGCTTTGGCCTATTATGAACTCTGGCAAAATTATAGCTATATTTAGTGTTGGCTCTGTCTCAATAGTGTGGCTATGGATTATTGTTGCCCAGTCAGGCGTTGGCCATTCGTTGTTTATATTAAAGTTTGTCGTGAGACCGCTTAAGCCGAGCTGTTGTGAGTCCGGCGCTGATAGAGTTCTCGGTGAGAAGTATTCAATCTGCCATGATTCAACTTCTTCCTGTATATGGCGAAAAGGTGGGAGTTTTTTCTCGAAGTTCAGCTTTATATTTTCACGGATTTCGCCGTCGTTCTCCCTTGTGCCGAAGATGCTTCTACTGGCCCATAATTCTAAAGGGCTGTGAAGGCGGGAATGGGCCATTGAGTGGAGAAGCAGACCACCACCCATTAAAGCGGCTCCGATCAAAATAATCCCCGCTGCCGTCCAACCCGCAAAGGGGATTAGAACTGTCGTGCCAGCGATGGCAAGGCTTCCTTCTAGAATAAGAATTGATCCTACAGCAGTTGTTGTACCACCAGTCGCTGTATATAGACCTGAAATAAGGTTGCCGTTCTGCCATTGGCGTACTGCCTTAAAACCATCTGAGAATAGTCCTGATATTATTGCCGGGTAGCCTGATATCCGCGCAAAAAGATTACTATTTAGAAACTTTATAATTCCATTGCCAAAGGCCATTCCAGGTGCTGTTGAACTCAACCTCAGCATCACGGCTTTTTGCGTTGCCCGCACGCTCACCAGTGTCGCTGCCGCCGCACCCATCACCCCGAAAATCGATGAAGCGAACCCCATGGTGTATTCCGGTGCATTGTTCTGCTGCAGGCTGTTGTAGGCGGTCTTGAGCGACACCACGTTGAACCACAGCATCCCTGCGTTCAAGCCACCGCCAACACCCGATGTCAGTAACCCGAGAAAATTGGGTTTCACCCGCGCGGTGGTGGTCAATTCGATTGACACAGTTCGGCTTCCAGAGACGCGCAGCGCTTTCATCTCTTCAACCTGCGCCATACCGCTTTTCAGGTACTTCTCCACCTCCTGGCTAAATGGATTTTCCGCGATGGCCTGCCCGGTAATCTGATAGCGCGCCGCCAACAGCCCCAGCGCTTTCTCGGCATACGTGCACTGCAGGCTGGGCCGGAGGTGGCGCTGCTGACGGAGGCGTCTGTCATGAGAGCTCCTTGCTCAGGGGCAACCTTTGTCGATCATGAAATAAGCGAAAAAGCCTGCTTCACGGCTGAGAAGTGTGTTGCCCATACATTTCATGGAATGCATGTATCTCGATGCGGATGTGCGTCGTGCGAGTGTGGAGTATTTTTATATTATGTTTGTTGTAGGAAAGTTACTTTGATTGCCAGGGTTAAGGGATTGATTGCGTGTTTCAGTGGCAAGACAATGCCTCGGCTGTCGCTTTTTAGTCGAGGTCTAAAGTGTAAGAATATATTTGACTTGATTAGTCGCTGCTTGAGCGTGGTTTGGGGGAGGGAGTTGAGTGGTTTTGTTTGTAAGAAATTTCTTAGTTTATTTTCTTATTTATATACGTTCAGTTTTTACACTTGGCCATTACTACTTGGCAGGTTCTCGGTGTGCCCCCCGACCGAGTGGCATAGCGCACGCAGTTGTTCAGCGACTTCTGCCGGGCAATGCTCAGGGTATTACCCCACGCCAGGCCGCCTTCGCCGGTGGTGGGGACGGCTTTGGCGAAACAATTGGAGCCTGTGGGTGGCGTTGCATAGCTAGCCTTGCTGGTTTTGCTGGAGCAACCGGCGGTGAGTGCCAGGCTGAGGGCGAGCAGGGTGGTCAGTGCCCAGGGCGTGTAGGGGCAAAACGCTTTGCTGCTCATGTGTTGCCTCCTGGGTAGGCGTTGGTTGCTAGGGCTTTCAGCCAGTGAGGCAACGCAGTGGATAGCACAGGCTCCGCCCGTGTTCGCGGGCAAGCCCACTCCTACAAGAGGTGCGCAAGCCTGCGGATTTGAACAAGTCTGATGCTGCCACAGGATATGCCATTCAAGCGCAACGGTGAACTATGGCGTCGTCACGGGGTTCATTTGCCAAGCGCACCCTACAGAGGGCGCGCAAGGTTGCACATTTTGCCAGCGATCAGAAACGGTAGTTGAAGCTGGCTTCCAGCGTGCGCGGTGCACCCGGGGTAATCAGGTCCACCGAGCCGTGTGCGGAGGCATAGTAGTCGCGGTCGAACACGTTCTTCAGGCGCAGCGCGGCATCCCACTGCGGCACGCTGTACAGCAGCGCGGCGTCGAAGGTGGTGTAGCCCGGCATCACCACCACGTTGTCGAGTGCGGTGTAGCGCTCATCGACGTAGTTGGCACCGGCGGCCACGCGCCATTGCGGGGTGAGGGTACGCACCAGCCAGACGTTGGCGCTGTTACGTGGCGTCAGGGTAGGGGTCTGGCCTTCGTTGGCTACACCATTGGTCTTGCTGTTGGACTTGGTGATTTCGGCGTCCAGGTAGGCGTAGCCGGCATAGATCTGCCATTTATCCGTGAGCTGACCGCTGACGGTGGCTTCGAAGCCGTCGGTGCGTTGCTCACCGGCCAGCACGGTCAAGTTGGGGTTGGCCGGGTCAGCGGTCTTCATGTTGGTGCGCTCAAGGCGGAATACCGCCGCCGTCAGCGACAGGCGGCTGTCCAGCAGGTCCCACTTGGCGCCGATTTCGTAGTTGGTGGTTTCTTCCGGCTCCAGGTGTTGGTTGGTCGGGCTGACCGCGAACACCTCGCCCGAGGGCTGGTAGCTGCGGCTGACCGAAACATAGTAGGACTGGATGGCATCCGGCTGGTAAACCAGGCCGGCACGCGGACTCCAAGTCTTGTCGGTACGGTCGAGGTCGACGTTCTGCAAACGGTCGTCGTCGTACTCCTGGCCAAAAATGTCGTAACGCACGCCGACCAGCGCCTTCCAGTGTTCATTCAGCTCAATCAAGTCCTGCACGTACAGGCCGGTGGTCTGCTGGAAGTTGGTGCCCTTGGACGACAGGTTGGCGGCGTGATCCGGTACCGGCACCAGCGCGTCGCGATACACCGGTACCTGGGCCACGTTGGTTTGGCTGAGCACTCGCTGGTACTTGTCCTGGAAGCCCACTTCCACGCCATACAACAGGTTGTGCTGCATACCGGCCAACTGCGCCTGTTGCTTGAGCTCGGTCTGGTTGAACATGCCGTATTCGTCGCGAGCGACGTTGCCGCGGTTGAGCTTGACCAGCAGTTCGCCGTTGGGCGCGGTGACGAAGCGCGTCGGGCTGCTGTCGGCCAGGGTGTTGTTGCGGTCCAGGTCGTAGTGGTAGTAACGGCTGGTGTTGGTCAGGGTGAAGTCGTCGTTGATGCGATAGTCCAGGCTGGCGGTCAGCGAGAACACTTCGCTGCGGGCGTAGTCCTGGTCGGCATCGCCGGAGCCGAAGCGCTTGTCGCGGTCCACATCTACTGGGCGGTTGCCCAGCGCCGGGATGCCGAAGTCGATCAGGCGCTTGTCGTACAGGTAGCTAGCGCCCAGGTTCAGTTCCAGGTCGTCGGAAAGGCGGAAGTAGGCCGACGGCGCGATAGCCTTGCGGTCGATGTAGCCATCATCGCGGAAGGTGTCGCTGTCTTCGAAGGCGCCGGTCACGCGGTAGGCCTGGTTGCTTTGCGGGTCGGCCCAGCCGGTGTCGAATTGGGTGCGACGCTTGCCTTCGCTGTCGAAGCTCATGCCGACTTCACGCTTGGGCGCAAAGCTTGGTTTCTTGCTGATGCTGTTGATCAGGCCCCCCGAAGAGCCACGCCCATACAGCACGGCGGCCGGGCCCTTGATCACCTCGACCCGCTCGATGTTGGACAGGTCGCGGAAGTACAGGGCGTCGTCGCGCACACCGTCGATGTACATGTCGCCAATGGCGCTGAAGCCGCGAATGGTGACCTGGTCGCGCTGGCCGTCACCATTGGACAGGCCCACGCCGGGCACGTTTTTCAGCACGTCTTCCATGGACTGCGCACCCTGGTCCTTGATCACGCTCTCGGGCACGACGTTGACGGTTTGCGGGATGTCGCGCAATGGCGCGTCGATTTTCAGGGCGCTGCGGCTTTCACTGGCCTTGTAGCTTTGCTGCTCGTAGGCGCTGGTGACAGCGGTGGCAGGCAGGGCGAGGCTGCCCTGGGTTGCGGGGGTGGCAGCAGCGTAAACAGCAGGTACAACCAGAAGGCCAAGCACAGATAGGGATGCTGGAGCAACAGACATATTTGCCATTACCGACGACTCAATTGTTATTTGAAGTCGCGAATAGTAATGATTTGTAAATGTAAAGCAAGTGTAAAGAGTTCGCATTTGCTTTCGCAAGGGTGCCGCAGGCAAAAAAATGACGAAATGCGTCGCAGGAGGGCTCGGGCGGCAAGGCGGCGGGTAACGGCTATGCTTGTTAGCGCAGCAACATTTCACGCACTTACCCGGTCTTGATCACATGGAAGCAGGCCTATGACTCAAATTCGCTCTCTCGCTCGTGCTGTTGCCCTTGCCACGCTGGCTTCCGTCGCCAGCTTCACGGTGCAAGCTGCCGGTATTCCTATCGGCAGTGAGGCGCTAGAAAGCCACGTCACCACGCAGGTGACGGCCATCGACCTGGCTAACCGCCAAGTCACAGTGAAAGGCCCCGACGACAAAAAGGATGTCACCTTCCAGCTCACGGAAAAGGCCAAAGCGCTGCCCAACCTCAAGGTGGGTGACCAGGTTGATATCTATGTGACCCGCGCGGTGGCTTATGTGCTCAACCCCGAAGTGGGCGGCGCGCCGAAAGCGACTGAGGAGTCCGGTACCATCCGCGCCACGGCCAACAACCCCAACCCCGGCGGCGAGGCGTTCCGCCAGGTCAAGGTCACCTCGCAAATCAAAAAGATCGACCTGAAGAAGCACGAAGTAAGCCTGCTACCGCCTGAGGGCAAACTGCAGGTGGTCAAGGTTGAGAACCCTGACCTGCAGGCACGCATGAAAAACCTCAAGGTCGGCCAGACAGTCGACGCGATCTACACAGAAGTACTGCGCGTCGAAACTTCGCGCTGACCCTTCTGTTGGGGCAGGCTACGGGTTGCCCGCGTATAGATCCGCCGTGATGCCTTGCATGACGGCGGATACCGTTCGAACAGCTGGATTACCCAGTCGGGCCGAGTCTTGCTGGCATCGTTGAGCCAGTTGGCAACCGAGTCCTGGGCATACTTGTCGGTTTCGGCCAGGTGGGGCACCAGCAGGGGCTCGGCTGTTTCCGGCGCCTGCTTGAGTGCGGCGATGTGCTCGCACCAAACGCCGCGCGGGCGCAGCACCTCGATGCAAAAGCGGCGTACCAATGGGTTGCTGTCGCTGGCATGTCGAGCGAGCAGGACAAGGGCGTTTTCCAGCGCCTGAGCCAGGCGCGGGCGCAAGGCCAGCCAGGCCCATTCGCGCACGCCAAAATGGTCATCACCCGCAAAACGCAACTGGGCCTGCAATGCAGCCTCAAGGTCGAGCGTGCGCGACAGGTGCGCCTGCGCGAAGGCCGCCCAGCTGCGCACGGTATCAGAGCCGTGTGCGCTGCACTGCTCGAACACTTGCTGGCGCAGGTGCGCAGGTGCAGGCTCCAGCCACTGCCCAAGGGCAAGGCCAATGGCGGCGATTTTTTTCGACAGGCCCAGCGCGCGGGTTTGTTCGGCGCAATGGGTTAACTGTTGGATCAATGTCTCGGGCAATTGGCCCGCCAATGCGCCAACCAGGGTTGCTTGATTCACTGCCAGGCATTCGGCCAGGTTGCGGGTGGGCAACTGCCCGTGATCGATCAGGAATGTGCGTTCAGCTGTCATCGAATGTGCTCCATCACATACGTTTTCCGTCTGGTTTCAGCCGTGCCTTGCCGGTTTGGCGGCAGGGTGCCGCGGCTGCGCAGCATGCTAGCCCAATTGGCCGTATCAGGCATGGTATCCATACGGCGAATAACCCAGGTGCACACTTTCAATTTCCCAGCGTGGCGAGGTTTTTTTGATCATTGCCTGAACATTTGACGCTAAGGAAATCTGCCATGTTCAGCAAAACCCTGTGCCTTCTGGCGCTGCCCTTTGCCCTGGCGTTGCTTGCCGGTGCCGTGCTGCCGTTCCAGGCTGCGGGTAATGCCGCCGTCGGCCGGGCGCTAGGGCACTGGTTGTGGGGCGCATTCACCTCGTTGACGGTAAGTTCGCTGGTTGTCATTGCTGCACTGCTACTTCTCAGGGTGCCTGCGCCAGACTTGGGCAAGGCCTTGCAGGGGCCCTGGTGGCTGTGGGTTGGCGGTGTGCTGGGGGCAATGTATGTGGCCGGCGCTGCGGCGCTAACCCCTAAACTGGGTGCGGCGGGGTTTCTGGTGCTGGTGGTGGCGGGGCAGATCATCACGGCGGTGGTCGCCGACCATTTCGGGGTGATGGGGCTGGGCGGCAAACCACTCAACCTGGCCAGGCTGGTGGGTGTTGGGCTAATCCTGTGCGGTGCGCTGCTGGTGCAAGGCACCTGGGCGGCGGGCGCGCCGGCTAGTGCCGCAGCCGTGCTGAAACAGCCAGAAAGCTGATCAGCGCCCCGGTTGGCTGCAGGCCCACACGGTTTCACGCAGCCAGCGATGGCCGGGGTCGCTGTCCTTGCGGCTGTGCCAGGCCTGCTGGTAGTCGAACGAAGGGATCACCAGCGGCGGCTCGAACGGGCGCAGCATGGGGTGATCGCGCAGGGAACCTACTGCACGGCTGGCCACGGTCAGGATCAGGTCGGTGCCGGCCAGCACCTCGACAGCGGCGCTCCAATGCGGCAAGGCCAGGGCGATCCGCCGGCGCAGGCCTTTGGCGGCCAGGGCACGCTCGATTTCGTCAAAGGCATCCGGGCGCATGGCCATCAACACATGCGGGCGGGCCAGCCAGTCGGCCAGGGCCAGGCCACCACTGGCCGGTAGCACTTGCTGATCGGCCACACTGATGAAACTGTCGGCGAACAGCGGCTGAGCAGTGATGGCCTGGGGCAGTTCCGGGAAGATGCCCAGGGCCAGGTCCAGTTCGCCGTCGAGCAACTGGGCCTGCATGGTTTCACGGCTGGCCTGGCTGATGGCCAGGTCCACCCCAGGTGCCACCTGGCGCAGGTGACGCAGCAGGGGTGGCAGGATAATCCGCGAGGAATAGTCGGACAGCGACAGCCTGAAGCGGCGCTGCGCCTTGGCGGGCTCGAACTGCGCGGCGGCCAGCAGGCCATTGAGGTTGCCCAGGGCGTCCTGCAGCGGCATGGCCAGGGACTGGGCGCGGGTGGTTAGCTCCAAGCGGCCGTTCTGGCGCACCAGCAAGGGGTCGTCGAAGTGCGTGCGCAACTGCGCCAGGGCGTGGCTTACCGCAGGTTGGCTGCGGTGCAGGCGCAGGGCGGCGCGGGTGACGTGCTTTTCGCTTAGCAGGGCGTGCAGGGCAAGCAGCAGGTTGAGGTCGATCTTGCGCAGTTCATCCATGGGGTGAATGGCCTTGGTCCTGTCCGACGGTTTAAATCAGCTTAACAAATACCCAGGGGCATGGTGTTTGTCGGGGCCGCTGTGCGGTCGGCTGCTGGGCACAGACTAAATTGCTGCAACCGGTGCAGAAATCATCTGCATTCTGCCTGATTGTTCAACTTTGCCCACCTGATTAGCCTGAGACGAACAACCACTCAGCAGGATTCGATCATGGCTACGCGGATCATTCTCAACAGCACCGGCACTGCCGATGTCATGCAGCTGGCACCCCTGCAACCACTACCTCCTGGGCCTGGCGAAGTCTGGCTGGAGCAGACAGCCATGGGCGTGAACCCGCTTGACGTGCTGCAACGCAAGGGCGGTGCCCCGCTGGCATTGCCCTGTGGGCTGGGGCTGGAAGGCGCTGGGCAGGTCACGGCCCTCGGCGAGGGGGTGCACAACGTGCAGGTGGGCGACCGGGTCGCCTATGCGATGGGCCCGCTTGGCGGTTACGCCAGCGGCCGCTTGTACCCGGCCGAGCGCCTGGTCAAGTTACCGCCGCAGTTGGATGACCAGGCCGCCGCCGCCGTGCTGTTCAAAGGCATCACGGCGCAGTATCTGTTGAAAACCACGTATGCCGTGGGCCCGGGTAGCCAAGTGCTGTTGTACGGCGCAGCCGGTGCATTGGGCCAACTGATGGCGCCCTGGGCGCGGCATCTGGGGGCGACGGTGATTGGCGTGGTGTCGCGCCCGCAAAGCGTGGCAAGGGCGCAGGCCGCGGGCTGCCACCATGTGCTGGTGTTCGACGCGGCCACTTTGGCCGGCCAGGTGCGTGAGCTGACCCAGGGCCAAGGGGTGGACGTAGCCTATGACTGTGTCGGCAAGGTGTCGCTGCAAGCCTCGCTGGACAGCTTGCGGGTGCGTGGCTTGCTGGTGTCGTTCGGCGGCAGTTCCGGCGCGCCGGCGGCCATCGAGGTCGCCACGCTCAATGCCAAAGGTTCGCTGTACCTGACCCGGCCCTCGCTGGCGGCGCACACCCGCACGGTCGACGAGTACCAGCAACGTGCCGCCGATGTGCTGGCGGCGGTCGCCGAGGGTATCATCCAGCCTCGGGTCTGGCGTCACTACCCGCTGGCCGATGCGGCCCGGGCCCACGCGGACCTGGAGCAGGGGCTGTCGGAGGGCGCGCTGATCCTCACTGCCTGATGCCCCAAGCCACCGCCGAGCCTTGCCATGGATGCCTTCGACAGCCGCTGCGCCGATGAACTTGCCACCTTGCTGGCCTTGCACGAGCAGGGCTCGTTTGCTGCTGCCGGGCGGCAGTTGGAGCGCCACCCCACCGTGCTGTCCAAGCGCCTGAGCGCATTGGAAGCACGCTTGGGCATACGCTTGGTTGAGCGCAGTACGCGGCAGCTGCGCTTCACCGATGCAGGCGAGCGGCTGGTGGCCAAGGTGCGTGAAGCCAGCCGCCTGCTCGTCGAAGCGCAACAGGAGGCGGCCGAAGGCGCCGCAACAATGCGAGGGCGTTTACGCTTGGCGTTGCCGGCTGCCATGGGCCGGCGCTGGTTGAGCGGGATGCTGGCTGACTTTGTGCTGGCCTACCCACAGGTGACGGTGGAGGCCGAATATGCCGACCGCTTTGTCGACCTGATTGGCGAGGGCTTTGATGCAGCCATCCGTATTGGTGAGTTGGCGGACAATCGCTTGGTGGCTAAAAAGCTGTGTGATCACCTGCGCATCCTATGTGCGTCGCCCGAATACCTGGCCCGGCATGGCGTACCTGTTCAGCCAGAGGATTTGGCAGTTCATAATTGTTTGAGTTTCAGTGGCTTACGTAGCTTTCCTGAATGGCGGCTGATGAGTGCTGGGCAGCAGGTGAGCGTCAAGGTCGCCGGCAGCCTGCGCAGCAACGACAACGAAGCGCTGCTGGAGGCGGCAAGGCGTGGGGTGGGGATTCTGGCCGGGGGTGACTGGCTGATGGGCGAGGACCTGGCCCGCGGGCGCTTGGTGCGCGTGCTGCCACAATGGCAGTTGGACGTGGCGGCGGGCATTTACCTGGTGCGGCCTACCGCGCGCCTTAACACCGCCGCCGTGGGGGCCTTCAAAGCCTGGCTGGAAGCACGCTTCGAGGCCGGCGCCCCTTGGCGCCATTTACAGGCTCATGAACGGTGTTAAGTTTGCATCATAAATACTTGATAAATAGCAAATTAACGCCTTGCTAGAGCATGCTGTACACACTGCTCGTAGTAGGTCTGCTTGATCGCCGCAGGCTTGAGCCGCGAGCGGCTGTTGTAAGTCTGCTCGGTAATGCCAAAGGCAGTCATGCGCATCCAGGGTTTGGCAAATTTGCGTACCTGCAGCTTCTTGCGCGTGGCATACAGGGTTACCCCGGAAAGCTTGGCCTGCTGGGCTTCAGCGGCTATCTGCGCGCCCCAGCCGCAGGTGTGGCGATCGTTCTGGTTCAGCGCGCGCGCCTGGGCGACGGAAGCGAGTGAGGCCAGCAGGCAACCGGCCACCGTTGCTAGAAGTACTCGCATATTGCTGTCCTAAGCATCTGAAGGAACACGAAGTTTGCCTTGGCTTAAAGGTGCTGGGGGCCAGCAATTTGCCGTCAGATTTCGGCCATGCGCAGCGTCCTGGCGGCTGGCACGCGCAGGCTGGCCCAAGCCAAGCTGGCAACCCAGATCACCGACACGCCATAGTTCAGCCGCTGGTACAGGCCGAACCACTGGCCGTCTTGTGCCGCCTGCCCCATCAATGCGGCGGTGACAATCGCCAGTACTACGCAGACGAGGGAGAACAGGGCGAAGGCCTGCGAGCCGGCAATACGGTTGCCCAGCCAAGCCCACACGGCGCTTGTCAGGGTCAGCGAGAGGAACATCAACAGGCCGGACAGGTTGTGCAGTTGCTGTGACGTGGACGGCTGTGCCGGCGCGCAACCCTGGTCGCAGGGGAACCAGCCGGTACCCAGGCTGCCGATGCCATGCAGCAGCACCAGGGCCGCACTTAGCAACGCCAGTTTCGAGCCCCGCCAGCGCCGCGCCAGGCCCCAGGCAAACAACGCAAACAAGGCGGCGAGGGGGAAGTTGTTGACCAGCGGTGACCAGTTGTGGGTTGGTGAACCGACAGCGCCGAGCTGGCTCATGGCCTGTTGCAGGTGGTCGTAACCGGGGTAAGCCTGGGCGGTGAGCGCTACGCCTGCCAACAGCCAAGCAGGGATCAGCAGGCCACTGGCGAGCAATAGGCGATCAAGGGTTTTCATGCTGTGGTTTCCGTCCATGGATAAGCGTGAAGCCGCACAGTACAGGCTTCCTTGGGTGTAGGGCCAGCACTGCCAGCGTTCAATCGAGCGTGTCGAGAAATACCGCACCGTGTGTATGTGATCGTACAACTGCTTGCGCTATGATGAGCGCTGTCTTTCAAGGTGAAATACAGGGCAATGACAGAGCAGCAGGTACAGGCAAAGACCCGGCGTAAGCCGCGCAGTCTGGCCCAGGAACTGGTCACGGTGCTGACCGAGCGCATTCGCAGCGGCCAACTCAAGCGCGGCGACAAGCTGCCGACCGAATCACAGATCATGGCCGAGGAGGGTGTCAGCCGCACGGTGGTGCGTGAGGCAATCTCGCGGTTGCAGGCCGCCGGGCAGGTCGAGACACGCCACGGCATCGGCACCTTTGTGCTGGACGCGCCGGCCACGGGCGGCTTCCGCATCGACCCGGCGACGGTGGTAACCCTGCGCGAAGTGCTGGCGGTGCTGGAGTTGCGCATTGCCCTGGAGATCGAGGCGGCGGGCCTGGCGGCGCAGCGGCGCAGCGATGAACAACTGGCCGGCATGCGTGCGGCGCTGGATGAACTCAACGAAGGCGCGGCCCACGCCAGCGATGCCGTGTCGGCAGACTTCCAGTTCCATCTGCGCATCGCTCAAGCCAGCGGCAACCACTACTTCGCCGACATCATCAACCACCTGGGCACCAGCATCATCCCGCGTACTCGGCTGAATTCGGCGCGGCTGGCCCATGATGACCAAGCGCATTACATGAGCCGGTTGATGCATGAGCATGAGGCGATCTACGAAGCCATTGCCCGGCATGACAGCGAAGGGGCGAAGATGGCCATGCGCATGCACCTGAGCAATAGCCGTGAGCGCTTGCGCCAGGCGCATGAAGAGGCTGAAGCGCAAGGTGCCTGAAGCCGTTTTTAGCCTGTCCCGGCCTCTTCGCGGGTGAACCCGCTCCTACAGGGACCGCGCCGTTGTAGGAGCGGGTTCACCCGCGAAGAGGACGGGACACCGGAAAATAAAAAGCCCCGCTAATCCGGGGCTTTCGTATTTCAAGTGGGGGGAAATCAGATTGCCCCGTCACTCCACTGTCCATTCACCAGCCGGCGCAGCCCCAGCGGGTTGCCATCGCGCAGTGCCTCGGGCAACAGCGCTTGCGGGTAGTTCTGGTAGCACACCGGGCGCAGGAAGCGGTCGATGGCGAGGGTGCCGACCGATGTGCCGCGCGCATCCGAAGTGGCTGGGTACGGCCCGCCGTGCACCATTGCATCACACACTTCGACACCGGTCGGATAGCCATTGATCAGGATCCGCCCGACTTTCTCCTCCAGCAGCGGCACCAGCCAAGCATAGGCCAGCAGGTCCTCCGGTTCACCGATCAGGGTAGCGGTCAGCTGGCCGCGCAGGCCAAGCAGGGCGGCGCGCAGTTGCTCGTTGTCCTGCACTTCCACGGCAACAGTGGTCGGGCCGAACACTTCCTCTTGCAGCAGCGGGTCAGACTCGACCAACAGGCGGGCGTCAGCCTTGAACAGCTGGGCGCGCGCCTGGCTACCTGCCTGCGTCTGGCCGGCCAGGTGCTCGATGCCGGCATGCGCGTGCAGGTGCTCCAGGCCACCGACATAGCTGCGTAGGCCACCGGCGTTGAGCAGGGTTTGGCCGGCTTGCTGGTCCAGCTGCTGGCCAAGTTCGGCCAGCAGTTGGCTGTATTGCGGCGACTGCAGGCCGATGACCAAGCCCGGGTTAGTGCAGAACTGGCCGGCGCCAAGGCACACCGAGCCAGCCAGTTCACGGGCAATGGCCTCGCCACGCTTGGCCAGGGCCCCCGGCAGGATGATCACCGGGTTGATACTGGACATTTCGGCAAACACCGGGATTGGCTGCGGGCGCTCGGCGGCCATGCGGCACAGGGCATCACCGCCTTTCAACGAGCCGGTGAAGCCCACGGCTTGAATGGCTGGGTGCTTGGCCAGCCACTCGCCGACGCCGCCACCGAAGACCATGTTGAACACGCCCTTGGGCATACCGGTGCGCTCGGCAGCACGCTGGATGGCGCAGCCGACCAGGTCGGCGGTGGCCATGTGGCCGCTGTGGGCCTTGAACACCACCGGGCAACCCGCGGCCAGGGCCGCAGCGGTATCGCCGCCGGCGGTGGAGAACGCCAGCGGGAAGTTGCTGGCACCGAACACGGCGACCGGGCCAACGCCGATGCGCATCTGGCGCAGGTCTACGCGGGGCAGGGGCTGGCGCTCGGGCAGGGCCAGGTCGATACGTGCGCCAAGGAAGTCGCCACGGCGCAATACCTGGGCGAACAAGCGCATCTGGCCGCTGGTGCGGCCGCGCTCACCCTGGATACGGGCAACAGGCAGGGCGGTTTCGCGGCAGACGATGGCGACGAAGGCGTCGTCCAGTTCGTCCAGTTCGGCGGCGATGGCGTCGAGGAACTCGGCGCGCCGCGCCGGGGCCAGCTGGCGGAACTCGGCGAAGGCAGCGGCGGCGGCCTTGGCAGCTTGGTCCACTTCGCTTTCGGTGGCTTGGACGAAGCTGTAGGGCAGGGCCTCGCCAGTGCTGGCGTCCAGGCTTTGCAGGCGCTGTGTGCCAGCGGCGCTGCGCTGGCCGGCGATGAAGTTGTGGCCGAGGATTTCAGGCATGGGGTGCTCCTGTTGGCTTAAGTGTGGAATTGACTGTGGCAGCGGGCGCGCCCGCGAATCAGGCAACTCGGTATATGGCACCGGCTTCGCCGGTGTTGGCGGGCATGCCCGCTCCCACAGGGAGTGGGAACAGTTCGAAGATTGCGCAAGGCCGGGGCATCAGGTAATCGGCGCCGGGTTGAACAGGGTGATGTCGTTGTGCAGGCGGTGCTGTTCGGCCCAGGTTTGCTTACGGCCGCTGGCCACGTCCAGGTAGTAGTGGAACAGCTCCCAGCCCAGCGCCTCGAGGGTCGCGCGGCCGCTGGCAATGCGCCCGGCGTCGATGTCGATCAGGTCTGGCCAGCGCTGGGCCAGCTCGCTGCGGGTGCATACCTTGACCACCGGCGCCATGGCCAGCCCGTACGGGGTGCCGCGGCCGGTGGTGAACACGTGCAGGTTCATGCCGGCAGCCAGTTGCAAGGTGCCGCAGACAAAGTCGCTGGCCGGGGTGGCGCAGAAGATCAGGCCTTTGCGGTTGACCCGTTCGCCCGGGCCGAGCACGCCCTGGATAGCGCCGCTGCCGGACTTGACGATCGAACCCAGTGACTTCTCGACGATATTCGACAGGCCGCCTTTCTTGTTGCCCGGCGTGGTGTTGGCGCTGCGGTCGGCGGCGCCTTGCTGCAGGTAACGGTCATACCAGTCCATTTCCCGTACCAGGGCGTCTGCCACCGCTTGGTTTTCCGCCCGTGAGGTGAGCATGTAGATGGCATCGCGCACTTCGGTCACTTCCGAGAACAGCACGGTGGCACCGGCGCGTACCAACAGGTCCGAGGCATAGCCCAGCGCCGGGTTGGCGGTGATGCCCGAGAAGGCATCGCTGCCGCCACACTGCATGCCCAGGATCAGTTCGCTGGCCGGCACGGTTTCGCGGCGGCGCTGGTCGAGCTTTTGCAAGCGGCTTTCGGCCAGTTGCATGATCTGTTCGATCATTTCCACAAAGCCCAGGCTGGCGTCCTGCAGGCGGTACAGCCACGGCTCGGTCAGGTCCACCGACGGGTCGTTGTCGTGCATCACCTGGCTGGCCTGCAGCTTTTCGCAGCCCAGGCTGATGACCAGCGCTTCGCCGCCCAGGTTCGGGTTGCGCGCCAGGTTGCGTACGGTACGGATCGGGATATAGGCATCGCGGGCGTTGATCGCCACGCCACAGCCATAACTGTGGGTGATGGCGACCACGTCATCGACGTTAGGGTACTTGGGCAGCAACTCGTCGCGAATGCGCTTGACTGCATGTTCCAGCACACCGGTGACGCATTGCACGGTGGTGGTGATACCGAGGATGTTACGGGTGCCGACGGTGCCGTCGGCGTTGCGGTAGCCCTCGAAGGTGAAGCCTTCGAGTGGCGGCAGCGGATCAGGCACGGCGTCGCAGCGCGGCAGGCTGTCCAGGGCGGGGGCCGAGGGCATGGCCAGCTGGCTTTCCTGAACCCAGCTGCCCTGGCGCAGGTCCTCAAGGGCGTAACCGATGATCTGCCCGTAACGCCGTACCGGCTCGCCCTTGGCAATGTTTACAGTGGCCACCTTGTGGCTTTGTGGCACGCCTTCGACCAAGGTCAGGCCATCGGCAAAGCGCGCGCCTTCGCTCAGGCCACCGTCGTTGACCACGACCACGACATTGTCGTCGTCGTGCAGGCGCACGTAGCGAGGCGATTCGGAATGTTCGATCAACTGCATGTTCGGGCCCTTCTGATGATTGCTCAGGCGTTATACATCCGCCTGCGCCCGGCAATTGCTGGGCGCAGGCGTGTTCACTCAGTGACGCGAGCTCGCCAGTTCGCCATTGGCGGCTGGCTCGGCCTCAGGCTTTGGGGCGTCGCGCAGCTCGATGCGTTTGATCGGGCCGACGATGACCAGGTAGCTGAACACTGCCACCAAGGCATTGGCACCCACGTACACCAGGGCCCACTTGAACGAGCCGGTGGCGCTGATGATGTAACCGATGACAATCGGCGTGGTGATCGAAGCGATGTTGCCGAAGGTGTTGAACAAACCGCCTGACAGCCCAGCGATTTGCTTGGGCGAGGTGTCGGCGACCACCGCCCAGCCCAGCGCGCCGATGCCTTTACCGAAGAACGCCAGGGTCATGAAGCCGACCACCATCCACTCGGCGTCGACGTAGTTGCAGAACACCATGGTGGTCGACAACAGCAGGCCGCAGACAATCGGCAGCTTGCGCGAGAAGGTCAGCGAGTGACCGCGGCGCAGCAGCCAGTCCGACAGCACGCCACCCAGCACGCCACCGATGAAGCCACAAATGGCCGGCAGCGAGGCGATGATGCCGGCCTTGAGGATGGTCATCCCCCGTTCCTGCACCAGGTACACCGGGAACCAGGTCAGGAAGAAGTAGGTAATGGCGTTGATGCAGTATTGGCCCAGGTACACGCCCAACAGCATACGGCTGGTCAGCAGTTGCTTGATATAGCCCCACTTGGGGCCACTGTTGTTGCGTTTTTGGTCCATGTCCACCAGGCCACCGTTCTGCTCGATGTGTTCGAGTTCGCTTTGGCTGATGCGCGGGTGTTGCTTGGGGTTGTAGATGGTTTTCATCCACACGAACGAGAACAGGATGCCCAAGCCGCCCATGACCACGAACACATGTTCCCAGCCGAAGGTGAAGACAATCCAGCCCATGATCGGGGCGAACAGCGCGGTGGCGAAGTACTGTGCTGAGTTGAAGATCGCCGAGGCAGTGCCGCGCTCTGCGGTAGGGAACCAGGCCGCGACGATACGGGCGTTACCCGGGAACGACGGGGCTTCGGCAAAACCGACCAGAAAGCGCAGGGTGAACAGCGTTACCACGGCCCAGGCCACGGGCAACCCACCGACAAAGCCTTGCAGCAGGGTGAACAGCGACCAGGTGAAGATGCTGAAGGCGTAGACGTTCTTGGAGCCGAAGCGGTCGAGCAGCCAGCCACCAGGAATCTGGCCGGCCACGTAAGCCCATCCAAAGGCGGAAAAAACATAACCGAGGGTTACGGCGTCAATGCCGAGGTCTTTCTGCAGGCTGGAGCCTGCGATTGCAATGGTCGCGCGGTCGGCATAGTTGATCGTGGTCACCAAGAACAGCATGAACAGGATCAGGTAGCGCACATGCGTCTTTTTAGTCGCTTGCATGCTGGCAATACTCCCACTAGTTATTTTTGTGCGGGCTTACGAATTGTAACCGGAGTGGAGGCTTCCCACTCCGGGGGCGGCAAGGGCAGGCCGCAGGGGGGCGCTTATTGCGGCCCCATTTTGTCCATCAGGGCGGCGAGCATTTCGTACTCTTCGCCAGTCAGGTCGGTCAGCGGGGTGCGCACCGGGCCCGCGTCGTAACCAGCGAGCTTGGCGCCGGCCTTGACGATGCTCACGGCGTAGCCGGCCTTGCGGTTGCGGATATCCAGGTACGGCAGGAAGAAGTCGTCGATCAACTTGCCAACGGTGGCGTGATCGTCGCGGGCGATGGCGTGGTAGAAGTCCATCGCTGTCTTCGGCACGAAGTTGAACACAGCGGAGGAGTACACCGGTACGCCCAGGGCTTTGTAGGCGGCAGCATACACTTCGGCGGTCGGCAGGCCTCCCAGGTAGCTGAAGCGGTCGCCCAGGCGGCGACGGATCGACACCATCAGTTCGATGTCACCCAGGCCGTCCTTGTAGCCGATCAGGTTCGGGCAGCGCTCGGCCAGTTTTTCCAGCAGGTCGGCATTCAGGCGGCAGACGTTGCGGTTGTACACCACTACACCGATGTTGACCGACTTGCACACGGCCTCGACGTGAGCGGCAACGCCGTCCTGGCTGGCTTCGGTGAGGTAGTGCGGCAGCAGCAGCAGGCCTTTGGCACCCAGGCGCTCGGCTTCTTGCGCGTACTCGATGGCCTGGCGGGTGGAGCCGCCGACGCCAGCAAGGATCGGTACCGAGGTGGCGCAGGTGTCGACCGCAGTCTTGATCACCTGGCTGTACTCGCTGGCGGCCAGGGAGAAGAACTCACCGGTGCCGCCGGCGGCGAACAGGGCGCTTGCGCCGTAAGGGGCAAGCCATTCCAGGCGCTTGATGTAACCCGCCGGGTTGAAGTCGCCCTGGGCGTTGAAGTCGGTGACCGGGAAAGACAGCAGGCCGTGGGAGAGGATGGATTTCAGTTCTTGTGGCGTCATTGTTGTTGGCATCCTGTGGCGCTTGGGTGAAGGGTGTTGTTCTGCGTTAGAGGTAAGTTATCGTACAACATGAGCGATGACTAGTCCCTCCTTGAGATTTTTTGTGGCGGGGGTAGGGCGGAAGTGTTATTGCCTGTACCGACCTCTTCGCGCGCAAGCCCGCTCCTACACGCGTAGCGCGGCGTATTTGCGTATTAAAACCCTTGTAGGAGCGGGCTTGCCCGCGAAGAGGCCGGGACAAGCGACAACCAAAGATGCAGAAGACACAGGCGGCAGACTATCCGCGACCAGTCATCGTATCTCTTAAGGGGGAAGGAAAAAACGATCGCGGAGACAGGCACAAGCCCGCCGCCCGTTTCCACGGGAAGTGTTCTGGGACCAGCAGAGGGTGACCGAGGAAACGGGGGCGGCCTTGCGCCGCCCCGCGATCAAAGCAGAGGAAACTAACGGTCAGGCAGCGTGCTGGCGCTTGACCTGCGCCTTGCGTACCTGGGCTCGGCAAGCGTCGCCGAAGGCCTGGAAGATCTTGATCGAGTCGGGGTTCTTGGCTGCTTGCCACTCCGGGTGCCACTGCACAGCGAACAGGAACGGCGAAATGCTCGGGGCATGAATCGCCTCGACCAGGCCGTCTTCGGCATGGGCGATGGCCTCGAGGCCGGCGCCGAGTTTGTGCAGGCCCTGGCCGTGCAGCGAGTTGACGCGAATCTCGTCGGTACCCAGGGTTTCACGCAGCCAGCTGCCTGGCTTGATCTTCACGCCGTGCACCTGTGCGTATTGCACTTCGACCGGGTCTTCCGGGTTTTCCCGGTGGTCGTTGAAGCCAGGCTCGGCGTACACCTTTTGGTAAATGTCGCCACCCAGCGCCACGTTGATTTCCTGCATGCCACGGCAGATACCGAAGATCGGCAGGCCACGCTTGATCGCCGCCTTGACCAGTGGGATGTCGAACAGGTCGCGGTTCTGGTCCTGGCCTTTGCCGGGGGTTTCGTTGTCCTGGCCATACAGGGCCGGGTCGATGTTGCTGCCAGCGCCGGTCAGGTATACGCCGTCGGCCATGTCCAGGTAGGTCTCGAGGTCGTCGATGCCGCAGCAGGTGGGCACCAGTACCGGGACGCAATCGGAAAACTCAACCAGCGGGGTGATGTATTTGTGGGTCATGACCTGATAGTCATGGCCTTTGCGCTCTTGGCTGCCCATGGTCATCAGGACGACGGGTTTGCGCAGGGAGGATTGCTTGTTGCCAATGTTGCTGTTGGACATATGTCACCTTGGGACAGGTTCGGCCTGTCGTTGTTGTGCAGGTGCACGGCGCGGGGCCTGGGGTGCAGCCTGTAGCCCCGAGCACTGCCGGCTCATCGGAGGCGACGATGCCGGTCGGGGCTTGTAGATAGCTTGCCAGAGCCGTTCGATATGTCAAACGACGAGAGAGGGCATTGGGGCGGGGAATGCGCCGGTTTTTGGGGGCTGAAACCGATGCGGGCCTGTGCCGGCGTGGGTTTGCCGGGGGTGGCGGTCAATAATATTTAACGATGCAGTTGGGTCTTTGCAGCGGTGCAATGAAGGTGTCGTCTGTACTGGGCTCTTCGCGGGCACGCCCGCGAAGAGGCCAGAACAGGTGTCAGTGCAGGATCTGCGCCAGGAACGCCTTGGCCCGTTCGGTACGCGGCTGGTTGAAGAACACCTGCGGTGGGCTGTCTTCGATGATCTGCCCGCCCTCGAGGAACAGCACCCGCTCGGCCACCTGCCGGGCAAAGCCCATTTCATGGGTGACGCAGAGCATGGTCATGCCGGTGCCGGCCAGTTTCACCAGCACATCCAACACTTCGGCGACCATCTCCGGGTCCAGCGCCGAGGTGGGTTCGTCGAACAGCATGATCCGTGGCTTCATGCACAGCGCCCGGGCAATCGCCACGCGCTGCTGCTGGCCGCCAGACAACTGGCTGGGGTACTTGTGCGCCTGGCTTTCGATGCCGACCTTGCTCAGGTACATGCGCGCCCGTTCCTCGGCATCCTTGCGCGACAGCCCGCGCACGCTGGTGGGGGCCAGCAGGCAGTTGTCGAGCACGCTCATGTGCGGGAACAGGTTGAAATGCTGGAACACCATACCGATGTCGCTGCGTATCTGCGTCGCTTCACGGGTGGTGGCTGCCAGGTCGATGCCGTCCACCTGGATGCTGCCCTTTTGGGCCACTTCCAGGCGGTTGATGCAGCGGATCAGGGTCGATTTGCCCGAGCCGGACGGCCCGCACAGCACGATGCGTTCGCCTTCGCGCACTTGCAGGTCGATGTCGCGCAGCACGTGGAAGGCGCCGTAGTGCTTGTTCAGGCCCTCGATGCGGATCAGCACCGGGCGTGGGTCGGTTTCAGGGGCAAGGGTGGCAAGGCTCAGTGGTGCGGTCATGTTGTTGTTCTCCCGCAGGGGTTCAGTCGAAACGGCTCGCGCTGTAGGGCGCGGGGTCGGTGAAGGGGCGCTCGCCAGTGACCAGTTCGGCCAGCAGGCGGCCGCTGACCGGGCCCAGGGTAAGGCCGTGGTGGGCGTGGCCGAAGTTGAACCACAGCCCTGGGTGGCGAGGGGCCGGGCCAATGACCGGGCGCATGTCCGGCAGGCACGGCCGGCGGCCCAGCCAGGGGGTGTCGTCCAGGCGCTCGCCCAGCGCCGGGAACAGCTTGCGCGCCAGGGCTTCGCAGCGGCCCAGCTGAATCTGGTTGCCAGGCGCGCTGCTGGCATCGAACTCGATGCCGGTGGTCAGGCGCACGCCTCGGGCCATCGGCGCCAGCACGTAGCCGCCCTGGGTGTCGCAGATGGAATGCTCCAGCTGCGCGCCGTCGCGGGTGCTGTAGTGCATGTGGTAGCCACGCTTGATCGCCAGCGGGATCTGGTAGCCCAGGCCGCTGAACAGTTCAGCCGACTGCGGGCCGAGGCAGGCCACCACCTCGTCGGCGCTGATCGGCCCACGGCGGCTGTCCACCTGCCATTTGCCGTTGGCCTGGCGCAGGCTACGCGCATCGCCATGCAGGAACTGCCCGCCACGCTGCATGAACAGCGCCGCATAGCCCCGGGTGAGGGCGCCGGGGTTGTTCACGGTCTTGGGGTCGAGCCAGTGGATGCCGCCGACCACCGTGGCGTCCAGTTGATGCTCGCGGGCTTGCAGTTGCCCGCATTCGAGGATTTCGAACTGCAAGCCATAACGGCTCAGGCCTTTGGCGTCGGCCTTGGCCTGCTCGAACAGCGCTGGGTCACGGAACACTTCGATCCAGCCTTTGGCGTGCACCAGCCCTTCCAGGCCAGCGGCAGCGATCAGTGCGTCGTGCTCTTCGACGCAGCGCTGCACCAATGGCAGCATGTCGGCGGCGGCCCCGGCCAGGCGCCCGGGGGCCGACTGGCGCCAATAGCGCCACAGCCAGGGCGCCGCTTTGGGCAGGTGCGCCAGGCTGTAGCGCACGTCGGGTTGGCGGTTCAGGCCGTAGCGCAGCAGCGCGCCCAGTTGCCGGGGGAAGGCGTAGGGGATGACGCTGGAGCGCTCGATCAGCCCGGCGTTGCCGTGGCTGGTGCCGCTGCCCGGCTCGTCGCGGTCGATCAAAATTACCTGGCGGCCACGGGCCTGCAGGTGCAGCGCGGTGCTGACGCCGACGATACCGGCGCCGAGGACAAGGGTCTGGCAATGCATGGAACGTATCCTTCGGTCAGTTCAGGTGGCGGCCCAGGCGGGCTTCCAGGTGTTTCAGCAGGCGCCGCACCAGTTCGACGATCACCAGGTAGAGCACGGCGGCCCACAGGTAGATCTGGAAGTCGAAACTGCGCGAGAAGGCCAGTTTGGTCACACCCATCAGGTCGTAAATGGTCACCAGCGAGGCAATGGCGCTGGCCTTGATCATCAGGATCAGTTCGTTGCCCAGCGGTCCGATGGCCACCAGCAGCGATTGCGGCAGGATCACCTTGAAGAAGGTGGTCGAGCGCTTCAGGTTCAAGGCCCGTGCCGCTTCATGCTGGCCGGGGGCGACGGCCATCAGGCTGCCGCGGAAGATCTCGGCCTGGTAGGCGGCGGTGTTCAGGGTGAACGCCAGCAACGTGCAGAACCACGCTTCGCGGAAGAACCACCACAGCCCCACGTCTTGCCAGAAGCCTTTAAGCGAACCCAGGCCGTAATACAGCAGGAACAGTTGGGCCAGCAGCGGCGAGCCGCGGAAGAAGTACACATAGCCGGCGGCCATACGCTGCAGCAGCAGGCTGCGCGACATGCGTGCCAAGGCCAGCAACAAGCCGAGTACGGCGCCCAGGCTGAAGGAAATCACCACCAGCTTAGCGGTTACCAGCAGGCCATCGAGGAAGCGCGGGCCGTAGCGCTCCAGCAGGTCTGGGTCGAGGACCAGCGCCAACAGTTGTTCGAAGCTCATGCGCGTGCTCCTTGCAGGTGGCGGTTGCTACGCCGTTCGATGTAGGCGAACACGCGCCCGGAGAGTGCCGCGAACAGCAGGTAGCCCAGGCAGGCGACGCCATAGAAGAACATCGGCTCCTTGGTCACGCTGACCGCCAGGTTGGTCTGGCGCATCAGGTCGACCAGCGAGATGGTGGAAACCAGCGAAGTGTCCTTGAGCAGCGACAGCCAGTTGTTGGACAAGCCGGGCAGGGCGATGCGGGTAAGCTGTGGCAGCAGCACCTTGAAAAAACCCGTGCGCTTGCTCAGGCCCAGCGCCGAGCAGGCTTCCAGTTGGCCTTTGGGCAGGGTTTTGAAGGCTGCCAGCCAGATCTCGCTGGAAAACGCGGCGAACACCAGGCTGAAGGCGATCATCGCGGCAAGGAAGGTGTTGATCAGGAACTCACCCTGGTAGCCCATCGCCGCGAGAATCTTCTGTGCGGCGATCTGGCAGCCGTAATAGATGATCAGCAGCGTCAGCAGCTCGGGCAGGCCGCGGAACACGGTGGAAAAGGTAGTGGCCCAGGCCCGTGGCAGGCGCTTGCGCGAGCGCGCCGCCAGGGCAACGACCAGGCCCAGCGGCAGGCCAATGGGCAGGCAGGCCAGTGCCAAGGAAACAGTGACCAGCGCGCCGGCCAGCAGCGCCTGGCCCCAGCCTCCGCTGGCGAAGGACAGCAAGGACAATTGATCGAGCATGACGAACACCTTGTGTTGACCTTACCGGCCTCATCGCCGGCAAACCCAGCTCCCCACAGGCACCCCACTGTTTTCAAGGTCAGTGAGCTACCTGTGGGCGCTGGCTTGCCGGGGATAGGGCCCGATCAGGCGATACGGGCTCTAAGGTCAGTTGTAGATATCGAAAGCGAAGTACTTGCTGGCGATTTTCTGGTAGGTGCCGTTGGCCACGATCTGTTGTAGCGCGGTGTTCAGGCGCTGGCGCAGGGCTTCGTCGTCCTTGCGCACGGCAATGGCAGCGTCGGCCTTGGTGTCGGCCACATCACCGAGGATCTTGCAGCAATCCCCGCCGTTCTTGGTCATCCATTCGTGCAGCGGGAACTTGTCGGCGATCACCCCGTCCAGGCGGCCTGCGGCGAGGTCGGCGTTGGCTTCGTCCATGGTCGGGTACAGCTTCACGTCGGCACCGGCCTTGGCGTAGACGTCTTCGGCGTAAATGGCCTGGGTGGACGACGACTGGGCGCCGACGGTGTAGCCGTCGAATTTGGTCTGGGCATCGTCGATCTTGCTGTCCTTGGCCACGGCTACGGTCAGCGGGGTGCGGTAGTAATGTTCGGTGAAAGCAATTTTCTTGCGCCGTTCTTCGGTGTCGATCATCGACGCGACCACCGCATCGTACTTGCGTGCCATCAGGGCCGGGATGATGCCTTCCCAGTCCTGGGCCACCAGCGTGCATTCGACTTTCATCTGCTCGCACAGGGCATGGGTGATGTCGACATCGAAGCCGTGCAGCTTGTTATCGGCGTCGACATAGTTGAAGGGCGGGTAGGCGCCCTCAGTGGCGAAACGCAGGGTTTCGGCACTGGCGGCACCCGACAGCAGCAGGGCACACGCACCCACCAAGGCCATGGTCTTGTTCATCTCGCACCTCATTGCACTCTTGCTATTGTTGTTTACCCGACGACCACGAGGTGTAGCCGACGAATTCGTTATGTAGAGCGGCAGTTGCTTCCAAGCGTTTTTCAACATCTGGCCCGAGCTTCTTGCAGACCTCGTTGACCATCAGGTGCACCCACGACAGCATGGTCGAGGTGGATTCCCAGAACAGATTGAACTCGGTGGGGATGCGAAACACCTCGTCGGCGTTGGCATCGGCCCAGTCACAGAAGGGGTCGGTCACCAGGGTGACCGCAATGCCAGCCTCGCGCGCCTTCTGGCACAGCAGCAGGGCATGGCGGGAATAACGGCGGGCCTCGAACACCAGCAAGGCGCTGTCCTCGGCGCGGCCCAGCAACACGTCACCGAAGTGCCCGGCGCTGATGTCGACCAATTGCACACCATCGCGCAGGTACTGCAGCAGGTGACTCATGCACATGGCGATGCCGCGCTCGGTCTGGAAACCGGCGATGAATACCCGCGGCTTGCTCGCCAGGCGTTGCGCGACGGTGTGCCAGGCGCTGCTCTGGCGATACTCGTGCACGCGCACCAGGGCAGCGATTTCCAGCTCCAGGCTGCCGGCGTTGTCGCTGGCATCTTGGTTCTGGCGGTAATCTTGCAGGCGGTCGCCCACCAGCCATGGGCCATCGCCCAAATCGTTCTGCAGGTCTTGCTTCAACGCCTTGAGGTGGGCATAACCCAATGAGCGGCAGAAACGTCCCACGCTGGATTCGCTGACGCCCAGCTTGACGGCGATGCTGGCCGAGGTCTGGAACGGCAGTTCATGCAGATTGGCGAGCATGTAGCTGGCGATCTTGCGGCCCGAGGCAGCGGCCCCTTCGAGGCTGTTTTCCAGGCGTTGCTTGATCGGTTGGCTCATGCTGCGGCTCCAGGGGTGAGGCTTGGGAAGAAAATGAATGTTTTCTGTCATCAAGTCAACATTTGACAGATAGCTGTCACATGCAGGAAAGTTTTTGTCGTTGCAACGCTGTAGCCATTCCAATTCCAACAAGGAGCTTCAGATGTCCGCACTTTCCACCAGCACCACCGTGCGCGTGCCTTTTACCGAGTTGCAGGACCTGTTGCAGGCCATTTTCCAGCGCCATGGTTGCAGCGAAAGCGTGGCCCAGGTGCTGGCCTATAACTGCGCCAGCGCCCAGCGCGATGGCGCCCACAGCCATGGCGTGTTCCGCATGCCTGGCTATGTCTCGACCCTGGCCAGCGGCTGGGTCGACGGCCAGGCCACGCCTAAGGTCAGCGATGTGGCGCCGGGTTATGTCAGCGTCGATGCCGCTGGCGGTTTTGCCCAGCCGGCGCTGGCGAAGGCCCGTGAGTTGTTAGTGGCCAAGGCGCGCAATGCCGGCATCGCCGTGCTGGCGATCCATAACTCGCACCACTTCGCCGCGCTGTGGCCCGATGTTGAGCCGTTCGCCGATGAAGGCCTGGTGGCCTTGAGCGTGGTCAACAGCATGACCTGCGTGGTGCCGCATGGCGCCCGCAAGCCGCTGTTCGGCACCAACCCCATCGCCTTTGCCGCGCCCTGCGCCGAACATGATCCGATCGTCTTCGATATGGCCACTAGCGCCATGGCCCACGGCGACGTACAGATTGCCGCGCGTGCCGGCCAGCAATTGCCTGAAGGCATGGGCGTGGACGCCAATGGCGAGCCGACCACCGAGCCCAAGGCGATTCTGGAAGGCGGCGCCTTGTTGCCGTTTGGTGGGCACAAGGGTTCGGCCTTGTCGATGATGGTCGAGTTGCTGGCGGCGGCGCTGACCGGCGGGCATTTCTCCTGGGAGTTCGACTGGTCGGGGCACCCGGGGGCGAAAACGCCGTGGACCGGGCAGCTGATCATCGTCATCGACCCGAGCAAGGCCGAGGGCGAGCGCTTTGCCCAACGCAGCCGCGAGCTGGTGGAGCAGATGCAGGCGGTGGGGCTGACGCGCATGCCGGGCGAGCGGCGTTACCGCGAGCGCGAAGTGGCCGAGGAGGAGGGGGTGGCGCTGACTGAGCAGGAGTTGCAGGGACTTAAAGAGTTGCTTGGCTGAGCCGGCCTCTTCGCGGGTGAACCCGCTCCCACAGGTACTGCACAGGTTTCAAAGGCAGTGATATCCCTGTGGGAGCCCAGACATGCAATGTTGCATAGACAACCTTGCACAATAGTGGATGTTCCTGAGCCCACACTCCGGGTATGCTCAGGGCTGACTTTTCGTACCGTCCTGATCCAAGGAGCTGCACGCTGTGTTCAAACATGTCGATGCCTATGCCGGCGACCCGATTCTCTCGCTGATGGAAACCTTCAAGGCCGACCCACGCGCCGACAAGGTCAACCTGAGTATCGGCCTGTACTACGATGAGGCCGGCGTGGTGCCGCAGCTGGCAGCAGTGGACGCGGTGGAAAAACGCATCGCTGGCCAGGACCACGAAGCCTCGCTGTACCTGCCGATGGAAGGCCTGGCCAGCTACCGCCAGGCGATTCAGGCGCTGCTGTTCGGTGCCGATCACCCGGCCGTTACCGGCGGGCGCGTGGCCACCGTGCAGACCGTAGGGGGCTCCGGTGCCCTGAAAGTCGGTGCCGACTTCCTCAAGCGTTACTTCCCGCAGTCCGAAGTTTGGGTCAGTAACCCGACCTGGGACAACCACCGCGCCATCTTCGAAGGCGCCGGTTTCAAGGTGAACACCTACCCGTACTTCGACCAGGCCACCCGTGGCGTGGACTTCGACGGCATGCTGGCCACCCTGCAAACCCTGCCGGCCAACAGCGTGGTGCTGCTGCACCCGTGCTGCCACAACCCCACCGGTGCCGACCTGGAACCACACCAGTGGCAACACGTGGTCGAAGTGGTCAAGGCACGCCAACTGATCCCGTTCCTCGACATCGCCTACCAAGGCTTTGCCGAAGGCCTGGTGGAAGACGCCTACGCCATTCGCGAAATGGCCCGCGCCGGCGTGCCGTGCCTGGTCAGCAACTCGTTCTCGAAAATCTTCTCGCTGTACGGCGAGCGGGTAGGCGGCCTGTCGGTGGTCTGCGATGACGACGCCACTGCCCAGAGCGTGCTCGGCCAGCTCAAGGCCACTGTGCGCCGCAACTACTCCAGCCCGCCTAACTTCGGTGCCCAGCTGGTCGCTGGTGTGCTCGGCGATGCTGGCCTGAATGCCCAGTGGGCCGAGGAAGTCGAAGTGATGCGCAAGCGTATCCTTGACATGCGCCAGGCGCTGGTCGATGCCCTGGCCGTGCTGCTGCCAGGCCAGGACTTCCAGTTCTTCCTGCGCCAGCGTGGCATGTTCAGCTATACCGGCTTCAGCGTCGAGCAAGTACGCCGCCTGCGTGACGAGTTCGGCGTATACCTGATCGACAGCGGCCGCGTGTGCATGTCGGGCCTGCGCCCGGCCAATCTGCAACGGGTAGCCGAAGCCTTCGCTGCCGTGCAGAAGTAACCCGCCAGAGTCGTGATGCGGCCCGTTGTGGCTTGTGCAATACCCAGGTAGGAGCGGGCAAACCGCTCCTATTTTTTTACGCTAACCCTGCTCGTTCACCGCACTTGTAAAGACAAGTGCAACCGCCCCTCGGAAAAGGGCTTCGCAAGTGCAACCTTTCCGTGCACAATCGCGCCCCTCTTTTCCGGTTGAGTTGGGCGATAGCACTATTTCGCCATTCTCAGCCTGTTGCAGTCTTGCGAGTGGAGCTTCACCCGGAATGAATGAGCAGGCCCCAAGCGTTGATCAACGCTTTGCAGAATCGACCCCCGCCACCCTCGGCAGCTGGTCGCGTCACGACACCACCTGGATGCTGGGCCTGTTCGGCACAGCCATCGGCGCCGGAACCCTGTTCCTGCCGATCAACGCCGGCCTTGGCGGCTTCTGGCCGCTGCTGATCCTGGCCGTGCTGGCCTTCCCGATGACCTACTTCGCCCACCGTGGGCTGACCCGTTTCGTCCTTTCCGGGCGCAACGGCGGCGACATCACCGAGGTGGTCAAGGAGCACTTCGGCATTACCGCCGGTGCCTCGATCACCGTGCTGTACTTCTTCGCGATCTTCCCCATCCTGCTGATCTACAGCGTGGCGCTGACCAACACCGTGGCCAGCTTCATCGAGCACCAGTTGCACCTGCAGCCGCCGCCGCGGGCCATCCTGTCGTTCGTGCTGATCCTCGGCCTGCTGGCCATCGTGCGCTGCGGGGAGCAGGCCACGGTCAAGGTCATGAGCCTGTTGGTGTACCCATTCATCGTCGCCCTGGCGCTGCTGGGCCTGTACCTGGTGCCGCACTGGACCGGTGGCATCCTCGACAGCGCCACCCAGGTGCCACCGGCCTCGGCCTTCCTGCACACCCTGTGGCTGGCCATTCCGGTGATGGTGTTCTCGTTCAACCACTCGCCGATCATCTCGGCCTTTGCGGTTGACCAGAAGCGCCGCTACGGCGAGCACGCCGATGAGCGCAGCGGGCAGATTTTGCGCCGTGCCCATGTGCTGATGGTGGTGATGGTGCTGTTCTTCGTGTTCAGCTGCGTGCTCACCCTGAGCAGCGCCCAGTTGGCCGAGGCCAAGGCGCAGAACCTGTCGATTCTGTCGTACCTGGCTAACCACTTCAGCAACCCGACCATTGCGTTCGCCGCCCCGCTGATCGCCTTCGTGGCCATTGCCAAGTCGTTCCTCGGCCACTACATCGGCGCCAGCGAAGGCCTGAAGGGTATCATCGCCAAAACCGGCGCACGTCCCGGTGCCAAGGCGCTGGACCGCGTGGTAGCGGCGCTGATGCTGGTGGTGTGCTGGATCGTCGCTACCCTCAACCCAAGCATTCTCGGCATGATCGAATCGCTCGGCGGCCCGATCCTTGCCGTGCTGCTGTTCCTGATGCCGATGTACGCCATTCGCCGCGTGCCGTCGATGCGCAAGTACAGCGGCGCGGCATCCAACGTATTCGTCGTGATTGTCGGCCTGGTTGCGCTGACCTCGGTGGTGTACGGCCTGCTGGGCTGATTCGCCGCGTGTAATAAAGCATGCCCGGGGCGCTTGTAGTCACCCGGGCATTTTTTTGTCCACAAAAATTATCCGGCAATAGAACAATTTCGCCTGCCCCATAGGCACCCGGCTGCCTTCATGCTTAACTCAGTGTCCTTTTCAAACCCCGCATAAGGATTTCGTCATGGCTCAAGTGACTCTCAAAGGCAACCCGGTCCAGGTCAACGGCAACCTGCCACAGGCCGGCGCCCAGGCTCCGGCTTTCTCCCTGGTGGGCGAAGGCCTGGCTGACAAGTCGCTGCAGGACTACGCCGGCAAGCGCAAAGTGCTGAACATCTTCCCGAGCGTCGACACCCCAACCTGCGCCACGTCGGTGCGCAAGTTCAACGCCCAGGCCAACGATGTGGCCAACACCGTGGTGCTGTGCATCTCCGCCGACCTGCCATTCGCCCAGGCACGCTTCTGCGGCGCCGAAGGCCTGGACAATGTGAAGAACCTGTCGACCCTGCGTGGTCGCGAGTTCCTCGAGAACTACGGCGTCGCCATCGCTGACGGCCCGCTGGCCGGCCTGGCCGCCCGTGCCGTAGTGGTGCTGGACGAGAACGACAAGGTGCTGCACAGCGAGCTGGTTGGCGAAATCGCTGACGAGCCGAACTACGAGGCGGCGCTGGCTGTACTGAAGTAAGCGTTGTGTAGGGGCGGGGCAGGCAACGGAAACCTTTTATCCCGCTAACGCTCCAAGCAACACCCTGTAAACGGCCCGGAACGCGTTCCGGGCCGTTTTCGTTTAAAGTTCAGGGTCTTGCCAACGTCAGGCAAAGGTAAACCTCTGGTAAAGGCCCTTTGCTAAAACGATGTCAGTGCTTATCGTTCAACCTCCCCAAGTCGTCATTCCGAACAAGGTTCGTTCAACCCATGCAAGTGCCCAATTCCCGTTCCCCTCGTCGCTGGCTGGTCGGCCTGCTGATCCTGCTGCTGGTGGCTGCACTGGCCTGGTGGTTGTGGCCTGCAGCGGCGCCTGCGCACAAAGAAGCCAGCGGCGGGCGCGGCGGCAAGGGCGTGGGCATGATGGGCAGTCGCCCGGGCTTTGGCGGCTCCAGTGACCCGGTACCGGTGCGTGTCGAGCCGGTGCGGGTCGGCGACTTCCCGCTGTACTACAAGGCCTTGGGTACGGTCACTGCGACCAATACCGTCAACGTCCGCAGCCGCGTGGCTGGCGAGCTGGTGAAGGTCCACTTCAAGGAGGGCCAGCAGGTCAAGGCCGGCGACCTGCTGGCCGAGATCGACCCGCGTCCTTACCGCATCGCCCTGCAACAAGCCGAAGGCACCCTGGCGCAAAACCAGGCGCAGCTGAAGAATGCCCAGGTTGACCTGGCCCGCTATAAAGGCCTGTACGCCGAAGACAGCATCGCCAAGCAAACCCTGGACACCGCCGAAGCGCAGGTGGCGCAGTTTCAGGGGCTGGTCAAAACCAACCAGGCGCAAGTCAACGACGCGCGCCTGAACCTCGACTTCACTCAAATTCGCGCGCCGATCAACGGCCGTGTGGGCCTGCGCCAACTCGACCTGGGCAACCTGGTGGCGGCCAACGACACCACCGCGCTGGTAGTCATCACCCAAACCGAGCCGATCAACGTGGCTTTCACCCTGCCGGAAACCGAGCTGAGCACGGTGCTTGAGCGCTACCGCAGCGGTGCCAGCTTGCCAGTCGAGGCCTGGGACCGCAGTGACAGCAAGCTACAGGCCACCGGCGAGCTCGGCAGCATCGACAATCAAATCGACACCACCACCGGCACCCTCAAGTTCAAAGGCCGCTTCCAGAACAAGGACCTGGCGCTGTTCCCCAACCAGTTCGTCAATGTGCGCCTGCTGGCCGATACCCTCAAGCAGGTGACCCTGGCCCCAGCGGCGGCCATCCAGTTTGGCAACGACGGCAGCTTCGCCTATGTGGTCAACGCCGAGAGCACGGTGAACGTGCGCAAGCTCAAGGTGGGCGCCAGCGATGGCCAGAACAGCGTGATCCTCGAAGGCCTGAAGGCCGGCGACCGCCTGGTGCTGGAAGGTACCGATCGGCTGCGCGAAGGGACCAAGGTGGAGGTGGTCGAAGACAGCTCGCAAGTGCCAACCAGCCCTGGCCAGCACCTGCAAGGCCAGGAAGCCAAGGGTTCGGCGCAAACCGGTGAAGCGCAGCCCGCAAATGCAGCAGGCAAGGCGGGCGCATGAACCTCTCGCGCCTGTTCATCCTGCGGCCGGTTGCCACCACGCTGAGCATGCTGGCCATCGTCCTGGCCGGCCTGATCGCCTACAAGCTGCTGCCGGTTTCCGCCTTGCCACAGGTGGATTACCCAACCATCCGGGTCATGACCCTGTACCCCGGTGCCAGCCCGCAAGTCATGACCAGCGCCGTCACCGCGCCACTGGAACGCCAGTTCGGCCAGATGCCGGGCCTTGAACAGATGGCCTCGACCAGCTCTGGCGGCGCCTCGGTGCTGACCCTGCGTTTCAACCTCGACATGAACATGGACGTTGCCGAGCAGCAGGTGCAGGCCGCCATCAACGCCGCCAGCAATCTGCTGCCCAGCGACCTGCCGGCACCGCCGGTGTACAACAAGGTCAACCCGGCCGACACCCCAGTGCTGACCCTGGCCATCTCCAGCAAGACCATGCCGTTGCCCAAACTCAACGATTTGGTCGACACTCGCGTGGCGCAGAAGCTCGCGCAGATCAGCGGCGTGGGCATGGTCAGCATCGCCGGTGGCCAGCGCCAGGCGGTGCGGATTAAGGTCAACGTCGACGCCCTGGCCGCCAACGGCCTTAACCTGGAAGACGTGCGTACCCTGATCGGCGCCTCCAACGTCAACCAGCCCAAAGGTAATTTCGACGGCCCCACCCGGGTGTCGATGCTCGACGCCAACGACCAGCTGCGTTCCCCCGAGGAATACGCCAACCTGATTCTGGCCTACAGCAACGGTGCACCACTGCGCCTGAAGGACGTCGCCGAAATCGTTGATGGCGCGGAGAACGAACGCCTGGCTGCCTGGGCCAACGAGAACCACGCGGTGCTGGTGAATATCCAGCGCCAGCCAGGTGCCAACGTCATCGAAGTGGTCGACCGCATCAAGGACTTGTTGCCCTCGATCACCGACAACCTGCCGGCTGGCCTCGATGTTTCGGTACTGACCGACCGCACCCAGACCATCCGCGCGGCGGTCAAGGACGTGCAGCACGAACTGCTGATTGCCATCGCCCTGGTGGTGATGGTCACCTTCCTTTTCCTGCGCCGCTTCAGCGCCACCCTCATCCCGTCGATTGCCGTGCCACTGTCGCTGATCGGCACCTTCGGCGTGATGTACCTGGCCGGCTTTTCGGTCAACAACCTGACGCTGATGGCGCTGACCATTGCCACCGGCTTCGTGGTCGACGATGCCATCGTCATGCTGGAGAACATTTCCCGGCACATCGAAGAGGGCGAGACGCCCATGCAGGCGGCGCTCAAGGGGGCCCGGCAAATCGGCTTCACCCTGATCTCCCTGACCTTCTCGCTGATTGCAGTACTGATCCCGCTGCTGTTCATGGCCGATGTGGTCGGCCGCCTGTTCCGCGAGTTCGCCATTACCCTGGCGGTGGCCATCTTGATTTCCCTGGTGGTGTCGCTGACCCTGACGCCGATGATGTGCGCGCGCCTGCTCAAGCGTGAACCCAAGGAAGAAGAGCAAAGCCGCTTCTATCGCGCCAGTGGCGCCTGGATCGACTGGCTGATCAAGCACTACGGCAGTGCCCTGCAGTGGGTACTCAAGCGCCAGCCGCTGACCCTGCTGGTAGCCGTGGCCAGCCTGGCGCTTACCGTATTCCTGTACATGGTGGTGCCCAAGGGCTTCTTCCCGGTGCAGGACACCGGGGTGATCCAGGGTATTTCCGAAGCGCCGCAGTCCACCTCGTTCGCCGCCATGAGCGAACGCCAGCAGGCCCTGAGCAAGGTGATTTTGCAGGACCCGGCGGTGCAGAGCCTGTCCTCCTACATCGGCGTCGATGGCGATAACGCCACCCTCAACAGCGGCCGCCTGCTGATCAACCTCAAGCCCCATGGCGAGCGCGACGTCAGCGCCAGCGAAGTGATCAACCGCCTGCAGCCGCAAGTCGACCGGCTGGTGGGCATCCGCCTGTTCATGCAGCCGGTGCAGGACCTGAGCATCGAAGACCGGGTTAGCCGTACCCAGTACCAGTTCAGCCTGTCGTCGCCGGACGCTGACCTGCTGGCGCAGTGGAGCGGCAAGCTGGTGCAGGCGCTGCAGCAGCGCCCGCAGTTGGCCGACGTGGCCAGCGACCTGCAGGACAAGGGCCTGCAGGTGTACCTGGTGATCGACCGCGACATGGCCAGCCGCTTGGGCATCAGCGTGTCGCAAATCACCAACGCCCTGTACGACGCCTTCGGCCAGCGCCAAATCTCGACCATCTACACCCAGGCCAGCCAGTACCGCGTGGTGCTGCAAGCCAAGGACGCGGCGGTTATCGGCCCGCAGGCACTGCAGTCGGTGCACGTCAAGGCCTCCGATGGCGGCCAAGTGCGCCTGTCGGCCCTGGCGCGCATCGAACAGCGCCAGGCGCAGTTGGCCATTTCCCACATCGGCCAGTTTCCGGCGGTAACCCTGTCGTTCAACCTGGCCCACGGCGCATCGCTGGGCGAGGCGGTACAGGTCATCGAGCAGGTGCAAAAAGACATCGGCATGCCGCTGGGCGTGCAAACCCGCTTCCAGGGTGCTGCGGAGGCCTTCCAGGCGTCGTTGTCGAGCACCTTGCTGCTGATCCTGGCGGCGGTGGTGACCATGTACATCGTGTTGGGCGTGCTGTACGAGAGTTACATCCACCCGGTGACCATCCTTTCCACCCTGCCGTCGGCGGCCGTCGGTGCCTTGCTGGCCCTGCTCATCAGCGGCAATGACCTGGGCATGATCGCGATTATCGGCATCATCCTGCTGATCGGCATCGTCAAGAAGAACGCGATCATGATGATCGACTTCGCCCTCGAGGCCGAGCGCCACCAGGGCATGAGCCCGCGCGATGCCATCTATCAGGCGGCGCTGCTGCGCTTCCGGCCGATCCTGATGACCACCCTGGCCGCGCTGTTCGGTGCCGTGCCGCTGATGCTCGCCACCGGGTCCGGCGCCGAACTGCGCCAGCCGCTGGGCCTGGTGATGGTCGGCGGGTTGCTGGTCAGCCAAGTGCTGACGCTGTTCACCACACCGGTCATCTACCTGTACTTCGACCGCCTGGCACGCCGCTGGCGCCCGGCTACTGACGTGAAGCAGGCCGAGGCATGAACCTGTCCGGTCCGTTCATCCGGCGCCCGGTGGCGACCATGCTGTTGAGCCTGGCGATCATGCTGCTGGGCGGGGTTAGCTTCGGCCTGCTGCCGGTGGCGCCGCTGCCGCAAATGGACTTCCCGGTAATCGTGGTGTCGGCCAACTTGTCAGGGGCCAGCCCCGAGGTCATGGCCTCCACCGTAGCTACACCGCTGGAGCGCAAGCTGGGCAGCATCGCTGGCGTAACCACGCTGACCAGCAGCTCCAACCAAGGCTCCACCCGCGTGATCATCGGTTTCGAGATGGGCCGCGATATCGACGGGGCGGCGCGCGAGGTGCAGGCGGCGATCAACGCCACCCGCAACCTGCTGCCCAGCGGCATGCGCAGCATGCCCACCTACAAGAAGATCAACCCGTCGCAGGCACCGATCATGGTGCTGTCGCTGACCTCGGACGTGCTGCAGAAAGGCCAGCTGTACGACCTGGCCGACACCATCCTGTCGCAGAGCCTGGCCCAGGTGGCGGGGGTAGGGGAGGTGCAGATCGGTGGCAGTTCGCTGCCAGCGGTGCGTATCGCTGTCGAGCCGCAGTTGCTCAACCAGTACGGCCTGTCGCTGGACGAAGTGCGCACTGCGGTGTCCAACGCCAACCAGCGCCGGCCCATGGGCTTTGTCGAAGACGCCGAGCGCAACTGGCAGGTGCGCGCCAACGACCAGTTGGAAAGCGCTAAGGATTACGAGCCGGTGGTAATTCGCCAGCAGAACGGCACCATCCTGCGCCTGTCCGACGTGGCAACCATCACTGACAGCGTCGAGAACCGTTACAACAGCGGCTTCTTCAATGACCAGAGCGCGGTGTTGCTGGTGGTCAACCGCCAGAGCGGCGCCAACATTATCGAAACGGTCGAGCAGATCAAGGCACAGTTGCCGGCCTTGCAGTCATTGCTACCGGCCAGTGTGCAGTTGAACGTGGCCATGGACCGCTCGCCCGTGATCAAGGCCACCTTGAAAGAGGCCGAGCACACGCTGCTGATCGCCGTGGTGCTGGTGATCCTGGTGGTCTACCTGTTCCTCGGCAGCTTGCGCGCCTCGCTGATCCCCAGCCTGGCGGTGCCGGTGTCGCTGGTGGGGACCTTCGCCGTCATGTACCTGTGTGGTTTCTCGCTGAACAACTTGTCGCTGATGGCGCTGATCCTGGCTACGGGGCTGGTTGTGGACGACGCCATCGTGGTGCTGGAGAACATTTCCAGGCACATCGAAGACGGCCAGCCGCCCATGAAGGCGGCCTTCCTTGGGGCCAAGGAAGTGGGCTTCACGTTGTTGTCGATGAACGTATCGCTGGTGGCGGTGTTCGTCTCCATCCTGTTCATGGGTGGCATCGTGCGCAACCTGTTCCAGGAGTTCTCCATCACCCTGGCGGCGGCGATCATCGTGTCGCTGGTGGTGTCGCTGACCCTCACCCCTATGCTGTGCGCCCGCTGGCTCAAGCCGCACAAAGCCGAAAAGAGCCGCCTGCAGCACTGGAGCGACAAACTGCACCAGCGCATGGTCGATGCCTATGACCGCAGCCTGGGCTGGGCCTTGCGCCACAAGCGCCTGACCCTGATCAGCCTGCTGGCCACCATCGGCGTCAACGTCGCCCTGTACGTAGTAGTGCCCAAGACACTGATGCCGCAGCAGGACACCGGCCAGCTGATGGGTTTCATCCGTGGTGACGACGGCCTGTCGTTCAGCGTGATGCAGCCGAAAATGGAAACCTACCGGCGCGCCTTGCTGGCCGACCCTGCGGTGCAGAGCGTGGCCGGTTTCATTGGCGGTAACAGCGGCACCAACAACGCCTTTGTGCTGGTGCGCCTGAAGCCGATCAACGAGCGCAAGATCGATGCGCAGAAGGTGATCGAGCGCCTGCGCAAGGAGATGCCCAAGGTGCCGGGCGGGCGCCTGTTCCTGATGGCCGACCAAGACTTGCAACTGGGCGGTGGCGGCCGTGACCAGACCTCGTCGCAGTACCTGTACACCCTGCAGAGCGGCGACCTGGCGGCGCTGCGCCTGTGGTTCCCCATGGTGGTCGCAGCGCTGCGCACACTGCCGCAGCTAACCGCTATCGACGCCCGCGACGGTGCCGGTACCCAGCAGGTGACTCTGGTGGTCGACCGCGACCAGGCCAAGCGCCTGGGCATCGACATGGACATGGTCACCACGGTGCTGAACAACGCCTACAGCCAGCGGCAGATCTCGACCATCTACGACAGCCTCAACCAGTACCAAGTGGTGCTGGAGATCAACCCGAAATACGCCTGGGACCCAAGCACCCTCGAACAGGTGCAGGTGATTACCGCCGACGGTGCCCGTGTTCCGTTGTCGACCATCGCCCGCTACGAGAACAGCCTGGCCAATGACCGGGTCAGCCACGAGGGCCAATTCGCCGCTGAGAGCATTGCCTTCGACGTCGCCGAAGGCTACAGCCCCGACCAGGCCATGGCGGCGTTGGAGCGCGCGGTGGCCAAGCTGGGCCTGCCCGAGGAAGTGATCGCCAGGCTCGGGGGCAGCGCCGATGCCTTCGCCAAGACCCAGCAAGGCCAGCCGCTGATGATCCTTGGCGCGCTGCTGTTGGTGTACCTGGTGCTGGGCATTCTCTACGAAAGCTACATCCACCCGCTGACCATTCTCTCGACACTGCCCTCGGCCGGCGTCGGCGCTTTGCTGGCGCTGTACGTCACCGGTGGCGAGTTCAGCCTGATCTCGCTGCTGGGGTTGTTCCTGCTGATCGGCGTGGTGAAGAAAAACGCCATTTTGATGATCGACCTGGCCCTGCAGCTGGAACGCCAGCAGGGCTTGTCGCCGGAGGAGTCGATCCGCCGAGCCTGCCTGCTGCGCCTGCGGCCGATCCTGATGACCACCCTGGCGGCTATCCTCGGCGCCTTGCCGCTGCTGCTGAGCCATGCCGAAGGCGCAGAAATGCGCCAGCCGCTGGGCCTGACCATCATTGGTGGCCTGGTGTTCAGCCAGGTCCTCACCCTTTACACGACGCCGGTGGTTTACCTGTATCTGGACCGCCTGCGTCACCGCTTCAACCGTTGGCGCGGCGTGCGCACCGACGCCGCCCTGGAAACCCCGCTATGAATTTTGCCCAAACTCCACTTCACCGTGCCTTGCAAGCGCTGACCCGTAGGCGTGGCTCGCGCCTGTTCAGCGCTGGGTTGTGCGTGGCCTTGCTCAGTGCCTGCACCCTGAGCCCGGACTACCACCGCCCCGAGCTGAGCAGTACGGCGCAGTTCAAGCACGCCGAAGGCTGGACCCAGGCCGCGCCGTCTGATGCCATTGCCCGTGGCGCCTGGTGGGAAATTTATGGCGACGCCGGGCTCAATGCGCTGGTCGAAGAACTGAACCGCAGCAACCAGACCGTGGCGCAATCGGAAGCCCAGTACCGCCAGGCCCAGGCGCTGGTACGCAGCAGCCGGGCGGCGCTGTTCCCCAGCCTGGACTTGAGCACCAGCAAGAATCGCTCGGCCCAGGGCACCGGCAGCTCCAGTTCGAGCCTGTCGAACAACAGCAGCGGTATTCGCAACACCTACAACGCCCAGCTGGGTGTCAGTTGGGAGATCGACCTGTGGGGCAAGCTGCGGGAAACCCTCAATGCCAACCAAGCCAGTGCCGAAGCCAGCCTGGCCGACCTGGCCTCGATCCGCCTCAGTCAGCAGTCCGAGCTGGTGCAAAACTACCTGCAGTTGCGCGTGATCGATGAGCAGAAGCGCCTGCTGGAAGCTACCGTGGCGGCCTATGAGCGTTCGCTGCGAATGAACGAAAACCAGTATCGCGCGGGTGTCGCCGGCCCGGATGCGGTGGCCCAGGCACGCACCCAGCTCAAGAGCACCCAGGCCGACCTGATCGACTTGATTTGGCAGCGCGCGCAGTTCGAGAACGCTATTGCCGTGTTGCTGGGCAAGGCCCCGGCGGACTTTGCCCTGGCCGACAGCAAGGCCATACCGGCGCTGCCGCAGGTTCCGGTTTCTCTGCCTTCGCAGTTGCTGGAGCGGCGCCCGGACATCGCCGCGGCTGAACGCAACGTGATGGCGGCCAACGCCAATATCGGCGTGTCGCGGGCGGCGTACTTCCCGGACCTTAGCCTGAGCATGAGCGGCGGTTATTCCAGCAGCAGCTTCAGCAACTGGATCGAACTGCCCAATCGTTACTGGTCGGTGGGCCCGCAACTGGCACTGACCTTGTTCGACGCCGGCAAGCGCAGCGCCGAGGTGGACCGCACGGTGGCGGCGTATGACCAGACCGTGGCGCAGTACCGCCAGACCGTGCTGGATGGTTTCAAGGAAGTGGAAAACCTGCTGGTGCAATTGAAGGTGTATGGCGATGAAGCGGTGGTGCGCCAGGAGGCGTTGGATGCCGCGCGCGAATCGCTGCGCCTGACCGAGAACCAGTATCGCGCGGGGCTGATCGGTTACCTGGATGTGGTCAACGTGCAGACCACGGCGCTGAGCAACGAGCGCAATGTGCTGAACCTGCTGCAGGGGCGCTTGGTGGCCAGTGTGCAGCTGGTTGCCGCGCTGGGTGGTGGCTGGGAGGCTGAGCCGGCGTTTGCCGAGCAGGATTGACTTTGTAGGCGCGGGCTTGCCTGCGAAGTATTTCAGTGCGCGGCCCGGCACTGGCTGCGCCAGTGTTCGCCTGCGGCGGCAAAGGTTTGGATCCGTTCCCATTCCCATTCGCAAAAACCCCGTGCGTTTCGCCAAAGCTTGAGTACAATCGTCAGCTTTTTCGGGCCCCCTGTCCCGTCGCTGGAACTCCCAATGCTGACCGGTAGCTATTCCTCTTCGCTGGTGTTGATTTCGCTGTGCGTGGCGATCCTGGCGTCATATACCGCCCTTGATCTGACCGGCCGCATTGCCACGGCCAAGGGCCGGGCTGCCGCCCTGTGGATGAGCGGCGGTGCATTAGCCATGGGCATCGGCGTGTGGTCGATGCACTTTATCGGCATGCTTGCCTTCAGCCTGCCCATCGACCTGGGCTATGACCTTGCCCTGACCGCGTTCTCGCTGCTGATCGCCGTGCTGTCCTCGGGCTTTGCCTTGTGGCTGGTCAGCCAGGCGAGCCTGCCATGGTTGCAGCTGTGCTTCGGTGCGCTGATCATGGGGGCCGGCATCGCCTGTATGCACTACACCGGCATGGCTGCGCTGCGCATGCTGCCAGGTATCGACTACGACCCGACACTGTTCGGTGCCTCGCTGCTGATTGCCGTGGGCGCCTCGGCGGCGGCGTTGTGGATTGCCTTCCGCCTGCGCGCGCATACCCCGTATGTGCGGCAGATCCGCGGCATGGCGGCGGTAGTGATGGGCTTTGCCATTGTCGGCATGCATTACACCGGCATGGCCGCGGCGAACTTCCCGGCCGGCAGCTTCTGTGGTGCGCTAGGCAGCGGGCTGCAGGGCGATGGCCTGGTCTACCTGGTCCTGATCACCACCTTGGCGGTGTTGGCGGTGGCCTTGCTCACCTCGGTGCTGGACGCCCGCCTTGAGGCACGCACCGCCGAGCTGGCGCGTTCATTGACGCTGGCCAACCAGGAGCTGACGCAACTGGCCCTGCACGACACCCTCACCGACCTGCCCAACCGCACCTTGCTGGCCGACCGCATTGAGCAAGCCATTGCCAAGGTGGCGGAGCAGGGCGGCTGTTTTGCGCTGATGTTCATCGACCTGGACGGCTTCAAGCCGGTCAACGATGCCTTCGGCCACCATATCGGCGACCTGTTGCTCAAGGCTGTGGCGGCGCGCCTGCGCGGCCATCTGCACAGCCAGGACACCTTGGCGCGCATCGGCGGCGACGAATTCGTGCTGCTGGTAGAGCTGCGCGAGCCGGACGATGCCATGGACGTGGCAGTCAAGCAGGTCAACCTGGTGTCACGGCCATTTCGTGTGGCCGAACATGATCTGCAACTGACGGCGAGCCTGGGTATCGTCGTGTATCCCGGCAATGGCCTGGACCAGCACGAGCTGCTGCGCAATGCCGACGCCGCCATGTACCACGCCAAGAGCGTTGGCAAGAATGGCTACAGCTTCTTCGACGTGTCGATGAACAGCAATGCCCGCCAGCAGTTGCAGCTGCTCCAGGACCTGCGCCAAGCCTTGGAGCAGCGCCAATTCCGCTTGCACTACCAGCCCAAGTTCGACGCCCAGGCCTGCCAGCCGATCGGTGCCGAAGCGTTGCTGCGCTGGGAGCACCCGCAGCAGGGCCTGTTGGCGCCCGACCGCTTCATCGGCCTGGCGGAAAAGACCGGCCTGATCATCCCTATTGGAGAGTGGGTGCTAATTGAAGCCTGCCGGCAGATGCGCCAGTGGTTAGACGAGGGGCACTTGGGCTGGCGTATGGCGGTGAACCTGTCGGCCATCCAGTTCTGCCATAGCGGGCTGGTCGACAGCGTGGCACGGGCGCTTCAGGTAAACGGCCTGCCAGCCAACTGTCTGACCCTGGAAATTACCGAAACCACCGCCATGCACGACGCCGATGCTAGCCTGACAGTGCTGCAACGCCTGTCCGGCATGGGTGTGGACCTGTCCATCGATGACTTTGGTACGGGCTATTCCAGCCTGATGTACCTCAAGCGCCTGCCGGCCAACGAGCTGAAGATCGACCGCGGCTTCGTGCGCGACCTGGAGCACGACAGTGATGATGCGGCCATCGTCTCGGCAATTGTCGCGTTGGGCCAGGCACTGGGCCTGCGTATCGTTGCCGAAGGGGTGGAAACCGATAAGCAACAGGCTTTCTTGACGCGCCTGGGCTGTGATTCGCTGCAAGGCTACCTGCTGGGCCAGCCAGTGCCGGCCGAGCAGTTCATGGGCAAGTTACAGGCCATGCACCCGGAAAATAGCGCAGCGGGTTAACCCGCGTCGCGCAGGGTAAAAGCGGGGAAGAACGCATCCATTTCCGCCTCGACGGCCTCGATGATGCGCTCCACGTCTGCAGCAGCCATGATTGGCGCGCAAGGGATGCCAGCAATCGCCAGCAGGGTTTCGCCGGTGACTCGGTCGAACAACCGCGCAACCATGCTGCGTGGCGCATCCATGCTGGCCTCGAAGCCCAGCGGGTGAAAATGCCAGCGCATCACCTGGCAGGCGTTGGGGAACGTCAACTTGTTCATGCCAGCCTCCTTGTCCGTGCTCGGACGCGGTGAGTGAGTGGCCACATCGATGCGGCCGCCGGGAAGGTAACCATAGCACCTGCCACCGGCGATTCTCGGCTGTAAATACGACAAATGTGCGAATGCATGACAGCGGTCACATCCTTGTCAGCCGTGGACGATGATTGCTATCGGCCCGGCAAACGTTTTCCTGGCGCGACAGCAGCAGTCAAGCTGCCACCTTACCGCCATGCGAAGGGTGATTTTTTCAGACGAGTGGCGGGATCAGCCGAGCAAACCGGCGGCGATATTGATGGTGAACCCCAGGATCGCCGTATTGAACACGAACCCCACCAGTGAATGGGCCAACACCACCCGCCGTAAGCCCCGCCCGGCGACGCCCACATCGGAGGTTTGCACCGCCACGCTGAGGGTGAACGAGAAGTAGTGGAAGTCCCAGTAATCGGGGTGGCGTTCGCCGTCGGCGAAGCGCAGCGGTGGTTCGTGGTTTTGTCCGGTGTAGAACAGCCGGGCGTAGTGCAGGCTGAAGATACAGCCGATCAGCAGCCATGAGCCGGCCACGGTCAGGCCGGTATAGAGGTAATGCAGGGCTAGGGCGGTGCCTTGCAGGCCGCGGCTGGATACCAGTTGCAGGGTGACGGCGGCGAGGCTGGCGATGGCGGCGATGCTTACGGTGAGCAGCACCAGGCCGGCGTTTTCATCTTCGACGCGGGCGACCCTGCGGACCTTTTCGGGGCTGGCGCTGCAGGTCAGGTAGAGCACCAGCAGCAGGTACAGCCACACACCAAGGTTCCAACCGGCGAGGATGTGCTGCACGGTGTCGTCTGCGGGGATGAGCCAGGCGCCGAGCAGGCCGACGGCGGCGGCGAGGGTCAGGCGCGGGTGGGTGCGGGTCAGGTGATGGAAAGCCATGGGGCCTCGTTAACAGGGTGTATGGCTTGTACTCTAGACCTTCATAAGCCAGATGAGCGGTAGACGCGGTGCAAGCGGGTTCACCCGCGAAGCAGGCACCACGGTGGGAGGGCACGGGCTGCGCCCGTGTTCGCGGGCAAGCCCGCTCCTACAGGTTCGTGTTTTGATTGCGCCCATCGCGCGCTTTCGCAACTCTCAGTACACTGCACGCTCCCACACCAACATCCGTTGAACTCGAGGTTTCTGCATGACGCTCAGTCCTTTGGCAGGCAAGCCGGCTCCGGCCAGCGTGCTGGTCGATATTCCCCGACTGCTCACCGCTTACTACACCGGCCGCCCCGACGCTGCCGTGGCGGCACAGCGCGTGGCCTTCGGCACCTCGGGGCACCGGGGCACTTCGCTTGAATTGAGCTTCAACGAGTATCACGTCCTGGCTATTACCCAGGCCATTTGCCTGTACCGCCAGGAAAAAGGCATCGATGGCCCGCTGTTCATCGGTGCCGATACCCACGCACTGTCGGCACCGGCCACTGCCAGCGCCCTGGAAGTGTTGGCCGCCAACGGCGTACAGGTGATGTTGTCCAAAGACGACGAATACACGCCGACCCCGGCCGTGTCCCACGCCATCCTTTGCTATAACCGTGGCCGCCAGCAGGGCCTGGCCGACGGCATCGTCATTACCCCGTCGCACAACCCACCGCAAAGCGGTGGGTTCAAGTACAACCCGCCCAATGGCGGCCCGGCCGACAGTGACGTGACCAAGTGGGTCGAGGCCAAGGCCAACGAATTGCTGGCGGCCAACCTGGCAGGGGTCAAGCGCATGGACCATGCCCAGGCGCTGCAGGCCGCGACCACCCAGCGCCATGACTACGTGAGCACCTATGTGGCCGACCTCGAAAACGTTATCGACTTCGACGTCATACGTGGCGCCAAGCTGCGCCTGGGCGTCGACCCGCTGGGTGGGGCAGGCGTGCGCTACTGGTCGGCGATTGCCGAACATTACAAGCTGGACCTGGAAGTGGTGAACACCGAGGTCGACCCGACCTTCCGCTTCATGACCGTCGACTGGGACGGGCAGATTCGCATGGACCCGTCCTCGCCGTACGCCATGCAGGGCCTGATTGGCCTGCGCGATCGTTTCGACGTGGCCTTCGCCTGCGACCCGGACCACGACCGCCACGGCATCGTCACCGCCGATGGCCTGCTGCAGCCGAACAACTACCTGGCCGTAGCCATCGACTACCTGTACCGCCACCGCCCGCAATGGCGCAGCGATGCTGCCGTGGGCAAGACGGTGGTTTCCAGCGGCCTGATCGACCGCGTCACTCAGCGCCTGGGCCGGGAACTGTACGAAGTGCCGGTAGGCTTCAAGTTCTTTGCCCAGGGCCTGTTCGACGGCTCGCTCGGTTTTGGTGGCGAAGAAAGTGCCGGGGCTTCGTTCCTGCGCCGCGATGGCTCGGTATGGGCCACCGACAAGGACGGGCTGATCCCGGCCTTGCTGGCCGCCGAAATGACCGCCCGCACCGGTCGCAACCCAAGCCAGGCCTACGCCGACCTGACCGCAGCGCTGGGCAAGCCGTTCGCTACCCGTGTCGAGGCCAAGGCCGACGCGCGGCAGAAGGCTTTGCTGAGCAAGCTGGCACCGGAGCAGGTGAAGTCGACCGAGTTGGCCGGTGAGCCGATCGTGCAGATCCTCAGCCACGCACCGGGCAATGGCCAGGCGATTGGCGGGCTAAAGGTGATGACCGCCAATGGCTGGTTTGCGGCGCGGCCATCGGGCACCGAGGACATCTACAAGATCTACGCCGAAAGCTTTATCGACGAAGCACACCTGCAGCGCCTGGTGCAGGAAGCGCAGGTGCTGGTGGACGCGGCGATTGCCTGATAGGTAACAAACCGCTTGGTGCTGCGGCTTGGTGTAAATTAGAATTAATCTTATTTACACTACCGCAGAGCCTATCCCATGATCGACGCCGCGCCGCCACCGCAGCCTAGCCTGCCAGCACTGTACCGAGAGCATCGCGGCTGGCTGGAAACCTGGCTGCGCCGGCGCTTGGGCAATGCCTGGGATGCTGCCGACCTCAGCCAGGATACTTTCTTGCGCATACTGGCCAGCGCCCAGCCATTGGCCGACATCCGTGAACCGCGCGCCTACTTGCTGACCGTGGGCAAACGCCTGCTGAGCAACTTCCACCAGCGGCGCAGCCTGGAGCAGGCCTACCTCGATGCGCTGGCGCTACTGCCCGAGCAACATACGCCCTCGCCAGAGCAACGCTGGGTATTGCTAGAAACCCTGCAAGCACTGGATGAATTGCTCGACGGCCTAAAGGCCCCGGTGCGCAAGGCCTTTCTCTGGAGCCAGCTGGAAGGCCTGGGCTACGCCGAAATCGGCAAGCGCTTGGGCGTGTGCGAGCGTTCGGTCAAACGCTACATGGCACAAGCCTACGAGCATTGCTTGCTGGCCGATTTGCAATGATTCCGCATACCCCCGCAACCCGCGAGGCTGTGCGTGCCGCTGCCCGCTGGCTGGCGCTGGTCGATTCCGGCGGCGCCAGCCAGCGTGACTTGCTGCGCCTGGCGCAATGGCGCGCCCGCAGCGGCTTGCACGAAAGTGCCTGGCAAAAGGCACTGCTGTTGCGCCAGCGCTTTGCCGAACTGCCCAGCCCCCTGGCCATGGCTACCCTGGGCCGTCCGGATGCCGGCCGCCGAGCGCTGCTCAAGCAGGCCTTGGGGCTAGCGGCGTTGCTGCCGGCGGCGTGGCTGGTGAGCCGAGAGCTACCGCTGGACGCCTGGACCGCAGACCTGCACACCGCCGTCGGGGAGCGCCAGCAAGTGCTGCTGAGCGACGGCACATTCGTGCAGTTGAACACTGACAGTGCAGTGGATTTCGCCCCAGGTGCGCGCCGCCTGGTACTACTGCGTGGCGAAGTGGCAGCCAGAGTGCCTGGCAACCTGGGGCTTACGGTGCAGGTGCCCTATGGCCAGGTCGTGCTTGACGCTGGCGAGGTATGCCTGCGCCTGGTCGATCAAGCTTGCCGGGTATCGGTGCTTAACGGCACGGCCAGCCTGCAACCGCTGCGCGGCCCGGCCCGGGTGCTGCAGGCCGGGCAACAGGCCAACCTGCAGGCGGTTGGTATCGGCCCTGTGACAAGCCTGGCCCTGTGGCCACTGGGCTGGCGCGAAGGCGTGCTGCGGCTGGAGGATCGCCCCTTGGGCGAGTTGTTGCACGAGCTGCGCCGTTACCGTCCCGGCGTGTTGCGCTGGGCACCGGCGCTGGAGGGACTGCGGGTAACAGGTACGTTCCGCCTGGACGACACCGACCGCGTGCTGGCCTTGCTCGCCGCCAGCCTGCCGTTGCAGGTGCACACGCGTACACGCTATTGGGTAAGCCTGGCCGCGCGGGAAACTCGTGCATGAGCCTGTCCCCTTTTTTTCGCTCACCGGTCAATACCGGTAGGAGCAAATAAAGGGGAGCCCTGTTCAATGCCTGCCGTAAAGTCTTGCCGCCTGCGCCCACTGGCGCGTGCAGCACATCCGTTGTTCGCGATGAGCCTGTTGTTGTGTGCACCCGCATGGGCCGATGAACCCGCCCGGCGCAGTTATCAGGTGCCAGCAGCAAGCCTTGGCGCCGTGCTGACCCATTTTGCCGAGCAGGCCGGGGTCAGCCTGTCGTTGGACCCGGTGCTGGTCAACGGCAGGCACAGTAACGGCCTTTCCGGCAGCTACAGTGTCGACGAAGGTTTCGCTCAGTTGCTGCGCGGCAGCGGCCTGCAGTTGCTGCCGGTGGGCGAGGGCAGCTTCACCCTGGTGCCGGCGCCCCCGGCGGGCGGGCCCCTGGAAATCGCCCCGATCAGCATCGTTAGCGGCTTGGCCGCCAGCAGCGAAACGCAACCCTATGCCGGTGGCCAGGTAGCCCGCCAGGGCGCGCAAGGCTTGCTCGGTTCGCGCGACTTCATGGAAACCCCGTTCAGTATTACCAGCTACACCAGTGAGTGGGTGAAAAACCAGCAGGCGCGGACTTTGGGCGAGTTGATCGCCAGTGACCCTTCGGTACGCGCCACCAACCCCGCAGGCGGGCGCTTCGAGCAGTTCACCATTCGCGGTTTCAGCCTGTTCAACAGTGACGTCGCCTACAGCGGCCTGTACGGCATCCTGCCGACCTACTCGATCGACATGGAAATGGCCGACCGGGTCGACATCGTCAAAGGCCCCAGCCAGTTGCTCAACGGCATTTCGCCACGTGGCAGTGTCGGCGGCGGCATCAACGTTCAGCCCAAGCGTGCCGGCGAGCAGCCGATCACCGAGTTCACCGGCAGCTATGCCTCGGCGGGCCAGGCCGGCGGCGCCGTGGACATTGGCCGGCGTTTTGGCGAAGAGCAGCAGTTTGGCGTGCGCTTCAATGGGGTGAAACAGGGGGGCGACACCGAATGGGACCACCAGCGTGTCGAGCGCGAAATGGCGGTGCTGGGCCTGGATTTCCGTGGCGAGCGCCTGCGGTTGTCGGCCGACCTCGGCCACACCGAACGCGATACCGATGCGCCGCAGGAGCGTGTGCTGGTCGGCGCCAATGCTAAGGTGCCGGATGCTGACGACGTGCGCCACAACTACGCCCAGGCCTGGAGCAAGGCGCGCACCAGCGACACCTTTGGTGCGCTGCATGCCGAATATGACCTCAGCGAGTCGCTGCTGGCCTACGGCGCGGTTGGCGCGCGCAAGAGCAACCATGACTTCCTGCGCCACAACGTGTCGATCATCAACGATGCTGGCGACTTCACCGTGCAGCCACGCGACTTCACCCGGGACGAAACGGTGCGCACCGCCATGGCCGGTGTGCGCAACTGGTTCCATACCGGGCCGGTCAGCCACGAGCTGAACCTCGCCGCCACCTACTACTACATGGACTTCACCAACGGCGGTGCCCGCTATGCTGCGGCGCCCAGTAACCTCTACGACCCGGTCGCGACGCCGACGCCGGGCACGCCAACCCGTATCGACCCTGAGGTATACACGGAAAACCGTTTTTCCGGCGTAGCCTTGGCCGACACCCTCGGCTTCCTCGACGACCGCCTGCTGTTGACCGTGGGCGCGCGCTGGCAGCGGGTGCAGGTGGATGACTGGAGCGATGGCGTCAAAGGCGAAACGGCCTACGACGAAGAGAAGCTGTCGCCCTCGGGCGGTGTGCTGCTCAAGGTCACCGAGCAGCTATCGTTGTACGCTAACTACATGGAGGGCCTGAGCCAAGGCAAGATCGCGCCTTCGACGTCGATCAACGAAGACCAGATTTTCCCGCCGTTCACCAGCCGCCAGGTGGAGGTGGGGGCCAAGTACGATCTGGGCCAGGTCGCCTTTACCGCCAGTGCCTTCCGCATCCGCCAGCCCGCCTACGAAACCAACCCTGCTTCGCGGGTGTTTGGCCCCAATGGCAAGCGCGACAACCGCGGTATCGAGCTGAGCGTGTTCGGCGAACCGGTGCAAGGCGTACGGGTGTTGGGCGGGGTGATGTACCTTGACAGCGAACTGACTGACACCGTCGGTGGCGCCTACGATGGCAACCGTGCACCGGCCACGCCCGAGTACAACGTCAACCTCGGTGCCGAATGGGATGTGCCGGGGATGAGCGGCCTGACCCTGACGGCGCGGGGTATGCACTCGAGTTCGCAGTACCTGGACCAGAACAACAGCAAGCAGATCGATGGCTGGGAGCGCTATGACGTAGGCGCGCGTTATGCGTTCAAGGTGGACGCTACCCAGGTTACTTTGCGGGCCAGTGTCGAGAACGTGCTGGATCACCGTTACTGGAGCTCGGCTGGGGCCTCGGATGACAGTGAGCCGGGGCTGACACTTTCTACCCCTCGTACTTACCTGCTCTCGGCCACTGTGGGTTTTTAAAGCCCTGCGCGGCCCCTGTGGGAGCGACACAAGGCCGCTCCTACAATTGACCGCGTTAAACCGATCAAAGGGGATCAGGCACCACGGCGATCACATCGATTTCCATTAGCCACTCGGCCTGGGCCAACCCGGCAACCACCAGCCCGGTGGAAATCGGGAACACGCCTTTGAGCCATTTGCCCACTTCTTTGTACACCGGCTCGCGGAAGCGTGGGTCGGTGATGTAGGTGGTGGTCTTGACGATGTGCGACAAGTCCGAGCCGGCCTCTTCGAGCAACTGCTTGACGTTTTTCATCGCCTGCTCGGTTTGTGCCTGTGGGTCACCCAAGCCCACCAACTTGCCTTCGAAGTCGGTACCGACCTGGCCGCGCACATAGATGGTGTTACCGGCCCGCACAGCCTGGCACAGGTCGTTGTCCAGGGTCTGGTTGGGGTAGGTTTGCTTGGTGTTGAACATGCGGATGCGGGTATGGGTAGGCATCAGTGGGCTCCGAGGGTGCTGACGTTGCGGATCTTGGATTGTTGCTGCTCATCCGCAGCGCGTTGTTCACGGTCGCGGTAGGCGGTATAGGTGCGTTGCGTGGCGATGTGCCCGGCGACGTGCTTGGCGTCGTGCCACACGCCCCAGATGAACGACGAGCCGCGGCGCGACAGCCACGGCAAGCCCAGGAAGTACACGCCGGGCTCGCGGGCGACGCCGCGCTGGTGCTGCGGCTTGCCGTTGGCGTCAAAAGTGTCGACCTGCAGCCAGCTGAAATCCACGCCGTAACCGGTGGCCCAAATAATGCTGGTGACGCCGGCCTTGGCCAGGTCCAGTTGCTGCAGCGGGTTGACCATGCATGCCGGGTCGGCCAGGCGATGGCGTGCTTCAGGTTCTTCTGGCAGGTCGAGGCCGTTGCGTTCGATGTAGGCATCGGCGGCATCCAGCAGGGCCAAGTAGTTTTCATCGCCGCGGTTGATGTTTTCGACCAGGTTGTCTTGGAAGTGCGCCACGCCGTTGGCGAACGACTGGGTCAGGCCGACCAGGGTCATGCCTTGGTGGGCAAGGGCACGGAAGTCCACGGTGTGGCCACCCCGCGCGCCGCTGACAGCGATGGTCACGTGTTCGCGGCCGGGCTTGGCGATTTCTGCATCCCACTCACCCAATACGCCCAGCCACCAGCAAAAGTCGCGGTTGCGGTAGGCGCGCGGTGGGCGATCGTGGGCGCCGACCGAAAGGTATACCTGGCGCCCGGCACGCATCAGTTCCTCGGCGATCTGCACGCCGGAGGAGCCGGCGCCGACTACCAGCACAGCACCTTCGGGCAGTTGCTCGGGGTTGAAATAGGCCGCCGAGTGGATCTGGTGCAAGTTGCTGTCTTTCGGCGCGATGGCCGGGATCACCGGCTTCTGGAATGGGCCGGTGGCGGCGACCACACGGTTGGCGCGGATCACGCCTTCGTTGGTTTCGATGGTAAAACCAGGGCGGTCACTGTTGCGCAGTACTTTCTTCACTTCGATGCCGGTGCGAACCGGCAGGTTGTACGTGCGTACGTACTGCTCGAAGTAGTCGGCCACCTGGTCCTTGCCGGCGAAGGCATCGGCGTCGAGGTTGAATTGCAGCCCAGGGAAGCGGTCGTGCCAGACCGGGCCGTTGGCCACCAACGAGTCCCAGCGGCCCGTGCGCCAGGCCTCGGCGATGCGCTTGCGCTCCAGCACCAGGTGCGGCACGCCAAGCTTGCTCAGGTGTTCGCTCATGGCCACGCCGGCTTGGCCGGCGCCGACGACGAGGGTGTCGATTTCGAGGTTGTTCAGTGTCATGTCCGAGCCCTTTGTCAGGCGGTTTTTGTCAGGTCGGTTTGGAGGACCGCCGTTGCCTGGGGCCAGACTAGGGATGCCGTGGAAATGGCGAAAATAGTATTTAGCTGGGGCTTGCCTATAAAACGGCGAAGGCCCCGAATTTTGTGGCGAATCAGATGGAGGAGCGGGCTTTGCCCGCGAGGCGCCGCGCGGGTGGCGCTGGACCTCCCAGGCAATGCAGGTGCCACGGCGAGCACCGCGCATTCGACATGCGCTGCCCGAGCGTAGTTTTTTCCTGCCTAACCCCTCGGAAAAAGGTCGTTTCGCCTGCCCGAAGGTTCCACCCAGAATGCCGGGTATCGCACAGCACACAGGAACCATGACATGACTTTCTCCATCATCGGTCGTTGCCAGGAAACCGGCCAGGTCGGTATCGCCATCAGCTCGTCAAGCATCGCCGTGGGCGCCCGTTGCCCCTGGGTGCGGGCCGGTGTGGGCGCGGTCGCTACCCAGAACATCACCTTGCCGGCGCTGGGCCCACAAATTCTCGATGCCCTGGAACAGGGCCAGTTGCCGCCTGCGGCGGTGCTGGACCGGGTGCTAAGCGCTAATGGTTGGAGCGAGTACCGCCAGGTAACGGTCATCGACAGCCACGGCCAGGTGGCACTGTTCACCGGCCGCGAGGCGCTGGGCACGCACCATGCCGTGGCCGGTGAGCAATGCGCGGCGGCGGGCAACCTGTTGGCCTCGCTTCAGGTAATCGAAGCGATGGTGCAGGCCTTCGAGCAGGCGGCTGGGCACCTGGCCGACCGCCTGCTGGCTGCCATGCACGCGGCGATGGCCGCAGGCGGCGAGGCCGGGCCGGTGCACTCGGCGGCGTTGAAGATCGCCGGTGAGCTGACCTGGCCGCTGGTGGACCTGCGCGTGGACTGGGCCGATGCCGACCCGATTGGTGTGCTCGATGGCCTGTGGCAGGCCTACCGGCCGCAGATGCAAGATTACGTTACCCGCGCGCTCGACCCGACGCTAGCGCCAAGCTATGGGGTACCGGGCGATGAGTGAATTTGCCAGCCGCGCGCTGCTGGCCCGGTTGATCGGCTTTGCCACGGTCAGCCGAGATTCCAACGTGGCGCTGATCGGCTTTATCCGTGATTACCTGGCCGAACTGGGGGTGGAAAGCGAGCTGTTCCATAACCCGGAGGGCACCAAGGCTAACCTGTTCGCCACAATCGGCCCCCAGGACGTGGGTGGCGTGGTGCTGTCTGGGCATACCGATGTGGTGCCAGTGGACGGCCAGGCCTGGACGGTCGAGCCGTTTGCCCTGAGTGAGCGCGACGGCTGCCTGTATGGCCGTGGTACGGTCGACATGAAGGGTTTCATCGCTTCGGTACTGGCGGCGGTGCCCGCCTTCCTCGCCCAGCCATTGCGGATGCCGGTGCACCTGGCGTTCTCCTATGACGAGGAAGTCGGCTGCCTGGGTGTGCGCTCGATGCTCGCGGCGCTTGCACAGCGCCCGCACAAGCCGCGCTTGTGCTTGATTGGCGAGCCCACCGAGCTCAAGCCGGTGCTGGGCCACAAAGGCAAGCTGGCGATGCGCTGCCAAGTACAGGGCGCGGCCTGCCATTCAGCGTATGCGCCGTATGGGGTGAATGCCATCGAGTATGCAGCGAAGTTGATCGGCAAACTGGGCGAGATTGGCGCGGCACTGGCGCAACCGGATCAGCATGATGAACGCTTCGACCCACCGTTTTCCACCGTACAGGCCGGTGTGATCAACGGCGGCAGGGCACTGAACATCGTGCCTGCGCAGTGCCAGTTCGATTTCGAAGTGCGGGCACTGCCGGGTTTCGCAGCGCAGACGGTGGCCGACCAGTTGCAGACCTATGCCGAGGCCGAGTTGCTGCCGCGCATGTGCAAGGTCAATGCGGCCAGCGCCATTCGCCTGGAACCGTTAAGTGCGTACCCGGGGCTGGCCACTCCGGCGGACAGCGAGGCGGCGCGCTTGGTGGCGTTGCTCAGTGGCTCGGAGCAGTTTGGTACGGTGGCGTTTGGCACCGAAGGCGGATTGTTCGACCAGGCGGGCATCCCGACTGTGGTGTGTGGGCCTGGGAGCATGGACCAGGGGCACAAGCCGGATGAGTTTGTCAGTGTCGAGCAGTTGCGGGGGTGTGATGCCATGTTGCTGAGGTTGGTGGATTACCTCAAGCAGGCGTGACAGCGGCTCCCGGCCTTGCGCGGGCTGTTGTAGGAGCGGCCTTGTGTCGCGAAAGGGCCGCAAAGCGGCCCTAAAGGGTTTAGAAGGATGCCTTGACCTGCAACCCAACCACCAGCGCGTTGTCGATGGCTTTCCCGGAGAACGCCCCCGGCTCGATGATGTACTGCACATCCGGGCGTAGGTTCAACCACGGCGTGGCCTGGTAGCCGTAGCTCAGTTCGATCAACTGTTCGGCGCTGTCGATGTCGGGGAACTGTTGGCCGGCATCGAACGCGGCATCTTCCAGCACGTCGCGGCTACGTGGGTTCGGCACGGCACGGCCGTAGCCCAGCGCCACGGTATCCTTTGGGCGGCCTGCGAACGGCTGGTACAGCACCACGCCGGCGCCATACCACTTGGTGAACGGCGAAGCGGCCTTGCTCGCTGCCGAATACTGGCCGAAGGCATGCAGGCTGCGGCCTGGCAAGCCTTGGTCACTCCACACCGCCTGGTCAATCAGCAGGTAGTGGCCGCCGCGACCGGAAACTTCCTCGTCGCTGCCGATGCGCTTTGCATCGGAGCTGTCGTAGTAGTAGCCCAGTTTGTACTCGCCAGGCAGTTTGCCCTGCAGCTTGTACACCAGCTCTACTGGTACCACGGTGCCGGTGGTGTGCTTGGGCCCCAGGTGCCAGGCGCGGCTGGAATTGCCATTGCTTTGCGGGTCAACGTTGAACGCCGCCACGCGCAGTTGCCAGGCCGGCGACAGGTCGTACTTCACCCGCACGCCGAGGTGGGCATTGGGGTAGTTGGTCCAGCCACTGCCACCGGACATGTTCAGCGGGTGGCCGCAGAAACCGGCGTTCATGAAGTTGCACAGGATGCCGCTGTCCAGGCCGCCCAGGTCGTTGCCCATGGCCATGTAGCCGAGCTTGACGTTGAGCGCCGGGGTGAACAGGGTGCGCTCGTAGCTCAGCTCGGTCAGGCGCGTGTACAGGCCACCGTAGTTTTCCTGGATCGGCAGGCGGTTGCCCACCAGGTCTTCCGAGGCGCTGTTGCCACGGCGGTCGTTGATGGTCAGCTGGACCTTGCCGCCGTTGTCCAGGCCATACAGTTTCGACAGGTCGAACTGCACGCCCAGCTTCAGGTTCTGCGAGTAGCGTGCCGAGCGGTGCAGGCCGCCGTGGGCGTTGTAGGCGGTTTCGCCGCTGTAATCGCCGCTGAACTTGACGCCGTCTGCTTCCAGCTGGTGACGCAGGCCGCCCCAATCACCGGTCAGGGTGCTGCGGGTCAGCAGGTTGTCGTCGGCCAGGGCGGTGCTGCTGGCGAGGGCTAGCAGCAGGGTGGGGGTGATGCGAATTGCGGATGGCATTGCAGGGTCTCGGGTTGTTATTCAGGGCCCATTCGCGGGCAAGCCCGCTCCTACAGGTTCAACGTTGATCCTTGTGGGAGCGGGCGTGCCCGCGAAGAAGGCGACGCGGTCTTACGGCAAGGCGTAAGAAATCACGTAGTCGCCACGGTCAGTCGATTGGCGCGCACCGCCAGCAGTGATGACTACGTATTGCTTGCCGGTTTTCGGCGAGACATAGGTCATCGGGCCGCCCTGGCTGCCCACGGGCAGGCGAGCCTTCCAGATTTCGCTGCCGTTGCTGCTGTCGTAGGCGCGCAGGTAGAAGTCCTGGGTGCCCGCGATGAACACCAGGCCCCCTTGGGTCGACAGGGTGCCGCCGAGGGTTGGCAGGCCGACCTTGATCGGCAGGTGCATGCGGATGCCGAGGGGGCCGGTGTCTTCAACGGTACCCACCGGTACCTGCCAGGCCACCTGGCGGGTCTTCATGTCGATGGCGGTCAGGGTGCCGAATGGCGGCGCCTGGCACGGAATACCGGCCACCGACAGGAAGCGGTTCTTGTTCACCGCGTACGGGGTGCCCTTGAGCGGTACTGCGCCCATGCCGGTGTTCAGCGCTTCGCCACCGGACGCTGCGCCGCCTTTGTTCTGCGACGGGATCATCTGGATCCACAGGCCAAGGCGCATGTCATTGACGAAGATGAAGCCATGCACCGGGTCGGTGGAAATGCTGCCCCAGTTCATGCCACCCAGCGAACCTGGGAAGCTCAGCGACAGGTCGGTGCCTGGTGCGGTGTACAGGCCGTCGTAGCGCATCTTCTTGAAGTCGATACGGCACAGCAGCTGGTCATACGGGGTGGCGCCCCACATGTCCGACTCGGTCAGGGTTTGCGCGCCGATCTGCGGCATGCCGACCGACTTCGGCTGGGTTGGGGAATACGGCTCGTTTGGAATGTTACTTGGCTTGACCGGCACTTCGTCGACCTGGGTCAGCGGCTTGCCGGTGGCGCGGTCGAGCACGAAGATCTGCCCGGCCTTGGTGCCGATCACCACGGCAGGCACCGACTGGCCGTCGTCCTTGGTGAAGTCGATCAGGCTCGGCTGCATGGGCAGGTCGAAGTCCCACAGGTCGTTGTGCACGGTCTGGTACACCCACTTCTGGTTACCGGTAGTGGCGTCCAGGGCCAGCACCGAAGCGCCATAGGTGTGGTCCAGTTGGTTGCGCTCAACGCCGTAGATGTCGGTGGACGACGAGCCCATTGGCAGGAACACGGTGTTCATCGCGGGGTCGTAGGACATCGGTGCCCAGCTGTTCGGGGTGCTGCGCACGTAGGTGTTTTCACCTTGTGGCGCCTGGCGATCTTCCGGGTTGCCTGGGTCGAAGGCCCAGCGCATTTCACCGCTGATTACGTCGAAACCACGGATCACGCCGCCTGGCATGTCGGTCTGCACGTTGTCGGCGACGCGGCCGCCGACCACCACGGTGGTGCCGGCCATCAGCGGCGCGGAGGACAGCTGGTAGTAGGAGTCTGGCACGTTACCCAGGCCGGCCATCAGGTTGACCTGGCCGTTGTTGCCGAAGCCCTGGCAGAACTCGCCAGTGTCGGCATCGACGGCAATCAGGCGGCCGTCGATGGTGTTGGTCAGCAGGCGACGCTGGCAGTTGGCAGCGGCCGGCACACTAGCGGCTGTGATCGGCGAGCTGTTCGGCTGGGTTGGCTGGGCGATCGCTGCGGTGGCGTCGAAGTAGGCCATGCCACGGCAACGCTGCCAGACCTTGGACTGGGCGTTGATCGCGTTCTTCCACAGCTCTTTGCCGGTGTCGGCATCGAGAGCGATGAGGTTGTTGTGCGGGGTGCAGATGAACACCTTGTTGCCGACCTGCAGGGGGGTGAGCTGGTCTTCGGCACCGTTACCATCACTGATGGCCACGTCACCGGTGTGGTAGGTCCAGGCCACTTGCAGCTTGTTGACGTTGTCGCGGTTGATCTGGTCCAGCGCGGCGAAGCGGCTGCCACCTTCGGTATTGCCGTAGTGCGCCCAGTCCTTCTGTTGCATGCCGGTTTCCACCGGGGTCATGCCCGGGCCTTTGCCGGTAGGCGCGACGCTGGGGTGGGCAACGAACATGTTGCCGGCGGCAATCAGCAGCACCACGGCCATCACCCCGGCAACGCCATAGGCACCACGGCCGGCGCTGGCGCCGCTGGCGCGGGCCAACAGCGGGTAGACCAGCGCCACCACCAGGCCGATTGCGCCGAACATGAACAGGCGCGAGAACAGTGGCCAGAACACCAGGCCAGTGTCGCTCAGCGCCCAGATGGCGGTACCCACCAGGAACCCTGCGTACAGCCAGGCGCCAGCCTGCTTGCGGCGCGCGATGAGGACGCCGGCGATGGCCATGGCCAGGCCGCCTATCAGGAAGTACCAGGAACCGCCCAGGCCAGCGAGCTTGACGCCGCCCGCAGCCAGGAGCAGGCCGAGCAGGGCGATGATCACGCCCAAGCCGACCAGGAGGATGTTTGTGGCGCCAGAGGCGCGCGGTGTGTCTTTCATGCCAGGGATCTCAGCAGGTGGAATGCGCGCAGTCTAATCCCTTAGCTTGCTAATTAACAAGTTGGTACATAATTTTATGAGGCTGATTGTCGCAGGGTGGGGCCCGCTAAGGTGTGGCTAAAAGTTTAGATCGTGCGCTTAAAATTGCATTAAACGAGGTGTTCATGAAGGTTAAACAACCCGCATTACGGCGTTGGTCGTACTTTGATTCTCCGGGCTTCACGCAGGCCACGGTGCGCCACTGCCGTAGAACACTGCGAGCCAGATGGTGGCTGTGCCGGGGGCGGTCCATTCCACGCGATGGCGGGCGTGCGGTGGGATGTCCAGGCAATCGCCCGGCGCCAACAGGCGGGTATGGCTTTCGTCCTCGAAGCGCAGGCCCGCAGCACCCCTGAGCAGTACGATCCATTCGCCTTCGGCCTGGTCGTACCAAAAGCCGGGCGGGCTGGCTTGGCCCGTGGAGACGATACGTTCCACGCGCACGCCCGGGCGGCTGAGCAGTACGTCGACACGTTCGGCAGTGGTGGGGTCGAAGGGGGGCAGGGCAATCAACAGGTTGTTCGGGGTCATGGCAAGCCTCGCTGGAAAGGGGGTTGTTCCACTATGGACGCAATTGCCACCCGCCGCGCTTCTTGAGCCGCCCGCCCGTTTGTAAGAACTTTCCGAGATTTGGAAAATGGGCCGTCGACGGACAAAGTCTTGGCGATAGGGCCGTTAGCCAGCCTTGCTGACCGTGCTACCGCCCAAGCGGCAACACCACGCCAATCAAGGCGAACAGGCTGCCACAGCAGCGGTTGAAACCTCTGCCACTCTTGGCCAGCCAAGGCCGTATGCGAAACGCCAGCCGCGCCAATAGGTATTCCACCACGAACTCAACGCTGGCAAAAGTTGCCGCCATCACCCCGAACTGCAGCAGCAGCCCACGCTGCGGGTCGATGAATTGCGGCAGGAAAGCGCCATAGAACAGCAGCACCTTGGGGTTGGCCATGGCCGACAGCAGGCCTTGACGGAACAGGCTGGCATTGCCAAGCCGCGCGCTTTGCTGCGACAGCTCCAGGTGCAGGCCAGGGGTACGCCACAGTTGTATACCCAGCCAGATCAGGTATGCGCCACCTACCCACTTGAGCACACTCAGTAGCGAGGCCGAGGTCTGCAGCAAGGCGCCAAGGCCGAACATCGCCAGGGCGATGAGGGCGCTGAAGCCGAACACCCCGCCAACGATGGTGAACAGCGTCCGCCGGGCGCCGTACAGCGCGCCGTGGGTCAGGGCCAGCAGGCTGTTGGGGCCTGGGGTCAGCGACAGACCGATGCTCGCCAGCAGGTAGAGGAGCCAGGTATTGAGTGCCATGGTAAAAATGCCTTGTGGGGTACCGAGGGCGCCAGTCTATGGCGCTGTACTTGACCAAGCAGAGTATGATCTGGACATTCGATGGTCGTATTTGGACACCGTACCATGCTGCCCGATATCCGCTTGCTCATCATGCCGTTACCGGACTTTGCCCTGCTGCCGTTTGGGGCCTTTCTCGACAAGTTGCGTTTCAGCGCCGATGACGAGGACTACAGCCAGCAGCGTTACTGCAGCTGGACCGTGGCGGGGCTCACCCTCGACCCGGTAGCGTCGAGCAGCGGCGCGGTGGTGCAGATGGAGGCCGTGGTCGGCCAGCTCGAACTGGCTAGTTTCGACTACTTGGTGGTGTTCGGCGGCCGCAATGCCATGGCCACTGCCGCGCTGGCCCCGCGTTACCAGGCCCTGCTCAGGCGGGCTAGCAAAGCCGGGGTCAAGCTGGTGGGGGTGGACAATGGCGCGTTCCTCCTGGCGGCCTGTGGGGTGCTGCAGGGGCACAAGGTGGTGGTGCATTGGCGTCACGAAGCGGAGTTCCGGGCCGCCTTCCCGCACTTGCAGGTGTTGCCCGAGCAACTGTATTGCATCGACGGCAGCCGCATCACTTGCGCCGGCGGCACCGCGGCCATCGACCTGGCTGTCGCACTGCTGTCACATGCCTGTGGGCGCACCCGGGCGCTGAAGGGGTTGGCCGACATGTTGGTGGACGAAACCCGCGACAGCCGCCATGCCTTGCGCTCGCTGGAACTGGGGGCCGGGCAGGGGCGCCAGGTACAGCGTGCGCAGGCACTGATGCGCCATCACCTGGGTACGCCGTTGGCGCTGGAGCAGTTGGCCGCTGAGCTAGGCATCAGCCGGCGCCAGCTGGACCGGCAGTTTCACGCCAGCCATGGCATGAGCGCCAACGCCTGGTGGCTGGAGATGCGCTTGCAGCAGGCGCGCTGGCGCTTGCTCAACTCCAGCCATAGCCTGGCGCAAATTGCCGATGAAGTGGGCCTGGGCGATGCCAGTTACCTGGGCAAATGCGTGCGGCGGCGGTTTGGGTGCACGGCGCTTGAGCTACGACAAGGCCGCGCCGGGGATCGCGCCAGCCAGGTTTACTGCGGCGTCCCGAACAACCCCGTCCAGTAGATGCCCGCATCGCTCTTCGGGTCTACCGCATAGGCAGCGCCCAGCTCACGGAAGTCTGGGTTCATCAGCGTGGCGCAATGCCCCGGGCTATCGAGCCAGCCATCGACTACCTTGCGCGCGGTATCACGCCCGGCGGTAATGTTCTCGCCAATTTGCTGATACAGGTAGCCCGCCAGTTCGGCCCGGTCGCCGGGGGTGCGGCCATCCTTGTCGATATGGTCGAAGAAGTTCTGGTTGGCCATGGCGCGGGTGTGGTTGGCAGCGACCCCGGCCAGCGTCGTGCTCCAGCTAAGTGCGGGGGCCGCGGCGAAGGGCTGGCCGCCGCACTGGCGTGGTACCTTGCGCGCAGCGTTGATTTCCTGCAGTACCTTCTGCCCCTCGGCCTGCCAGTCGCCCAGGCGACCGCTGAGCAACGGCCGGGCCAGCACGATGCGCCAGTCGCGGCCCTCCTGGCTGACACCGATATCGACGAACTGCGGGTCGAGCACTACCTGGCAAAAACTCTCTTCGATGGCATGCATCGCGGCGCGCGCATCGCGCGGCCCCGACAGGCTGATGGCCTGCACGTTGACCATGGGATAAGCGGCGCGGGTCATGGCTTGCTGCAGGTCCCGGGTACCTTCTGGCGACAGGGCCAGGCGGGTATCGCTGTTGAGCGGCGGCAGCTCCAGCGACGCTTCGCCACCACAGGGCTGGGCCTTGCTGCGATAGACATTGATCGAATCGATCAGTTGCGCCTCTTCGCCGGTGGCGGCCAGTGCCCCGGTCGAGACGACCAGGCCCAGCGACAAGGCGGCAACGGATGGCAGGACGCGCATGTAGATCTCCCTATGGCTGGCAGCGTCGTGGTAGGCGCTGCCCATCCTACACAAGCCCAGGGCTTTTGGCCCGGGATCGTGCAAGGCAATGAAAGCGCCGCCGATGGTTGCCGGCAGCAAAAGAGGGAGTAGACCATGGCTAGTCGGAAAAGTGCGAAGCGTTGGTAATCATTCGTATCAAGCGCCCGTTTTTTGCCCTTATTCGCTGCGCGCGGGTATCAGCGCGCCACCGCCTGGTGCGGTTTGTAGAACAGAAAATGCGTGGTCTGCGCTGTCTTGCGGTAGGCCTTGGCCCAGTCTGGGTGCACCGTACGGTCATGAAAGTACAACGCGCCCCCGGTGGGGTCTTTTAATTGCTGGTTGAGCGCCTTGCGCGCGATCTCCTTGGCAATGTCGTAGCGTTGCGCTTCCTCGACTTGGTCAGAGCGCCCGTCGCACCACCAGGAGAACTGGCAGGCCTTGCTCTCCACCCCCTGCTTGACCACGCCGCAGATGGTATCCGGGAAGCCATCGTGGCCCAAACGGTTGAGCACCACGCTGGCCACGGCGGTCATGTCTTGGGCGTCGGCACCCTTGGCCTCCCAGTAGATGGTGCGGGCCAGGCAGGTGATGCTGTCATCCAGCGGTGCTTTGCCGGCTGGGTCTACTGCCTGCGCTTCACCCGGGGTGAGGGTTTCGGCCTTTTTCGGAGGGGGGGCGTCATTCACCACTTTCTCCTCAAGCACCTCGGCTTTGTCCTCGGCGACGGCGGCTTTGGCCGCAGCGGCGGTGTGCAAATGGCCTGCAAGCAGGGCCGTGGCCAAACCAATCACCATCCACGAAAGGCGCATGGGCAAGCTTCCGAACTGTGGGCTGCTTCACAGTCTAGCCAAGCGTTAGCATTAACACCAAAGGCAGGGTGGCGGCGGCCGCCACGGTTTGCAGGGCAATGATGGTGGCCATCAGCGGCGCGTTGCCGCCCATCTGGCGGGCCATCACATAAGCGGATGATGCGGTGGGCAGTGCCTGGAACAGCACCGCCACCACTGCCGCCTGGCCACTTAGGCCAAGCACCCGGCACAAGCCCCAGGTGGTCAGCGGCATGACCAGGAACTTGAAGGCAGAAGCCGCCATCAGCGGGCGTACCTGCTGGCCCAGGCGGGCGCCCCCCAACGCTGCACCGACGCACAACAGGCCCAGCGGCAGGGCCGCCTGGCCCAGGGCCTTGACCGTGGGTTCGATACCCGCCGGCAAGCCCAGCCCAGTGGCACGCAACAGCAGCCCACCCGCGCAACCGACGATCAACGGGTTGGCGAAGATGGCCCGCAACACCGTGGCCGTTGAGCTGTGGCGAGCGCTGAAACGGGCGAACACCAGCACGCAGAGCAGGTTGACCAAGGGCACTATGGCGGCGTTGGCCACCGCCGCCAGGGCGATGCCGGCGCTGCCGTAGATACCGGCTGCCAGGGTGGCGCCGATGTAGTTGTTGAAGCGGATACCGCCTTGAAACACCGAGGTGAAGTCGGCGCCATCGTGGCTCATTGCGGCCTGGTACAGCACCAGCAGTACGGCCCCGGCCAGGGTCGAGAGCATCAGCACGCCGACCATGCCCAGCACCGGTACGCCATCGAGGTTGGCGGTGGCCAAGCCGTGGAGGAACAGCGACGGCAGCAGTACGTAATAGCTCAGGCGCTCGGCGCCGGGCCAGAAGCTTTCGGCCAGAAAGCCACGCAGGCGCAGGAAAGTGCCCAAGGCTATCAGCAAGATGATCGGCAGCAGGGTAGTGAGTAGCAAGTGGAGCATGGTCAGCGTTCCGTGGACGGGTACGGGTACGGGTACGGGGCAAGACTACGGGGGCGGATCGATCTGTAAACACATTGTGTTCTTCACTGAGCGGCATTTTCAGGCCCGGCCCTTTCGTCGGCAAGCCAGCCACACAGGTAAGGGCCATGGTTGTGGCCCTGTGGCAGCCGGTGCCTGTTTCGCAGGGCAGCCGGGAAGGGCCTCCCGGTGCTAACCCCTCGCGCACATTGCAAAGGTGGCGTCGCCATTTGGCGCACACCCACTTTGCAAGGTATTGCTGATGACTCTCCAGCTGAATTTCGTCTATTACCGCAACTTTCGTTTCGATGGGAAACTGCATGTTCGCTGTTACGGTGCAGACCTGCACAAGGTCAACCGCATCCGCTACGAGCTCGAAAGGGCCGAACCGGAGGGGGCGGTGTCGTTCAAAGGCGTTTCAGCCTATTCCCAGGCACGAAGTGGAAACCTGAGTGATTATGGGTGCCCGGCCACATTGATCGCAGAGGAACAAGCGGGCCGTTATACCATCCGGCCTAGGGTAGTGCTGCTCGATGAGCATGCGAAGGCCCTCGACCGGCCGGTTGGCGCTGCTGGGGTAATTGATATGCCGCCCCTGGTGCTCGACATAAAGGCTGATGAATGCCACAGGAGCGTGCTCGACAAGGTACCGCTACCTGCTGCTGGCGGGCGCCGCAAGCGGGCGGTGGAAGAGGTAAGTCATATGCCGCCGGAGTTACCCGCTGTGGCCGCCAGCACGGCGTACCCCACGGTAGTCATCGAGTTTGCCCCCGGGGGGCATGGGCGCTTTATCCACGATCTTGAGCCCGGCTCTGGTTCCGTGCTGGTGCGTCACTGGCCGAACCTGAAGGCGGTCATCTCGCTTCTTCCCGCGCTGGCTGAAAGCGAGCGCGACGACCCCAAGCTCATGGCATTGCGCCCGTTCTACGTCTTGGAGCAGCCAGCCAGCATGCTCAACGACACGTACCTTGCATTGCTCAATACAGTGGCCGCGTTGGAGTATGTGCAGTCTCTGCAGGTGCTGCCCTCGGCGCCGCAACCAAACCTAATTGCGCTTGGCCTGGCTGGGTTATTGGCAACCGTGTTGACCGGTGTTGCCGTGGTGGCGGGCAACCGAGCCCATGAAAATGCCCAGGCCACGCCTGATTTCGAACCTCTGCAAACCTACCTCGACGAACCCGGGCCACGCTGGCAAGGCCTGAATGTGCGCAAGGCCTGGGCAGAAAATGTGACGGGCAGAGCGACGCGGATACACTTCAGTGACGGAGGGTTATACCCTGAGCATGAGGACTTGCAAGATAACCCAGGCTTGAAAGTGGTCTCGCTCGAGCCAAACGAAAACCCCAGCCATGGCACCGCTTCGGTGGGAATCATCCTGGCTGTGCGCAATGGGTTCGGCGCCACCGGGATCAGCCACGACAGCGAGCTGTACCTGCATAACAACCGCACGAAGGGTGCAGATGGCCAGTTCCAGGCGCTGAAAGACCTGCTGCGTACTGTTGAACCAGGGGACATCGTCGGCATCAACCGCCAAACCCATACTGAGGTAGACACGGCCACGCGGTTACCCACTGTGCACGAGAGGGCGTGGTGGGTAGTCATGCAGCAGTTGAGCCGGCGAGGTGCTGTGGTCGTCAATGCGGCGGGCAATGGCAGCACTAAAACACTGGAAAGCAAAGGTGTCGTTGAAGGGCGGGGTATCGACTTGGCCAATTGGCGGTATTTTGCCGACCATGGAGACTCCGGTGCCATTTTGGTAGGCGCCAGTCATTCCTATGACGGCAAGCCGTTTGTCTACTCCAACTACCGTTACCCGTACCGCATGCTCAATGCGTGGGGAGATGGCGTAGTCACGCTGTCCAAAGGGCACCTTCAAGATTTGCCCGGTGAGAACAGGGACTACACCGATGCCTATGCCGGCACCTCCAGCGCTACGCCCATGGTGTGCGGGGCGTTGGGGTTGATCCAGTCCTACGCGCTGGAGCAGCACCACATCTACCTCAATGGCAACCAAATGCACCAGCTGGTCATGGCGTGCGGTTACGACGACGCCACATTGCCCGATACCGACGTGCTGCCAATGGGCGCCAGGCCCAATGTGCATGGCGCGCTGGTGTTGCTGGACCGTATCCTCGGCGGAGGCAGGTTCGAGGCCTGAGCCAGGGCCGGCAACTGTCGGCCCTGTTCGGTATTACACGCGGAACTGGTCCATCAGCGCCTGCTGCTGGTTGGCCAGGCTGTTCAGCGACTGGCTGACCCGCGCGGATTCGTTGGCCTGCCCCGACAGCGATTCGGTGACGTCGCGAATGGTTGCCACGTTGCTGTTAATTTCCTCGGCCACCGCGCTCTGTTCCTCGGCGGCCGAGGCGATCTGCAGGTTCATGTCGGTGATTACAGTCACCGCCTGGCCGATGCGCTGCAGCGCGGTGACGGCCTGGCCAACTTGCTGCACACCGCCCTGGGCCTGGCGGTGGCTGTTGTCCATGGCGCCGACCACTTCGCGGGTGCCGTTCTGCAACGCCTCGATCACCTGACGGGTTTCTTCCACCGACTCCTGGGTACGCTGGGCCAGGTTGCGCACCTCATCCGCGACCACGGCAAAGCCACGGCCAGCCTCGCCAGCACGGGCCGCCTCGATGGCGGCATTGAGTGCCAGCAGGTTGGTCTGCTCGGCAATCGAACGGATCACTTCCAGCACCGAACCGATCTTCTCGCTGTTCTGCGCCAGGCCTTCGATTTCGGCCATGGCGTTACTCATGTCGGCGGCCAGGGCATCGATGCTGTCGGTGGTGCGGCCGATCACCGCCAGGCCTTCGCGGGTAGCTTGGTCGGCGTCGCGCGCGGCTTGTGCGGCCTGGGCAGCGCTGCGGGCGACGTCCTGGGCGGTAGCGCTCATTTCATGTGAGGCCGTGGCCACCTGGTCGACCTGGCGGTACTGCTGCTCCATGCCGGCGCTGGTTTGGCTGGCAATCGCCGAAGACTGGTCGGCGGTGCCGCGGGCGGCTTGCACCGAGCGTTTGACCTCGGCGATGGTCGGCTGCAGCTTGTCGAGGAAGCGGTTGAACCAGCCGGCCAGTTCGCCCAGTTCGTCCTGTTTCTGGTAAGTGAGGCGGCGGGTGAGGTCGCCTTCACCGCTGGCGATGTCCTTGAGCATCGCGGCCACGCCGAGAATCGGCCGGGTCACGCCCCGCGCCATCAGCCAGACCATCAGCAGGCCGGCGATGGCGGCGGCCAGGCCCAGGCCCAGTTCCAGCAGGGTGCCGCTGGTATTGAGTGCGTCCAGTTCCTGTTTCAGCGCTTCGGCCGGCCCGGTCAGGGCGTTTTCCGGTACGTCCAGCAGCACGCCCCAAGGCTGGGCATCCGGGATTGGCCGGAACGCCGCCAGCACTTTCAGGCGCTGCTGGTCGTGCAGGATGGTCATTTTGCCGTCAGCCAGTTTGCGTACCAGTTCCGCGCCTTTGGCGGTGTCGACCTGGTCGAAGCGCTGGGCCAGCTTGCTGGCATCGGCACTGTAGCCAGCCAGCAAGCCGACTGGGCTGAGGATGCCGACCGTGGTACGCCCTTCGTACAGGCCGCGGCTGGCGTCCTGGCTCAACGCCTGGAGGCTGTTGAGGTTGATGTCGACGGACAGGGTGGCGATTACCTTGCCGTTGACCGCTAGCGGGAAGACGATGCTGGTCATCAGCACCTGCTGGCCATCGATGTCGTAGAAATAGGGCTCTACCACACACACTTGGGCGGACACGCGCGGGCACACCCACCAGGTGTTGGCCGGCTGGCCGCTGGGGCCGACCTCGGTGTTGGCCATGTCATGCTCGGGCAGGGCCATGGCTGTCAGCTGGCCGACACGTGGTTGCGACCAGTACAGGGCGAAACGCCCGGTTTCGTTGCTGCCCAGCTCCGCCTTGCCGGCGAACAGGCTGTCCTTGTTGTCCAGCGCATTGGGCTCGAACACCAGCGACAGGCCGAGCAGATCGGGGTTGGCCTGCAAGGCGGCGCGCACCTGGCGGGTCATGTCCTCGCGCAGGTCGAAAGCATCGAGAAAGCGCTTATCTGCCTGCTCGCGCAGGAACAACACCTGGCGGGCAAAGCCTGCGCCGTACTGGTAGGCGTCCATGAACTGGCGGCGGATATTCAGCGCCTGCACCTCGCCCTGCGACTCGATGCGCGACTGTGCCGACTCGGTCAGCATCTGCATGCTGCTGGCCTTGACCAGGTCCGAGCTGTGCTCCATGCGGTACAGCGACAGGCCGACGAGCAGGGTGACGATGCCGGCCAGGCAGAGACCAGCGAGCAGGGTGATTTTCCACTGGATGGAAAGTTGTCGCAAAGGCATGGGGTGGGTCCCTTTTTTTGGGGCAGTAAGGGTTATGGCTTTTTTTGTGGTGTGGTCTGGGAGGTGCCTGGCTGGAGAGGTGTGTCGCCTGTGAGATCGAGCGCCGCCCGCGCGGCGCTCGATCTCACAGGCGACACACCTCTCCAGCCAGGCACCCAGCCTCCCACCTATATCGGCCCTCACCACTTTTTCTTTATTCAAACATTCAATTTAAAACTGGGCGCCCGCGTAATCCGCCGCAACATGGCGCTTTTGACATCTGCCGCGCACTGCTGCAGAGTTCGCGCTTTTTTTCTGCCACATTGAGGTAAGCCAACCATGAATGCAGTGATCGCCGCGGTCGGCATCATGCTGATACTCAGCCTGTCCCGCGTGCACGTGGTCATCGCCCTGATCATCGGCGCACTGACCGGTGGGCTGGTCGGTGGCCTGGGTATCGAGGGCACGCTCAAGGCCTTCAACGGTGGCCTGGGCGGTGGTGCCACGGTGGCGCTGTCCTATGCACTGCTGGGCGCATTTGCCGTGGCCATTGCCAAGTCTGGCCTGGCCCATGCCCTGGCCGACCGCGCCCTGGCCATGATCGACCGCCAGGGCCATGCCAACGGCAGCAAGGTCAAATGGTTGCTGGTCGGCCTGATGCTGGTGGTGGCGGTGTCGTCGCAGAACATCCTGCCCATCCACATTGCCTTCATCCCACTGCTGGTACCACCGCTGCTGTACGTACTGACCCGACTGCGTATCGACCGCCGGCTCATTGCCTGCGTGATCACCTTTGGCCTGATCACCCCGTACATGTTCCTGCCGGTGGGCTTTGGCAACATCTTCCTCAACGAAATTCTGCTGGCCAACGTTGCCCGCGCGGGTGTCGATGTGAGCGGCGTCAACGTTACCCACGCCATGGCCATACCGGCCGCCGGCATGCTCGTCGGCCTGCTGCTGGCGGTGTTCATCAGTTACCGTAAAAAGCGTGACTACGACCTGGCGCGCATCGAGCAGGTAGAGCAGGTAAGCGTGCAGTACAACCCGCTAACCCTGCTGGTGGCAGGGCTGGCGATTGGCGCAGCGTTCATCGTCCAGCTGTGGCTGGACTCGATGATCATCGGCGCCATGGTCGGCTTCCTGATCTTCTCGCTGTCGGGCATCGTCAAATGGAAGGACACTGACGACCTGTTCACCGAGGGCATGAAGATGATGGCCATGATCGGTTTCATCATGATTGCCGCTTCAGGCTTTGCCGATGTGATGAAGGCCACCGGCGAGGTCAACAGCCTGGTGGAAACCTCGGCGCAGTGGATCGACCACAGCAAGGGGATTGGTGCCTTGCTGATGTTATTGGTGGGTTTGCTGGTGACCATGGGCATCGGTTCGTCGTTCTCCACCGTACCGATCCTGGCCGCGATCTTCGTGCCGCTGTGCGTGCAACTGGGCTTCGACCCGCTGGCCACGGTGTGCATCGTCGGGACCGCCGGTGCCCTGGGCGACGCGGGTTCGCCGGCCTCGGACTCAACCCTGGGCCCCACCTCAGGCCTGAACGTGGACGGCCAGCACCACCATATCTGGGACACCGTGGTGCCTACCTTCATCCACTACAACCTGCCACTGTTGGTATTTGGTTGGCTGGCAGCGATGACACTGTAAGGCGGGAAGGGCGTCAGCCTTTGTTGGGCGGCGGCGAGATGCGGTTGAGCACGGTGCTGCCGTCCTTGCTGCGGGTCAGGTAGACCGGCAGCACCTTGGGCAAGTTGTTGACCAGGCGGCCTACCTCGTGAGTGTTGTAGATGCCGCTGATGCGGATGCGGCCGGTGCTGGCATCAGCCAGCAGCAGCGGCGCGTCGAGGTAGCGGTTGATCACCGGCAGCGCCTGTTCCAGGCTCAGGTTATCGAGCACCAGCTTGCCGCTGCGCCAGGCCAGGCTGTTGCTGTAGTCGTCGCTCTGGTCCAGTTGCGGCTCGAAATCGCCTGTGTGATAGCTGGCCTGCATGCCGGGGCCGAGGCGGTAGCCACCGGCGCTGCCTTCACTGGACACCAGTACCGAACCTTCCACCAAGGTGACCTTGACTTGGTCCTGATACTTCCACACGTTGAACTGGGTGCCAGTGACGCGGGTCTGGCCCTGCCCGGCATGTACGATGAACGGGTGGTTGCTGTCGTGCTGCACCTTGAAGAACGCCTCACCACGCTTGAGCGTGACCTGGCGCCGGTCCTTGTAGTTCAGGTAGCTGAGTTCGGTGTTGAGGTTGAGTTGCACTGTGCTGCCGTCGTTCAGCTGCACGGTTTGCATGCGGTCGCCGGCTTCGAAGTGCTGGTAGTGATTGGGTAGCCAACCTTGCTCCCAGCCCACCCAGCCGGCCAGCGGCAGCACCGCCAGGGCGATGGCGGCGGCAGACGCCAGTGGCCGCCAGTTGCGCGGGCGTGCAGCCTGTGGCGCCGGCGGGTTGAAGTCGATGACGGTGGCGTTGCGCGGCAACAGGTCGGCAGTTTGCCAGATCTCCAGCATCGCCTGGTATTCCTCGGCATGCCGCGGCTCGGCCGCCAGCCAGCGGGCGAACGCCTCGCGCTCGGCCGCCGTGCAATCTTCGGCGTGCAAGCGCATGCACCAGTGCGCGGCGGCGTCGGTGATGGCATCGTCTGGGCTGGGGTTGAGGCGGTCGTGGTTCATTGCGGCTCCGGGTTTTGCGCATTCTACCCTTGCAGGAGGGCTCCCGAGAACCGAGGTAATGGCGAATGACTATCAGTTGTGCCGTTTTTTCGTCGGATTGCCAAGCGTTTTCAGCGGTTACCGCCTGTGGGAGCGGCCTTGCGGTGCGAAAGGGGCGCAAAGCGCCCCCCAAGCTTCAGTCAAAACTGCGCAGCCTCCAGCCCATAAAGGCTGCCACTACCCGCCCGAATACAGGCCTCCAGCCCCAGGCTTCGCGGCAAAACTCGCGCGAAGAAAAATTCCGCACAGGCCAGCTTGGCCCCATGAAACGCGGTGTCCTCGTCACGCCTGGCCACCGCCACCGCCGCCATCCGCGCCCACATATAGGCATACGCCGTCAGCCCAAACAGTTGCAGGTACTCCACCGCCACTGCGCTGACCAGGTTGGCATCCTCGCTAGCACGCGCCTGCAGCCAGGCGCTGGTCGCTTCCAGCCGCGCCAGGCTCGCTTGCAAGGCCTCACGGTGCAATGGCGCATCCACGCTGAAGGCGCGCACTTCGGCGGCAAAGCTGGCCAGCGCCTGGCCCCCGTCGGCCAGCACCTTGCGCCCGAGCAGGTCGAGGGCCTGGATGCCATTGGTGCCTTCATAAATCTGCGCGATGCGTACGTCGCGCACCAACTGTTCCTGGCCCCATTCGCGGATATAGCCATGGCCGCCATACACTTGCTGGCCGAGCACGCAGCTTTCCAGGCCGTTGTCGGTGAAGAACGCCTTGGCCACCGGCGTCAGCAGCGCCACCAAGCGCTGGGCATGCTCGCGCTCGCCGGTGTCCTCGGCGTAGCGCGCCAGGTCCAGCTGCTGGCCGACGTAGGCGGCGAATGCCCGACCACCTTCGGTGAGGGTACGCATGGTCAGCAGCATGCGTCGCACATCGCCGTGGTGGATGATCGGGTCGGCAGCTTTGTCTTTTGCCTGCGGGCCTCCAGCGGCGCGGCTTTGCAGGCGCTCGTTGGCGTAGCGGGCGGCGCTCTGGTAAGACGCCTCGGCACAGCCGATACCCTGAATACCGATAGACAGGCGTTCGTAGTTCATCATGGTGAACATCGCCGCCAGGCCTTTGTTCGGTTCACCCACCAGGTAACCTTCGGCACCGTCGAAGTTCATCACACAGGTGGCCGAGGCCTTGATGCCCATCTTGTGCTCGATCGAGCCGCAATGGGCGGCGTTTCGCGCACCCAGGCTGCCATCGGTCTCCACCCGGTACTTGGGCACCAGGAACAGCGAGATACCTTTGGCGCCGGCAGGCGCATCAGGCAGCTTGGCCAGCACCAAGTGGATGATGTTGTCGGTCAGGTCTTGCTCGCCGCCGGTAATGAAAATTTTGCTGCCGCTGATGCGATAACTGCCGTCAGCCTGGGGTTCGGCGCGGCTGCGGATCAGCCCCAGGTCGGTACCGGCGTGGGGTTCGGTAAGGCACATGGTGCCGGCCCAACGGCCGTCATACAGGCGCGGCAGGTAGGTGGCCTTGAGCGTTTCGCTGGCGTGGGCATCGATTGCCAGGCAGCAGCCGGCGCTCAAGGCCGAATACAGGCTGAAGCTGCAATCGGCGGCGTAGAGCATTTCTTCAAACAGCACACCGAGCATTTTTGGCATGCCCATGCCGCCATGCTCGGGGTTGCCACCCAGGCCGACCCAGCCCCCTTCGCGGTAGGTGCGCCAGGCCTCGCGGAAGCCATCGGGGGTGGTGACTTCACCGGCGGCGAAGCGCACGCCTTGCTCGTCACCGTTGCGGCTGAGCGGGGCGATTAGCTGGCCGGCAACTTTGGCCGCTTCTTCGAGGATGGCATCGGCGGTGGCGGCGTCGATGCGCTCGGCCAGGGCGGGCAGGCGAGCCCACAGGGCCGGGGCGTTGAACACGTCGTGCAGGATAAAGCGCATGTCGCGCAGGGGGGCGGTGTAGGTGGTCATCGTGTGCTCTTGGAAGATTGCGGTTGTCTGTGCGGGCCTCATCGCCGGCAAACCAGCTGCCACAGGGTTGGTGCAAGCCTCAAGCCTTGCGCAGTACCTGTGGCAGCTGGCTTGCCGGCGATGAGGCAGCTGCGGCTTCAGAGGGCTTTGGCCCGGTCACGCAGTAGGTACTTCTGGATCTTGCCGGTGGAGGTTTTCGGCAGTTCACCAAACACCACGGTCTTCGGCACCTTGAACCCGGCCAGGTGCTCACGGCACCAGTTGGTGATGTCGGCTTCGCGGGTGTCTTCGCGGCCCGGCTTGAGGGCGACGAAGGCGCACGGGGTTTCCCCCCATTTTTCATCCGGGCGCGCCACCACTGCGGCTTCGAGCACCGCCGGGTGCTTGTACAGGGCGTCTTCGACCTCGATGGTGGAGATGTTTTCGCCGCCGGAAATGATGATGTCCTTGAGCCGGTCCTTGATCTCGACATAGCCATCGGCGTGCCACACGGCCAGGTCGCCGGTGTGGAACCAGCCGCCACGGAAGGCTTCGGCGGTGGCTTCGGGGTTCTTCAGGTAGCCTTTCATCACAGTGTTGCCGCGCATGAAAATCTCGCCCAGGGTGTTGCCGTCGCGGGGCACCGGCTCGAGGGTTTGCGGGTCGGCGACCATCAGGCCGTCGAGGGTCGGGTAGCGCACGCCCTGACGCGACTTGATGCGTGCGCGGTCTTCAAGCGACAGTTCGTCCCACTCGTCATGCCAGGCGCACACCGTTACTGGGCCGTAGACTTCGGTCAGGCCGTAGGTGTGGGTAACCTGGATGCCCATTTGTTCCACAGCGCCGATGACCTTGGCCGGTGGCGCGGCGCCGGCGACCATGGCCTGCACGGGGTGTTCGATGGCCGCCTTGGCCGCCTCGGGCATGTTGACCAGGGCGTTGAGCACGATTGGCGCGCCGCACAGGTGGCTGACCCGGTGTTCGCGTATCAGGGTGAGGATTTTTTGTGGGTCGACCCGGCGCAAGAACACGTGGGTGCCGGCCAGGGCGGTAATGGTCCACGGGTAGCACCAGCCATTGCAGTGGAACATCGGCAAGGTCCACAGGTACACCGGACGATGGCCCACGGCCCAGATCATCTGGTTGCCTAGAGCGTTCAGGTAGGCGCCGCGGTGGTGGTAAACCACACCCTTGGGGTTACCGGTGGTGCCGGAGGTGTAGTTGAGCGAGATGGCCTGCCACTCGTCATCGGGCCATTCCCAGGCAAATTCCGGGTCGCCTTCAGCAAGGAACGCCTCATAGTCCAGGTCGCTGACCGCACGGCCTTCGCCGTACTCCGGGTCATCCACATCCACCACCAGGGGTGGGTGTTCGAGCAAGGCCAGGGCCGCTTCGATGATGCTGTGGAACTCGCGGTCGGTAATCAGCACCTTGGCCTCGCCATGCTGCAGCATGAAGGCGATGGCCTCGGCGTCCAGGCGTACGTTAAGGGTATTGAGCACGGCGCCGGTCATGGGCACGCCAAAGTGGGCTTCGAGCATGGCTGGAATGTTGGGCAGCATCACCGCGACGGTGTCGCCACGGCCGATTCCGCGGCCCACCAGGGCGCTGGCCAGGCGCCGGCAACGTTGGTAGGTTTCCTGCCAGTTGCGGCGGATGGCGCCGTGGATTACCGCGGGGTAGTTGCCGTACACGGCAGCGGTGCGTTCGATGAAACTCAGCGGGGTGAGGGCGACATGGTTGACGGCAGCGGGCATCAGGCCCTGGGCATAGATCGACATGCGGTAATCCTGTAAGGGAGGCAGGCGCAGCCTGTGCGCTTGGCCCCCGATGGCTGATTGTTAGCTCTGTTCAGGGTGCAGGGAGGCGGGCGATGGGCCGCTCCCCCTTGTCGCAGTTTTACGCGAGTCGCTATGGTATTAGGAATATCGACTATAGCAATATAGTAAAACTACTATAACAACGAGCCGCCTACTGTGGACCAGACTGCCTACCCGTTGCTCGCCAAAGACCCACAACCCAGCGTGTTGCTGGCCGCCGATGCCAAGCCGCTGGCAGTTAACCCGGCGCTGCAGGCATGGGCCGATGAAGGCCCGGCGCTGGCCAGTTGGCTGCCGGCCAACTGCGCCGCGCTAGTGCGTGCGTGCCTGCGCCAGCACCGGGCGATTGCCGATGTCGAAGTGCACCTTGGCGAGCGCACATTGCTGTGGACCTTCATCCCTGAGGACCAGGGCCAACGGGTGCTGGCGCGTTGCCGTGATGCCAGCGCAGAGCGTCAGGGCGCCCGCGAGGCCAGCCGCGCCCGGCGCCTGTACCGCTTGATTATCGAGAACACCACCGACCTGATCTCCCGGCACAGCCCCGACGGCCGCTTTCTCGATGCCTCGCCGGCGGCATTCCGCCTGCTCGGGCTGTGGCCCGAGCAGCTGCGCGGCATGGCCGTGCATACCCTGCTGCACCCACGCGAACGCCGCCAGGTCTTGCGCCAGGCGGCCGCCGCACTGGATCAGGACGGCTACCACACCATGACCTGCCGGGTGCGCCAGGCAGCGGGTGGCTATCGCTGGTTCGAGACCGCCAGCCGGGCCATCCGCGAAACCTACACGGGCGCGGTGGTGGAGGTGGTCAGCGTTTCCCGCGACATCACCTTGCGCATCGAGGCCCAGGAGAACCTGGCCCACAGTGCCCGGCTGGCGACCTTGGGCGAGCTGGCTTCGGGCATCGCCCACGAAATCAATCAGCCGCTGGCCGCAGTGGTCAATTATGCCAACGCCAGCCAGCGTTACCTGCAGGGCCTGGAGCGCGACCCGCAAGCCCGCGGGCGGGTAGGGCAAGGCCTGCAGCGCATTACCGAACAGGCCACCCATGCGGCTGAAGTGATCCGCCGCCTGCGCGCGTTCCTGCGTAAGGGGCCGCGTCGCCTGGAGGCACTGGATGTGACGCAGGTGGCTGGCGAGGCCATGCGCCTGTGCGCCTGGGAGGCCGCACGCGACCAAGTGGCCATCGAGTTGCGCATGAGCACGCAACTGCCCTCGGTGTATGCCGACCGGGTACTGCTGGAACAGGTACTGCTCAACCTGCTGCGCAACGCCATTGATGCCAACCGCGAGCAACATGGCGAGCAGCCGTCACGTATCCTGCTCGCTGCCGCGCGCGATGGTGACGGCGTGTTGGTGGAGGTGGCCGACCAGGGCCCAGGCGTAACGCCCGAGCGCCTGGATGACATTTTCACGCCGTTTACCACCAGCAAAGCCGACGGCCTGGGCTTGGGCTTGAGCATGAGCCGTAGCCTGATCGAAGGCTTTGGCGGCAGCCTGTGGGCGCGGGCGGGCGACAATGGCGGTTTGGTACTGTGCTGCCGCCTGGTGGTCAGTAGGGGATAAGGGGAGAGGGCGGTGCAAGCGAAAGTGTATGTGGTCGATGACGACCAGGGCATGCGGGATTCGACGGTGTGGCTGTTGCAGTCGGTGGGCTTGCAGGCCTTGCCGTTCGCCAGCGGGCAGGCGTTTCTCGATGCTTGCGTGGATGATGGGCCCACCTGCGTGCTGCTGGATGTACGCATGCCGGGGCTGGGCGGGTTGGCGGTGCAGCAGGCGATGCGTGAGCGCGGCCTGGCGCTGCCGGTGATCTTTGTCAGCGGCCATGCCGATGTACCGATCGTGGTGCGCGCGTTCAAGGCGGGCGCCTGCGACTTCATCGAAAAACCGTACAACGACCAATTGCTGCTCGACAGCGTGCAGGCTGCGCTGGAGCAGGCAGGGCGGGCGCGGCAGGGCGACCAAGCGCTGGCCGAGGCGCAGGCGCGTATCAATGGCCTGACGCCGCGCGAGCGTGATGTGTTCGTGCCCTTGGCCAGAGGGCTGAACAACCGCGAGATTGCCGAGCAGCTGGGTATTAGCGTGAAGACCGTGGACCTGTACCGGGGGCGGGTGATGAAGCGGCTGCAGGCGGGTAGCCTGGCGGAGCTGGTAGGCATTGCCATCGCCTGCGGGGCGGTGGATGCACTGGGCTTGAAAGTGCTGTAACGGCGACTTGCGCGCTCTCACCAGCGCTTAATCATGAAATTTTCCATAGCTAGCTAATCAAGGCTTTGACATTCACTGCTTAGGCAGTAATATTTTTACACAATTACCCGAGCAGTCGCTAATGGCCCATTTCTCGCCCGAAAACTTCCAGACCTGCGCCATCGGCATGCTGCTTGGCCGCGCGGCGATCCTCAAGGACCGCATTCTTGACTGGCACCTGGAATCCGAAGGCGTCACCGCCGCGCAGTTCAAGGTGCTGATCATCGTCACCCAGTACCAGGTGGACACCCCGGCCGAGCTGTGCCGCTACCTGGGCTTGGATAGCGGTTCGATGACCCGCATGCTCGACCGCCTCGAGCAGAAGGAACTGATCGTGCGCAACCGCTGCGCCGACGACCGCCGCCAGGTGCGCCTGGCGCTCAGCGCCGAGGGTCAGCGCCTGGCTGACCGCCTGCCGGAAATCGGTGCTGCGGCCATGAACGAGTTGTGCGGCGTGCTGGAACCCGAAGAACTCAAAACCCTGGAAGGCCTGCTGGCCAAGGTTTTGCTCGGTGCCGGCGACCCGTTGACGATCCGTCGCTTCGGCGATCGTTGAACCCTGTCACGAATTATCCAAGGTATTGTCATGGCCACTCCCGCAGACACCCCGACTCCCTCCGCCGCGCCCGCGCCATCACGCAAGCGCAAGGTCTGGCTGCTTGGCCTGCTGGTGCTGCTGATCCTTGCCGGGGCTGGCGCCTGGGCCTGGTACAGCCTGGTTGGGCGCTGGCACGAAAGTACCGACGATGCCTACGTCAACGGCAACGTGGTGGAGATCACTCCGCTGGTCACAGGCACTGTCACCAGCATTGGTGCCGATGACGGCGACCTGGTCCATGCAGGCCAGGTGTTGCTGCAGTTCGACCCGGCCGACAGCGAGGTAGCCTTGCAGTCCGCCGAAGCCAAGCTGGCGCGCAGCGTGCGCCAGGTCCGTGGGCTGTACAGCAACGTCGACTCGCTCAAGGCCCAGCTGGAAACCCGCCAGGCCGAACTGCGCAAGGCCCAGCAGGACTTCAACCGGCGCAAGGTCCTGGCTGACAGTGGGGCGATCGCTGCTGAAGAACTGTCCCATGCTCGCGATGACCTGAGCGTGGCGCAGGCTGCCGTCAACAGTGCGCGCCAGCAGCTCAGCACCAGCAGTGCGCTGGTCGACGACACCGTAGTGTCCTCGCACCCCGAGGTGATGGCCGCTGCCGCCGACCTGCGCCAGGCCTACCTTGACCACGCCCGCACCACCCTGGTAGCGCCCGTGACCGGTTACGTCGCCAAGCGTACCGTGCAGTTGGGCCAGCGCTTGCAACCGGGCACCGCGACCATGGCGGTGATCCCGCTGGACCAGGTATGGATCGACGCCAACTTCAAGGAAACCCAGCTGCGTGACATGCGTATCGGCCAGCCGGTGGAAATCAGCGCTGACCTGTATGGCAGCGAGGTCAAGTACAGCGGCACGGTCGACAGCCTGGGCGCGGGGACCGGCAGTGCCTTCGCCCTGTTGCCGGCGCAGAATGCCACCGGTAACTGGATCAAGATCGTCCAGCGGGTGCCGGTGCGTATCCACCTCAGCCCCGACCAGCTCAAGGCCCACCCGCTGCGTATTGGCCTGTCCACCGTGGTCGAGGTCGACCTGCACGACCAGAGCGGCCCGGCCCTGGCCCAGCAGCCACCGCAGCAGGCCAGCTACACCACCCAAGTTTACGACCGCCAACTGGTCGAAGCCGACACCCTGATCGCGCGGTTAATTCACGAAAACAGCGCGAGCGGCAAGACGGCCCAACGATGAGCGACAACGCTGCTGCCCAGTTCACGCCGCCAAGCCTGCTGCTGACCACCATCGGCCTGTCGCTGGCGACGTTCATGCAGGTGCTCGACACCACCATCGCCAACGTGGCCTTGCCGACCATTTCCGGCAACCTGGGGGTGAGCTACGAGCAGGGCACCTGGGTCATCACCTCGTTCGCGGTAAGCAACGCCATTGCCTTGCCACTCACCGGCTGGCTCAGCCGGCGGTTTGGCGAGGTGAAGTTGTTCATCTGGGCCACGTTGCTGTTCGTGCTGGCCTCGTTCCTGTGCGGCATTGCCCATTCGATGCCCGAACTGGTTGGCTTTCGCGTGTTGCAGGGGGTAGTGGCCGGGCCGCTGTACCCGATGACCCAGACCCTGTTGATTGCGGTGTATCCACCGGCTAAACGGGGGATGGCACTGGCGCTACTGGCGATGGTCACCGTAGTGGCGCCGATTGCCGGGCCAATTCTGGGGGGCTGGATTACCGACAGTTACAGCTGGCCATGGATTTTCTTCATCAACGTCCCCATCGGCCTGTTCGCCGCTGCCGTGGTGCGCCAGCAAATGCGTAGCCGGCCGGTGGTGATCAGCCGCCAGCCCATGGACTACATTGGCCTGCTGACGCTGATCATCGGTGTTGGCGCCCTGCAGGTGGTGCTCGACAAAGGCAATGACCTGGACTGGTTCGAGTCGTCGTTCATCATTGTTGGCAGCCTGATTTCGGTGGTGTTCCTGGCGGTGTTCGTGATCTGGGAACTGACCGACCGCCATCCGGTGGTGAACCTGCGGCTGTTTGCGCACCGCAACTTCCGCGTTGGCACCCTGGTGTTGGTTGGGGGCTATGCAGGGTTCTTTGGCATCAACCTGATCCTGCCGCAATGGTTGCAGACGCAGATGGGTTATACCGCGACTTGGGCAGGCCTGGCGGTAGCGCCGATCGGCCTGTTGCCGGTGATCATGTCGCCGTTCGTGGGCAAGTACGCGCACCGCTTCGACCTGCGGGTGCTGGCCGGGCTGGCGTTTCTGGCAATTGGTACCAGTTGCTACATGCGTGCTGGGTTCACCAGTGAAGTGGACTTCCAGCATGTGGCCTTGGTGCAACTGTTCATGGGTATTGGCGTGGCGCTGTTCTTCATGCCGACTTTGAGCATTCTGCTGTCTGACCTGCCGCCACAGCAGATTGCCGACGGCTCGGGGCTGGCGACTTTCTTGCGGACCTTGGGCGGGAGTTTTGCCGCTTCGTTGACCACCTGGATCTGGATTCGTCGGGCGGATCAGCATCATGCCTACCTGAGCGAGCACATCAGCCCGTTCAACCCGGCGACGCGGCATACGCTTGAGCAGTTGGGCGGGGCCAGCCCGCAGGGTTATGCGCAGTTGGAGCAGATACTCAACGGGCAGGCCTACATGATGTCGACGGTGGATTACTTCACGCTGATGACCTGGGTGTTTGCCGGGTTGATCCTGCTGGTGTGGTTTGCCAAGCCACCTTTTACCGCGAAGGCGGGGCCGGCTTCGGCGGGGCATTGAGGTGGGCACGCCAACCCCTGCTTCAAGCCCGGCACCCCGAAGCCCCAACCCTCTATTCCCATCCTGTCCCATTTCCCCTATTGTCGATCCTCCCTTCCCAAACGATTGGCAATGCCATGCAGAAAGTCATCGTCATCACCGGCGCCAGCCGCGGCATAGGCGCGGCCACGGCGCTGCAGGCCGCCCAGCAGGGCTACCGCATCTGCATCAACTACCACGCCGACGACCAGGCCGCCGAGCACATCCTCGACCAGGTCCGCGCCTTGGGCGCACAGGCCATCAGCGTGCGCGCCGATGCCAGCGTCGAAGACGAGGTCATCCAGCTGTTCCAGCGCGTCGATGAGGAACTTGGCCCGGTTACCGCGCTGGTCAATAACGCTGGCACCATCGGCCAGCAAAGCCGGGTCGAGGACATGTCCGAATTCCGCCTGCTCAAGGTCATGAAAACCAACGTCGTCGGCCCCATGCTTTGCGCCAAGCACGCCTTACTGCGCATGGCTCGGCGGCATGGCGGGCAGGGCGGGGCCATTGTCAACGTGTCGTCGGTGGCCGCCCGCCTGGGCTCGCCCAACGAATACGTGGACTATGCCGCCTCCAAAGGCGCGCTCGATACCTTCACCTTGGGCTTGGCCAAGGAAGTGGCGGGCGAGGGCGTGCGGGTGAATGGCGTGCGCCCAGGCTATATCCATACCGGTTTCCATGCGCTTTCTGGCGACCCGGACCGGGTCAGCAAGCTCGAACCCGGCTTACCCATGGGCCGCGGCGGGCGCCCCGAGGAAGTTGCCGAGGCCATCCTCTGGCTGCTCTCGGACAAAGCATCCTACGCCACCGGAAGTTTTATCGACCTAGGCGGCGGGCGCTGAGCGCGCCGGTCAATCCATCAGCAGCTCGCGCACCTGCTCGGCCAGCACGTCCAGTTCGAAGGGCTTGGTCAGCACCCGCGTCCCTTGCAGCAACTGGCCGTCACAGTGCGCCGCACTTTCATCGTAGCCCGTGACGAACAGCACCTTCAGGTCGGGGTAGCGCTCGCGGCAGCGCTCCGCCACCTGGCGGCCATTCATACCGCCCGGCAGCCCTATATCGCTCAGCAGCAGGTCTGGCCGCTCACCGCTTTGCAGATGCGCGAGGGCAGCTGGGCCGTTGGCGAAAGCATCGACCCGGTAACCTAGCTCTTCCAGCACTTCGCAGACCACCAGGCGCAGGGCCGTCTGGTCCTCGATCAACAGAATACGCTGCGCAGCCGTGCTGCTCTTTTCCAATAGCCGGCGCTGCGGTTTGGGCGTAGGTGCTTCGGGCTGTTCGTGGTGGCGTGGGAGCAGCAGTTCGATGCGAGTCCCCTCACCAAGCACCGACAGCACCCGCAGGTGCCCCCCCGACTGGCGTACAAAACCATAGATCATCGACAAGCCCAGGCCGGTGCCTTGGCCCAGGGGCTTGGTGGTGAAGAACGGGTCGACTGCGCGCTCCGCTACCTCCGCCGACATGCCGCGGCCGTTGTCGACGATACTCAGCCTTACGTACTCGCCGGGGGCTGGCCCCTGCGCTTGGGGCTGTACGTCGTCGAGCAGCAGGTTGTCGCCGATGATGTCGATCACACCCCCCACGGGCATGGCGTCACGGGCGTTGAGGCACAGGTTGAGCAAGGCGCTTTCCAGTTGCGGTGGGTCGATGAAGGTCGGCCACAACTGGCTGGCGAACTGGCTGTTGAGGGTGATGGCCGGGCCGATGGTGCGGCGTAGCAAGTCCTCCATGCCGGCCACCAGCGTAGCCACCTGCGTGGAGCAGGGTTGCAGGGTTTGCTGGCGGGAGAACGCCAACAGCCGGTGCACCAGGGATGAAGCCCGTTGCGCTGAACTGCTGGACAGCTCCAGCAGCGGGTCCAGCGCATCGAAGCGCGACTGCTGCAGACGTTGGCGCATCAACTCCTGGGCGCCGAGGATACTGCCCAGCAGGTTGTTGAAGTCGTGGGCAATGCCCCCACTGAGCTGCCCCACGGCTTCCATTTTCTGGGCTTGGCGCAAAGCCTCTTCGGCCTTGGCCAGGCGCCCCTGCTCCTGGACGCGCTCGCTGATGTCATAGGCGAACAGGAAGGCGCCTTGTATCGCGCCATGATGATCGCGCAAGGCGTTGAAGCGCAGTTCGTAATGGCGCCGCTCAGGTGCCTTGCCAAAGGCGCCCGTTTCGATGAACTGCTCGCCAGCCAAGGCGCGTTGCCACATGGGCAAAATCGGCGTCTGGTCATGGCTGCCATCGTTGATCAGCCCAGGCATGTATTCGCCAATTTCCGGCGTTTGCCCGTACAGCACGCGGAAGTCATGCTTGGCCTGGCGGTTGACGGCCAGCCAACGCATATCCGTGCCAATCACGTGTACGTTGACCACGCTGTGATCGACCAGCTCAGCAAACAGCCGGCGCTCCGCCAGCGCGGTATTCACCCGTTGTTCGAGTTCTTCGTTCAGGCGCTGCAGGGCTTGTTCGGCGCGCCGACGTTCAGTGACATCCTTGAACAGCACGGCCACCTGGCGTTTCTCGGCGGGCTCTATACGGAAGGTGGTAACGGACAATACATGGCCGGTGGCGACCAGTTCTTGCTCGAAATGCAGTGGCTCGCCGGTACGCAGCACAGCGCCATAGCGTGCCACCCAATCATCGGCCTCATCGGGCACCATTTCGCGCAGCTTCTGCCCGACCACGTTGGGGATACCGGCGTGCTTGGCGTAGGCCGCGTTGGCCAGGACATGCACATAGTCACTGAGCGGGCCATGCGGGCCGTCGAAGAACTCGATGATGCAGAAGCCTTCGTCCATGGTGTCGAACAACGAACGGTAAAAATCCTGGCCGTTGTCCTGATGCGCCGCAAGGCGTGCTTCCAGCAGCGCGTTCTGCTGTTGCAGGGCTTCGACTTGTTGACGCAGTGTGTGCAGATCGCGGGAGGGCATGCCGACATCCGACCAAAGAGACCACACAGACTTTAGCGTGTTCACCTGCAGGCCGATAGCTGGCCAGTGCCACTACTCGGTGGTACCCAGCAGCCGGGCAATTCGTTCGCCAAGGTTTTGTAGGTGGAAGGGTTTGGGCAGCAGTTCGATAGGCCCGTCGGGCTTGATACTGGCCAGCGCTTCGGCCATGTCATAACCGGTAATCAGCAACACCGGGCCTTGCCTGGCAAGGCCCTGATACGCGTGTGCAAGCTGATAACCGTCTACCTCGCCAGGCAGGCCGATGTCGGTGATCAGCAGGTCAGGCAGCGGGCCTGTGCGCAACGCCTCAAGCGCCGGGCCACCACAGTCGAACGCCTGCACCTCATGGCCAAGTTCTGTGAGTACTTCGACAAGCACCAAGCGCAGGGCCGGCTGGTCCTCCACCAGCATTACCCGGCGCGCCGGTGGTTGCGAGGGGAGGCTGGGAGTGGCAGCAGCGGGCAGGTGCTGGGCGCAAGCGCTGGCGCGTTCGTCTGCAGGGAAATACAGGTGAACGCAGGTGCCTTGCCCGGGCACGCTGTCGATCCACAGTTGGCCCCCGGATTGCCGTGCGAAACCATATACCATGGACAACCCCAGGCCAGTGCCCTGGCCCAGCGGTTTGGTCGTAAAGAACGGTTCCAGGGCGCGCTGCAGCACGTCCTGGGACATGCCCATGCCGGAGTCCTGGACGCTGATGTGCACATAGCGGCCCTCAGGCAGGTCCAAGCGCTTGGCCTTGGCTGTATCAAGCGCTGTGTTTTCGCAACCAAGGTTCAACGTGCCGCCCTGGGGCATGGCCTCACGGGCGTTGATGCACAGGTTGAGCAGGGCGTTTTCCAGCTGCCGCGGGTCAATGCGGATCGGCCATTGCGCAGCCTGGCTCAGGTCGTAAAAGGCGATGTGCGGGCCGGCCGAGCTGCGGATCAAGTCATGCATGTCGGCGATCAGGCGCTGCACATCGACTGCTTGTGGTACCAGCGTCTGTTGCCGCGAAAAAGCCAGCAGGTGTTGCACCTGGGCAACGGCGCGCAGGGCGTTGTTGCGGCTGAGCTCCAACAGGCGGGCGGTGTCGGCGAGGCGTTGCTGGCCCAGACGTTGTGCGGCCAGTTCCAGCGCGCCCAGCAGGCTGCCCAGCAGGTTGTTGAAGTCGTGGGCGATGCCGCCGGTCAACTGGCCGACGGCTTCCATTTTCTGCGCTTGGCGCAGGGCTTGCTCAGCCATGCGCAGGCGCTCTTGCTCAGCCATGCGTTCGGTGATGTCGTAGGCGAACATGTACCCACCCTGAATGTGCTGCTGTGCATCGCGCAGCGGGTGGTAGCGGATTTCGTAATACCGCGGGGTATCAGGTGGCCCGAGGCTGATGGTATCGATGAAGGCCTCGCCGGCCAGCACGCGCGGCCACACCGGCGCCAGGCGGCCCATGATGTCAGGCTGGTTGAGCAAAAACTGCGGTATGTAATCGCCCACCTGCGGCACGAAGCCACGGTAGCGCTGGAAAGTTTCGCGGGCCATGCGGTTGATGGCAACCAGGCGCATTTTGCGGTCGGCGGCAAACACGTTGACCTGGCTGTTGTCGAGCAGCTCGCCGAGCAACTTGTTGTGGGCCTGTGCAGCGTTGTCGCGCTCGGCCAACTGCGCTTCCAGTTCGGCGACACGTGCTTGCAGCTGTGCCAATGACGGCAGCGGGTCTGGTTGCATGGCGAGGGCCCAGGGAGCGGATCGAGCAACTATAGCCGCCCACCCCACCACCGGCCATCAGAACGAGCGAATGATCCTGCCCAGGGTTTCCATGGCCCGTTCGGCATCCTCATGCCAGGGGCTGCCGTAGTTAAGGCGGATGCAGTTGCCAAAGCGCCGGGTGGGCGAGAAAATCGGCCCGGGGGCGATGCTGATGCCTTGCGCCAAGGCCATGTGGAACAGCTTGAGGGCATCCATCTGCTCGGGCAGTTCTAACCATAGGAAGTAGCCGCCAGACGGCTGGCTGACCCGCGTCTGCGCCGGGAAGTGGCGGGCGATGGCCGCCAGCATGTTGGCCTGCTGGCCTTCTAGGGCGTAGCGCAGCTTGCGCAGGTGGCGGTCGTAGCCGCCGTGCTGCAGGTAGTCGGCAATGGCCGCCTGGGCTGGCATCGAGGCACACAGCGAGGTCATCAGTTTGAGCCGCTCGATCTTTTGCGCAAAGCGCCCAGCCGCCACCCAGCCAATGCGGTAGCCGGGTGCCAGGCTTTTGGCGAACGAGCCGCAGTGCATCACCAGGCCCTGGGTGTCGAAGGCCTTGGCCGGCTTGGGCGCCTGCTGCGCGTAGTACAGCTCGGCGTACACATCGTCTTCGATCAACGGCACCTGATGACGCGCCAGCAACTCCACCAGTGCCTGTTTTTTCGCCTCGGGCATGCTGGCGCCCACTGGGTTTTGGAAGTTGGTCATGCACCACACTGCCTTGACCGGGTGCTTTTCCAGGGTTTGCGCCAGTACGCCGAGGTCCATGCCTTCGCGCGGGTGCACCGGGATCTCCACCGCCTTGAGCTTGAGCCGCTCCAGCACCTGCAGGCAGGCGTAGAAGGCCGGCGCCTCGATAGCCACCAGGTCGCCCGGCTGGGTGACGGCCTGCAGGCACAGGTTCAGGGCTTCCAGTGCACCGTTGGTGATCAGCAGCTCCTCCATTGGCAACATCAACCCGCCGACCATGTAGCGTAGGGCAATTTGCCGGCGCAGCTGCGGGTTGCCGGGCGACAGGTCGGTCACCACCATGCGTGGGTCCATGCTGCGGCTGGCGCTGGCCAGCGAACGCGACAGGCGTTGCAGCGGGAACAGCTCGGGGCTAGGGAACGCCGAGCCGAACGGCACGGTGTTGGGGTCTTTGATCGAGTCAAGGATCGAGAACACCAGCGCGCTGACATCGACATCGGTGGACTCGCTGACCGGCTGCAACGCCTGCGGCTCGCTGAACTGGCGCGGGGCGTGGGCGTTGACGAAATAGCCCGAACGCGGCCGCGCCCGGATCAGCCCGCGCCGCTCCAGCAGGTAGTAGGCCTGGAACACGGTGGACGGGCTGACCCCGTGGGTTTGGCTGGCGTAGCGCACCGAGGGCACCCGTTGGCCGGGGCCCAGTACCCCGGAGCGGATCAGTTCGGCGATGTCGTCGGCAAAGCGTTCGTAGCGTTTCATTCTGGCCTTCTGTCGAAGCCTGGCAGGCAAGGTGGAATCAGTGTAAGGGATCAGCGGTTCATCGGCGCGACGAAGCGGCTGTTGGCCACGCTGCGAATAGCAGGGTCGTCACGTTCGCTGATTTCAAAGCTCAGTGGCTGCGAGTTGCTGGTCGGGCGCTCGGCGAGCATCGCCACCGACACCGGCAGTTCGCTCATTTCACCGGCCGGAATCACCAACGTCGTGTTGCCCTGCAAGACGAAACCGTCGGCGTCCAGCAGGCGCAGCGCGTAGTGCTGGGTACGTTCGGTCTTGTTGATCACCTTGAGTAGGTAGATGTTCTCGATCTGGCCTTGGGCATTTTCGCGGAACAGGCCGCGGTCCTTGATCACGTCCAGCGATACCATCGGGCGCAACTGCAAGGCCACCCCGAGTGCCGCGATCATCACTACCAACGCGGCGGCATAGCCCAGCAGGCGCGGGCGCAGCCAATGGGTGGTACCACCTTGCAGGCTGTGTTCGGACTTGTAGCCGATCAGGCCGCGGGAGTAACCCATCTTGTCCATTACCCCGTCACAGGCATCGATGCACGCCGCGCAACCGATGCAGGCCATTTGCAAACCGTCACGAATATCGATGCCGGTCGGGCACACCTGTACGCACAGGGTGCAGTCGATGCAATCACCCAGGCCCTGGGCCTGGGCGTCGCTGCCTTTTTTGCGCGCGCCACGGGCTTCGCCGCGACGTGGGTCATAGGCGACCGCCAGGGTGTCTTTGTCAAACATCACACTCTGGAAGCGTGCGTAAGGGCACATGTGCAGGCACACCGCTTCGCGCAGCAGGCCAGCATTGATGTAGGTGGCGGCGGTAAAGAACAGCACCCAGAACAGCGCCACGCCGCCCAGTTGCAAGGTGAACAGGTCTGCCGCCAGTGGGCGGATCGGGGTGAAGTAGCCAACGAAAGTCAGCCCGGTGAGTACGCCAATAGCCAGCCACAGGCTGTGCTTCAGTGTGCGCCGGGCCAGTTTGTTCAGGCTCCAGGGCGCGGCGGCGAGCTTGATGCGCTGGTTGCGGTCGCCCTCGGTGAGCTTTTCGCACCACATGAACAGCCAGGTCCAGGTGCTCTGCGGGCAGCTGTAGCCGCACCACACACGGCCGGCGAACACAGTGATGGCGAACAGGCCGAAGGCACAGATGATCAACAGCGCCGACAGCAAAATGAAATCCTGCGGCCAGAAGGTGGCGCCAAAGATGTGGAATTTGCTGTTACCCAAGTCCCACAGCACCGCCTGGCGGCCGTTCCAGTTCAGCCAGGCAGTGCCGAAAAACAGGGCAAATAGGGCACCGGCAAAGCCAATGCGCAGGTTGCGGTACAGCCCGGTGAAGCTGCGGGTATGAATGCCGTAGTCGGTGCGTCGCGGCTGGGGGCTGGCGGGAGTGGTGGCGATCTCTGTGAAAGGGATTCTATCGTTCATGGCTGGGTGCTCATCAGGCCTCGATCAGGCATGAGCACTATGGCCCTGAGGCTGTTATCAGCACAGGCTCAGATTTTGCGATAAAAACCGTATCAGATTACCGGCCTGACCCCGCCAAGCCTTAGATTACCGAGCCTGGCACGCTGGCCTTCAAATGCCTGCGGCTATCCACCGCACCTACCACGGTCAGTGCGTCGGCTTCGGCTTCGGTGATCGGCACCCGCTGGCCGGCGAGCAGAGCCACCGACATGTGCAGCTGTTCGTCGGTGACGATTTCGATGGCTGGGCCATCACCTTCCAGACGCAGGTTTTCGCCGATCAGGGTGCAGCGGCGGGTGGTTTCGTCGATTTCAATGGGCATGGGGTGGTCCTCCTGGGGGCGGTTACAGGGTGGACCACAGTGCCGAGCGGGTTGCTGCATCCGCGGGCTCAGCGGCACTTTGTGTTGGGTGCGCAGGTCAACCCTTGCAGATGGCAGGCTCGGCCTCTTCGCGGGCCAGCCCGCTCCTACAGGCGGGTGCTGTGTTTCTTAGGTAGGAGCGGGTTTACCCGCGAAGAGTCCGGGCTTGGCGACACAATGCTCTGGTAAGGGAACAGTGCCATGGACCTCATCTGGCAAGCAATCCAGGCCGAATTTGCCGATATCACCGACGGGCGCCAGGTAACGCAAATCCTCGTGCGCCTGCTGATGGCCGCCTTGCTTGGCGCCGTGCTGGGGTTTGAGCGCGAGCACAAGGGCAAGGCCGCCGGGGTGCGCACGCACATGCTGGTTTCGTTGGGCGCCGCGCTGTTCGTATTGGCGCCGAGCATGGCCGGGGCTGATGAGCAGGCATTGAGCCGGGTGGTCCAGGGCATAGTGGCCGGTATCGGCTTTCTGGGGGCGGGGACCATTCTCAAGGGTAACGGCCAGGACGCCAGCCATGTGAAGGGGCTGACCACCGCCGCCGGGTTGTGGATGACCGCCGCCATCGGTACGGCCGCGGGTATGGGCCGTGAAGCCACGGCATTGATCAGCACGGTGCTGGCCCTGCTGGTGCTGGGCACGATGCCATTGCTGGTGGAAAAAGTCGAAGGGCAGGAGGAGGGAAAGCAGCAGGAGGAAAAGGACCGGAAGCACTGAGGGGAGCCGAAGCTCCCCTCAAAGCGTTGTTGCCTGCTCTTTTTTTATTATTGAGACCGGCCTTTTGTTGTTTTTGTAAGCCTGTCTTCGTGTTGCGGGTGACCCCCATGCGGGGTCAAGAGCAAACGTATTTTTTTGAGCGCTGACCTGCCTTCATCAATGCTGATCCGAACCTGGCTGTCGCTACCTTTAGGTAGTTTTATTGTTCTGTGCCAGACCGCGGGGCGTACCCCTGAAAAGCGTGTCTACTCCAAAAAAATCTGCTTGCTGCGCCTCTGCCGTGTTGTTCTTGTTATGTCAGAGCCGTTATCTGTTGTTTTTATTGGGTGTCACATTTTTTTTGTTCTTGTACCAGAGATATAGCAGGGTACGTGCCAACTTTTGAAAACCCTTTGAAATCAAGCAGTTAGCATTTTCAGCCAAAACCAGCCGGCCTGAAAATCTGCCGATTTGTTTCCCTGTTACCCGATTTTTTGCTGTGAAACGTGGGGGCGGTAACACTTCACCCACACGCCTGTGACACCCGTATGATTTATTGCGCGCTGCGTGCCCGTGCTACCCGCGACCCGTTGCCGCGGCCCAGCACGCTGCTGATACGCTGGCCGGCAGCGATCAGCCGGTCCAGGTCGATGCCGGTTTCAATGCCCAGTCCCTGCAGCAGGTACACCACGTCTTCGCTGGCGATATTGCCGGTAGCCCCCTTGGCGTAGGGGCAGCCGCCCAGCCCGGCCACAGAGCTGTCGAAGACGCTGATACCTTCGAGCAAGCTGGCATACACGTTGGCCAACGCCTGGCCATAGGTATCGTGGAAGTGCCCAGCCAGTTGCTCGCGCGGTACCTGGGCCGACACTACCTCGAACAGGCGCCGGGTATCGCCGGCGGTACCGGTGCCAATGGTGTCGCCCAGCGATACCTCGTAGCAGCCCATGTCGTGCAGGGCGCGAGCCACTGGGGCGACCTGCTCGGCGCTGACTTTGCCTTCATAGGGGCAACCGAGCACACATGACACATAGCCGCGCACGCGCACGCCGTGGCTGCGCGCGGCTTGCATGATCGGCTCGAAGCGCTTGAGGCTGTCGCTGATCGAGCAGTTGATGTTGCGCTGCGAGAAGGCTTCGGAGGCGGCCGCGAACACCGCCACTTCCTTCACCCCGGCGGCCAGGGCATCCTCGAAGCCGCGCAGGTTCGGCGCCAGCGCCGCATAGGTAACACCGGGGCGCTGGTGGATGCCGGCGAACACTTCGGCGGAGCCGGCCATCTGCGGCACCCATTTGGGCGAGACGAAACTGCCTACTTCGATATAGGCCAGACCCGCCTCGGTGAGGTCGTCCACCAGGCGCACCTTGTCGGCGACGCTGATGGGTTGGGCTTCGTTCTGCAGGCCGTCGCGGGGGCCTACTTCGACCAGGCGGACGTGTTTGGGCAAGGACATGGCGGTTTTCCTGTGGCGTTCAGCGGTTGTCTTTGTTGTTCAGGGTGGCGGCCAGGGCTTGCTCGCAGCGCTCCTGGGCGGTGTCCAGCTCCAGCTGCATCTGGTGGATGTCGAGCATCTGTTGCTCCAGTTGCGCGCGGCGCTCGGCGATTTTCGCCAGCATGCTGTTGAGCTGCTTGAGGTTGCCGCTGGACGGGTCGTACAGCTCGATCAGTTCGCGGCACTCGGCCAATGAAAAGCCGATGCGCTTGCCACGCAGGATGAGCTTCAGGCTGACCTTGTCACGCGCCGTATAGATACGCTCCAGGCCGCGGCGTTCGGGGCTCAGCAGGCCCTGCTCCTCGTAAAAACGAATGGCGCGGGTGGTGATGTCCAGCTCGCGGGACAGGTCGGAGATGCTGTAGGTCTGGGTACTCATGCTGGGGCTCGGCGTGGGGTATGCAGGTATCCTGAGGGCAGCTTGACGTATACGTCAAGCTGGGGCGCAAATGTGTATCGCCTGCACGGTCCTTGTGTGCGGGTTTACCCGCCAAGAGGCCCGGGCAGGCGATCGCCAATCAGTCCGGCTGCACCGCCCGCCGATACCCATTGGGCGTTTGCCCGCTCAACCGCTTGAACCACCGGGCAAAGTACGTCGGGTCGGTGAACCCCAGGCTATCCGACAACTGCCCAATGCTCATCCGCGTATAAACCAGATTACGCCGCGCCTCCAGCAGCAACCGCTGGTGCACCACTTGCAGCGCCGTCTGCCCGCTCAGCGCTCGGCACAGTTGGTTCAACTGCAGGCTCGGCACCTTCAACCGCGCGGCAAAATCCTCCACTGACAAGTGCTCGCGGTAATGCGCCTCGACCAGGCGCAGGTATTGCCCCAGCAACTGGCGGTCACGTTCATCGCGGTTGCGCGGTGCCTGCCCCAGCTGCTGGCGGCGGCTGATCCACACCATCAATGCCGTCACCAGCGCCTCAAGCAGGGCGGCCCGCGCCGGGGCATTGCCCTGGTACTCCTGCTGCAGGGTGTCGATCAGGCTGCGCAGGCGCACACGGTCCCGGCCCAGCGGGTAACACGCCGCTTTCGCCAGCACCGCCAGGGGTGCACCCAGGCGCTGCTCCAGGTTAGCCACCAGTGCCGTGCCAAAGGTCAGCACGTACCCTTGGATATCGGCGCTGAAGCGAAAGCCGTGCACGGTCAGCGGCGGCACCACCTGGATCGCCGCTTCGCCAATGACACTGCGCACGCCCTCGATCTCCACCTCGGCCCGGCCGCGCTGCACATACAGCAACTGGAACAGCTCGGCATGCTGGTGCGGCTTGATCTCCCAGTGGTGCAGGCGGCTACGCGCCGGGATCGACTCGCAGTGCAACAGGTCGGTACCGGGCCAGGCCTGGTTTTCGCCATACAGCTTGAACAAAGGGACGCCGGGGAGGGTGGGTTTCATAGCTTTTGGCCTGTCCGGTAACCGAACGCTTTTTGTAAAAGTGCAGTTTATGTATGGAATAGCACAGTTCAAAGGCTGTTTTTGCCAGTAAAAATGCACGGGCAAACCCTAACAGCAGATGCCGCCCGGCTGCCAGTCCAGGGCCGGCATCACCCGCACAGAGACAACAACAATGAAAACTCAGGTCGCAATTATTGGGGCAGGTCCGTCTGGCCTGCTGCTAGGCCAGCTGCTGCACAATGCCGGTATCGATACGCTGATCGTCGAACGCCAAACGCCCGAGTACGTGCTGGGCCGCATCCGTGCCGGGGTGCTCGAACAAGGCACGGTCGACCTGCTGCGTGAGGCCGGTGTGGCCGAGCGCATGGACCGTGAAGGCCTGGTCCACGAAGGAGTCGAGCTGCTGGTCGGTGGGCGCCGCCAGCGCCTGGACCTCAAGGCCCTGACTGGCGGCAAGACGGTGATGGTGTATGGCCAAACCGAAGTCACTCGTGACCTGATGCAAGCACGTGAAGCCAGTGGTGCGCCGATCATCTACGCGGCGAGCAATGTCCAGCCGCATGAGCTCAAGGGCGAGCGGCCCTACCTGACCTACGAGAAGGACGGCCAGGTGCACCGCGTGGACTGCGATTACATCGCCGGTTGTGACGGCTTTCACGGCGTCTCGCGGCAGAGCATCCCCGACGGCGTGCTGAAGCAGTACGAGCGGGTCTACCCATTTGGTTGGCTGGGCCTGCTGGCGGATACACCGCCGGTCAACCACGAGCTGATCTACGCCCACCACGCGCGCGGTTTTGCCCTGTGCAGCCAGCGTTCGCAAACGCGCAGCCGCTATTACCTGCAGGTCCCTTTGCACGACCGTGTGGAGGAGTGGTCCGACGAGCGTTTCTGGGGCGAACTCAAGGCCCGCTTGCCCGTCGAAGTGGCAGCGCAGATGGTCACCGGCCCGGCCCTGGAAAAAAGCATTGCGCCGCTGCGCAGCCTGGTGGTCGAACCCATGCAGTACGGTCACCTGTTCCTGGTCGGGGACGCCGCGCACATTGTCCCGCCGACCGGCGCCAAAGGGCTGAACCTGGCGGCATCGGACGTCAACTACCTGTACCGTATCCTGCTCAAGGTGTACCGCGAAGGGCGCACGGACCTGCTGCAGCAGTATTCGCCGCTGGCCCTGCGCCGGGTGTGGAAAGGCGAGCGCTTCAGCTGGTTCATGACCCAGCTGCTGCATGACTTCGGCAGCCACAAGGACGCCTGGGACCAGAAGATGCAGGAGGCGGACCGTGAGTACTTCCTGACCTCGCCAGCGGGGTTGGTGAACATTGCCGAGAACTATGTGGGCTTGCCGTTCGAGGAGGTGGCCTGAAGTGTTGTGCCTGCCCTGGCCTCATCGCCGACAAGCCAGCGCCCATAGGCCTGCACATAACTCATAGATTTAACAGCAATTTTGTAGGAGCGGGTTTACCCGCGAACACCGGCGCAGCCGGTGCCAGGCACCGTGTAGGATGCTTCGCGGGCATGCCCGCTCCCACAGGCTCAGCGGACCGCTTGCAAACTCAGTTTTCTGCGCGACAGCGCAGCCCAAACCTGCATCCAGGAAAAACACGCCAGGGCTTGAAGTTAAGTCTGCGCATGACCGACAGTGCCTGCTGAATGAGTAATGGCAGGAAGCACAACGATGAAATCCCCCGCGCCCCTGATGGGCGCCCTCTGCCTGCTGGTCGCCAGTGGCTGGGCCGGTGCCGATCAGCTGTTGCCCGCGCCACCGGAACTGGCCTCCGGCTACCGCAGTGGCCTGCAGCCGGTGCACGCCAGCCGGCACATGGCCGCTGCCGCCAACCCGCTGGCCAGCGCGGCGGGGCGGGCGATGCTGCGTGCCGGCGGCAGCGCCATCGATGCGGCCATCGCCATGCAGATGGTGCTGACCCTGGTCGAACCGCAATCCAGCGGCATTGGTGGCGGGGCGTTTATCCTCTATTGGGATGGCCAGCGTGTGCAGGCGTTCGATGGTCGTGAGGCAGCCCCGGCGGCGGTGACCGAAAAGCTGTTCCTGCAAGCCGATGGTTCAGCAATGCCGTTCAGGGCGGCGCAGATCGGCGGGCGTGCGGTTGGCGTACCGGGGGTGCTACGCGCCCTGAAGCTGGCCCACGAGCAACACGGCAAGCTGCCCTGGCGCGACCTGTTCGCCCCGGCCATCGCCCTGGCGCGTAACGGCTTTGCGGTGTCGCAACGCCTTCACACCTTGCTGGCCGAGGACCCGTTCATTAGCGGTTCGCCAGCCATGGCTCGCTACTTCCTGGATGGGCAAGGCCGGCCCTTGGCGGTCGGGACGATCCTGCGCAACCCCGAGCTTGCACAAACCTTCGAGCAGATTGCCACGCAAGGCCCCGAGGCGTTCTATACCGGCGAGATCGCCGAAGCCATCGTGGCCGAGGTGCGCGGCCATGCCAACGCCGGCTACCTGTCGTTGCAGGACTTGCAGCAGTACCGGGCCAAGCAGCGTGAACCGGTGTGTGGCCCCTACAAGGCCTGGCGTATCTGCGGCATGCCGCCGCCGTCGTCGGGTGGGGTGGCGGTGCTGCAGACCCTGGGCATGCTCGAAGCCGTGCAGCGCGCCTCGCCACCCCGCAACCTGGCGCTACTGCGCCCTGTCGCGACGTCGTCCCCGGCCGGCCTGGAAGCACCACCATTGGCAGTTCATTTGATAGCCGAAGCCGAACGCCTGGCCTATGCCGACCGCGCCCAGTACCTGGCCGACAGCGATTATGTGCCGGTCCCGGTCAAGGCCTTGACCGACCCCGCTTACCTGGCCAGCCGCGCCGCAAAAATAGGCGAGTACAGCATGAAGCGCGCCGCTCCGGGCCAGCCGCAGGGCGCCGACCTGGCCCTGGCGCCGGACCGCTCGCCGCTGCGCATTGCCACCTCGCACCTCAGCGCGGTGGATGACCGCGGCCAAGCCCTGGCCATGACCACGTCGGTGGAAGCGGCGTTCGGCGCGCACTTGATGGTCAAGGGCTTTCTGCTCAACAACCACCTGACCGACTTCTCGTTCATCCCTCAGGAACATGGCAAGCCGGTCGCCAACCGGGTGCAGCCGGGCAAGCGGCCGCTGTCGGCCATGGCGCCGACCCTGGTGTTCTCACGAACCTCTGGCGAGCTGCTGGCCAGCCTTGGCTCGCCCGGTGGCTCGCAAATCATCGGTTACGTGAACAAGGCGCTGGTCGGCCTGCTGGATTGGCAGCTCGACCCACAGCAGGCCGCCGGCCTGCCCAACTTTGGCAGCCGTAATGCGGGCACCGAAGTGGAGGCGGGGCTGGCCAGCCCGGCGCTGATACGACAGCTGGCGGCCTGGGGGCATGAGGTGGTGCCCATGACCCTGACCAGTGGCATGCAGATCATTCAGCGCACCGGCGCAGGCTGGTCGGGCGGTGCTGACCCACGGCGTGAAGGCGTCGCGCTGGGCGACTAGGCCAACGCATTGCGGTGTATGGAGTGGCGTGATAGAAGTCAGTCTTGCCATTCATAAGTTGAATACCAAGATGTCTATCAGCGTGAAATCGAATAGAGCCCTGTTCGACCTCGACCTGCTACGCGCTATTGTCGTGGTCGCCGATTGCGGTAGCTTCACCACCGCTGCCGCGCGCCTGCACTCCACCCAGTCGACCATCAGCCAGAAGGTGCGCCGCCTTGAAGACATGGTCGGCCACCGCCTGCTGGTGCGTGGCAATCGCGACGTGTTGCCGACCGACGCTGGGCAGACCTTGCTCGGCTATGCCCGGCATATGCTGGCGCTGAACGACCAGATGCTCGAGGCCCTGGCCGGAGCGATGGTTGGCACCACCGTGCGCCTTGGTGTACCCGAGGACTTCGTTGGCGGGCGCACCACCAATGCGCTGTCGGCGTTCAGCCGGCTACACCCACAGGTGAAGCTGGAAGTGACCAGCGGCCTGTGCCGCGACCTTAGCCAGGCCTATGACAACGGTGAACTCGACCTGGTGCTGCTCAAGCAGCGGCGCAACAGCCGCGAAGGCGTGGCCTGCTGGCCTGAGCGCCTGCAGTGGATCGACAGCGCGCGCGCGCCAGCCTTCGAGCTGGACCCGATCCCGCTGGTGACCTTCCCGCCACGCGGCCTGTACCGCGACGACATGATCACCGCCATCGAGGGCATGGGCCGGCGCTGGCGCATCAGCTTTACCAGCTCCAGCCTCAGCGGCATCCAGGCCGCGGTTGCCGATGGCATGGGTATCAGCCTGCTGCCGCCCAGGGCGGCCACTGGCGAGCACCGGGTGCTGGGGGCAGGGCAAGGGCTGCCGGACATCGATAGCTACGAAATTGTCATCGTGCACCGGCCGACGGCGGATGTGATGATCAAGGCGCTGGCCGAGGTGATGACGCAGTTGCTGGCGGGCGGCGGGATCTGACGATCTGGCGCGGCCCTTTTGGGTCAGGCGACGCGTCGGATGCGGCTTTTGCCGGCGCGGCCGCGGGTATGGCTGAACAGGTCTTTCGGGTTGTCGTCCACCCAAGGCACCAGGTCGATCTTGCTACCCATGCCACGCTTTTCGGCTTGCTGTAGTACGTACCGTAGTACGGTGTAGTCTTCCAGGGCGAAGCCCACCGAGTCGAACACCGTGACCTGGCTGTCGCTCTGGCGGCCCTCGGTTTCGCCGCGCAGCACGCGCCACAGGTCGACCACCGGGAAGTCCGCCGGCAATTGCTGGATGTCACCTTCGACGCGGGTTTGCGGCTCGTACTCGACGAACACCCGGGCGTTGCGCAGCACATCGGCATGCAGCTCGGTTTTGCCCGGGCAGTCGCCGCCTACGGCATTCAGGTGCATGCCGGGTTCCAGCATGTCGGGGGTAATGATGGTGGCGTAGGCCTTGTCGGCGGTCACCGTGGTGATGATATCCACGCCTTTCACCGCTTCGGCCACCGAGCTTGCCCGGCGGATGCTGAGGCCGCTGTATTCCTTGAGGTTGGCGATCAGCTTGGCGGAGGCCAGCGGGTCGGTGTCGTAGGCGGTGATTTCTTCGATGCCCAGGTGCTTGTGGAAGGCCAGCGCCTGGAATTCGCTTTGCGCACCGTTGCCGATCAGGGCCATTTTGCGCGAGTTCGGTCGGGCCAGTGCCTGCGCCGCCATCAGCGAGGTGGCCGCAGTGCGCAGGGCGGTAGCGATGGTCAGTTCAGACAACAGCACCGGGTAGCCGGTGGCGACATCGGCCAGCACACCGAAGGCCATCACCGTATGCAGGTTGCGGGTGGTATTGGCCGGGTGGCCGTTGACGTACTTAAAGGCGTAGCGGCTGTTGTCGGCAACCGGCATCAGTTCGATCACGCCCACTTGCGAATGGCTGGCAACCCGCGCGGATTTATCAAACTCCTGCCAGCGTTTGAAGTCTTCGCGAATGGCCGCGGCCAGTTCGCCAATGAATGGCGCTACGCCAATCTCATGCACCAAGTCCGACATGGTTGGGACATCGATGAAATACGTCATGCTCTTTGCACCCTGATGAGTGCGTTCTCACCTTGAACACTGCAAGGGTGAACGCTTGAAATTGTGGGGGGGTCGTCAGCAGGAAAATGTTGATGCAAGGTGGCGTCAAAATGAAGAGAGCAGGTTGCCAGTTTCGTCAGCTTTCTAGACAATCTGCTACCACACAGTAGCAATGTGATCATTTGGCAGGCATACATGGATACGCTCGACCGGGAACTGATCGCGCTGCTGCGCGACAACGCCCGTACGCCCGTGCTTACCTTGGCAAAAAAGCTCAAGGTGGCCAGGGCAACGGTGCAAAACCGCATTACCCGGCTCGAAGAGCAGGGCCTGATCATTGGCTATACGGTGCGCCTGCGCTCTGATGTGCTGGAGCAGGGGGTGCGGGCAATCACCAGCATCGGCATCAGCGGCCACCATGCCGCAGAGGTCAAGCACGCGCTGCGCGGGCATCCCAACGTGGTGGCTATCCATAGCACCAATGGCCGCTGGGACCTCATGGCCGAGCTACGTGCCGACACCCTCGAGGCCTTCGACCGGGCGTTGAACACCATCCGTTCGATTCCGCACATCGAAAACACCGAGACCAGCATCCTGCTCTCGACCTACAAAATGTGACTGCTGGATCAAGCCTTCTGGCCTCGGCATTGCGCCAACGGCGACGTGCAGGTTGCATTCACGGCTGACGCTCAGCCACCGCGCGCAAGGTGCGCAAGGTCACCACCGGCGCATCCACCACAAACCGGTTGGCCAGCCACCCAGGCACATCCCCGGCCGGGTCGGCCTGCAACTGGTAGGTCACCTCGGTCTCCCGTGCGCCCAGCGGCTTCATCCGCCATTCGCCACTGAGGTACTGCACCCGGATCAGCCCTTTCACCTTGGGGATTCGGTCGGGTTCGGCGCTCAGGTGCCGCAGCAGTGTGCCGTCGTCCAACCGTTCGCTGGTGACCTTCAGCACCATGTCCCGCGGCATTGTTGGCCACGGCAGGTTGGTAGTCAGGTACACCCAGGTATTGGCACCGTCCACGTCCAGTAAGCGCATCTGGTCGCAGGCGTACAACCACTTGCAGGCCACCCGCAGGTTCTCCTGCAGGTCGGTGAGCGTGCTTACGCTGGCTTTCATGGTGCTAATGCCACGGAATTGCTGGTAAGGCGAGTTGGGGGCGGCGCTCAGGTACACGCGGATGCCTTCGCGGTCGTAGGCCAGGTTCCAGTCATCGGCAGCCGGGGCAGGGGGGCACAGCAGCAGGGCGGCGAGCAGCAGGCAGCGGTTCATGGCTGGTACCGCGCGGGGGATGAGAAGTCAGTATGCGCGATGGAAGAACGATGTGCCACGGCCCAATCGGTCTGTGCCATGTCGTGAATGAGCCGTCTGGGCGAATGCGCTGGCTTAGGCCTGAAGCGGCGGCAACAGGCCTACGGCTGGGATGCCTGGTGTTCGCCTACTCCACTTGGCCGGTTGACTTAGCGCTCGGCAGCGTTGTTGTCGATCGGCAAGTAACCGTGCTCGACGTAGTGCTCCAACTTGCTCCAGTTGCTGGTCAAGTAGCCAATGGCCTCGCCCAAGGCATTCTGCGTCGTCACCTGAGTCAGCAATGACACGCTGCGCTCCATGCCGCAGCCTTAAGATCTTCATCGCTGCTCTTCCTCAAGTCGCGCTCGACGACATAGAGCTTGTTGCTCAGACATCAGCGCGATGTCAGCACGTCTTGTCTTGCCCTCGGGCTGTACCTTTCGTGCTTTGATGAACCTACGGCGTGCATGTGCCCAGCAGCCCAAGCGCTCGACCCCATCCTGCGCCGCAAGGACGTTGTACCGGCGGAATCATCGGTCATGACATAGCCCCGATACCCTTCCAGTAAGGCGAGTGGGTAGCGGTACTTCGAGCGTTAATCCTTGTAGACCCACCGGCCTAACGCGTCATAGCCAAACTCCACAACCAATCGATCATCTTCATAGCGCCGCAACCGGTCATACAGGTCCCAAGTGAACTTGCCTGTATTACCGTTCTCAATTCGCTCCAGCAGGTTGCCGCGCTCGTCATACCGAAACTCCGTAGCACATTGTCCATCAGATTGCGTGGCGAGTGCGGATTGGCGGCTGGCGGTGCCTCTGGGGCCAGCAGGTTGCTCGCCGGATCGAAAGCGAACGTCTCCTTCTCGTAGTTTTGGCTGGCTTCGATCAAACGGCCAACTGGGTCATAGCGATAACGTAGGTCGCCACGGTTCAAGTCTTTGATGTGACACAGCTGTCCTGCTTCGTCGTAACGGTAGTTGCGCGCTGCAATGCGCTTGGATTCTCCCTGGCGCGCCAAGGTCTGTTCCAGCAACTGGCCATTCGGGCTCCAGGTCTGGCGCTGGATCAGGCCATTACCCTGCACACGGCCGATCTCTCGATGCAGGTCATCGCGCTCGTAACTGATCAGTTCCTGGTCATCAAGTTTGATGGCCAGCAGATGCCCGCTGCCGTAGGTCAGCCAACTGGCCCGGTGCCCATCGGGGCGGGTGGTGGCGATACGGTGGTTGAGAGCATCGTATTCATGGGTGAACACGGCAACCTGTGACTTTGTAAGGTAATCCAGCCACTGGTGCTCGCGCGTATTGTAACGGGTGTGACGGTGGCCGGTTTTGCCTTGCTCGAAGCTGCTGATCAGGCCGTGCACATGGCGTACTGGCTGCTCTTGCTGCCAGATGGTCAACGCGCGGGCTGGTCGAGCAGGTTGGCGAAGTCGGCATCGTCGGTTTCGCTGACCAATTCGAGGGTGAGGCGGTACAGCTCGCTGATCCCTTCAGTCAGTTCGAACGACACCACATCGAACGCTATCGCCTCATCGGCAGGCGTGGTGAAGGTAAAACGCACATCATTCAAGTTGCTCATGCAGACTCCTGCTGTTCATTCCTTCGGACAGGTTCATGGAGCCGAGCGCGTTGTGAAACGCACGGCGAAAGTGCACGCAAGACCGTAGCGAGGAATCCGTTCCAGGTCGCTGCCGATACTTCCTAAAGAGCTGTAGGAAGTTTCGCTAAATGCAGCGCTTATCGTTTTTATGGGTGAAGCCGTACTTGCTGCGCCGATAGGCGCAGTGACTGTTGAGTCAGGTCAATTCGTTCGGGTAGAAGTTATGGCTGCAACAGGGTTTGCAGCGAGGCCAATACTTGTTCGGTAATGCCGTTGAGTTTGCTGGCGAAGTACACATAGACGCCGGTACAGCACACACCCATGACGGCCCACGGCGTCCACCAGGGCAACTGGCGGTTCATGCGATAGTGGCGGGGTGCGATGTTGGTGAACGGGTCGGTCAAACGTTGCGAGGGGTCTCTGGGGCCGCGTAGCTCCGCGATCCGTTTGCGCAGACGCTCCATCCAGATTTCCAGCGCCTGATCGCCGTTGGTCTGGTTGGCGTATTTGCCCCGGTAACCCAATGCCAGGCACCAGAACAGGAACACGAACAGGTCGCAGCGCTTTTCCGGCGCCTCCAGCAGGCGCTCCAGCACACTGGATATGTCGGACTTTACGGCCATGTGTAAATTTCCTTGTCGTATCGCGATCTACGTCTCGCTGTAGGTCGGCGAACAAGATAGGTTGGAGAATATACGCTGTAGAACCGATTTCATTTGATGGGGCGTAAAAACAGAAGGTGCTGTAAGAAAATTACTTTTCATATGCCTTCCGTTTAATCAGAGGGCTCGAAACAGCACAGTCCAGGTAACGAGGCTGGAAGAGAGTCAGTATTGGCGTGGATATTAAGGTGAGGGCCGGTGAAACGCCGAAAGGCCGACATCCACAGCGAACTGTTGTATGTCGGCCTTTCGAAGACGGGAGGCTTCGCCCCCCAATGCATCAACGCTTAGGGTTCAGCGTCAGGTGCACATGACGGTTGACGTCTTTGTACAGCAGGTAGCTGAAGTTGCCTGGGCCGCCGGCGTAGCAGGCCTGCGGGCAGAAGGCGCGCAGCCACATGAAGTCGCCGGCTTCCACTTCGACCCAGTCCTGGTTCAGGCGGTAAACCGCTTTGCCTTCCAGCACATACAGGCCGTGTTCCATCACGTGGGTTTCAGCGAACGGGATGACCCCGCCCGGCTGGAAGGTAACGATGTTCACGTGCATGTCGTGGCGCATGTCGGCCATGTCGACGAAGCGGGTGGTTTTCCAGCGGCCTTCGGTGCCCGGCATTTCGATAACGGTGGCGTTGTCGCGGTGGGTAACGAAGGACTCTGGCACGTCCAGGCCTTCAACCTTCTGGTAGTGCTTGCGCAGCCAGTGGAAGGTGACGTTGGCCTTGCTGTTGTTGCGCAGGCTCCACTCGGCACCCGGGGCCAGGAAGGCGTAGCCGCCTGGGACCAGGGTGTGGTGCTTGCCTTCGACGGTGATGTCCAGTTGGCCTTCGACGATGAACACCACGGCTTCGGCGTTAGGGTCCAGCTCCGGGCGCTCGCTGCCGCCTTCCGGGGCCAGTTCGACAATGTACTGGGAGAAGGTTTCGGCAAAACCGGTCAGCGGGCGGGCGATGACCCACATGCGCATCTTGTCCCAGAACGGCAGGTGGCTGGTGACGATGTCACGCATCACGCCTTTGGGGATAACGGCATAGGCTTCGGTGAACATGGCACGGTCAGTCAGCAGCTCGGTCTGAGCCGGGTGCCCACCGTGGGGGGCGAAGTACGAATGGTTCGACATGGACGATCTCGACTTGTTGTTCTCTCCCCATGCCGTGAACCGCACCGGCCGGTGCGGCGCAGGGGATGTGGCGACAGAATAGGGGCGAGCGCGCGCCATCTACAAATTAAATGTTGGAATACCCGGTATTTGATGGCTGAATGCGAACCTGACGGCCTGCGTGCCCTTCTGGCAAGCGGTCGCCCTGGCCGAACAGCTTGTGGCGCAAAGTGCCGTCGGCATAGCTCAGCGGGTAGCGGCCACGCCGTTGCAGTTCGGGCACCAGCAGCTCGACCACCTGGGCCAGGTCGTCCGGCTGCACGGCGTAGGTCAGGTTGAAGCCATCGATGCCGGTTTGGTCAAGCCAGCTTTCCAGCTGGTCGGCGACCTCGCTGGCGGCGCCCACCAGCACTGGGCCACGGCCGCCCAGGCCGACGAACTCGGCGGCCTCGCGCACGGTCCAGCGGCGGTTCGGGTCGGCGGCGGTGAAGGCGGCCAGGGCCGCGCGGCCGGCGTCGTTCTCGACGTATTCGATCGGCGCATCGGGGTCCAGGCCGGCAAAATCGATGCCGGTCCAGCCGGACAACAGCGCCAGTGCGGCGTCGAGGTCGACATAGCGGCGGTACTCGGCGAAGCGCGCCTCGGCTTCGTCCTGGGTAGGGGCGACGATCAACAACGCCTGGGCGTAGATCAACACTTCGTCACGGCCACGCCCGGCTGCTTCACTGGCCTGGCGGATGCCGTCGGCGTAGCGGCGCAGCACCGTGGGCGTCGGCCCGCTGATGAACACGCATTCGGCATGCCGCGCTGCAAACTGCTGGCCGCGTGCCGAAGCGCCGGCCTGGAACAGTACCGGCGTGCGTTGCGGCGACGGCTGGCACAGGTGCATGCCGGGCACCTGGAAGTGCTCGCCGACATGGTTGATAGGGTGCACGCGGGCCGGCTCGATGTAGCGCCCGCTGTCACGCTCCAGCAGTACCGCATCATCGTCCCAACTCTTCTCCCACAGCTTGTACAGCACCTGCAGGTATTCCTCGGCCAGGTCGTAGCGCTGGTCGTGGCCCAGTTGGCGTGCCAGGCCCAGGTTGCGCGCGGCACTGTCGAGGTAGCCGGTGACGATGTTCCAGCCAACCCGGCCATTGCTCAGGTGGTCAAGCGTGGACATGCGCCGGGCGAAGGGGTAGGGGTGTTCGTAGGTGAGCGAGAAGGTAACGCCGAAGCCCAGGTGCTCGGTCACCCCGGCCATGGCCGGTACCAGCAGCAGCGGGTCGTTGACCGGCACTTGCACGCCACCGCGCAGGGCGGCTTCGGGGCCGCCCTGGTACACGTCGTAGATACCCAGCACATCGGCGATGAACAGGGCGTCGAATAGGCCGCGTTCGAGCAGGCGGGCCAGGTCGGCCCAGTAGCTCAGGCGGTTGAAAGCCACGCTGGTGTTGCGCGGGTGGCGCCACAGGCCGGGGGATTGGTGGCTGGCGGCGTTCATGCTGAAGGCGTTGAAGCGGATTGGGCGAGGCATGCTGGGTGCGCTCCGCTCAAGGCAACACAGAAGCCGGGTAGACCGCGTCGGCCACCTGCAGCTTGCGCGGAATCAGGCCCAGGCCCTGGAAGGTATCGGCCAGCTTCTGTTGCTCGGCAACGATCTGTGGGGTGATGGCCACGGCGTTGTAGTTGCGCCGCTCGCTGGCCACTTCCAGCACGTTGGCGCTGATCCCCAACTGCGGGGCCAACAGCGCGGCGACTTCTGCAGGCTTGGCGTTGGCCCACTGGCTGACCTTGCCCAGTTCGACGAAGAAGGTCTTCAGCAGATCGCGATGCTGGTCGGCGAAGCTGGCGGTGGACAGGTAGAAGGTGCGGTTGTTGGACAGGCCGCTGCCGTCGCGCAGGTTCTTCAAGCCCGGCTGGCTTTCTGCGGCGGCGAGGAACGGGTCCCACAGGGTCACGGCCTGGACGCTGCCCGATTGCAGGGCAGCCACGGCATCGGCGGCGTTGTTGACGTAGGCCGGGGTGATGTCCTGGTAGCTGAGGCCGGCCTGCTCCAGGGCCACGGCCAGCAGGTACTGGGCATTCCAGCCGCGGCCGGTGGCTACGCGCTTGCCCTTGAGGTCGTGCACGCTGGCCAGGTGATCCTGCTCGCGCACTACCAGGCCGATACCGCGGGGGTAGGGCTGCTCAGCGGCCAGGTACACCACCGGCTTACCTGCGGCCTGGGCGAACACCGACGGGGCGTCGGCGGCGTGGCCGAGGTCGATGGCGCCAGTACTGAGGGCTTCGAGCAACTGTGGGCCGGCGGCGAACTCGTGCCAGCTGACGTTCACGCCTTGCGGCGCCAGGGCCTTCTCCAGGGCGCCGCTGCCCTTGAGGATGTTTATGCTGTTGAACTTCTGGTAGCCGATACGCAGGGTCTTGGCCTGGTCGGCAAGGGCTTGAGACCAGGGCAGCAGGGCGCTGGCGACACTGGCCAGCAAGCCGCCGATCAACAGGCGGCGCAGGGGCGAGAAGGCACGGGAGGGCATGGGCATTGCTCCTTGAGTCGAGTAGGAAACGATGCGCCCAGACTAAGGAGGTGGCGTTTGGCTTTCAATTTTTATATGCCTATTTGTTAGATTGTTTAGTTATTTTTATATCCTTTTGTTTTGTAATGGTTGGTCCATTTCGACATTTTTTTCACATTCGCTTGCTAGGCTCCCCGGCAATTCCGAGGAGCCCCGACATGCCGCACATCCTGCGCAAGCGCAGCACCCGCATCGCCCTGACCGCCAGCACCGGCCTGCTCACGGCCACCCTGGGCTTCTTCGCCTGGCAGAGTTTTTACCCGGTCCAGGCTGCCTCCGGCTGGGACGTCAAGGTGTTGCACCGCGACGTGACCAAGGCTGCGTCGCTGCTGCCGCAAGCCGATGGCAGCCTGCTGGTCAGCCGTGAACTGGATGATGGCCGTGGCAGCATCCTCAAGATCACCGCCCAGGGCGACCGGGTGGTGGTCATCGACAACCTGTCCAAGCCCGACGGCATGGTGGCGGCGCAGGGCGGCTGGGTGTTCAGCCAGGAAGGTGGCCGCGCTCCGGTCAGCCTGGCCCGTAATGGCCAGGTTACGCAGCTGTTCGACGGCGAGAGCGTGCAAGGCCTGTGGAACGACGGCGACCACCTGTACGCCATCGAAGACCGCAAGGGCAATGGCCGCTTGATGCGCTATGACTGGCACAGCGGCCAGGTCGATGTGCTGCGTTCTGGCCTGACCGAAACCGAAGGCCTTACCCGCTGCAATGACGGGCGCTTGCTGTACACCGAAAAAGCCAACGGTAAGGTCCGCGCCTTGTCCGAGGATGGCAAAGACCCGGTGGTGGTCGATGGCCTGCGCAACCCCACGTTCCTGTTCTGCGACCAGCGCGGGCTGTGGATCAGCGAAGACAACACCCACCGTGCGCGGCTGCTGCGCATCGACGCCGATGGCGTGCGCCAGACCGTACTGTCGTTCCTCAAGGCGCCCCAGGCAATCGTTGCTGATGGCAAAGGCGGCTACCTGCTGGCCGAAGGTGGCCGCAACCGTGTGCTGCACCTGAGCCCACCCGCGGAGCGCAATAGCGCCCAGCGTGACTAGCTGGGCAGGCGCGGCTTGCGGGTAGGCAGCAAGCCCAGTACCAGCATGCAGCCGAGCAGGATCACCACGCCACCGGCGGCCTGCAGCAGGCTCAGGGCTTCATCGAGGAACAACGCGCCGACCAGCACCGCCACCAGCGTAACCACGAACTCCACACTAATGGCTCGGGTGGCGCCAATGCGTGCCACCAGGCCGAAGTACAGCACGTAGGTGGTGGCGCTCATCACCCCGCCGCTGATCAGCAGGTAAAGCCAATCGCTGGCTTGCGGTACGCTGGGCAGCGGCACCAGCAGCAGCAGGGGCAGGGTCAGCAGCCCGCCAGCCAGGAACGCGCCGCCGGTCACCGCCCACGGGTCCTGGCCGCGCAGGTGCAGGCTGGCGTAGTTGCTGCCGTAGGCGGCACTGATGCAGCCCAGCAGTGAGGCGATGCAGCCATGGATGAAGTCGTCGTCGATTGGCCGGGTCGGGAAACCCACCAGGATGGCGATGCCAGCCATGCCCAGCAGCAAACCAGCCAGGCCTTGCGGGGTGATTTTCTCCAGCCCCCAGACCCGCCCGATCAGCATCGAGAACAGGGGAATGGTGGCGACGAAAATCGCCGACATCGCCGTGCCGATGCGCGGGGTGGCGTACGACAGGCCAATCAGTTGCCCGGCTACGGTGGTGGCGCCGACAACCAGTAACGGTACCAGTAGTGGGCGCAGGCGCAGTGCCCGGCCCAGCAATGCCGCGAGGATTGCCAGCGTGCCACCGGCAAGCAGCGCCCGCAGGCTGACCGCGCCAACCCAGCCAAAGGCATGCACCACCTTGAGCACCACCAGGAAGGAAAAGCCCCAGGCAATGGCTAGAAACAGGTAGGCGGCAAGGTCGCGTGGTTGCATGGGGCAAGGTCCATCCAGGGCAGAAGGCAGTGGGCAAGCAGGCTAGCGGGTTGTGGGCGGGCAGTTCAAGGCCGGCCAGCAGCCGCGCGCCAGGGCTACTCGACCAACAGCGTGCTTCCCTGCATGGCCGCGCTCACGGATAATCCCCTCATTCCAATAAACAGCCTGTGAGTGGGTATGAGTGATTCCGTAGTCAGCCTCGGCCAGCCTGAAACCGAAGGGGGGCGCAAAACGCGCAAGAACAACCCCGAGAAAACCCGTGAGGACATCCTCCAGGCCGCTATCAACGAGTTTGTCCAGCAAGGCCTGGCCGGGGCCCGTGTCGACGCCATCGCCGAGCGCACCGCCACCTCCAAGCGCATGATCTACTACTACTTCGGCAGCAAGGAGCAGCTGTACTGCGAGTGCCTGGTCAAACTGTACGGGGACATCCGCAAGACCGAACAAAGCCTGGACCTGGAGTCGCTGCCAGCCGAGCAGGCGATTCGTCGGCTGGTGGAGTTCACATTCGATCACCACGACCGCAACGTCGATTTCGTGCGGATCATCTGCACCGAAAACATTCACTATGGCGAGTACGTCAAGCAATCACCGGCGATTCGTGAAATGAGCAGCATGGTGCTCGAAGCGTTGGGCAACACTCTGCACCGTGGTGTGCAGGAAGGCGTATTCCGCGCCGGTATCGAGGTTATTGACTTGCACATGCTGATGAGCTCGTTCTGCTTCTATCGGGTGTCGAACCGCCATACCTTTGGCGAGATCTTCCAGATCGACTTGTCCGATGAAGAGGTGAAGCAGCGCCACAAAGCCATGATTTGCGATGCGGTGTTGCGGTATATCCGCGCTTAAGTACGGTGGTAGCTATTGAGCGCGACTGCTCATTCGCCCAGCCGCTGCTCACGCGACGGCGGGTAGCCAAAGTAGGCCGCATAGCACTTGCTGAAGTGCGACACCGAGACAAAACCGCAGGCCACTGCCACCTCCATCACCGACAGGTCGGAGTACTGCAACAGGCGCCGGCTCTTGGTAATGCGTAGCTCCATGTAATAGCGCCGCGGCGAGGTGCCCAACTGGGCCTGGAACAGGCGGTCGATCTGCCGGCGCGAGCGCCCGCTGTAAGCAGCCAGCTGGTCGAGGCTGAGGGTTTCCTCGAGGTTGTTCTCCATCAGTTCGACAATGGTGCGCAGGTGCAGGCTCATGGACTTCTTCGCGCCGGGGCCGACCTGGCGATAACGGGCACCGGAGAACGACAGAATTTCCTCGACGCCCTCCGCCAGGCCGTCGCCATACAGCCGGCGCACCAGGCCCAGCATCAGCTCCATGGCGCCATTGGGGCTGGCGGCGCTGAGGCGGTCGCGGTCGAGGGTGAAGCTGGCCGGGGTGATGCGCGTTTGCGGGCTGCGTTCGGATAGGCTGGCGCGCTGCTCGGGGTGAATGCTGCAACCGTAGTCGTCCAGCACCCCGGCGCGGCCCAGGAACCAGGCACCATTCCACAGCCCGCCCAGGGCCATGCCGTGTGCCGCGCAATCGCCCAGCAGGCGGTCAAGTTCCGGGTATTTCAAGGGCGTGCGCAAGCCGCCGCAAATCACCAGCAGGTCCAGCTCCCTCTGTGCCCCGGCGGACAGCTCGGTGGCCACCAGCTCCAGCCCCAGGTCGCTGAGCACGCGATCGCCGTCCAGCGACAGCGGGGTGAACTGAAAGCTGTCGGCGCGCAGCAGGTTGGCCGTGACCAGGACATCCATGGCCACGGTGAAGCTGGCCATCGAGAAGTGTTCGAGCAACACGAAATCGACCCGATAAGGGGCCTGGGCATTGGCGCTGTTGGGCTTCAGGCGCAGCATGTTGCTGGTACTGGTCTTCTTGCTGAACTGGCGTGGCGTGGGCACTCTGGACTCCGCTTCCTGGCTGGCCAGGGGAGTGTGGCGGGTGGCCGATGGAAAGACAATCTCCCGGGGGGCGTTGTCGTATTCCAGGTCGTGTTCAGGCAACCTGTCTGGCTTGGCCCGTTGCCGCTATGCTGACGCTCACGTCACTGAGGATGCCCTAGATGAAATACGCCGCTGCCCTGTTGCTTTGCCTGTTGCCACTGCTGGGCAACGCCCTGGAAACGGGTGACAAGCTTGCCCCGTGGACACTGCTCGACCAGTACGACCAGGCCCACAGTTTAGATGCCGGCACACACATCCTGCTGGTGGCGCGCGACATGGACGGTGCCAAGCTGGTCAAGGCGGCGCTGGCCGAACAGCCCAAGGGTTACCTGGAAGCGCGCGATGCATTGTTCGTGGCCGACATCCAGCGCATGCCGGCGCTGATCAGTAAACTGTTCGCCATCCCTGCCATGCGGGGCTACAACTACCGGGTGTTGCTCGACCGGGAAGGGCGGGTGGCCAGCCGTTATCCTGGCCAGGATGGCCAAGTTCAGTGGTTGCAGCTGGAGCAGGGCGCGCTGGTGAGCCAGCGCGCGTTTGCCGATGCCGCGGCGCTGAAGGCGGCGCTGGAGCGTGCTCCACGGCATTGAGGTTCGCCTGTGATGCCCCTAAAGCCAGCCAAATCAATCTGAACCCTCAGCGCCTTCGGCAACCCAAGCCATTACATGCCAATTGGGAGAGCGCTCATGGAAATCGGAACGATCTGGATCATTATCGCGGCCTTGGTGATCCTGCTGGAAATCTGGGCCATCTGGCACATCATCGGCAGCGACCGGCGCGCCGAGCGCAAGATGCTGTGGATTGTCTTCGTGGTCTACGCACCGCTCCCCGGGTTGTTGTTCTGGGCCTGGCGCGGGCCGCGGGCGGTGAAGGGCAGGGCGGTACTCCAGGAAAAATGACAGTGCCCGGCATCAGGCGCGGGGGCGCCTGATGCCGGGTTTACGCTAGACGATGCTGAAGCGGATCGCCGGCCCCAGGCCGTCGACCATCAGGCAGCCATAGAACTTCACACTCGTCAGTACACGTAGGCGCTTGAGCTCCGCGTGGATATGATTGCGGATCAGCCGCTCGGCTTCGTTGACCTGGTCAACGGGCGTGACGCTGTCGAGCTGGACCAACCCAAGCAGGGTGGTTTCGATGTGTTCCACAGTATCTAGCCCGATGTTCTCGCGCAGGTGCTGACGTGCCTGTGCCGCATCATATTCATCCTCATCGGGGTTGCGCGGCTTGATGGTGTAGGCGAGTAGAAATTCGTGTTTGCTCATGGTGTTTTCCTTGCTGCATACAGGCCTCCGTGCCGGGCCTTGCAATCTAGCGCCTGGCGGCCACAGGGCAAACAGACGCGTGGTTCAAGGGCACTCGTGCACTGTGCGAAACGTCCTACATCCCACACTTGACCTCGACTTAACTCAAGGTTCGATACTGCGCCACTCTTTCGATCGATCGAGGGCTTACCGTGACCCGTTCCATGTTCCAGCTAAGTAACCCAGCAGGCTTGTACGACCCCAGTGGCAATGCCTATTCCCATGTTGCCGAGGTGCGTGCCGACAGCCGCCTGTTGTTCATCGCCGGCCAGGGCGGGGAGGACTGTAACGGGCAGCTTTCGCCCCTGTTCGCCGAGCAGGCGCGCCAGGCGCTGGCCAACCTGCAGTTGGCCCTGGCCTGCAAAGGCGCCAGCCTGGCCCAGGTGTTCAAGTTGACCCTGTTGGTTGTCGAGCATTGCGAAGCGCGCCTGCGCGAGTGGGTAGCCGAGGCTGACCGGGCCTGGGGCCCGCACATGAAGCCGACCTGCACGCTGATACCGGTGCCGCGGCTGGCACTGGACGGCATGCTGGTAGAGATCGAGGCCATCGCAGCGCTGTAGCCCGCCGCAATGGGTGGTGGCGCCAAACAAACGCGTTGTTGTATCTCGCTGCGGGTGGTATGAGCATGTGCGCCATAACGACCGTTTCTTTCTCAGAGGTGACAACACCATGAGCTCCGGCACCACCACGCTTACTGACCGCAAGGCCCGGCCCTGGCTGTGGCCCGCACTTTTCAGCCTAGTCGCCTTCGCTGCCAACTCGGTGTTCTGCCGGCTGGCGCTGAAAGACGGCGCAATTGACCCGGTCTCCTTCACCATGGTGCGGCTGGCCAGTGGCGCGCTGTTGCTGCTGCTGTTGATCCGCTTGCGCAAACCCGCGCTCGCCATGGGCGGCAGCTGGCGAGGCGGCCTGGCCCTGTTCCTCTACGCCTTCTTGTTTTCTGCGGCGTACCTGCAATTGGGCGCGGGCGCAGGGGCGTTGCTGCTGTTTGGCGCGGTGCAGATCACCATGTTCGGGTTCGCCTGGTACCAAGGCGAACGCTTCAGTGCGCGAGTGCTGTTGGGCATGCTGATTGCCTTTGCCGGCCTGCTGATACTGCTGTTGCCCGGCAGCGAAGCCCCTCCTTTGGCCAGCGCCTTGCTGATGGCCGCCGCGGGCGTGGCCTGGGGCGTGTACTCGCTGCTGGGCAAAGGTTCGCCCAGGCCGTTGGCCGATACTGCCGGCAATTTCGCCCGCAGCCTGCCGTGCCTGGTGCTGCTGGCGCCGATGCTGTTACTGGGCGCCGGCCTACAGCTAACCCCGCTTGGCTTGCTGTATGCCCTGTGCTCTGGTGTGCTGGCCTCGGCGACGGGCTATGCCGTGTGGTACGGCGTGGTGCGGCAGATTAGCGCCCAGCAGGCGGCAACCCTGCAGCTAAGCGTGCCGGTGATTGCCGCACTGGGTGGGGTGGTGCTGATCGGTGAGCCGTTGTCATTGCGCTTGCTGTTGGCATGTGTGGTGGTGTTGGGTGGTATTGCCCTGGCGCTGGCGTCGCGTCGTTAAAAGAAGCGGCGCTGCGCCTTGAACGTCACCATGCTGTCGCAATAGCTGTTGATGCCCGAATAGGCATCACAACTGCCGCCACTGAGGTTGGAATTGCTGTAGACCAAGTTCAGGTCGATGCCAAGCCAAGGGCGCGACAGTTCCAACGTCCAATCGGAAAAGGTACTCACCGGGTTGCCATTGCTGATGGTGAATGGCGTGCCCAGGCGGTGATGGGCGAGCTTGATGGTGAGGTCGAGGTCGAACAGCGGCAGTTGGCCGAAGTCGGCGAACAAGGTACTGGTGCGGTTGTCGGGGTTGTCGCGCAGCGCTCCGCCAAATCGGCTGCCCAGGACCGACACCCCGCCGTACAGGGCATAGCTGTCGGGGCCTGCGAGGTTTGGCTGGCTATAATGGATCAACCCCACCTCGTAGCCCAAGCTGTTGTCGAAGCGGTGCTTGTAACCCAGGTAACTGTCCAGCCGTAGGGTGGAGTTGGATGACACGCCCATGCTTGGGGCGTACTGGCCCAGGTACCAGCCACTGCGGTGGCTGAAGTCGAGGCCGCCGTGGAATGCCCCGATGGCGCTGGGCGAGATCAGCCCTTGGGCCATACTGCGTGAGGGTGTGGTGCCGAGCGTGAGGTCGAAATTACCCAATTCGCGTTTGATTTGCTGAGCCAACAGCACTGGGCTGAACAGCAGTGCAGCACTCAGCAACAGAAGGGGCCTGGTCATGGTCTCCGTCCTGGAAGGCTTGCGGTTGAGCGGTAAAGCATACCTGTGCAGTTGGCGGGAGGGAACCGTTGGCTAGGCCACTCAGCCTTTGGTCGAACGGTCGCCGTCGGCGGCTTCGGTCACCACCGGCAGGCTGCCGGCACGCTGGATTACCCGCCGTTGCTGCTCGTAGTCGTCCAGCGACAGACCACGGCGTTGCAGTGCTTCCAGTTGCAGTTGATGGGTTTCTTCGGCGGTGAAGGGGCGCAGTTCGGGGTGGCTGGCACAGCCGCTGATGAGCGCGATGGCAACAACGGCGAGGGCGGTGGGCAGCAGGCGGGCCAGGGTGTTCATCAGGGTGCTCCAGGGGCCGGGGTCGTGGGCGACGCGTCAATGGAGCTAGGTTATTCGGCCAGGCCGTGCGGTAGAAATTGCCATTCTCGATAGTGACTATTGATGGTTCCAGGTGAACCGGGAGGGTGTGATGGCGCAAGACCAACAACCGCGCAAATGGGGCGTGCTGGAACCGATCGACCGGATCACCGAAGTCATCTTTGGCCTGTTGATGGCGATGACCTTCATCGGCTCACTCAGCGTTGCTACCGCGGGGCGCGAGGATGCCCGGCTGATGCTGATTGCTGCGTTTGGCTGCAACCTGGCCTGGGGCCTGGCCGATGCGGTCATCTATTTGCTGCGCACCTGGACCGAACGCACCCGCAGCCGTACCTTGCTGGCCCACCTGCAGGTCGCTGAAGGCAGCCAGGGGCGCCGATTGATTGCCGATGCGCTGCCAGAGCGTATTTGTCTGGCACTGGATGAAGACGGGCTGGAGTTGCTACGCGGGCGGATGCTGGGGGATGGCGCCCGCCCGTTGCCGCCACGGCTGGGGATGGATGACCTCAAGGCTGCCCTTGCTACCTTCCTGCTGGTGGTACTGGCGACATTCCCGATGGTTATCCCGTTCTTGTTGATTGAAACCACATCCACGGCTATTCGCGTGTCGCACCTGGTCGCGTTGGCCATGCTTTACCTGGCGGGGTGGCTGCTGGCGCGTTATTCCGGCGGGCGCACCCAACTGACCGGCGTGGTCCTGGCCGCTGTCGGGGCGGCGCTGATCCTGGCAATCATTGCCTTGGGCGGCTGAGCAGCGCCCGCTCAGTATTTGATGTCGCGGGCGCGCTCGCGGGCTTGCTGCTTGGTGTGGCGCTTGTCCTGCCGGCAGCCGGCGTTGCTCTGCTGGTCAGCGTGGCGGCAGTCCTGCTTGGTCTGGCGCGCGTCTTGGCGGGTTTCCTGGCGCACGTCACGGGCCTCGCGGCGCCGTTCGGCGCGGTCGGTGGCCGCCCACGCCGAGGTGCACAGCGCGGTCAGCAAGATGGCGGCGATGAAGCGGGGGGTGTTCATCGGGGCGGGCTCCTGTTTGAACATTACTCGTTATACCTGTGCCGGCCCTTTCGCGGGCAAGCCCGCTCGACCCACACACACCCATGTGAGCGGGCTTGCCCGCGAAAGGGCCGGTACAGGTCAATTACAGATGCCAACCTAGCTGCGGTATAGATTCAAAAGCAGCAAACACCACTGCCCTTGGAACGCAAAAGTTTGCGCGCCCCGATCTGGCCAAAAACACCGCCATTGCTACCCTTAAGCCACGCGGTCTGAGCCCATGGGGAGAAGCGATGCGCATGCCATTGTTAGTGGTCCTGTCGGCGGTGTTCTATTTGGGGGCTATACCCAGCCTGGTGCTGGCAGAAGACGTACCAGCCCCCGACCCGGCACCTCAAGCCGACACGGTCGCGGCCAAGGACGCGGTATTTACCCAAGAGCAACTGGACCAGATGCTCGCACCCATCGCCTTGTACCCTGATGCGCTGCTGGCCCAGGTGCTGATGGCATCCACTTACCCGGGGCAGGTAAACGAAGCCGTAACTTGGTCCAAGGCCAACCCCAAGGCCTCCGGCGACGATGCAGTGAGGCAGGTGGCGAAGCAGCCATGGGACCCGAGTGTACAAGCGCTGGTGGCCTTCCCGCAGGTGCTGGCAACCCTGGGCCAGGACCCGGTCTGGGTCCAGCGCCTGGGCGACGCCTTTCTCGCACAGCCCGACGATGTCATGGGCGGCGTGCAACGCCTGCGTCACCAGGCCCAGGTCGCCGGCAACCTGCAGAGCAACCAGTACCAGAACGTGACTGTGCAGGCCGCCCCGGCACCGGCCCCAGCGCCGGTCTCCAGTGGCAGCAGCACCCAGGTAGTCGCGGCCAGCAGCCCGCCCACCACCATCATCATCGAGCCGGCCGACCCACAAGTGGTGTACGTGCCCAGCTACAACCCGACCACCACCTACGGTACCTGGGCCTACCCGGCCTCCCCGCCGCCGTATTACCCGCCACCGCCCATGTACTACCCCGGTTCTGCGTTGGTTGCTGGCCTGGCCTTCGGTACCGGCGTAGCGATCGTAGCCTCGCTGTGGGGCGATTGTGACTGGGGCAACAATGACATCGATATCGACGTCAATCGCTACAACAACATCAACGGCAATAACCGCATCACCAACAACCAGAACAAATGGCAGCACAACGCCGCCAACCGCGACGGTGTGCCGTACCGCGACGCCCGCAGCCGCCAGCAGTATGGCCGCCAGTTGGACGGTGCCACGCAGCGTACCGCCTTCCGTGGCGACGACGCCCAGCGCGCCCAGGCGCGGGATAAGGCCAGGGCTTCGATGGACCGCGCCGGCATTGAAAGGCCGGCCAGCAGTAACCGTCAGGCACGCCAGCAAATGCGTGAGGCGCAAGCAGGCAATTCGGCTGGCAACCGTATGCAGCCCCGTAACGATAACCCGAGGGCAGCCGACCGCGGGCAGCAAACACGCGACAGCCAGCCGCGCCCACAGCAAACCCCGGCAAACCAGCGTAGGCAGAGTGAAGGCCAGGCACGGCAAACAGCGCAGAACCGGCCCAGCAACAGCGCCGGGCGGGCCCGCAATAATGCCTTCGATGGCGTGCGTTCACCGTCGCGCACCAGCGCGCAGGCCAGCCGTGGCCGCACCAGCCAGTCGTTCGCCCAGCGGCCCAGCACGTCGCGCGCCGCCGGGCACCAGATTTCCAGGCCCAGTGCCCCCGCACGCCGTGGCGGAGGTGGCCGTCGATGAACCGTCAATCGATAGCGGCACTGGTGCTGGCAGCCGGTATGGCCTGGTCGAACCTGGCCGCTGCGCAGGAAACTTTCCCAACACCCGAGAAGGCTGTGGAATCCTTCGTGGCGGCACTTGGCGCGGAGCAGCCTGATGAAGCCCGCCTGGCCCAACTGCTGGGCGATGACTGGCGTACCTACATTCCGCGCGGGGGGGTACAACGCAGCGACGTGGACACCTTCCTGGAGCAGTATCGTGCGCAGCACAGCATCGCCATGTCGGGTGAGGGCAAGGCCATCCTCGCGGTGGGCAGTGACCACTGGACCCTGCCCATTCCGTTGACCAAAGGCAACCAGGGTTGGCGCTTCGACCTCAAGGCCGGCAGCGCCGAAATCCGCGCCCGGCGGATTGGCCGCAACGAGCTAGGGGCCATGCAGTCGCTACTGGCCTACCACGATGCGCAGATGGACTATGCCACCCAAGACCACAACGGCAACGGCGCGCTGGAATACGCGCAGAAGATTTTCAGCGAGCCTGGCAAGCATGACGGGCTGTACTGGGATGATGACGGTGACGGGCAAGTCAGCCCACTGGGCCCGCTATTCGGCCAGGACGTGGTCGGTGACGCCTGGTATGGCTACCACTTCCGCATCCTCGATGCACAAGGCCCGTCTGCCCCCGGGGGGGCCTACAGCTACCTGATCGGCAACCAGATGAGCCGCGGCTTTGCCATGGTCGCCTGGCCGGCGAAGTACAATGACACCGGGGTAATGAGCTTCATGATCAGCCATGACGGTGAGGTGTTCGAAAAAGACCTCGGGCCGCATGGCGACAGGCTGGCCAAAGAGATGAAACGCTTCGACCCAGATGACAGCTGGAAGGTGGTGGACGTACCGGCGGGGGATTGAATGGGTCGTACCCCCGTGGCCGGTTCAAGGTGCGCTTCGCGATTCCAGGTCCATATCAGCGGGCCAGCTCACTTTGGGTGCCAAGCGCAGGGCGAACTCACACCACAGCACATCGTTATGGTCTTTGGGGGCGCTTGGTGATGGCAGGGACGATGGGCCTTCCTGCATGTAAGTACAGATGTAGGCCCATGCGTACTGGTCAGCGCCCATCGTCACCAGCGGGAAACGGTCGATCACGTTGTGGGTGCCAGGCGTGACGATGGACAGCATGACACCCGATTTGAAAATGAACCCACCGTTTGGCAGTGCGCCGTTCTGCGACCAGCGCTCGGCGCGTACTTGGGACCAGTCGTAACTTACGGGGACGACTTTGCCTTTGTCGAATGGGTTCCACCATTGGCGTTTGAAGTTGTAGGCGTAGATTTTATTGCGGGCTCGGTTGAAACGGATCGGCAGGTCTCGTGGAGGTGCTAGATCCATTCGCAAAAGGGCAACGATGCACCATGTAATCAAGGTATGCGGGATGACGAGTATGAGGACACTCTCTAGTTCTGTTGGGTCTGTGTGGGTAATCATCCAAGGCAGGTCGATAAGGGTGGAGATCATGAGTACTAATGCCAGAGCCGATACCACGCCTCGGTATGCCATGGCAGAACGAGGTATTTCAAGAAAATTGCTATCTTGATGATTGGGAGTCTGATTGCCCAAGTGGGGCGCTAAAAGCGGTGCATCGCAGGGGGCTGGCAAATCTTCTTTCCATCCCGTGCAGGGTGGATTAAGTGTCGGACGGCTCATGGTGTGTCGCCCTTGCTGGTACGTATATTATTTTCTTTAACAATGACTCGGGCGCATGCCGTTGGATCATGTTTGTCGGGCCAGTAGCTTAGGTTGAGTTCAGTGGCCGTGATGGTGTGGTGGTCGGACAGTGGCAGTGATCCCTGGATGCTTAGACCTCCCGTCGCGTCGTTGATCGTTATAACCGGTTGCATATCGGATGCCTTCGAGAAAAGGTCACTAGGTTCTTCATTTTTTGCGTGTGGTTTCACCGGTGTGTTGATGAACGAGGCAATCACATCGTGGCCCTCGGTGGCGCACCACGTGGGCAATGGCCTGGGTGGCCCCAAGGGGACCGGCGACACCGCAAAGCGCCGCAAGGTATCTTCTGCCGCTACCTCGTAGGCCTGCCAGACTTCCTGGTCGAGTAGCACGTAGTCATAGCCTTAGCGCAGCAGCAGGATCGGCAGGCCAGCGTTCGCAGGCATTACAGCTGCCGTGGGGGCGGGTATAGCCTCCTGCACGGCGAGGTGAATGGCTTTGTTGAAGCTCATGGATAGCACCTTGCCTGTGGCGGTGTGACGGGATAGGGAATTTTTCTGGTTTCCGCTGCCGGGTGACGAAATCATGGAGGCGCTGCGGGTAGCTACAGACCTGTTCTGATGGGGTCAGCATGTGAAATTCCTTTTCGGCTAGTGCACCGTAACTTGCGTCGACTGGGACGGGAGAACACTAGCGAGGAATCAATTCGCGGGGGAGTTTTTGGCGTCCCAAAAACTTGTAGGAAGTTTCGCTTTTACATTTTCAGCCGATCTTGGGGCAATAGATTGCCAGCGATATTCAGGTCCGGTTAGCTCAGGGAGCTGTTCTCGACTCCAAATCCATCTCAGCTGGCCAGGCGACTTTGGGTGCCAGACGCAGAGCGAACTCACACCACAGCACATCGTTATGGTCTTTGGGTTCGCCTGGCGGCGGCAGCGCTGAGGGCCCTTCCTGCATGTAGGTGCATATGTAAGCCCAGGCATGCTGGTCAGCGCCCATGGTACTTAGGTGAAAGCGGTCGATGACGTTGTTCGTGCCCCGCGCGACGATGGACAGCATGACACCCGATTTGAAAATGAACCCACCGTTTGGCAGTGCGCCGTTCTGCGACCAGCGCTCGGCGCGTACTTGGGACCAGTCGTAACTTACGGGGACGACTTTGCCTTTGTCGAATGGGTTCCACCATCGGCGTTTGAAGTTGTAGGCGTAGATTTTCTGGAGGGCACGGTTGAATCGGATGGGTTCGTCGCGAGGGGGATATATATCAACTTGGAATCCAAAAATCGTGCACCAGACGCTAAGTAAAAGCACGAAAAATCCAATGACGACAAGATCAATGCTGCCGATGCCCCAGCTGTTGGCGATCATATAAGGAACCTGCAGTGTGAATACGGCTGCAGGCACTGCGAGTGCTGAAAGGATGCCTCTAGGTGAAATAGGAGGGCGAGGCACTTCAAGGTAAATCGTATCTTGATGGTTTGGTATCTGCCTGCCCAAATGTCTGTCAACGCCTGGACGGGTGTCTGGGCCAGGCAGATCCTCCTTCCAGCCAGCGCAGGGAGGGTTCAGTAATGGGGAGGCCAATTGAGTTGCTCCAAAGATTTTATATTGTTCTCTGCCATTGTTATCTGTGCTCTGGCTGACTCATTATCAACATCAGGCCAATAAATCAGACTCAGCGTCAGAGAGGTAATGTTGTGGTGGTCTGTCAAGGGAAATACCCCTTGGAGGCTTAGGGTCTTGCTTTCTGTATCGGTATTTTTGTGCAGGCTGTTTAATATGTCGTCTGCAAAAAACCCGGTGGCGTTAAGTGTTGAGCTTGACTGCCGGACCAAACTACTGCTGTCTCCTGATAAGGTGAGGGTTTCATTGCTTCCTCCTGTTCGATGCAGGTCCAGCTGCCACTGATAATGTGAAATACCCACCGTGAAGTTTGGCATGCTCATGTAAGCGGTCAGTACATAGCCAGCGGCCACCGTGCTACCGTCACTGATGACTAATTCACTTTCCCTCTGTTTGAAGCCAATATTTATCGAGGCCTCGGCTCTCATGCCCAGCGCTGCGGCATTCAGAGCACCAATAGCCAAATCAATATTTTTTGCCTCACACCAATAGCGATGTTCCGGTGGCAGTCCCCATCTGCTGCGTCGAGCCCATAGTTCTGTCGCGGAGGACTCTTGCTGTTTCGCCCTGGCCGCCAATGCGTATGCTGCCAAGCCCAAGATTATCGCAATTCCCAGCGGCCCCAGTAATGTGCCTGGGACAAGGGCGGCATAGCCGGCTGGGAAGATCGTGGCAAAGGCGATGGCACCTGCATAGCCATAGGTGTGGGCGGACACATAGTCACCCTGTTTATCTGCTCTTCTAGCAGCCCAGGCGTATTGGGCTGTGTCAGATACCCCTGCGAGCGCTGTTAGGACGCCCCCGAATTTAGCAAAGCGTTCACCTAAGCTCACGGTGCTAATGGCGCCTGGCCACAGCTTTTCCGGGCGAAGTAACTGTGCAGTAAGCCCCGCGCTCTCGACACTTGCCCCGATTACACCAAGTGAAGAAGACCAAATTGCGGAAAGCGCTTCTGGGTCTACGTGGGAGGTTTTAAGTAGTGCCTGATAATTCTTGCGTAAGCTATTTTGATGGAACCATATGCCACCTAAACCAAGCATCAAGCTGGCACTTATCGGTGTGGTTACAGCGTTCCGCAAACTAAGAGTTGTGTCGCTCGCCAAGGTACGAGCCGCCACTGCGCTTAGCCGAACGACATTCGCACCGACAGTAACAGTACGAGCCAGGGTGATGGCACCTGCTGCGGCACGTTCCCGCAAGAGAACTAACTGCGCCTGCAAGCTTTCGGCACTTTCCAACGTCCAGAGCACCACCTCGATCATCTGGTTGCGATTACCCGCTGCCGCGATATTGATCGCCCCACTCAGCACCATGGCCCGCACTTTGCGCCCGAGGGGATCACGGAACTGTTTGTCTATCTGCTGCAGAAACGCATCGGTTCGTGCCTGCAAGGTTTCATTGAGCAGGCTCATGTACTCGCCCACTGTCAGCGACACCCGCAGCGGGGTCACCTGCTGCCCGGCGAACAGCGCAAATGCCGAACGATGCACATGGCCGATTAGCGTTTGGGTCCGCTCACTGATGTGCTGGCTGAGCGCATTACCTGCGCTGTTGGTCGCGGCCAGCAACTGGCCAATGGCATCTTGCAGCGGCCTGATCATCAACAGCTGGCCGTCGTCAGTACCGGCGATGCCCTTGATGATGTCGTACACCTTGCCGAAGTCGTCACCGGACAGCGCGCTGACCACCTGCTGCATCAGGTTCTGATTCTTGCCCAGCAATGCCTGGTACAGCAGGCTCTGATCGTCTTCCAGTAGCTGCTGCCAGACATGCTGGGTCATCCCGAGCGGCTGACCCTCCTGGGGCAGGGCTTCAGTGGGCCCGCCGGCCAGGCAGGCGGCCATCATGCGGATGAAGTACTCGACCGAGACCGGATCAAACGCGTCATAGTCGTGGTAACCGATCCGCTGGAACGCTCGTACTGCGTAATGGTGCGCATACAACTTACCAACGTGGTCGACCATCGCCTGCCAGTTTTTCAGTTCGCGGTCGTAATCGGCCTGGAACGCGGCGCGGGCGCTTTCGTCATAACGCGCTTCCAGGCGCTCGCGGGTTTCCTGCTGTTTGCGCGCGATATTGCGTTGGCTCTGCGCTTCGATATCCACTGGCGGCAAATGGGCCTTGGCCGCGATGGGGCTGTCATTCCACTGCTCGACCTGCTGGGCTTCCCGCTGTGCATCCTCGGTACCTTGTGCGGTGGCCCTGGCAACATGCAGCATCACGGATGCCTAGCAACGCCTGCGAGGTGAAGTACTCGAAATGGCGCTGCGGCTGCGCCCGCCATTCCTGCATCGCCCGCACCCAGCCAGTACGTTGCGCGTTGAGTTCCATCACCATGCCCACCGGGTCGGGCAGCGTCAGCGCCAGCGCCAGCACGCCATTGGGCAGTTGTTCTTGCTGGATAACCTTGCGCACATGATTGTGGGTTTCTTGCCAGCGGCCCAGGCGGCTGTAAAAGCCGTGAACGCTGGTAAACCTGTTTGAGGAGAAGGTGCTGAACTCCAGCACATTGTCCAGGCCGAAGCGGAAGGTATCGGTCATGGCGATGCCGAGGCTGGCGGGGTCGTTGCGTGCGGTCTCCAAGCCCACTTCGACGAAGCGGGCGAGGGTGTCGGGGTCATTGGCGGCGATACCGTTGCGGTAACGGTCGAGTACTGCGCGGGGCCAGGGATCGTTGGCAAAGGCGATCCAGGCTTTGCGGTAGAGCAGGGTATCGATGTTGATGAACGAGGCAATCACAGTGTGGCCCTCGGTGGCGCACCACGTGGGCAATGGCCTGGGTGGCCCCAAGGGTATCGGCGACACCGCAAAGCGCCGCAAGGTGCCTTCTGCCGCTACCTCGTAGGCCTGCCAGACTTCCTGGTCGACTAGCACGTAGACATAGCCTTGGCGCAGCAGGCGCAATTGGTCGGTGTGCATCGGGTGGAAGGTGATTTCGCTGTCGTCCGCCAGGCGAAAGGGGCGCCCGGTATCGGGGCGTGGCGCGTAGGCTTCGCGCAGCAGCAGGATCGGCAGGCCGGAGCGTTCGCAGGCATTACAGCGGCCGTAGGTGTCGGGTATAGCTTCCTGCACGGCGAGGTGAATGGCTTTGCTGATGCTCATGAGGCATTCCTTTTCCAGTGATTTGACCCAACGGCCAAAACACTAGCGAGGAACGCTTTCGCAGGGGAGCAATGGGCGTCCTAAAACTTTGTAGGAATCTTCGCTTTCGGCTCAATGGGTACGCGCAGCCCGCACCTCCCGCGCCGTGCAGCCATACTGCTGGCGAAACGCCCGGGTGAATTGCGCCTGGTCGGCAAACCCCCAGCGGAACGCCAGTTCGCCGATGGCCAGGTGGCAGTGCGGGTCGCGCAGCTGCCGATGCACGGCCTCCAGGCGCTGCTGGCGCACCCACTCGCCAAGGGTATAGGGCGTGATCGCAAACAGCTTGTGCAGGTAACGCAGTGACAGCCCGCAGGCGCTGGCGATGGTTGCTGGCGACAGCTCGGGGTCGCCGAGGTGTTGCAGCACATACTGCTCAACCCGCGTCAGGTGCAGGGTACTGAGGTTGTTGCCTTCGCTGCCCAGTACCCGCTCATCCTGTTGCAAGGCCAGGAGCAGGGTAGCCGTGGCCTGCTCCAGCAGCAGGTGGCGGGCAGCCGCGGGGCTGGCGTCAAAATGCCGGGCGCACAGGTCCAGTTGTTCGACAAAGATACGCCCCAGGCCCTGGCTGGCATCGAAGCAGTGGCGGGTATAGCGCTTGTGCCCCAGCAGGTTGGCCTTGAGTGCGCGTTCGGGCAGCTTGAGTACCCACAGGTCGTTCTGCGCGCGGTAATGGAAGCGGTAGGGCGCATCGCCGCGCTCGACGATGAAGCCGCCCGGGCTGCAACTGAGTAGGTGGCCTTCCTGCTCGAAATGCACCTCGTTGCTGCGCGGTACGGTCACCAGGTAGAACGCTTCATGGTCCTGGCCGATGTGCGCCTTGCTGCGCGAGTAGCCCAGTTGGCTGGAGCGCAGGCGCGACAAGCTGAGGGGCGTGCTGGGCGTGCTCCAGCGCTGCAGGTGGCCATCGAATGGCTGCTCGGCGGCGAATTCCAGGCTCAACGGGAAGTAGGTATCACTGATGGCTTCGGCCCAGCGCGCCTGGCGTTCCGCTTGTGGCCAGCCGTGGGTCGAAAGTTCGGTGGGCATGGTTTGTCCTTTTTCAAAGAGGGCAGCATTGAAAAAAGGAACTGCAGGCAAGCTACTCAAGCAGCTCTTGTTATTGTGCCAACCGCCCGGCAGCGCAAAGCTACCGGGCGGTTGGCAGGCCCATGATCGGCGCGAGCCGACCTGTAGATCAAGCCCCGCGTGTCACCCGGTAGGTGGCCGAAGGCTCCAGGCGTGCTTGCCAGCCAGGTGGCAGGACGATGTTGGTGGTGTCTTCCTCGATTACGCAGGGGCCGTGCACGGTCTGCCCGGGCAGCAGGCGGTTACCGTTGAACACCGGCGTGGGTTGCCAGTCGCCGTCGGCACTGAACAGCATCGGGCGCAGCGTGGCCGGGGTGGGCGCGGGCGGTTGGGCCGGGCCCTGCAACTCGGGCTGCGGCGGGCGCGGCAAGTGGCCGATTACCGAGCATTCCAGGTTCACCAACTCCACCGGGCTGGCCGCTTCGCTATACGAGTACAGGGTTTGGTGGCGGGTATGGAAGCGGCCAATCAGCTCGGCCAGGCCCGTGTCGTCGAGGGCGTGCTGCTCCAGCTCCACGCTGCATTCGTGGATTTGCCCCAGGTAGCGCATTTCCAGGGTGTAGTGGCAGCTGCTGGCCTGGTCGGCAAAGCCGTCTTCGCGCAGGTTGGCCAGGCCCTGTTGGCGCAGTTCGGCGAGGGCCTGGTTGAGTTGCGCGAGGTTCACGTGCCCGGCGTCCAAGCGCATCGACAGGCTGGTGAGCTGGTCGTAGCGTACGTCGGAAAGAATCTGCCCGAACGCACATAGGCCCGAAGCCACTTTAGGGATCAGCACGGTCTGCATGCCGATCTCCTCGGCCAGACGTACCACGTGCAGGCCCGCTGCACCGCCTGCACCGATCAGGGCGAAGTCGCGCGGGTCGTGGCCGCGCTCGATGGAAACTCGGCGAATACCGTTGACCATGTTCAGGTTGACCAGGGTGGTGATGCCGAAGGCGGCGCGCTCTACGCTGATGCCCAGGGGTTCGGCTATCTTGCTGCGGATGGCATCCAGCGCTGCCTGGCGATTCAGGCGGATGCTGCCGCCCAACAGCGCGCCATCGGGCAGGTAGCCCAGGGCCAGGTTGGCGTCGGTTACGGTTGGCTCTGTGCCCCCCTTGCCGTAGCACACCGGCCCGGGCGTGGCGCCGGCGCTGCGCGGGCCGACCTGGAGCATGCCAAACTCATCCAGGTGAGCGATGGAGCCTCCACCGGCACCCAAGGTTTCCACCTGGATCATCGGCACACCGATGCGCTGGCGCAGGAAGTCGACATCCTTGCTGAAGTTGGTGCGCCCGGCGTTGGTCAGGGTGATGTCGAACGAAGTACCCCCCATATCGACCGTGATGACGTTGTCGATGCCGAACGGGCGGGCCACCGCCAGCCCCGCCTGGGGGGCCGAGGCCGGCCCGGAGTTGATTGCATTGACCGCGCGTTCGCGCATCAGCTGCCCGGGCGCCAGCCCGCCGTTGGACTGGAAGTAACGCACCGGCTGTTGCGCGCCGAGTTCCTCGAACAGGCTGTCGATACGGGCCACGTAGCGCGCCATCACCGGGCTGAGGTAAGCGTTGACCACGGTGGTGGAGGTGCGGGTGTATTCGCGAATCTGCGGGAACACCTCGCAACCGGTGCAGACGAACACCCCGGGCAAGGCGGTCCGTACCAGTTCGGCGGCGCGTTGTTCGTGGCTGGGGTTGCGCACCGACCACAGGAAGGAAATGGCTACCGCCTCCACGCCTTCGGCACGGAAGTAGTCGATGGCGGCGTGAATGGCGCGCTCGTCCAGCGCGCTGTGTTCACGGCCATCGCCGAGAATACGGCCACCGATGGGGCGGCGCAGGTGGCGCGGGGCGAGCATGTGCGCGGGGGGGTAATGGGCGTCGTAGCGGTGGCCTTCTTCCTTGTGGCCCAGGCGAATCTCCAGGCTGTCCTCGTGGCCCTCGGTGCACAGCAGGCCCACCTTGGCCCCGGTGCGTTCGATCAGGGCGTTGAGGCCGACCGTGGTGCCGTTGATGCACAGGTCGCAGTTGGCGATCAGCTCAGCCGGGCTGCGGCCGGTGGCGTCGGCGATTTGCGCCAGGCCGGCGCGTATGGCCAAGGTGCCGTCCTGCGGTGTGGACGGCGCCTTGAACAGCTGCACGCCGCCGTCGCGGTCGGCCAGGATGAAGTCGGTGAAGGTGCCGCCGGCGTCGATGCCCAGGCGATATTGGTTGCGCATGATCAGTCTCCGGTCAGTGCGGGGCGCGGGCAAGGCGGGTTGCGGGTTCATCCAGGTGGCCATCGGCATCGAGGACCACGCCGTATTCCAGGGCGGCGCCCTGGGGCGAGACCAGGCCATTGCGCACATCCTGCAACACCGAGGCGATCGGGCGCTGCAGCGGGTCGCCGTAGCCACCGCCACCGGGGTTGATATTGATGATCCGCTCGCCGGGTTGCAGGGTGAGCATCGGGTTCTGCGTGTAATGGTCTTCGTTGCCGTCGGCGTGGCGGTGGATCAGCCGGCCCAGCTTGGGTTCGAGCAGGGCGTTGCGTGCCCCGGCGGCACCGGCGGTGGGCAACTGACGGCCTTCGCCGAAACCGACCACGGTCATCGCATGGTCCAGCGGCTCGATTTCCAGGCGGGTGCCCGAGCCACCGCGAAACTCGCCGGCGCCGCCACTGTCGGTCATCAGGCTGTAGCGGTGGATGAGCACCGGGTAGGCGTGTTCGAGCAGTTCGATGTCACCGCTCATCAGCGCGCCAAAGCAGCACAACGGCCCGCAGGCGTGCCAGCCATCCATCACCTTGTTGGCGCCGGCGCCGGCAATGATCGAGGCCAACACCATGGTCACGTATTCGCTGTTGCTGTTGCGCGGGTCGTGGCCGGCGATGTTGATGCCGCTGGTGTGGCCCCAGGAAGCCGTCACCCGCTGCGGCGAGGCTTGCTCCAGTGCCGTGCGCACGGCATCGGCCAGGGTCTCCATCGGCGTGGTGGTGCAGTTCACGTGGGGCGCCGGTTCTGCGGCGTTGCACAGCGTACCCTTGGGCCCAACGTCGACCGTGACGCAACGGTACAGGCCTTCGTTATACGGCGGTGCGACCTGGGCGAACATCATCAGCCCCAGGTACACGCCGGACACCGAGTTGCCTTCGTAGGAATTGATGAAGTACGGCACTTGCGGCGGGCTTTCGATGCGCACGTGGGCCTGGTCGCCACGCACCTGCACATGGGCGGTGATGGCCAGTTCACCCAAGCCGTGGCCGGAGTCCTCAAGCACCGCAGTGCCGCTGTAGTCGCCGTCCGGCACGTCGCGCAGCAGCGCGCGCATGTGCCGGTCGGCCATGTTCTTCAGCTCGGCGATGCAGGCCCGCACCTGCGCCACACCATACTTGTCGAGCAGCTCCAGCAGGTGCCGCTCGCCGACCTTGCAGGCGCCGTACTGGGCATTGAGGTCGCCTTCCTGGTAGGGGCGGGCGCGCATGTTGGTGAGCATGAAGTTGATGACGTCTTCACGGCGCTTGCCCTTTTCCCATAGTTTGACCGGGGGAATGCGCAGGCCTTCGGCATAGATTTCCTTGGCGTCGGGGTTGTAGCCAGCCGGTACCGGGCCGCCGATGTCGGTCAGGTGGCCCTTGCACACGGTCCAGAACACCAACTCGCCCTGGTAGTACACCGGTTTGTACATGCAGCAGTCGAGAATATGGCTGCCCTTGTAGGCCGGGTCGTTGTGGTAGATCACATCGCCTTCGGCGATGTCGTCGCCGAAGAACGCGGCCACGCACTTCATGGCCGGGATCAGCGAGCCGAGATGGATGGGAATGTCCTGGCCTTGCAGGATCATTTCCGGCAAGTGGTCGAACAGCGAGTTGGAATAGTCATGGGCCAGGTTGAACACACTGGAGCGCCCGGTCTTTTCCAGGGTCAGGGTCATTTCCCGTTGCGCTGTTTCCAGCGCACCTCGGACAACCGCAAGGGTGATCGGATCTACTGTTTGCATAGGTCACCAACGTTTATTCTTGTGCTTTGGGTGCGTGCCGCGGTGTGGCGGCGCGTGGTGACAGGCTACGGCGCAGGGTGGGCGGAAGGCTTGTCGCTGGGTGTACTGGTTGTTGTGTTTGGGCGCACAAACAAGCAGGGCGAGCGTCTTTATCCCGGTGGGAGCAAGGCGGACAGAGGTGAACTGACAGGGTGCCTGCCTCTGGTCTTGGGGTGGCGCACAAATCGAGCGCCGCCCGCGCGGCGCTTCGCGGCGCAAGGCCGCTCCCACATCTGTTTCGGGCCAGTTATTCCTGTGCCAGGTGGGTTGCAGCCTTGGTGCATGACTGAAGACGAATGAAGATCAGCTGCGCAACCTTCGATATCGAATGGAACAAACAAGGCGGGCAGAGGAGACTACACAGGAGTGACTGGCCAGGTGGGTTGCAGCCTTGGTGCATGACTGAAGACGAATGAAGATCAGCTGCGCAACCTTCGATATCGAATGGAACAAACAAGGCGGGCAGAGGAGACTATACAGGAGTGACTGGCCCAAAACAGATGTGGGAGGGGCCTTGCGCCGCGAAGCGCCGCGCGGGCGGCGCTCGATCTCACAGGCGCTAAAACTCTCAAGACAGCCGCTCCTACAGGCGATAAAGGCGCTACTGCGCCAGCATCTGCCGCACCAGCCACTGCCCCGCCGGGCCCAGCGCGCGTCGGCTTGACCAAACCACATCCATATCGACCCGCCGCGGGTAACCGGCGACGTGCAATTCCACCAGCCCACTGCCAAACCGCGCTACCAACGCCCTGGGCAGCTCAGCCCAACCAAACCCGCGCACGGCGAACTCCAACAGGGTGAGGTAGTCCGGCGCCGACCAGGCCTGGCCGCGGCCCTGATGCAGGCTGGGGGCATAGGTTTTGATATACAGCCGCCGTGCACTTTCAAGGTGCTGCATCTGCACGTTGGCCAAGCCCGCCAACGGGTGCTCGCCGGCCACGTACACGCCGAATTCCGCCTGCTCGGGCAAACGGGCCACGGCCACGTCGGCAGGGTAGCTGGGCTGCGCGGCAAGGATGCCGACCTGGGCCAGGCCCTGCTGGATCAGCTCGATCACATCGGCGTCTTCGGACGGGCCGCAGCGCAGCTCGGTATGCGGGTAGTGCTGGGCAAAGCAGGCCATCACCGCGCCCTGGAAGGTGACGCTGTAGCTGTCCGACATTACTACCGAGACCAGCGCCTCGACGTTTTCCGCCAAGCGTACCGCCAACGCATCGAGTTGGGCGCTGGCATCGAGAATCGCCTCGACATGGCTCAGCACCTGCCGGCCAGCGTCATTCAGCGTGGGGTGGCGGCCGCCACGGTCGAACAGAGGGCAACCCACATCGGCCTCGAAATTGGCGATGGCGATGCTGATGGTGGACTGGCTTTTGCGCAGCTTGCGCGCTGCGGCGGAGAACGAACCCAGCGAGGCGGCTTCGACAAAGGCGACTAGAGCTTCGGGAGAGTAGCGCATGGTATTGATAAAACTGATAGTAGCTATGTCGCGAGTATCAGTTCTATCAAAGAAAATAGGAAGCACGACTCACGCAATGGATGGAATTGCAATGAAAAACAACGTCTCCTTCACCGAACGCCTGGTCCATGCCGTCGGTTATGAGGTCTTCGCCGTGCTGCTGTGTGCGCCACTACTGTCCTGGGTCATGGGCAAGTCGCTGGCGACGGCAGGGGCGCTGGCAGTGACGCTGTCGGTGATCGCCATGGTGTGGAATATGGTCTACAACGCGCTGGTCGACCGTTACGTACAGGTCGAACGTATTCACTGGACCGCCCGCGCACGCTTTGTGCACGGCCTGGGCTTCGAAGCCGGGCTGGTGGTGTGGTGCCTGCCGGTAGCAGCGTGGATGCTGGATATCTCGTTGCTGCAGGCGTTCATGGTGGAGCTGGGCTTCTTCGTGATCATCTTGCCCTACACCGTGCTGTACAACTGGGCCTTCGACAAAGCCCGGCATTTGCTGATGCAGCGTCGCCTTGCATGAATATGCGGCCCGGCGCTGGCTGGTGTAGGAGCGGCTTTAGCCGCGAACACCGGCGTAGCCGGTGCCCTTCGCGTCAACCCATAAAAAAACGGGGCATGCCATTGCTGGCATGCCCCGTTTTTTCATACCGCTAAAACGCCTCAGGCGACTTTGACGATCCAGCCAGCCGGTGCTTCTACATCACCGCTCTGGATGCCGGTCAGCTCGTTGTAGAGCTTCTGGGTAACCGGGCCGACCTTTTCCAGGTCGTGGAACACATGCAGCTTGCCGTTGTACTCGATGCCGCCGATCGGGGTGATCACCGCAGCGGTACCGCAGGCGCCGGCTTCGATGAAGCGGTCCAGTTTGTTGATCTCGACATCGCCTTCGATCACGGTCAGGCCCAGGCGCGATTGCGCCAGTTCCATCAACGACAGGCGGGTGATGCCTGGCAGCACCGAGGCCGATTTCGGGGTGACGAACTCTTTGTTGGCGGTGATGCCGAAGAAGTTGGCCGAGCCGACCTCCTCGATCTTGGTGTGGGTCAGCGGGTCCAGGTAAATGGCGTCGGCGAAGTTGGCCTTCTTCGCTTCAGCGCCTGGCTGCAGGCTGGCGGCGTAGTTGCCACCGACCTTGGCTGCGCCGGTGCCTTGCGGTGCTGCGCGGTCGAAGCTGGAAATCTGGAAGTTGTGCGGCTTCATGCCGCCCTTGAAGTACGAGCCAACAGGGATGGCGAAGATCGAGAAGATGAACTCGGGGGCGGTGCGCACGCCAATGTTGTCACCGGTGCCGATCACGAATGGGCGCAGGTAGAGGGCGCCTTTACCGTGCGGTGGGACGAATTTTTCGTTGGCCTTGACCACTTGCTTGCACGCTTCGATGAACACCTCGGTTGGCACTTGCGGCATCAGCAGGCGGGCGCAGCTGCGCTGCATGCGTGCGGCGTTCTGGTCCGGGCGGAACAGGTTGATCGAACCGTCCTTGCAACGGTAGGCCTTGAGGCCCTCGAAGCACTGCTGGCCATAGTGCAGCGCCGTGGAGCCTTCACTGATGTGCAGCACGTTGTCTTCGGTCAGGGTGCCTTTGTCCCACTCGCCATTGCGCCATACGGACAGGTAGCGTTTGTCGGTTTTGATGTAGTCGAAACCCAGCTTGTCCCAATTAATGCTTTCGTTGCTCATGACACCCTCATTGTCTTGCAAGTGCCCGATCGCTCGGGCTGCTGTTATATGCGCACCACGCCACCATAATACATCCGTGGCAGATCGGGAACGGCCAGTCACGAAATGGTGGTGGGAAGGTGGTATGAGGGCGGGATTCTGGAGCGCATAGAGCAGCAAGGTGCCTGGCGGGAGGTTTTCGAGTGCCTGTGGGATTGCCTGGCGAAGGTCTTTTAGCGCCTGTGAGATCGAGCGCCGCCCGCACGGCGCTCGATCTCACAGGCGCTGAAAGAGATTCGCCATACAACTCCCCAGGCGCTGAAAGACCTTCGCCAGACACTTCCCAAGGCGCTAGAAAAATCAACACGAGCCAATGGTTGACCACCCGCCAACCACTGCGTAGCCTTGCCACTTCGAGGTTCTTCGGCCAAGCCGAAGCTAAGACGGGAACGCGGTACAAGCCGCGGCTGCCCCCGCAACTGTAAGCACCGACAACGGATCGACACAGCCACTGCGCCAGCGCGCGGGAAGGCGTCATCCCGCCAGCCTGCTGCTCCTGCAGGCAACTGGAACGGTGCGAGCCAGGAGACCTGCCTCGTCACGTTTTCGACTTTCAACCGGGCGGGGTGATCCGGTGGCGAACAAGCCCGGCCGGCCTGGCCCGCGGCTGTCGTCCTGCATGCCCGCGCCAATCTGCCAAGGGCAATGCGACATGAAAACACTGGCCAAGCTCCCCGTCACCATCGTCACCGGCTTCCTCGGCTCGGGCAAGACTACCTTGCTGCGCCACATGCTCGACAACGCCCAGGGCCGCCGCATCGCGGTGATCGTCAACGAATTCGGCGAACTGGGCATCGATGGCGAAATCCTCAAGCAGTGCAGCATCGGTTGCACCGAGGAAGAAGCCAGCGGCCGGGTCTACGAGCTGGCCAACGGCTGCCTCTGCTGCACCGTGCAGGAAGAGTTCTTCCCGGTCATGCGCGAGCTGGTGGCACGCCGTGGCGACCTCGACCACATCCTCATCGAAACCAGCGGCCTGGCCCTGCCCAAACCGCTGGTGCAAGCCTTCCAGTGGCCGGAAATCCGCACTGCCTGCACCGTCGATGCAGTCATCACCGTGGTCGACAGCCCGGCCGTGGCGGCCGGCACCTTTGCCGCCTATCCGGACCAGGTCGATGCACAGCGTAAGCTCGACCCGAACCTGGACCACGAATCGCCGCTGCACGAGCTGTTCGCCGACCAGCTGGCCAGCGCTGACTTGGTGGTACTGAACAAGGCCGACCTGATCGACGCCGAAGGGCTGGCCAAGGTCCGCGCCGAAGTGGCCGAAGAACTGCCGCCAGCGGTAAAAGTGGTCGAAGCCAGCAGCGGCAAGCTGCCACTGGAAGTACTGTTGGGCGTAGGCGCCGAGTCCGAGGCGCACATCGATGGCCGCCGTACCCACCACGACTCGCACCACGACGGCGACGACCATGACGAGCATGACCACGATGCCTTCGACTCCATCTCAATCGACCTGCCAGAGGCCGACGAAAGCCTGTTGCTCGATGCCCTGACCCAGCTGGTGGTGGAGTTCGGCATCCTGCGTGCCAAAGGCTTCGCCGCCATCCCGGGCAAACCGATGCGCCTGCTGGTGCAAGGCGTGGGGACCCGTTTCGACAAGCACTTCGACCGCGCCTGGCGGGCCGACGAGCCGCGCATCACCCGCCTGGTGCTGATCGGCCAGGACCTCGATGCCGCCCAGCTGGAAGCGCGCCTGCGCCAGGCCCTGGGCGCCTGACCCATGCACCTGCTGCGGACCCAGCCCGGCGGCTTCGTGCCGGATGACAGCATTGCCGACCTCGGCCAGACACCGGCCGAGCTGGTGATCCTCTGCAGCGGCGATTCGCACCTGGCATTGCTCGCCGATACCGCCGAGCAATTGCCCGAAGGCTTCCCCAGCCTGCGCCTGGCCAACCCGATGCAGGTGCAGAACCATGCTTCGGTCGACCTGTATGTCGACCAGGTGCTGCGCCACGCCAAGGTTATCCTGGTGTCGCTGCACGGCGGCGTCGGCTACTGGCGCTATGGCGTCGAGCAACTGGTCGAGCTGGCCGCCCGTGGTGTGCAGCTGATCCTGGTGCCGGGCGACGACCGCCCGGACCCAGAGCTGACCGGCCTGGGCACCGTCAGTGGCGCGCAGGCCGAACGCCTATGGCATTACCTGCGCCAGGGCGGCAAGGCCAACGCCATCAACCTGTTCAACTGTTTAGCCAACCAGTGGTTGGGCCGTGACTATGCCTGGGACGAGCCGCAGCCGCTGCCGCGCACGGCGGTGTATCACCCGGCCAAAGGCAGCGCGACGCTGGCGGACTGGTACCGCCAGTGGCATCCCGAGCAGCCGGTGGCACCGCTGCTGTTCTACCGCTCGCACCTGCAGGCGGCTAACACGGCGTTCATTGACGTGTTCTGCCAGCGCCTGCAGGCTGCCGGCCTGAACCCCTTGCCGATCGCCGTGGCCAGCCTCAAGGAAAGCGCTTGCCTGGAGCAGGTCGAAGCGTGGCTGGACGAGGTGGGCGCCGAGGTGCTGGTCAATACCACCGGTTTTGCCCTGTCCAGCCCCGAACGCCCCAACCTGCGCCCGTTCCGCCGTGACATCCCGGTGTTGCAGGCGATCTGCGCGCAAGACAACCAGCCCGGCTGGGAAGCCAGCGAGCAGGGCCTGGGCGCGCGTGACCTGGCCATGCACATTGCCTTGCCGGAACTGGACGGGCGCATCATCACCCGCCCGGTCAGTTTCAAGGACATGGCCTGGCGTAGCGAGCGCAGCCAGTCCGACGTGGTGTGCTACCGCGCCCACCCCGAGCGCATGGATTTTGTCGCCGAACTGGCCCGCCGCTGGGTCGAGCTGGCGCGCCTGCCGAATGCCCAGAAACGTGTGGCCCTGGTGTTGGCCAACTACCCGACCCGCGATGGCCGCATTGGCAACGGCGTTGGCCTGGACACCCCGGCGGCGGCGCTGAACATCCTCCAGGCCCTGCAGGCTGAAGGCTACCCGCTGGCCGACCTGCCGGGCAGCGGCACGCAACTGATTCACCAGTTACTGGGGGGGGTGACCAACGACCTCGACCACCTCGACCAGCGCCCCTGCGCGCAAAGCCTGAGCCTGGCCGATTACCAGATGGCCTTCGAGCGCCTGCCCGAGGCCAACCGCCAAGCGGTGCTAGACCGCTGGGGCCCACCGCAGCAGGACCCTATGTACCGCAGTGGCCGGTTGATGGTCGCCGGCCTGCGCTTTGGCCTGACCTTCGTCGGCATCCAGCCAGCGCGGGGCTACCAAGTGGACCCCAGCGCGGTCTACCACGACCCTGATTTGGTCCCGCCGCACGGCTACCTGGCGTTTCACTTCTGGCTCCGTCACGCCTTTGCCGCCGACGCGGTGATCCATGTGGGCAAGCACGGCAACCTCGAATGGCTGCCGGGCAAAGGCGTCGGGCTGTCGGCGCAATGTTGGCCGGACGCCTTGCTCGGCCCGCTGCCGAACATCTATCCGTTCATCGTCAACGACCCAGGTGAGGGCGCTCAGGCCAAGCGCCGCACCCAGGCAGTGATCATCGACCACCTGATGCCACCGCTGACCCGCGCCGAAACCTATGGCCCGTTGCGCCACCTGGAGCAGTTGGCCGATGAGTTCTATGAAGCGCAGCTGCTCGACCCGCGGCGTGCCCGTGAGCTACAGCGCGATATCCTCGACTTGGTCAAGGCCAACCACATCGACCGCGAGCTGCAACTGGACGGGCAGCAACTGGACGATGCCGCCGTGTGGCTGCCGCGCCTGGACACTTACCTGTGCGACCTGAAGGAATCGCAGATTCGCGATGGCCTGCATGTGTTCGGCCAGTCGCCGCAAGGGCGGTTGCGCCTGGACACCTTGCTGGCGCTGCTGCGCGTCGAGCGCGGCGATGGGCGGGGCGGCAATGCCAGCCTGCTGCGAGCTTTGGCCAAAGCGCTGGTGCCGGGCTTTGACCCGCTCGATTGCGAACTCGGCCTGCCGTGGCAAGGCGCGCGACCCGCGCAATTGCTGGCCATCAGCAGCGAGCCTTGGCGCACCTGTGGCGACGCCCGCGAGCGCCTTGAGCTGTTGGCGCTGCAGGTGATCGAGCAGGCGCTGGGCGGTACTGCACCGTTACCCGCGCTGAGCGAATGGCAGCCGGTGCACGATGTGCTACAGGCCCTGCGCGACGCGGTGGCGCCAAACCTGGATGCCTGCGGCAGCGCCGAAATGAACGGCCTGCTGGCGGCACTGGCCGGGCGTTTCGTGCCCGCTGGCCCCAGTGGTGCACCCAGCCGTGGCCGCCTCGATGTGCTGCCTACCGGGCGCAACTTCTATACCGTGGACGTGCGCAACCTGCCCACCACCACCGCCTGGCGCCTGGGGTTCGCCTCGGCCAACTTGATCCTTGAACGCCACCTGCAGGACCACGGCGACCACTTGCGCCAACTCGGCCTGTCGGTGTGGGGCACGGCAACCATGCGCACCGGCGGCGACGACATTGCCCAGGCCATGGCGCTGATGGGCGTGCGGCCAGTGTGGGCCACCGGCAGCCAGCGGGTCGATGATTTCGAAATCCTGCCATTGAGCCTGCTCGACCGCCCACGGGTGGATGTGACCTTGCGCGTTTCGGGCTTTTTCCGCGATGCCTTCGGCAACCTCATCCGCCTGTTCGATGCCGCCGTGCAGGCGGTGGCGGCGCTGGACGAACCTGATGACCTCAACCCCCTGGCCGCCCGCGTGCGCAGCGAGCGGGCCGCGTTGCAGGCGCAAGGTGTGGGCGCTGAGCAGGCCGCGCGCCAGGCCGGCTGGCGGGTGTTCGGGGCCAAGCCCGGGGCCTACGGCGCCGGGGTGCAGAACGCCATCGACGGGCGCCTGTGGCACAGCCGCGACGACCTGGCCGAGGTTTACCTCAACCATGGCGGCTATGCCTACGGCGCTAGCGACGACGGTACCCCGGCGCGCGCCCAGTTCGCCCAGCGCCTGGCCAGGGTACAGGCGGTACTGCAAAACCAGGACAACCACGAACACGACTTGCTCGATTCCAACGACTACTACCAGTTCCAGGGCGGCATGTTGGCAGCGTCGGAAACCTTGGCCGGGGCGAACGTAGCCAGTTACCACGGCGACCACAGCCAGGTCGACCGGCCACGCATCCGCACCCTGAAAGAAGAGCTGAACCGGGTCATCCGCGCCCGCGCGCTCAACCCGAAGTGGATCGATGGGGTCAAGCGCCACGGCTACAAGGGCGCGTTCGAGATGGCGGCGACGGTCGACAACCTGTTCGCCTTCGATGCCACCACGCACTTGATCGACGACCATCATTACCAGGCGCTGGCCGATGCCTACGTGCTCGACCCGGCGACCCGCGACTTCATGCGCGAGCACAACCCCGAGGCCCTGCGCGACCTTACCGAGCGCCTGCTGGAGGCCCAGCAGCGTGGCCTGTGGCAGGCGCCGGGCGACTACCGCGAGGCCCTCGAGGAGCAATTGCTCGACGGCGAGGAACAGGCTTGAAATGAGTGAACCCGTACAATTTCCGTTGGCTGCCGTGGTCGGAGCCGACGACCTGAAGCTGGCGCTGTGTCTGACTGCCATCGACCCGAAAATCGGCGGCGTGCTGATTGAAGGGCCGCGTGGCATGGCCAAGAGCACCCTGGCCCGAGGCCTCGCCGACCTGCTCGGTGAGGGCCCCTTCGTTACCCTGCCGCTGGGCGCCAGCGAAGAACGCCTGGTCGGCACGCTCGACCTGGATGCTGCGCTGGGGCAGGGCAAGGCGCAGTTTTCCCCCGGCGTGTTGGCACAGGCTGACGGCGGCGTGCTGTATGTCGATGAGGTCAACCTGCTGCCCGATACCCTGGTCGACCTGTTGCTCGACGTGGCGGCCAGTGGCACCAACCGTGTCGAGCGTGACGGCATCTCGCACCGGCACAGTGCCCGTTTCGTACTGATCGGCACGATGAACCCGGAGGAAGGCGAACTGCGCCCGCAGTTACTTGACCGCTTTGGCCTGAACGTGGCCTTGGAAGGCTTGCCCGAGCCCGAGGCGCGTCAGCAGATCATTCGCCGTCGCCTGGCTTTTGACAGTGATCCGCAGGCATTTTGCGGGCAATGGGCTGAAGCCCAGAGGCAATTGCGCGAGCGTTGCCAGGCGGCGCGCCACGCCTTGGCCGGCATTGCCCTGGATGACCAGGCGTTGGCCTGGATCACCGAGCGTTGCTACGCCGCCGGGGTCGACGGCCTGCGCGCCGACCTGGTGTGGTTGCGTGCTGCGCGCGCGCACTGTGCCTGGCGCGGCGCTGTGGCCATAGAAGAAATGGATGTCGAGGCGGTGGCCGAGTTCGCCTTGCGCCATCGCCGCCGGGTAACGCCCCAAGCCAACCCACCTTCAGCACCGCAGCAAGCGGAGCAGCAGCCCGGCCAGCAAGGCGCCGGCAAGCCTGGCGAACAGGGCGGGCAGGGCGACTGGGGCGCATTGCCGGCGCAGCCGGTGGCCAGCGGTGCTCGCCGCGAGGTGCCGAACTGGGCAAAAAAGCCCTGAGCATCCCCCAGCCAACTGCCAAAGGGGCGGATGCCAAAGCCGGCGCAGGTAAGCAGTACGGTGCCAACCGGGGCCGTGCGCGCAGTGCCGCAAGCGGCCGGGTGGCCTGGCTGCCGACCCTGCTCAAGGGCCGTCCACGCCAGCGCCAGGACCTGTGCTGGGAGCAACGCCAGGCCAAACCAGCGGAGCTGTGGCTGGTGATTGTCGATGCCTCGGCCTCGACCCGCCGCCACCAGGCGCTGGCGCAGACCAAAGGGTTGTTGGCTGCTCTGTTCGACCAAGCCTACCGCCAGCGCGCGCGGCTGGCCTTGCTGACCGCCAGCGGGCGCACGCCGCAATGGCAGCGCCACGGCCTGAAAGCCTCGGCCGCCTTGCAACCGTGGCTGCAAGCGCTGGGTGCCGGGGGCGGGACGCCACTAATTGCCGCGCTGGAACAAGCTCGGCATTGGTTAGTGGCACGGCAGCGTGCCCACCCAGAACAAGCGCTGCGCTGCCTGGTGTTTACCGATGGCCGCCTGCAGCATTGGAATGCCGTACAACCTATGCCGTGTGAAACTGTGCTGGTGGATATGGAACTGGCGCCTGTGCGCCTGGGCCGCGCGCAACGCCTGGCGCAACAACTGCAGGCCGATTACCAGCACATGCAACAGTTCAAGGTGGTGGAGTGAAACGTGTAGGCGCGACACTATGTCGCAATAAGTGAAGTTGCCAGAACGGCAATTACGAAGTTTTACAAGTGCGTGGCGGTGCACGCACTTGGTTTACCGGCCGTTATTATTTCGGCATCGACCACGGTTGCAGGTCGTAACCTTTCTCACACAGTTCGGCGCGCACTTCCTCAATCAAGCTGGCCCACTGGGCCGGGTCGGAATAGATACGCGAGGACACTTGCTTGCTGCCGATGCGGGTGCTGGTCCGGTCGATCACTGCCAGGCTCAGTTCACCAGTACCGTTGGGTGCATCCCAGGCTACGCACTGGAAGGGTTCGAAGGCGTGGTCGGCAATCAGCAGTGCTTCGTTGACACGGAGCGGGGCATTCATGGTTCGGTCTCTCTATGGTCCCAAACATCGAAGTAAAGTCCGCGTTGCTTCAAAGTCGCCTCGGTAATCGCGAAGTGCAGCGCGGGGTTATGTGTACTGATGCTCGTTGTCTGGGGGCAAGTCACACATTAGCTGTAAAAATTTTTGTCAGGGTTGAATCGGTTTTTGCCTACGCCGCCATGTGATGTCGATAAAGTGCGAAAATTCCCGTGACGGCGTGTAAAAAAATGCCTGGGCAGACAGACGGTACTGGGAACCGTCAACTTCGTTGCTACTGTTAATTGGGCGCCACAACTTGCTGTTTTACTTCAAAAAACCAAAAAATGGCGCCAAGGATCGGTTATGCAGCAGCCTGCCACCCAACGCCGTTTGCTCATCGTCGACCCCTGCGACGATTGCCACCGTTTGTTGCCAGGCCTGTGCAGCGCAGGCTGGGATGTGCACAGCTGCATGCTCGGTGCCGCGTTGGACCATCCTTGCGATGTGGGCCTGTTGCGTTTGCAGGCTTCGCACCTGCGGCACCCCGACGCGGTCAAGGACATGATCAAGCGCAGCAACACCGAATGGATTGCCGTGCTCAGCGCCGAACAGCTGCGCATGCCGGCGGTCGGCGACTTTGTCTGTGAATGGTTCTTCGACTTCCACACCCTGCCGTTCGACGTGTCCCGGGTGCAGGTCACCCTGGGCCGGGCCTTCGGCATGGCGCGGCTGCGCGGCGGCAGGGGCGCGCCAAGGGTGGACGACGCCACCCATGAGTTACTCGGTGAAAGCCGCCCGATTCGTGAGCTGCGCAAGCTGCTGGGTAAATTGGCACCCACCGAATCGCCCGTGTTGATCCGCGGGGAGAGCGGCACCGGCAAGGAGTTGGTGGCGCGCACCTTGCACCGTCAGTCACAGCGCAGCGACCAGCCGTTTATCGCCATTAACTGCGGGGCGATCCCCGAGCACCTGATCCAGTCCGAGCTGTTTGGCCATGAGAAGGGCGCCTTCACCGGCGCGCACCAGCGCAAGGCTGGGCGCATCGAAGCGGCCCATGGTGGCACCCTGTTCCTCGATGAAATCGGTGACCTGCCCTTGGAGCTGCAGGCCAACCTGCTGCGCTTTCTGCAGGAAAAGCATATCGAGCGGGTGGGCGGTAGCCAGCCGATCCCGGTGGATGTCAGGGTGCTGGCGGCGACCCACGTGGACCTGGAGCGGGCCATCGAGCAAGGGCGCTTTCGCGAAGACTTGTATTACCGCCTGAACGTGTTGCAGGTGGTGACCGCGCCGCTGCGCGACCGGCATGGCGACCTGTCCATGCTGGCCAGCCACTTTGCCCATTTCTACAGCCTGGAAACCGGGCGCCGGCCGCGTTCGTTCAGCGACCATGCCCTGGCGGCCATGGGGCGGCATGACTGGCCAGGCAATGTACGCGAGCTGGCCAACCGGGTGCGCCGCGGGCTGGTGCTGGCCGAAGGGCGGCAGATCGAGGCGCAGGACCTGGGGTTGCAGGCCCTCGACCAGCAGCAACAGCCGCTGGGCACGCTGGAAGAGTACAAGCACCGCGCGGAGCGCCAGGCACTGTGCGATGTGCTCAACCGGCACAGCGACAACCTGAGCGTGGCGGCCAAGGTGCTAGGCATTTCGCGACCGACGTTTTACCGGTTGCTGCACAAGCACCAAATACGCTGAACGGCTGAGCTACCCGGTCAATGCGGCCCGCGCGGAATGGTTTCCAACAGGTCTTCCGGGCTGATATGCCCGACCACCTGGGCCACTGCGCTGCCTGGGGTCGGCAGGTCGATGATGTGGTTCTTCATCTTGCCGATCACATGCATTTCGCACGGCTTGCAGTCGAACTTCAGGGTCAACACTTCATCACCCTGAATCAGCTGCATCGGTGCCACCTTGGTGCGCACGCCCGTCACGCCCTTGGCCTGCTTGGGGCACAGGTTGAAGGAGAAGCGCAAGCAGTGCTTGGTGATCATCACCGGCACCTCGCCATGCTCTTCATGGGCCTCGTAGGCGGCATCGATCAGCTGCACGCCATGGCGGTGGTAGAAGTCGCGGGCCTTTTGGTTGTAGACGTTGGCCAGGAACGACAGGTGCGATTCGGGGTACACCGGCGGCGGCGTGGTCTCAGCCTTGCGCGCGCCACGCGGGTGCGCCTGCACGCGTGCTGCGGTTAGCGCCTCGATGGCTTCGCGGCGCAAGGCCTTGAGCTGCGAGTTGGGGATGAAGTAGGCCTGCGGCGCATCCAGCTGGATGCTGTCGGCGTGGTACATCGTGGTACCCAGCTGGCCGAGCAGGTCGTGCAACTGGTCCAGTGCCTGCTGCGGTTTGTTGGCCGCGCCGAACGGGCCGTCCAGCGCCACTTGCACGCTGATACCTTCTTCGCTGCTCAGGGTCAGCAGCAAGCGCTGCTCGCGCAGTACCGCGTGCCATTCCACGCCCACCCGGCGCTCGGAAGAGGTGCGTTGCAGGGCCTGCTGCCAGTTGTGGTCGAGGTTGCGTGACAGCGGGTGGTTGGGCCGTAGCTTGTACAGGCCTTCGGGCATTTCGTTGGGTTCGACGCGGTAGCGGTAGCGCTTGTGGCCGTCTTCCTCGAACTCGCCACGCGGCTCGGCGATGTTGGCCCGGAAGCCCACCACTTCGCGCTTGACCAGCACGTTCAGGCCGTCGCCGTTGGTCAACGGCACATCGGTAACCACCTGCATGTCACGTTTGCCGACCTTTTCCACCACGCCCACCGGCAGGCCGGTGAAGGTTGGCGAGTCGAAGGCACCGATATCGACTTTGCGGTCGGTGACGAAGTAGTCGGTGCTGCCACGGTGGAAGGTTTTATCCGGGTCGGGCAGGAAGAAGTGCTCGGTACGGCCGCTGGACGCACGGGCATACGCCGGGCGGCCTTCGAGGATTGCGTCGAGCTCTTTGCGGTAGTGGGCGGTGATGTTCTTCACATACCCCATGTCCTTGTAGCGGCCCTCGATCTTGAACGAGCGCACGCCGGCATCGACCAGATCGGCCAGGTTGGCGGTCTGGTTGTTGTCCTTCATCGACAGCAAGTGCTTCTCGAACGCCACCACGCGGCCCTGGTCATCCTTCAGGGTGTAGGGCAGGCGGCAGGCTTGCGAGCAGTCGCCACGGTTGGCGCTGCGGCCGGTCTGCGCATGGGAGATGTTGCACTGGCCGGAGAACGCCACGCACAGCGCCCCGTGGATGAAGAACTCGATGGCCGCGTCGGTTTCGGCGGCAATGGCGCGGATTTGCTGCAGGTTCAGCTCACGGGCCAGTACCAGCTGCGAGAAACCGGCCTGGTCGAGGAACTTGGCCCGTTCCAGGGTGCGGATGTCTGTTTGAGTGCTGGCGTGCAGCTCGATTGGCGGGATGTCCAGCTCCATCACCCCCAGGTCCTGCACGATCAGCGCGTCGACACCCGCGTCGTACAACTGGTGGATCAGCTTGCGCGCGGGTTCCAGCTCGTTGTCGTGGAGGATGGTGTTGATGGTGGTGAACACGCGTGCGTGGTAGCGACGGGCGAACTCGACCAGTTCAGCGATATCGCTGACCTCGTTGCAGGCGTTATGGCGCGCACCGAAGCTGGGGCCGCCGATGTAGATGGCGTCAGCGCCGTGCAGGATCGCCTCACGGGCGATGGCCACGTCACGGGCAGGGCTGAGCAGTTCCAGGTGATTCTTTGGAAGGGACATGTCGTTATATTTTCGGGCTGTCACGGTTTAGGCGGGCATTGTAGCGGCGAAACGGGCTGGCGGCATCATTGGGCTGCCCAGAGGTGGCTAGCTTGTAGATTACGCGCAAATTGTAGGAGCGGGCTTGCACGCGAAGCAGGCACCGCGGGGGTTGGCACGGGCTTCGCCCGTGTTCGCGGGCAAGCCCGCTCCTACAAGGGTTGCGCATGCCTTTAACGCTTGGCGGCCATTGCGGTCACTTCCACGCGCATGCCTTCGAACGCCAACTCGGCCACGCCTACGGCGGCGCGTACCGGCCAGGGCTTGCTGAAGAAACGCTGGTACACCTCGTTGAACGCCGCACGGTCGGCCATGTCGGTCAGGTAGATGGTCAGGTGCAGCACGCGGTCCATGCCGCTGCCGGCCTTCTCCAGTGCCACCTTCAGCGCCTGCAGGGTGCATTCGCTCTGCTCGACGATGCCGCCCAGCGCCAGGCTGCCATCGGCGTGGGTCGGGATCTGGGTGGTGACCAGTACGCCGTTGAATTCGGCGACGTCGGACGAAATCGACTCGGCATCCGGGTCCGGGGTGTAGATGATGTCTGCATTTGCCATGGTGTGTTTTGCCTTGCAACGGAAGGAAAGCGGCAAGCCTACGCGAGCGCACCGGCCCGGTCGAGGGCGCCCCAGTGTTTGAAATGCGCTGCGTTCGCCGTCAGAATCGCGCCCCATTGCAAAGCCAGGGGTTTACCTTGAACGAACAGACATTGTCCAGGCGCCTGGAGCGCGTGGCAGCCCATGTGCCGCAGGGCGCGCGCTTGGCCGACATTGGCTCGGACCATGGCTACCTGCCGGTGGCCTTGCTGCTGCGCGGCGTGCTGGAGGCGGCAGTAGCGGGGGAGGTGGCGCAAACGCCGTTCGCCTCGGCCCAGCGCAACGTGCGCAGAAACGGCCTGGAGGGCCGCGTCACTGTGCGCCTGGCCGATGGCCTTGCCGCAGTCGAGCCGGGCGACCGTATCTCGGTGGTGAGCATTTGCGGCATGGGGGGCGACACCATGTGCGACATCCTCGAGGCCGGCAAGCAGCGCCTGGCGGGCGTGTCGCGCCTGGTGTTGCAGCCCAATGGCGCTGAACGCGAATTGCGCCAGTGGTTGGTGGGCAATGGGTGGCGGATCGTCAGCGAAGAACTGCTGCGCGAAAACCGCTTCGACTACGAAATCATCGTCGCAGAGCCCGGCGCGGCGGTCTACAGCGCTGAACAGCTGTACTTCGGCCCGGTGCTGTTGCAGGAGAAAAGCGAGGCGTTTCTGGTCAAGTGGCGGCGCATGCTACGGCAGAAGCAGCAGACCTTGGCCAACTTCGAGCGAGCCCGCGATGCGGTGCCTCAAGCGAAAATCGACGACTTCAACCAACAAGTGGCCTGGATCACCCACGTGCTGGCCTGACTTAGTGCTGCGAGCAGTTACCCATTTCGCGGTAGTCGATTTCGCGCTGTTGGCCCTGGTGGTCGACATACACCATGTGTGCGGTACCCACCTGGCAGTCGGTGGCGTTGCTGGCTGGGGTGATGGAGATGACTTTGGCCACGTCCAGCGGCATGCCGTATTCATAGTTGCTGCTGACTGGCTGGTTTTTGCCCGCATCGGCAAACGCGCCGAACGAGGTGAGGGCAGCGGCAACAGCAAGAACAACGATCGAACGTTTCATGGCGGGGTCCTTTTTCAATGAATGGCCAATGATCTATTCATTGGTCATCCACAATAAATGGGCTAAGCCGTGATAGATTCCTGCCTATAACGCAAGAATAACGCCGATCAAGGAGCACCCTTCATGGACATGCTGCATGCCATGCGTACCTTCGCCCGTGTGGTGGAATGCGGCAGTTTCGCTGCGGCTGCCAATGCCCTGGACATTTCCGCGGCGCAGGTGTCACGCATCGTCGCCGAGCTGGAAAACCAGCTGCAGACCCGCTTGCTGCACCGCACCACCCGGCGTTTGCGCATGAGCGAGGCGGGCGAGCGGTTTCTTGAGCGCTCGCGGCAGATCATGTTGCTGACCGAAGAAGCGGTGGGCGAAGCGCGTGGCGCACACCTCACGCCTCGTGGCCGCTTGCGTTTGCATTGCCCGCACGGGATGGGGCTGTTGCTGATGCCGCTGGTGGCCGGCTACAACGCGTTGTGCCCGGAGGTAGTGATCGAGTTGACCCTGTCTCAGCGCAATCCCGACCCGCTGGCCGAGGGGCATGACGTGGTGATTACCGTTGATGGCGCGTTGCCGGATTCGCAACTGATCGCCGTGCCGCTGGGCAACATTTTCAGCATCCCCTGCGCGGCCCCCGGGTACCTGGATGCCCATGGTGTACCGGAGCGCCCAGAAGACTTGCACCACCATCGCTGCCTGCGCATGGCTTACCCGATGTACGAAGGCGACTGGGTGTTCCCGCAAGGGGTTGACCAGTGTGTGATCGCGCCGAACGACAGTTTCTCCACCAACGTCGCCGACGCCATGCTGGTGGCCAGCGAGCTGGGCATGGGCATTGGCCTGTTGCCGTTCTATACCGCCAGCCAAGCGATCGAGCAGGGGCGCTTGTGCCGGCTGTTGGCGCCGTACCGCCTGCGCGAAAGTGCGCTGTACGCCATCTATCCGTCACGGCATTACCTGGACGCCAAGGTGCGCACCTGGATTGATTACCTCAAGGAGCAGCTGCCGGCGTTGTTCGAAGGGCATGCCAAAGTGGTGGATGATTCGCGTTATTGGCGCTGACAGGTAATTTTGCTTTCTGTAGGCGCGGGCTTGCCCGCGAACACCGGCAAAGCCGGTGCCATCCACCGCGTCGCCTGCTTCGCGGGCATGCCCGCTCCCACAAAAAAACGTGTTGCCTTGCCGTTACAGCGGGTAGTGCTTCAGTTCCCGCGCAATCAACATCCGCTGGATCTCGCTCGACCCCTCATAGATCTGCGTGATCCGTGCATCGCGGTAATAGCGCTCGACCGGGTAGTCCTCCAGGTAGCCATACCCGCCATGCACCTGGATCGCCATCGAGCACACCCGCTCGGCCATTTCCGAGGCGAACAGCTTGGCTTGCGAAGCCTCCGACAGGCACGGTTTACCGGCGCTGCGCAAGCGGGCGGCATGCAGGATCAGCAGCCGCGCGGCGTTCACTTGCACCTGCATGTCGGCCAGCAGGTTGGCAATGCTCTGATGCTCGTTGATCGGCTTGCCGAACTGCACCCGATCACGTGAGTAAACCAGCGCCGCCTCGAACGCGGCGCGGGCAATGCCCAAGGCCTGGGCGGCAATGCCGATACGGCCGCCTTCGAGGTTGGACAGGGCAATGGCCAGGCCTTTGCCACGCTCACCGAGGATGTTGGCGGCGGGGATGCGGCAGTTGTCGAAGGTGACTGCGCAGGTGTCGGAGGCACGAATACCCATTTTGTGCTCACTGCGGTCAACTTTGAAGCCTGGGTTGTCAGTGGGCACCAGGAACGCCGACAGGCCTTTTTTGCCCAGCTCCGGGTCGGTCACCGCGAAGACGATCGCCAACCCGGCGCGGCGGGCGTTGCTGACGAACTGCTTGGCGCCGTTGATCACCCACTGGCCATCGACCAGCTCGGCGCGGGTGCGCAGGTTGTGCGCCTCGGAACCGGCCTGTGGTTCGGTCAGGCAGAAGCAGCCAATCACCTCGCCGCTGGCCAGGCGCGGCAACCACTGCTGTTGCTGTTCGGCAGTGCCGTAGGCCAGCAGCGGGCCGCAGCCCACCGAGTTGTGAATGCTCATCATCGCCCCGGTGGCGCCGCAGCCGGCGGCGATCTCTTCCACAGCCAGGGCGTAGGCGACGTAGTCGGTGTAGCTGCCGCCAAAATCTTCCGGCACCACCATGCCCAGCAGGCCCAGTTCGCCCATCTTGCGCACGACGCCATCGTCGATCCAGCCGGCCTTTTCCCAGGCTTGGGCATGCGGGGCGATCTCGCCACGGGCAAAGTCCCGGGCCATGTCGCGGATCATGATTTGTTCTTCGCTCAGTTCCAGGTCTTGCATGGGTGTGCTCCCGGCCTCACAGGCCTTCGAAGAATTGGTCGACCCGCTGGCGTTGCAGTGCGGCCAGGGTCGGCGGGTTCCAGCGTGGCTGCTTGTCCTTGTCGATGATCAGCGCACGCACGCCTTCGATGATGTCGCCGTGCTGGAACCACTGGCGGTCCAAGTGCAGCTCCATGGCAAAGCAGTCCTCAAGGCCCAGTTGGCGACCACGGCGCAGCATCTCCAGCGTAACCGCCATGGCCAGCGGCGAGCGGCTTTCCAGCTGGTCGGCGGTGGCCACGGCCCAGGCGTGGCTGTCGCCAATGCTGACAGCACGCAATTGCTCGACGATGGCCGACACATCGGGCAGGGCGAAGAAGTGGTCGATGACTGGGCGCAGTTTTTCCAGGGGTGCATCGTCGAGCGCCTGGGTGCCGAGTTTGGCCAGCAGGTTTTGCAGGTCTTTAAGTGGCTGGTCGCCAAAATGCAGCTGGTCCAGGCCTTGGTCGAGGGCCGCCAGCTGGTCACTGACCAGGTACCAGTCGGCCAGGCCGCAGTACAGCGCATCGGCCGCCTGAATTTGGCTACCGCTGACGCCCAGGTAAATGCCCAGTTCGCCGGGGATGCGCGAAAGAAAGTAGCTGCCGCCTACATCCGGGAAGTAGCCGATGCCCACTTCGGGCATGCCCAAGCGGCTGCGCTCGGTGACCACGCGCAGGTCGCAGCCTTGCGCCAGGCCCATGCCACCACCGAGCGTGAAACCGTCCATTAGCACCAGTACCGGCTTGCGGTAGTGATGAATGAGCAGGTCGAGGGCATATTCCTCGACGAAAAACGCTTCATGCAGCGTATCACCGGCTTTGAAGCTGTCGTGCAGCGAGCGGATATCGCCACCGGCACAGAACCCCTTGGGGCCCTCGCCTCGTAACACCACGGCGCGCACCTGCGGGTCTTCGGCCCACAAATCGAGGTGCTGGCGCAGGTTGCGCACCATGTCCAGGGTCAGTGCATTGAGGCCGGCGGGGCGGTTCAGGGTCAGGTGGCCGACCTGGTTACGGACCTCGGCCAACACAGGGTCGGTTGTCGCGGTGTGAGCGTGCGCAGTCATTGCGTTCTCCCTGCTTTGTTATTGATTTTCCACGTGAAGTCTGGAATTCGCTGGAGGATCGCAGGATCCTGTCATGCGAATTTGCCCTGCACAATCGACAAATCTGCAGGGGTATTCTGCATTTTTGCCTTGGCCGGCGATGCGGCACTCTAGCAAGGTTCTGGGCAATCGTTAACGTGATCGTAACGGTCTGCGGTTGAGAATGGTCGCGGCGGCGTGCCGAGAAACAGCGCCGGCTCGACCGGGGCCGCCACCTCGCCGACGGCGTGGTGCTCGATACAAGGTTGGGCTGCCTGATGGCCCCGTCCATCCTGTACTTCTACGTACCCGGCTTGGTTGGCTAGGCAGCACACTTTCGGTGCCTGTGAGATCGAGCGCCGCCGCTATCGCGGCGCTCGATCTCACAGGCGCAAAAAATGCCGCGACAAACACCTGCAACCCCACCCCCCCAATTCGGGGAAAACCGCTGGGGGTTCCTCCCCAATTTGTTTCGCTTGCCAGCGCAACCCACTGATAAAACGATAAATTCTCACCTGGCACGTCCCTTGCTCCAGCTCCAACGCAGAGTTCCTGTGCCCCGGAGGTGTAGCATGTCGACGCCACGCAAAGGCCCCATCCTGTCATCACTCGTTCTGGCCCTGTTGGGTTGGGAGTCGACCAGCGAGGCGGCCGTGCAGTGCCAGCGCACCCTGGTCGCCAACGTGGTGGCACTGGACCAACCCATGATGTTCAATCGCCTCGGTGCGCAAAACGCCAACGGCATGATGTTCGCCCTCCGCGAGGATGTGGTGGACGACAAGAGGGTCCCCCTCAGCCGCGGCGGGGCGGCGGTACCCGGCAAGGTCACCCTGCGCCCAGACAAGCGCCCGCGGCCCATTGTGCTGCGGGTTGCCGCCGGCGACTGCCTGACGGTCAACCTGACTAACCTGCTCGACTACAAAGCCAACCCCAACAAGCACGGCATCGAGGCCGAGGAACCCGAGGGCGAGGAGGAGGGGCCGGAGCTGGAAAACCAAGCCGCCGAAGGCTTTGTTGCCGATGAGCAAGTGGCCGAGCGCATGGTCGGCTTCCAGGTCAACGGCATGCAGGCGGTCAACAGCATCGCCGACATCTCCGCCTACACCGGGCGTAACGGCAACTTCTTCGTCAGCCCCGGCAGCACCCGCAGCTATACCCTGTACGCCGAGCGCGAGGGCGCGTTCGCTGCCACCAGCAAGGCTGCCACCTTCGGCGGCGAGGGCACGGCGGGCAACGTCGCCAACGGCCTGTTCGGCCAAGTGGTGGTGGTGCCCAAGCTCGGCCGCACCTACCGCAACACCCTCACCGAAGAAGAAATGCGCCTGGCCACCACCGGCCGCACTGCTACCGGCCAGCCAGTGATCGACTACGAAGCCCGCTACCCGCAAGTGGAGCCGTGGATCACCGAGGGCAAGGCCGGCAAGCCGATCATTGCCATGGTCAACGGCAACGAAATCATCAACAGCGAAACCGATGCCATCGTCATGGGCCCCAACCCCGACGGCAGCTTCCCCAAATCCACCTACCCGCTGGAAAACATGGGCAAGCGCAACCCGGCGCTGCCCAACCGCCTGGAGGCGTTCCGCGACTTCGCCTCGCAGTTCGCTGACGAAGTCGCCGGCACCCAGGCGTTCCCTGGCTACTGGGCCGACCCGGTGATGGGCCATGTGCTGGAACCCACTCGCGACTCGTTCATGATCAACTACGGTTCTGGTGGCATGGGCGCCGAAGTGGTCGCCAACCGCCTGGGCGTGGGCCCGATGCACGACTGCCTGTCGTGCGCCTACGAAGAGTTCTTCCTCAGTGCACACACCGTCGGCGACGTCGGCACCCTGGTGGATGTGCCGGCCAACGTCGGCCTCGAGCACATTCGCCCCGGCGAGGTGCCACCGGCCAGCGCCGTCGGGGTCAAGGCCAGCATGGCCCTGTACCCGGCCGAGCCTGCCAACGTGCACCACAGCTACATCGGCGACTTCACCAAGTTCCGCAATACTCACAACGGCCATGAGCAGCACATCTTCCACCTGCATGGCCACCAGTGGTTGTTCAACCCCAATGACGACAACTCCGACTACATCGATGCCCAAGGCATCGGTGCCGGTGTGGGTTACACCTACGAAATCGCCAACGGCGGCTCGGGCAACCGCAACCGGGTGGCGGGCGACGCCATCTACCACTGCCACTTCTACCCGCACTTCGCCCAAGGCATGTGGGCCATGTGGCGGGTGCATGACGTGTTCGAGGAAGGCACCCGCCTAGAGGTGAGCGGGCAGGGCGAGAATGGCTTCCACAGCACCCCGTTCGCCTTGCGCAGCGGTAAACCGGCGGTTGGCGCCCGGGCGCTGCCCGATGGCGAGATCGTTGCCGGTACGCCGATCCCGGCCATCGTGCCGCTGCCCGGCAAGGCCATGGCGCCGATGCCAGGCAAGGTAGTGGTGGTACCGAAGCTCTCCGAAACGCTGGTCGCCGCCAATGATGACGATGACCACGAGGACGAAGAGGAAGGTGATGACGACCACGCCAACCAGGCGCCGGTGCGCAAGGCCATCGGCTCGCTGGCGCTGGTCGACCGTACCGACGCCAACCGCAACGCAGACGGCACCCTGAAAAACCCAGGCTACCCGTTCTGGATTGGCGGCATGGAAAGCAGCGTGGGCAACCGCCCACCCACCCCGCCACTGGACATGCTCGACCCGGCCATGGCGCGGCAGCTAAAAGAAAGCGGCAAGGCGCTGTGGGCCAACCTCGACCCGAACCAGGTCGACGGCTGGGACGGCGGCCTGGGCCGGCATGCGCTGGATGGCATGTCCGCCGGCGGCGAAGCGGAAACCATTACCACCAAGCTGGACTTCACCAAGGTGGTGAACAAGGCCAAGCCGATCTACCTGCCGGAAGAGGGCACTGATGTCGAGCAGGCGGCCATGCAATTCCACGCCATGGCCGAACACCCAAGTTTTGCCCTGATCCCTGGCAGCGAGCCGGTAGCCAAGGCGTTCCGCACCAACGGCGCCTTGCCCACTGCCGGCGCGCCGTTCTACGAGCCGTGCATGGATGACCGCGGCAAACGCCTGACCCAGGCTTCGGGGGTAGGCGAGTTCTTCAGTGGCGAGAGCGCGGCAGGCCTGAACTTCCGTGGCGCCTCGGCCTTCACCGCCGACCGCCCACGCATCTACAAGGGCGCCAACATCCAGTTCGATGCGGTATACAACAAGGTCGGCTACCACTTCCCGCAAGCGCGCATCATCGCCCTGTGGGAAGACGCCTGGCCGGTGATCACCAAGCAGCGCCCGCCTGAGCCGCTGGTGATGCGCATGAACACCTTCGACTGCACCATGTACCAGCACACCAACCTGATCCCGAACATCTATGAGATGGACGACTACCAGGTGCGCACCCCAACCGACGTCATCGGCCAGCACATCCACCTGCCCAAGTGGGACCTGACCGCCGCTGACGGCTCGGCCAACGGCTGGAACTACGAAGACGGTATTCTCTCGCCCGGCAGCGTGGTCGAGCGGATACGTGCCATTCGTACCTACAACGGCTGCACCGAAGGGGACACCCGCGACGGCACCGCTGCTTGCCCGCAAGCCAAGCAGCACCCGTACTTTGGTCGCTTCGGTCGGGCCGACTGGCTGGGCGCGCGCACCGCCATGCAGCGCTGGTTCGCCGACCCGCTGGTCAACGTGCACAACGTCGACCGTGGCCTGGGCACCATTTTCACCCATGACCACCTTGGCCCATCGACCCACCAGCAACTGGGGCTGTATGCCACCGTGCTGGCCGAACCGGCCAACTCCACCTGGTACCACGCCGAAACCGGCGAGCAGCTGTACAACCCGGCCACGCGCCAGGATGGCGGCCCAACCTCGTGGCAGGCGGTGATCCAGACTGGCGACCACGATGGCGACGGCAAGAACGACAGCTACCGTGAGTTCTTCCTGGAGTACAGCGACTTCCAGCATGCCTATGAAGCCGGGGTGTACGTAGGTGCCGGGCCGGACGGCGTGCCTAATGCGCAGTCGTACCCGGCCACTGCCGACAGCTTCCGCTACGCCATCAACCCGCCGGTGCGCGGCAAGGCGTCGAACCTGCTGGAGGCCATTGTCGAGGAACGTGGCGGCATCAACCCCGGCTGCCCAAGCCGGCCTTGCCCGCAAGCGATCTCGGTGGATGACCCAGGCATGTTCGTCGTCAACTACCGCAACGAGCCACTGGCCCTGCGCGTGTTCGACCCCAACAAGGTCGGCCCCGACGGCAAGCGTGGCATGCAGGCCGACGGCCTGGCCGGCGACCTCAGCTATGCCCTGCAAACCCGTACCGACCGCGCCATCCCGGCGATGAACCTGGCGCCTTCGGCGATCACCTCGGCGGTCGGCCCAACCGGTGGCACCACGTTGTTCCCACCGCACATCAACAAGGCCGGCAGCGAACCGGGCGACCCGTTCACGCCGATGCTGCGCACTTACTCCGGTGACAACGTGCGCCTGCGCATGCACGCCGGTGGCCATGAAGAGGAGCACAACGTCACCCTGCACGGCGTGAAGTGGCTGCAAAACGGGACTGGCTACGGCAACAGTTCCAACTCGGGCTGGAAGTCGTCGCAGATGATCGGTATTTCCGAGCAGCTGGGCTTCATGGCACCGGTGTCGATGATCTCCAGTTCGGCCGCCACCAACGGCGACTACCTGTACTCGCTGGACGCCGCCCTGGAAGGCTACTGGAACGGCATTTGGGGCATCATGCGCAACTACACCGCGCAACGTCCCGACCTGTTCCCACTGCCCAACAACCCGCAGCCGGTGGCCATGCGCAACACCGTGAACTTTGATGGCATCTGCCCGAAAACCACGGCCAACCCCAACGGCATCGGCAGCCGCACCACGGTCAAGCGCAACTACGACATCGTCGCGGCGCTGGCCAACGACATCCTTGAAAACCGCAACGGCGTCAGCATCAACGACCCGGCCGGTATCGGCCAGCATGTTGGCGGTGCGCTGAAGGCCACTGGCGGCACCTTGGTGTTCAACAGCCGCAAGACCGCCATCCCGCTGGTAAGTGGGGTAGACCCCGAAGATGGTGAACCCTTCACCATCGGTGGCCACAGCGCGCCGCTGCACGACCCGACTGCGATCCTGTACGTGCGCAAGGCGGACCTGGATGCCACCACCGGCAAGCTCAAGGCGGGTGTCCCGGTAGAGCCACTGGTACTGCGTGCCAACGCTGGCGACTGTATCAGCATTACCCTGGAAAACCGCCTGCCCCTGGTGATGCCAGACCTGCCGAGCACGGCGGTAATGCACAACGTGGTCAAGCGCGACCGGTTCGGCAGCGAGGGCTCCACCGCCTTTGCCAACAACTTGATGCGCCCATCCAGCCACGTGGGCCTGCATGCGCAACTGCTGGCCTATGACATCACCAAGTCCGACGGCGCCAACGTTGGCTTGAACCCGGTGCAAACCGTAGCACCGCGTGCCGGTACCAGCGGCGCCTACCCAACCCGCACCTACCAGTACTATGCCGGCCACCTGGAACGTGAAGGCAAACCGGTGTCGCAGCTGGGCCGTACGGTGGACAACATCAACACCACGGCCATCGAGTTCGGCGGCCTCAACCTGACCCCGTCGGACTTCATCAAGCAGCCGCAAAAAGGCCTGGTGGGAGCCATGAGCATCCTGCCGCAAACCGCCACCTGGACCGAAGACACGGCGACCCGTGCCCAGGCCACGGTCAAGGTCAGCGGCCAACCGGACTACCGCGACTTCGTCACGGTGTGGCAGCGTGCGCTGAACATGCGCTGGGCCGATGGCCGCCCGGTTGAGGGCATCAACACCGAAGGCAATGGCGCTGCCGGCGACCCGCAGGACAACGGCAACATGGCGGTCAACTACAAGACCGAGCCGCTGTGGCTGCGCTTCGGCATGGCCCCCGACTCGCCATTCGGCCGTGCCGCAGGCCTGGGCTTTGGCGATGTACCCAATGCCCACATGGCCTACGCCAACGCCCTGGTTGGTGGCGACCCGCAAACCCCAGTGCTGTACGCCAAGCCTGGGCAACCGGTGCGCAACCATATCGTGATGCCCAGTGGTGGCAGCCGCGGCATGGTCTACCAACTGGACGGCCATGTGTGGCCTCTGCACAACTACCAGGCCGAGAAGAGCGACGTGGACGGCTACCCGCTGAGCCTGCCTGGTATCGGCTCGGTGCGCTTCGGCTACAACCCGATGGCCATGTACATCGGTGCCCAGGAAAGCGTGCTGCCGGCGGCGCACTTCAGCTTCATGCTGCCCAGTGCCGGGGGCGCCAACGCGGTGATGGGTGACTACCTGTTCCGCGACTACGCCGCCTACGGCAACCTCTCGGGGCTGTGGGGGATTTTGCGGGTGACCAACGAAGCGCCGCCGGCAACCGCCCCGGCGCAGTGATGGAAAGGGAGCGCGAGCATGAATAAGAAGACTCGCCCTGCTTACTTGGGGGTAGTACTGGGGGTAGCGCTGATCGGCCTGGGCATGGCGTATGAAAAGCTCTGGTGCGATCCGCGGGAGCTGTTGCAGCAGCCTGCCCAGCCGCAGGCCCTGCACCGGCTCAGCCGGGACGGGGTAACCGTGGAGTTCGAGGCCCGGCCGCTGGCCGGCGGCGAGCTGCAGGAAGGCAACTTTGCCAGTATCCGCTTCAAGGTCAGCGACCAGACCAGCGGCCAGCCGCTGTCAGGCATGGCGCCGGGGGCGTGGATCGACCCGGCGCAGTCGGCCCCGGTGGGCGACCGCGACCAAAGCTGCAAAGCCCGTGTCGCGCTGTTTCTCAAAAGCAGCATCGGTGCCCGGCCATTGCTCGACCTGAACAGCTACTTCCTGTTGATGCTGAACAAGGACGCCAGCCTGACGGTAATCGACCCCACCGTGTCGGTGGGCGGCGTGACCAGCACCATGGCCCGCATCGACCTGCCTGGGCAGCCTATGGACTGGGTGGCCACCGCTGACGACAAGCAGGTGTTCGTGTCTATCCCCGAGCGAGGCAAGGTCTCGGTGATCGACACCGAAACCTTTACCCGCGTGGTCGACCTGGACGCCGGTGACCAGCCGCTGCGGGTGGCCCTGCAGCCGGACCAGCACCGGCTGTGGGTAGGCAACAACAGCAGCGACCCGGCCAAAGGCGGGGTAACCGTGATCGACGTGCCGGGGCGCAGCACTCTGAAAACCTTCAACACCGGCAGCGGGCACCACGAAATCGCTTTTAGCGCCGACTCGCGCTTTGCCTACGTGAGCAACCGCGACAGCGGTACCCTAAGCGTCATCGACATCGCGGAAATGCGCCTGGCCAAGACCATCAAGGTTGGCCCGCACCCGTTGTCGGTGAGCTATTCGGCGCTGTCCCAGGCGGTGTACGTGGTCGATGGCCAGGAGGGCAGCGTGCGCGTGTTCGATGCCCGCAACCACACCTTGCGTCACACCGTCCAGGCCCAGCAGGGTTTGGGGCCGATGCGCTTCAGCAGTGATGGCCGCTACGGCATTGTGCTCAATACCCTGGAGAACCAGGCCCTGGTGATCGATGCCAGTACCGACAAGCTGATCCACCATATTCCGGTGGCGGCCGAACCGTACCAGCTGACCTTCACCAAGGGCTATGCCTACGTGCGTGGCTTGGCGTCACCGAAGGTGAGCATGATCAACCTGGCCAGCCTGGGCGAAGGGCGCGCGCCGATCGTGCAGGGCTTCGAGGCCGGCCCGGCGGCGCCGCGCCAGGCTGGTGACCTGCCGCTGGCCCAAGGCTTGTCGGTGTCGCGCGATGACAATTCGGTGTTCGTAGTCAACCCGGTGGACAACACCACCTACTTCTACGCCGAAGGCATGAACGCGCCGATGTCCGGCTACAACAACCGGGGCCACCAGGCCCGCGCGGCCATCGTGGTCGACCGCAGCCTGCGCGAGGTGGCGCCTGGCGTGTACGGCTCGACGGTGAAGCTGCCGGCTTCCGGCAAGTTCGACGTGGCTTTCCTGCTTAACCAGCCGCAGATCATCCACTGCTTCAGCACCGATGTAGTCGCCGCGCCGAATGCCAGCAAGCGCAAGCGCGCCTATGCCGAGTTCATCGGCCTGGACCGGCCGTTGTCGCAGCACAGCGCCATTACCGCCCGGGTGCGTATCGTCGGCGACGACGGCCAGCCGCGCCTGGGCCTGAGTGACCTGAGCCTGCGCTATTTCCTGGCGCCTACCTCGATGCCGCGCAACCTGCAGCTGGAGGAGGTGGGTGAGGGCATCTACCAAGCGGCCTTGAGCCTGCCCGAAGCCGGCGCCTGGTACCTGCATGTGCAGTCGCCGTCGCTGGGGCGCAAGTTTGCCGAAGAAAACTACACCAGCCTGCGCGTCCTGCCGGCCGCAGCGTCCAACGCTTCCCAGACCGACGTGAGGAATGTGCGATGAACCACAAGCATTCTTTCAAACTGCTGGCCCTGAGCCTGGCGTTTGCCAGCAACCTAGCCCTGGCCCACGGCGGCCACGACCACAACGGCCACGCCGAACAGCCGCCAGCGGCGCGCCAGGAAAAGGCCAGCGTGCGCTTTGCCGATGTGGCGCTGCTGAACCAGGACGGCATGCCAGTGCGCCTGGAAAAAGACCTGGTGGGCGACCACCTGGTGGTCATGGGCTTCATCTACACCAGCTGCACCACGGTGTGCCCGGTGGTGTCGTCGATCATGGGCAAGGTCCAGCAGCAACTGGGTGGGCGGGTAGGCGACGAGATTCACCTGGTGTCGATCAGCGTCGACCCGCAGCGCGATGACGCCAATCGCCTGCAAAACTACGCCAAGGCCTTCCAGAAGGGGCCGGGCTGGAGCTGGTTGACCGGCACCCCTTACGCAATCACCGAAACCCTCAAAGGCTTGGGCAGCTTCAGTGCCGACCTTAGCCAGCACCCGCCGCTGATCTTGGTGGGTGACGGGCGCAGCGGGCATTGGACGCGCTACTACGGCTTCACCGACCCGGCGGTACTGATTGAAGAAATCAACCGCCTCAGCGCCCGCCGGGTGCATGCCAAGAGCACGGCAATTGCCGACCATCACGAGGTGCAACCATGAGTACTGTAACCTCACGCCGCACCAGCATGCGTGGTTTTGACTGGCTGATGCTGGGCGGCTGCTTGTGGATCCTCGCCTCGGTGGCGTTCGCCCACGAAGGCCATGCCCCGCAAGCCCCAGCGCCGCAGCCGGCACCGCAGGCGATGACCAGTGGCGGCGGCACCCGCGATGCCCAAACCTGGTTCACCGACACCGTGCTCAAGGACCAGAACGGCCGCGAGCTGCGCTTTTACAGCGACGTGCTCAAGGACAAGGTGGTGATGCTCAACGTGATCTTCACCCACTGCACCGACGCCTGCCCGCTGATTACCCGCAAATTGCGCGAAGTGCGCGAGGCCATGGGGCCAGAGTTGGCCAGCCAGGTGACCTTCGTGTCGATCAGCAGTGACCCGCTGAACGATACCCCCGAGGCGCTGAAGGCATTTGCCGAGAAACAGGGGGTGGCTGGGCCGAACTGGCTGTTCCTGACCGGTGACAAGGCCAATGTCGACCTGGTGCTAGGCCGTATCGGTCAGTTCCTGCCCAGCCCCGAGCAGCACTCGACGCAACTGATTGCCGGTGACGTGGCGGGCAAGCGCTGGAGCAAGATCCGCCCGGATGCACCGCCCGCAGCGATTGCCCAGCGCATGCAGCTGCTGACTCAGCCACTGGCAGGGCGGTGAGCATCATGAATACCTGGGCGGCCGTGTGCGGGTGCTGCCGGCCTCATCGCCGGCAACAGGCTAGCAGAGCCATGGGCACAATGCTGGCCCTGCTTGCTAGCCTGGTGTTTGCTCCTTCGGCCTTTGCCCTCGACCTCACCGCCAACGAGCAAGCCGGCAAGCGCCTGTACCGCGAGGGCGTTTCCAGCAGTGACGCGCAGTTGCTGGCGCGGGTCGGCGCCAGTGACATGAGCGTACCGGCCAGCGTGCTGCCCTGCGCCAGCTGCCACGGTGGCGATGGCCGTGGCCGTGCCGAGGGCGGCGTGCGCCCACCCAGCCTCGATTGGCAACGCCTGGCGTTGGGCCAGGGCCAGCGTGAGGCCAACGGCCGCAGCTACCCAGCCTACACCGACAGCAGCCTGGCGCGGGCCATTCAGCACGGCGTGGACCCGGCCGGCAACCGCCTGGACCCTGCCATGCCACGCTTCGAACTGACCCTGGCCGACCAGCGCAACCTAACCGCCTACCTCAAGCGCCTGGCCCAGGAGCGCGACCCCGGCGTAGAAGAGGGCTTACTGCGGCTGGGCACCTTGCTGCCCGCGTCCGGCCCGTTGGGCGATGCCGGGCAGGTGGTGCGTGCGGTGCTGGAAGACGGCCTGGCGCAGTTGAACCAACAGGGTGGCATTAATGGACGGCGCCTGGAACTGGTGGTACTCGACCCAGGCTTGGACCCGGCCAGCGCCGAACGTGCCCTGCAGCAGTTGTTGGAAAAGGAGCGGGTGTTCGCCCTGATCTCGCCAATGGCGCCGATGCTCGACCAGCGCCTGGCGACCTTGCTGGCAGCGCACAATGTCCCCCTCGTCGGCAGCACCCCGCGCAGCGGCGGCAGCATGCAGATTTTCGACCCATTGCCTGGCTTGCCCACACAATTGCTGAGCCTGGCAGGCCATGCCCGTGCGGCGCTGGGCCTGGCAGCGGGCGACCTGCGGGTGGTGTATGCCGGCAATGAGCAGGCGGCGCTTGCCGAACAGGTGCGCGAACGCTTGCTCCAGCAGGGCTGGGCACCACCCGCCATCCACGCCTTCGATGGCCAGGCTGTAGACGGGCAGGGCATTGTCTTTCTCGGCCGCGCCCAGGCCTTTACCGCCTTGGCCTCGGTGTTACAGGCAGCTGGCCGCCAACCCTATTTGTTCGCGGCTTCCAGCCAGGTGGCCGGGGCTGTGGCGCAGTTGCCCGAGCCGTGGTCGCAACGGGTGTTTCTGGCTTACCCCTACGTGCCCGAAGACTGGACCGAGCAGGGCTTGGCGACCCTGGCCGGCCTGCAGCAGCGCCAGGGCCTTGACCCACGCCAGGCGTCATTGCAGGTCAACACCTTGTGTGCCCTACGCCTGTTGAGCGAAGCACTGAAGCAGACGGGCCGTGACACCAGCCGCGAGCAGCTGATTGCTGCGCTGGAAGGCCTGCATGATGTGTCCACCGGCCTGACCCCGGCGTTGGGCTTCGGCCCTGGGCGCCGGCAGGGCATGGCCGGAGCCCACGTGGTGGCGGTGACCCTGCCCGGGCCGCACTTCACCGCAGTCACCCCATACCGGCCGCTGCCGGACAGCCCTTGAGTAGAGGTTGCCATGCGAATTGTGTTGCTGTGCCTGTTGCTGGCGCTAGCCCCAGCGAGCTGGGCCGATTTGCCAGCGGCGCGGGTCAATGGCGTGGAAATTGACCTGATGCGCCTGGAGCGCTATTTCAGCGAATACCTGCAGGCCCAGGGCCGCGCAGTGACCAGCATCCGCAACCCAGCCCTGTACAAGCGCCTGCGCGACCAGGCGCTGGACGAGCTGATCGACAAGGAGCTGTTGTGGCAGGAAGCCCAGCGCCGGGGCATCGCCATCAGCGATGAACAGGTGTCGGCCCATGTGGGCGACGTGGAGGCCGCATTCGGCAGCCCGGCAATTTTCGAGCGGCGGCTGGCAGAGGCGGGTTTCGATCGGGCACAGTACGCCGACTACACCCGGCATGAGATGGCCGCCCAGCAGGTGTATGCTGAACTGAGCGCAGTTGACCCGCCCAGCCAGGCGCAAGTGCAGGCCTTTTACCAGGCCAACCGTGAATCACTGCAAGGAGCGCAGAACCATAGTGATAATCCTTCGGTCATACCCCAACAGGGTCTGGTCCTGGCCAGGGCCAGGCTCATTGCGCAGTTACAGGGGCAGGCGCGCCAGTCCGTGCGCCAACGTTTGCGCGAATCGGCTACAGTGGAAATCGCCGACTAGGGCCCCTGATGGCGGTTCCCCAATGCTGGGGAATAACGCCTTGGCAAAGTGCCATCAGTTTCCCCGGATGTGGGGCAGCGGCTGGGTGTGCGTGCTCACCGTAAACTGGGCACACACAGCCACCCCTTATGAATCAATGTCTTACAGTGGTGCAGCATGACTATTCACGCCTGGCACGAAGCCTGCTCAAGCTTGTACAAGGGCGCACTTCGCAGACCGGGTAACCGGGCAGTTTTTGGGAGTCGACCTTGGTGAACAGAGTATTGGTAGTCGATGACGAACAGACTCTTGCGCAAAACCTGCAAGCTTACCTGCAGGCGCAAGGCCTGGAAGTTCATGTTGCCCACGACGGTGCCAGTGGTATTGAGCAGGCTGCAAGCCTGGCACCGCAAGTAGTTGTGCTGGATTACCGCTTGCCCGATATGGAGGGTTTTCAGGTTCTGGAGGCTGTACGCAAGAACAGGCAGTGCCATTTCGTGCTGATTACCGCCCACCCCACCGTCGAGGTGCGTGAGCGGGCCGCCGAACTCGGTGTGAGTCATGTCCTGTTCAAGCCGTTCCCCTTGGCGGAACTGGCACGTGCGGTCTTCGACCTGATGGGCATCGAGCGCCGGCGCAGGGCCACGGACAACCCGGCTGAAGGGTTCGTCGAACGACGCCAGAACAGGAACGAAATGTTCCCCCTGCAGTTGTACGATGGAAGCTGGGTGTTGGCTGACCGCCGCCGTAATGGCGCCAAGCCGCCAGGGCCCGACGACGATCAACTGCTCACAGGGGAATAGCGGCGCCCGCACCCCTGGCCGAGCCAGTCTGCGACGCGCCCCTGAGCGGAGTCGCAGGCCATGCCAGAAGCATTCGATGCACCTGTAGGCGCGGGTTTACCCGCGAAGAGGCCGGCACCGGTAACTGAATATTCAGCCTACCCCCGCGACCTGCTGGCCCAGGCCCGCCTGCAAGCCAGTGACGAACGCCTGCTCAACTGCCTGGAACGCCTGGCCTGCGACACTCCCGACACCTTTACCCGCCGCCTGGGCCTGACCCTGCATTACCCGGTGCTGGACAGCCACACCCTGCTGGCCAGCACACCGCGCTTCGACAAAGTCAGCCTGGCCATGTGCCTGAAGCGCGAATTCGTGCTGATCGAGCAGGGCGGCCAATTGCTGGGCGTGTTCGCCGACCCCTTCGACCATGCCCGCCTGGCCTGGATCGACGATGTGCTGCAAGGCGCGCCGCTGTACCTGGCGCATGCCGCTGAACTGGCGACCTTTTTGGCCCGCCACGAAGAAAGCTTCCACGCCGTCGACGCCCTCGACCACGATGCCGAGGCCAGCAGCGAAAGCGACCCGCTGCAACGGTTGTCGCTGGCCAGCATCAGCGAGGACCAGAGCCGGGTGGTCAAGCTGGTCAACTCCACCCTGTACGATGCCCTCAAGCTGCACGCCAGCGACATCCACTTGGGCATGACCGGCCAGGGCCTGACCATCAAATACCGCATCGACGGCGTGCTCAATGGTGCCGGCAAGGCCAGCGGCAGCGCCTTCGCCGACCAGGTGATCTCGCGTATCAAGGTCATGGCCGAGTTGGACATCGGCGAAAAACGTGTACCCCAGGATGGCCGTTTCAAAGTTGCCGTGGGTGATCGGCAAATCGACTTCCGGGTCTCGATCATGCCCAGCATCTTCGGCGAAGACGCCGTGCTGCGGGTGCTCGACAAGCAGGACTTGTCCGACCGCGTCAGCGGTGTGCAGTTGCAAGCCCTGGGCTTTGCCGACGAAACCCTGCGCGCCCTGCGCCGGCTGGCTGCCGAACCCTACGGCATGATCCTGGTCACCGGCCCCACCGGCAGCGGCAAGACCACCACCCTGTACGCCATGATCAGCGAGATCAACCACGGCGTGGACAAGATCATCACCATCGAGGACCCGGTCGAGTACCAGCTGCCCGGCGTGCTGCAGATTCCGGTCAACGAAAAGAAAGGCCTGACCTTTGCCCGCGGCCTGCGGTCGATCCTGCGCCACGACCCGGACAAAATCCTGGTTGGCGAAATTCGCGACCCGGACACTGCGCAAATCGCCGTGCAATCGGCGCTCACCGGCCACCTGGTGTTCACCACCATTCACGCCAACAACGTGTTCGATGTGATCGGTCGCTTCAGCCAGATGCAGGTCGACCCCTACAGCTTCGTTTCTGCACTGAACGCGGTGCTGGCGCAACGACTGATCCGCCTGGCCTGCCCGCATTGCGCCAGCCCATGCGAAGTCGATGACGACACGCTGTCGGTCTCGGGCCTGACCCGTGCGGGTGTGGCGGGCTGGAAGTTCGTCCGTGCCCAGGGTTGCGGCCAGTGCCGCGGCAGTGGCTACCGCGGCCGCAGCGCCATCGCCGAGCTGCTGCACCTGGACGACGACCTGCGGCAGATGATTGTCGAGCGCCGCCCCCTGTCGCAGATCAAGACAACTGCCTGCCAGCGCGGCTTGCGCCTGCTGCGGGCCTCGGCCCTGGACCTGGTCCGCGATGGCCGCACCACCCTTGAGGAGATCAACCGTGTCACATTCATCTAATCGTGGCTCTTATAGATACAGCGCCGTTCTAGGCGCCGAGGGTGTCGGCCTGGGTTGCTGGCACAACAACCAACATCAATGGCTGGGCAGCCGCGAATTTACCAGCGATGCCGCCCAACCGGCCTGGGAAGCTGCTGTCGACGCACTGGCCACGCTGCTGGCGGAGCACGCCGTGCGTGGTGCCCAGTTGCGGGTGCTGTTGTCGGCGCGCTACAGCCGCTTCTGCCTGGTGCCCTGGAGTGATGCCATCGGCCACCCGCGCGAGCTGGACGCCTACGCCCGGGCCTGCTTTGAAAACCTCTACGGGCAGCCGCTGGACGACTGGCGCATTGTGCTGTCGCCGGAGCCGGCCGGTGCCCCGCGCATCGCCACGGCGCTGCCCGAAGCGCTGTTGCAACGGCTGCAGGCACTGGGCCGGGAAAGCCGCCTGAGCCTGCGCTCGGTGCAACCGTACCTGATGGCCGCCTACAACCGCTGCTCGGCACAGCTGGAGCAGGGTGACTTCCTGTTCGTGCTGGCCGAGCCACGCCGCAGTGTGCTGCTGTTGGCTGCCGGTGGTGCCTGGCAGCAGGTGCTGGCGCAAGGCTGCGCCGACAGCGACCAGGCCCTGCAAGCGTTGATCGAGCGCACCTGCGAGCTGTACGGCGAGCACCTGCCACGGGTTTACCTGCATGCCCCGGGCCGCGGTGATGTGCCGCAACTGGCGGCGGTGCAGCTGTGCCCGCCGGCCAGCGAAGCCGACCCCCTGTGCGCCATGTGGCGGGCGGTGGCCTGACATGCGCCGCCTCGACCTGGAATTCCAGCCCCGGCGCAACGGCCCCCTGGCCTGGTCGTTGCTCGTGCTTTTTGCTGCTGTGATTGCCTGCCTGGTGCTGCTGCAACATACATTGCAGGCCGAGCAGGTCGACCTGGAAGCCAGTGTGCACCGCTTGGAGTTGCAACTGGGGCGCCGCCCGGCCTCCGCCGCCCCGCTGAGCAACGCCGCCAGCCGCGAGCAGGCCGAGCGCCTGGCACAGATGAAAAGTGTCTCGCAGCAACTGCAACGGCCTTGGCAGCAACTGTTCAGCATGCTCGAAGCCATGCCGCAGGACGATGTCGCGCTGCTTGGCCTGACCCCGGATGCACGCAAGGGGCAGGTACGCATCAGCGCCGAAGCACGCAACCTGGAAGCCATGCTGCAGTACCACAAGCGCCTCGAAGCCAGTGAAGAACTCAGCGATGTGTCGCTGCTCAACCACGAAGTGCTGGCCGCGCAACCGGAGCACCCGGTGCGCTTCACCCTCACTGCTACCTGGGAGACAGGCCATGCGCGCCCCTGACTCGCTAAACAGCCTGATCCTGCAGGAGCGTCTGCGCCGCATCGGCCCGGTTGGCCTGGCCGCCGCCGCCGCCGGCGTGTTAGCCATCGCGGTGGCATGCGCCGCAGTGCTGCCGCAGTGGCAGAACGTCCGCGAGCTGCGCGCCACCGAAGCGGATGCCAGCGTGCAGGTTGGGCGGGTCAAGCGCGGGGAGCTGAAGATTGCCATCAAACCCGAGCAGCAGGCCCTCGATAGCCTGCGCCAGCAACTGCCGGGGCAGCCCCAGGCCAGCGAACTGATCGAACGCCTGTACCACCTGGCCGGCGCCGAGCACATCAGCCTGGCGCGCGGCGAGTACGCCTTGGGCATCGACCCCAAGACCCAGCTGGCGCGTTATCAGATCGTGCTGCCGGTGCGCGGTAGCTACCCGCAGATTCGCGGCTTCCTCAAAGGCCTGCTCAAACAGCTGCCGACCTTGGTACTGGAAGACCTGGAGCTGCAACGCAAACGCATCGGCGACAGCGAGCTGAACGCCCGCCTGCGCATGACCCTTTACCTGTCGAGGTCGTGATGAACACACAACGTGCCGTCATCTGGGTTGGCTTCCTCGGCGTCAGCGCGGTGTTGGCTTGGGCACCGGGCCATTGGTTTGGCCAGGAAGACGGTGTTGCCCCCTTCGCGGGTAAACCCGCGCCTACAACGAGCGAGAGCGTTACGCCCCCCGTAGTAACCGGCTTGCCGGCGACAGGGGTGGAACAGGCCTCCAGAGATCTGTTCCCCACCCAGCAATGGACCAAACCCAAAGCCCTGGCCACCGTCACCGAACAACCCGTGGTCGCCGCCCCGGTGGTGGCCGCCGCCCCAACCGCGCCGGCCTTGCCATTTCAGTTCATCGGCCGCATGGGCGAACGCGACGACCTGCAGATCTTCTTGCAGAGCGGCGAAAAACTCTACGTCGTGCGCCAGGGCGACGTGATCGATGACACCTACCGCCTCGACCGGGTATCGGCCAGTGAGCTGAGCCTGGTTTACCTGCCTTTGCACCAGTCGCAGACCTTGTCTGTGGGGAGCGCACCATGAAGTCGTCAAAGCTGTGCAAGCCTGCTCCGTTCTTGCTTTTGGCGCTGTGCGTGGCCATCGCCGGCTGCGGCTCCAGCGCGGTCCGCGAGGACAGCGAGCAGTTGATGAAGGAGGGCCAGTACGAGGCCGGCATCGCGCGCCTGGAGGAGGCGCTGCGCGATGACCCTCGCGACACCGAGCTGAACATCGCCCTGGCCCATGGCCGCCAGGCCGCAGTCGAAGCCCTGCTGGCCCAGGCCGACGCCGACCGCATCCGCCATGACTTCACCGGCGCCCGTATGGGCTATGGTCGGGTGCTAATCATCGAGCCGAACAACCGCCGCGCCCAGGAGGGCACCCGTCAGCTGGAGCTGATCCGCACCCTTGATGAGCGCGTGGCCCTGGGCCAGGCGGCGCTGCGCCAAGGCGACCTGTTTGGCGCCGAACGCTACATGCGTGAAGTGCTGCGCCTGGACCCGCAAAACCAAAAGGGCGCAGCCCTGCGCAGCGACATCGAGAACGTGCAGGCGCGCACTGCGCAGCCGTTCCCCCAGCTGCGCAGCAAGCTTGAGCGGCCGGTGACCCTGGAATTCCGCGATGCCAACCTGAAGACCATCTTCGAGGTGCTGTCCCAGGTCGCCGGCATCAACTTCATCTTCGACAAGGACCTGCGCCCGGACATGAAGGCCACCATCTTCGTGCGTGATGTGCGCATCGAAGACGCCGTGGCGCTGCTGCTGGAGCAAAACCAGCTGCGTCAGAAGATCGTCAACGACAACACGTTGATGCTGTACCCCGACTCGCCGCAAAAGACCAAGGACTACCAGGAACTGGTCATGCGCACCTTCTACCTCACCAGCATCGACGCCAACACCGCGTTGAACATGGTCAAGACCATGCTCAAAACCCGTGACGTGTTTGTCGACGAACGCCTCAACACCCTGACCATGCGCGACACCCCCGATGCCGTGCGCATGGCCGAGAAGCTGCTGCAGTCGCAGGACCAGTCCAACCCCGAGGTGGTGCTGGAAGTGGAGGTGATGGAGGTGGCCACCTCGCGCATCCTCGACCTCGGCCTGCAATGGCCCAACACCTTCGGCGTGCTGACCTCCGACGGCAAGCCAGTGAGCGTGCTTGACCAACTGCGCGGCATCGACTCCAGCCGCATCAGCATCTCGCCGGCGCCGCAGGCCAAGATCAACGCCCAGGACAAGGACATCAACACCCTGGCCAGCCCGGTGATCCGCGTCAGCAACCGCGAACAGGCACGCATCCACATCGGCCAGCGGGTGCCAATCATCAGCGCCACCTCGGTGCCGTCCACCCAGGGCCCGGTGATCACCGAAAGCGTCACTTACCTGGATGTCGGTTTGAAGCTTGAAGTGCAGCCCACCGTGCACCTGAACAACGAAGTGGCGATCAAGATTGCCCTGGAGGTGAGCAACGCCACCCCGCTGGAAGCCACCCGCCAGGGCACTATCCCGGTGCAGGTTGACACCCGCAACGCCCAAACCAGCCTGCGCCTGCACGATGGCGAAACCCAGGTGCTGGCCGGCCTGGTGCGTAACGACCACAACGCCAGTGGCAACAAGATCCCCGGCCTTGGCGACATCCCCGGCCTGGGCCGCTTGTTTGGCAGCAACAAGGATGACATGAGCAAGTCGGAGCTGGTGCTGGCGATTACCCCACGCATCGTGCGCAACCTGCCGTACCAAAGCCCGTCTGACATGGAATTCGCCACCGGTACCGAGTCGGCCATGCAGGTGCGCCAAATGGCGCCGCTGCCACCGGTCGATGTGCCCGGCGATGCGCCAGCTGGCGGTGCACCGGTGGTGGACAGCCAGATGGCCAGCGCACCGGCCAAAGGGAGCCCACGACCATGAAACGGCAACGGCGCATGCACGGCTTCAGCCTGATCGAAGTGGTGCTGACCCTGGCACTGCTCGGGTTGCTTGCCAGCATGGCCGCGCCGCTGACCGAAACCGTGGTGCGCCGCGCCAAGGAGCAGCAGCTGCGCGAGGCGCTGTACCAAATTCGCGATGCCATCGACGCCTACAAGCGCGCGTTCGATGCCGGCTACATCGAGAAGCGCCTGGATGCCAGCGGCTACCCGCCGAACCTGCAGGTGCTGGTTGACGGCGTGCGCGATGTGCGCAGTGCCAAGGGCGCCAAGTTCTATTTCCTGCGGCGTATCCCGCACGACCCGCTGGTGGCGGCCAAGGACGAAGACCAAGGTGCCTGGGGCCTTCGCGCTTACGACAGCAGCCCCGAGACCCCACGTGAAGGCGAAGACGTGTTCGATGTGTATTCCAAGGCCCGCGGCAAAGGCCTCAACAACATCCCATATGGGCAATGGTGACAGCCATGAAACGCAGCCAAGGCTTCACCCTGATCGAACTGTTGGTGGTGATGGCGATCATTGCCACGCTGATGACCATCGCCATGCCGCGCTACTTCAACAGCCTGGAAAGCTCCCGTGAGGCCACCCTGCGTCAGAGCCTGGCGGTGCTGCGCGAGTCGCTGGACCACTTTTATGGCGACACCGGGCACTACCCCGACTCACTGGAGCAACTGGTCGAACTGCGTTACCTGCGCAACACCCCGATCGACCCGATCACCGAGCGCAGCGACGCCTGGCAACTGGTGCCACCGCCTGAGGGCGTGGCCGGCGGCGTGGCTGATATCAAAAGCGGTGCCACAGGGAGGGCGCGTGATGGCAGCCTCTTCGCTGAATGGTAAGGCCAATGGCGGCTTCACCTACCTGGGCGTGCTGCTGCTGATTGCAGTCAGCAGCGTGGCCCTGGCCGCCACCGGCACGATTTGGGCCAGTGCCGCCCAGCGTGACCGCGAACGCCAGCTGCTGTGGGTAGGCAGCCAATATGCCCAGGCCCTGCGCAGCTACTACCGCGCCTCGCCGGGGCTGGCCCAGTACCCCCAGGACCTGGCCGACCTGCTGCAGGACAACCGCTTTCCGCAGGCCAAGCGGCACATTCGTCGGCTGTACCCCGACCCGGTCACCAACAGTGACGAGTGGGGCCTGCTGCGCTCGATCGACGGCCGCATTACCGGTGTGCACAGCCGCTCGGCAGATACCCCCTTCAAACGCAGTGGCTTCAGCACCGAATGGAGCGGTTTCGAAGGGCTGGAGCACTACAGCGACTGGCAATTCGTCGCCGAGCAGGCCTTTACCGAGAACGCCAGCGGCGTGCAAACCCATGCCGGCCCAGGAGATACGCCATGAACCGCTTGGCTGCGCTGTACCTGAGCCTGCTGTTGCTAGCGGCCCTGGCCACTTCGGTCAAGGCCGGTGACGAGGACGAGATGCAGGGCTTCATCGTCGACAACACCATCTCGCACATCGGCCACGACTTTTACTACTACTTCGCCGACCGCCTGCGTGCCACCAGCCGGCTGGATTTCAACCTGGTGGTGCGCGAACGCCCGGATGCCCGCTGGGGCAGCCTGGTCACCGTGGAGTTCGAGCGTGAGGTGATGTACCGCCGCTTCCTGCCACCGAACACCACCGAGCTCAAAGACGAGGCCGTTGCAGCTGCCGACCTGGTCAAGCAGCAAATCATTCAACGCAAGCTGCAACGCTTGCTGCAGGACACCACCGATCTGGAGAGGGACGAGCTATGAAGCACCGCATACCCCGTTGCATTGCTGCCTGCCTGTTGGTCAGCGCATGTGCTGCCCAGGCCACCGAGCTGGTGTACACCCCAGTCAACCCGGCGTTTGGCGGCAACCCATTGAACGGTACCTGGCTGCTGAACAACGCCCAGGCGCAGAACGACTACGACGACCCTGACCTTAAGGACCGTGCCTCGGCCTTTACCGGCACCACGGCTCTGGAGCGTTTCAGTAACCAATTGGAGTCGCGGATGTTGTCGCAGTTGCTGGACAACATCAGTAACGGCACCACCGGCAGCATGGCGACCGATGCGTTTCTCATCGACGTCATCGACGATTCCGGGGCCTTGAGCATCAAGGTCACCGATCGCGTCACAGGAGAAACTTCGATCATTGAGGTCAGCGGCCTGAACCCCTGAGAGGGAAGGGCTTTTATGTTGGGGAGAGAACACCATGAAACGTCTGCTGAGCACGCTGCTGATCCTCACCGCCCTGGGCTTGCAAGGTTGCAGCCTGCGCGAACCCATGTCGGCCGAACAGGACTCGGAAACCCCGACCCTGACCCCTCGCGCCTCAACCTACTACGATTTGATCAACATGCCACGACCCAAAGGCCGGTTGATGGCGGTGGTGTACGGCTTCCGCGACCAGACCGGGCAGTACAAGCCTACCCCCGCCAGTTCGTTCTCCACCAGCGTCACCCAGGGCGCGGCGAGCATGCTGATGGACGCCCTGAACGCCAGCGGCTGGTTCGTGGTGCTGGAGCGTGAAGGCCTGCAGAACCTGCTGACCGAGCGCAAGATCATCCGTGCTTCGCAGAAAAAGCCAGACGTGGCGGAAAACATCATGGGCGAACTGCCGCCGCTGCAGGCTGCCAACCTGATGCTGGAGGGCGGCATCATCGCCTACGACACCAACGTGCGCAGCGGCGGCGAGGGCGCCCGCTACCTGGGGATAGACATCTCTCGTGAGTACCGGGTCGACCAGGTAACGGTGAACCTGCGGGCCGTGGACGTACGCACCGGGCAGGTGCTGGCCAACGTGATGACCAGCAAGACCATCTACTCGGTCGGGCGCAGTGCCGGGGTGTTCAAGTTCATCGAGTTCAAGAAGTTGCTGGAAGCTGAGGTGGGGTACACCACCAACGAGCCGGCGCAGTTGTGTGTGCTGTCGGCGATCGAATCGGCGGTGGGGCACTTGCTGGCGCAAGGGATTGAACGGCGGTTGTGGCAGGTGGCTGGGGAAGCCGGGGCGGGGCAGGCGACGGTGGACAAGTACCTGAGCCAGAATCAGCAGCCGTGATTGGTTTTGAGGGCCTCTTCGCGGGTAAACCCGCTCCTACAACAACCGCGCTGGTCTCAGGCTTGGCGCGATCCCTTGTAGGAGCGGGTTTACCCGCGAAGGCGCCAGTGCAGGCAACGCACGCTGAAAACCCAAGCCATGCACCCCAGCCACCACGCAATCCATCAACCAGATGACGCCCAGCCTTTTCTCCCGCACACTGCGGAAAATTCCCAAGCCCGTACCCCGCCACCTTGCAGGGCACAGCCGGAGTAGAAAATGGCGCGACAACTAATAACAAACGCCCACGACCCGCTGCATGACTCCCGCCAGGCCCGCCTGAAGCTGGCCAGCGAAGGCGAGCTGCCGCTGGGCATGCTGCGCGACGAGATCGACGCCTCGTGGCGCCGCAGCCTGGGCCATGGCCTGGATTGCCTGCAGGGCGAGCAGGTCGGCCTGGGCCTGGAACAGGGCCACGACCTGCGCCTGCTGCTGGAGCGCAACCGGCTGCTGGTCGACGCCGTCACCCCAGAGCTGGACTACCTGGTCGCGCGCCAGGGCAAGGCCGGTATCGTCATCCTCGGCGATGCCCAGGCCAACGTGCTGGCCATCGAAGGCCAGACCCACGTGCTTAGCCGCGAGGGCCTGCGCGACCTGCACCCGGGCAGCTGCTGGAGCGAGTCGCTGCGTGGCACCAATGCCATCGGCACCGCCGTGGTCGAAGGCCGCCCGACGCTGATCAACTGCGGCGAACATTACCTCGACCGCCTCAGCCCGTTCTCCTGCACCTCGGTCCCCCTGCGCGACCCGCGCGGGGAAGTGATCGGTGTGCTCGACATCACCCGCGAAGGGGTGATGGCACAACCGCAGGACAGCCTGTCGACGCTGATGCTGGCCGCCGGCAACATCGAAAGCCGGCTGTTCGGCTTGTGCCACCCAGAGCAGTTGGTGCTGGCCTTCCACAGCCGCCCGCAATACCTCAACAGCGCCTGGCATGGCCTGCTGGCACTTAGCCTGGACGGTGAAGTACTGGCCGCCAACGACAGCGCCTGCCAATTGCTGCAGGTGCCGCGCAGTGAATTGATTGGCAGGCGTAGCACCGACCTGCTCGGCGAACGTTCGCCGGCCTTCATCGCGCGCTTGTGGCAGGGCGGAGTGAGCAGTGTGCAAACCGCCAAGGGCGAGTTTTACTTCCGTGCCTTGCAGTTGCCACGCCATGGCCGGGTCAACGGCAGTACGCCGCCGAGCAAGCCGGCGCTGAGCAAACAGTCGCCTGCACTAGAGGCCTTGGCCGGTGGCGACCCACGCCTGGCGCGCAACCTGCGCATGGCCCGTCAAGGGCTGGGCAATGGCCTGCCGGTGCTGCTGCTGGGCGAGACGGGTACCGGTAAGGAGGTCGTCGCCCGAGCTCTACACCAAGCCAGCCCGCGCGCCGACAAACCGTTCGTGGCGGTCAACTGCGCGGCTATCCCCGAAGGGCTGATCGAGTCCGAACTGTTCGGCTACCGCGAGGGGGCCTTCACCGGCTCGCGTCGGGGCGGCATGGTCGGCCGGCTGATGCAGGCCCACGGCGGCACGCTGTTCCTCGACGAAATCGGCGACATGCCGTTGGCTTTGCAGGCGCGCCTGCTGCGGGTATTGCAGGAGCGCCGCGTGGCGCCGCTAGGGGCGGGCGACGAGCAGGATATCGACGTGGCACTGATTTGCGCCACTCACCGTGACCTCAAGCGCTTGGTACAAGAACAACACTTCCGCGAAGACCTGTACTACCGGGTCAACGGCGTGTCGCTGCGCTTGCCGGCATTGCGCGAGCGCGATGACCTGGGCGCGATCATCCAGGGCCTGCTAGATAAGTCCGTAGCCCGTGGGGTAACCCTCGACCCTGCGCTTAGTGCGCTGCTCGAAGGCTTCGACTGGCCGGGCAACATCCGCCAGCTGGAAATGGTCGTGCGCACGGCGCTGGCGATGCGCGAGGACGGCGAGCAGGTGCTGACCCTTGACCACCTCACCGACTGCCTGCTGGACGAGCTGGCCTACAGCACGGCGCCCTCTGGAAGCCTCAAGGACAACGAACTGGAACAGATCCGCGGCGCCCTCGCGCGCCACCAGGGCAACGTTTCCGCTGCCGCCGAAGCACTGGGCATCAGCCGGGCGACGCTGTACCGCAAACTCAAACAGTTGCGCAGCTGACGTGGGCGGCCTGTTCGCCCGGCTGGTGGACTCCAGCGACCCTGCACTGATGCGCCAGGCGTTGGCCTGGCTGTATGGTTTCGTGCGCCCGCACCGGCGCGCCATCGGCCTGTTGCTGGGCTTGTCGCTGGGTGCCTCGTTGCTGGCCCTGGCGCAACCCTGGCTGGTCAAAACGCTGATCGACGAGGGGCTGCTGGCCAAGGATTACCAGACCCTCTGGCACATGGCGGCGATCATGATCGGGGCGGGCTTGCTCGGCACTGTGCTGGCCGGGGTCAATCGCTACCTGCATACGCGCTTGTCGGGGCGCATTCTGTTTGCCCTGCGTGATGACCTTTACCGCCACCTGCAGCAGTTGTCGCCGACTTTTTATGGGCGGCGACGCATCGGCGACATTCTTTCGCGGCTGGATGGCGATGTGGCGGAGATTCAACGTTTTGCCGTGGACTCGCTGTTCTCGGCAGTGTCGGCGGTAATCGGCCTGGTGGGCGCGGTGGCGTTGATGCTGATGTTGTCGTGGCAACTTTCGCTATTGCTGGCGCTGCTGGTGCCGATCGAAGTGCTGTGGCTGCGCTGGATGCGGCGTAAGGTCGAGCGCGAAGTGCGCAACTTGCGCGAGCGTTCGGCGGATGTGTCGTCGTTCCTGGTCGAGACCTTGCCGGCAATGAAGTTCATTCAGGCCGCCGGCCAGCAGAACCGCGAAGCAGGGCGGCTGGACCAGCTTGGCCAAGGCTACATGCGCCAACTGTTGAAGGTGCAGGTGACCGAATTCTTTACCCAGGCTATCCCGGGCACGCTGACTTCTTGGTGCCGCGCCTGCGCGTTCCTGGTCGGCGGCTGGTGGGTGATCCAGGGCACCTGGCAGTTGGGCGCGCTGATTGCCTTTTCCACCTACATGGGCATGGCGGTAGGGCCGGTGCAGAGCCTGCTTGGCCTGTACGTGGCAGTGCAGCGCATGGCGGTGAGCCTGGGGCGGGTGATGGAACTCAAGCAGGAAGCCGTGGCCGTGCGCCCGGCAGCCAATCCCCAACCGATGCCTGATGGCCCTGGCGAATTGCGCCTCGAGGCGCTGAGCTTTGCCCATGAGGGGCGCCAGGGCGCGGTGCTGAACAACGTGCAAGTGTGTGTGCCTGGTGGTCTGAAAGTGGCCATCAGCGGTGCTTCGGGCGTGGGCAAGTCGACCCTGATCGACCTTTTGCAGCGCTTCTACGACCCGGACGCCGGGCGCATCCTGCTGGACGGCACCGACTTGCGCGAGCTGGACCTGGCCGCGCTGCGCCGGCGTATTGCCGTGGTCAGCCAGGACATCGTGCTGTTCCGGGGCACCCTGGCGCAGAACCTTGCCTATGGCGTGCCCGAGGCCAGCCGCGCGCAGCTGGAACAGGTGGTACGCCTGGCACGGTTGGACAGCCTGGTCGACAGCCTGCCGCTGGGCCTGGACGGCCTGTTGGGCGAGCGTGGCCAGCAGTTGTCCGGCGGGCAGAAGCAGCGCATCGCTATCGCCCGCGCGGTGTTGCAGGCCCCGGCGATCCTGGTGCTGGACGAGGCCACCTCGGCGGTGGACGAAGCCACCGAGCGCGAAGTGATCGCGGCCATCGACCAGTTGTTCGCCGGCCGCACGCGCATCCTGATCAGCCACCGTGCTTCGACCCTGGCCGATGCTGACCTGCACCTGCAACTGCACGATGGCCAGCTGCAGGTGCTGGCCCAGGAGGTGACCAAGCATGGGGACTGACGTGTGCGTGGGCATCATCGACAGTGGCTGCTCGCCGGAGCAGGGCAGCAGCGTACGAGGCGCGCGACGCTTCTGGTTGGAAGACGGCCAGCTGCGCGAAGGTGAAATGCTGCCCGACCAGCTTGGCCACGGTAGCGCGGTACTGGCCGCCTTGCAGCGTGAGGCTGGGCCTATGCCGGTGCTGGTGGCCCAGGTATTCACTGCCCAGGCCAGCACCAGCGCCTTGCAGGTGGCCGCCGCGCTGCTGTGGTTGGTAGAGGCGGGCGCTACCCTGGTCAACCTCAGCCTTGGCCTGCAGCAGGACCGGCCGGTGCTGCATCAGGCCTGCGCCGAAGCGCAGGCTGCGGGTGTGCTGTTGTGTGCATCCAGCCCGGCGCAGGGCGGGCCCGTGTACCCAGCCAGCTACCCCGGGGTAATCCGGGTCACCGGCGATGCCCGTTGCGCGCCGGGCCAGTGGTCGTGGCTTGGCACTCGCCAAGCGGACTTCGGTGGTCATGTGGGGGCAAATAACCGTGCTGGCGCAAGCTTGGGCTGCGCAGCCTTGTGCGGCAGGATTGCTGCGTTACTGCGCGAAGAGCCAGGGCTAAACCACCAGCAGGTGCACGACTGGTTACGCCGCCACGCGACCTTCACCGGCCCCGAGCGACGAGGTGCCCGGCATGCTTGAACCGCGCATTGTGGTACTGGGCGCAGGCCCTGCGGGTGCGGCCACGGCCATTGGCTTGCGGCGCCTGGGTTACCCGGTCACGGTGGTGTCCGAGTGGCGCCGTTTTGCGGCGGTCGAAGGGGTGTCGCAACGGGTGCTGGAAGGCTTGCGCCATGCAGGCCTGGGTGGCGCGTTGAGCCAAGCGGCCATGCCTGCCGCCCGGCAGGTGCACTGGAACGGCCAGCACCTGCAAATGAACCAGGAGTTTCTGCTCGACCGGCAACGGTTTGACCGGGCCCTGCGCGACGACCTTCAGCGTGCGGGTGTGAGTGTGGTCGAGGGGCGGGTGCGCGAGGTCGCGCACGAGGGCGGTCATCGTATTCGGCTGGACGATGGGCAGGTACTGCTGGCCGGTTTCCTGGTCGAAGCCCGAGGTCGTCAGGCCCCATTGGCCACAGACCGCCTGCGTGGGCCGGAGACGGTCAGCCTGCTCAATGTCTGGCAGGGTAGCCCAGCGGCGCCAGCGTCGGCGGTGCAGAGCCTGGAGGATGGCTGGGCGTGGATGGCGCGGCTGGAAGATGGCCGCTGCTATTGGCAAGTTACCCTGGACGCTGCCGGGCTGCCGGGCAAGGCCGGTTTGGCAGAATACTGCGCGGCGCGGCGTGCCCGCAGCGCGCTGGTGGCCGAGCTGTTCGATGCCCAGGCATTGGCACCGGCACCGGTGCATGCGCGCAGCAGTACCGCCATTTTGGCCGGTGAGTGCGTGGGGCCGGACTGGATACGGGTGGGCGATGCCGCAATGGCGGTTGACCCGTTGTCCGGCAATGGGATTTTTCAGTCGTTATCGTCGGCGTTGCAGGCGCCAGTGGTCATCAACACATTGCTGCGCAGGCCTGAGCGGGCAGCCTTGGCGCGGCAGTTTCACCAACAGCGGGTCGAGCAGCTGTTTTTGCGCTTTGCCCGGATTGGTCGGGATTTCTACGGGCAGGAGCAGAGCCGGGCGGGGCAGCCGTTCTGGGATCGGCGCCAGGGCTGGCCGGATGGGCACGCGTTGCATGTGGCGGCTGACTGGCAGTCGGTCAAGGTTGAGCGTCGACCGGTGCTGCGCGAGGGATGGGTGGACGAGGCCGAGGTGGCGGTGACCGCGGACCAGCCGTTGGGCGTGTGGCATTTGCAAGGCATGGAGGTGGCGCCTGTGGTGCGGGCGTTGCAAGCGGGCCGGCCACTTGAGGCAGTCATGAGCGGTTGGCCGATGGTGCAACAGATGAGGGTGCGGCGGTGGCTGGCAGAGCAGGGTTATAGCTGAGACTGCTGGGGCTGCAACGCAGCCCCAGTGTTTCCGATTAGAAGAAGGTCCCGACCAGCAGCTGCATATAGGTCCGGGTATCCCGCCCACCCAACTGCGTACCGCCATTGGCCGCACTGCGCTCTGGCTTGTAGAAGCCCACCAGCGGGCTGATCAGCAGGTGGTCGTTGACCATCCATTCCACATACAGGTCCAGCTCGCGCCCGCCAAGGTTGCCTTGGTCGGTGTCCAGGGTATCGAAGTCGAAGTACAGCGCGCCCACGGTCAGGTTGTCCCGTGGCTTACCCTTCAGTGCCACATGAGGGGGTGGCGGGAGCGCTTAACAGCAGGGTCAATGCGCAGGCGAGTGTGTGCCTCATGGGTTTGCTCCATGGTTTTTATTGTTGTTTTGTTGTTGCTTGTGCCGGCCTCTTCGCGGGCAAGCCCGCTCCTACAGCTGTAGGAGCGGGTTTACCGGGAAGCGGCCGCTACAGGAGAATGATCAGAGCTTGATCAGCACCGACTTGAGCTCGGTGTAGTGCTCGATGGCCGCCGCGCCCATCTCCCGGCCGACGCCGGACATCTTGTAGCCACCAAACGGCAGTGCGGGGTCGAGAGCGCTGTGGCAGTTGACCCACACCGAGCCCGACTTGATGCGCGGGATCATCCGGTGCACGGCGGCCAGGTCGTTGGACCAAATGCTCGCGCCCAAGCCGTAAGGGTTGTCGTTGGCCATGCCGATCACTTCGTCCAAGTCGTCGAACGGCATCGCCACCAGCACCGGCCCGAAAATTTCTTCCTGCACCAGGCGGTGGCGCTGGTCGACATCGACGATCACCGTCGGCTTGACGAAGTAACCCGGGCCGAAGCCCTCGCCACCACAAGCGACGGTCGCGCCCAGTTCACGGCCAAGTTCGATGTAGCCGGTGACGCGGTCCTGCTGCTTGGCCGAGATCAGCGGGCCCATCTGTACCGACGGGTCCAGCCCGTTGCCCAACTTCATGCCATTGGCGATGCCGGCAATGTCCGCCACCACGTTGTCGAAGTGCTTGCGGTGCACATACAGCCGCGAGCCTGCGCAGCACACCTGGCCCTGGTTGAAGAAAATCGCCGTGGCCGCGCCAGCGGCGGCTTCTTGCAGGTTGGCGTCGGGCATGACAATGGTCGGCGACTTGCCGCCAAGCTCCAGGGTGACGCGGGTCATGTTGTCCATGGCCGCCTTGCCGATCAGCTTGCCGACTTCGGTGGAGCCGGTGAAGGTCAGCTTGTCCACGCCAGGGTGGCGGCTTAGCGCGGCCCCGGCATTCAGGCCGGTACCGGTGATGACGTTGAACACGCCTGCTGGGTAGCCGGCTTCGTCTACCAGTTCGGCCAGCTTGAGCACGCTCAGCGGTGTTTCATCGGCGGGCTTGAGCACCACGGTGCAGCCGGTGGCCAGGGCCGGGCCAAGTTTCCAGCAGGCCAGCAGCAAGGGGAAGTTCCAGGCGACGATGGCGCCGACCACGCCCACCGCTTCGCGGCGGACGAAACCGTGGAACTGATCGTTGGGCATCAACGGCATCGAGGCTTCGACGGTGCTACCTTCGATCTTGGTGGCCCAGCCGGCCATGTAGCGCAAGAAGTCGATGGCCAGTTGCACGTCCATCACCTGGGCCACGGCGGCACTCTTGCCATTGTTCAGGCATTCCAGTTCGGCCAGTTGGCGGGCGTCACGCTCCATCAGGTCGGCCAGGCGCCACAGCAGGTTTTGCCGTTCCCGCGGGCGCAGGCGGCTCCAGGGCGAATCGTCGAAGGCCTGGCGTGCAGCGCGCACCGCGCGGTCGACATCTTCGGCCTCGGCGGCGGGCACTTCACCCAGCACTTCGCCGGTGGCCGGGTTGCGGAACGACAGGGTGCGGCCGCTGACGGCGTCCTGCCAGTCGGCGCCGATGCGCATCTTCAGCTTGCGTTCGAGGAAGGCGCGGGTGGCGGGCAGGATGGGCAGTTCGGAAAGCATGGGACGGTGCCTCTTGTCATTGGGTGTGACGGGCATAGGCGCAATGGCCGTGCCAAGGTGGCTAGATGGCCGTAAAGCGTTGAAGGCATTGGGTTTTGCCTGGGCGCAAGGGGGCGGTTGCAGGCGCGCGCTGTTGCACATTGAGACGGTGTGAGACGGGGGTGACACACTGTCTGTTCTGGTCTCTTCGCGGGCAAGCCCGCTCCTACCGGTACGGCGCCGAACCTGAACGCTGCGCTATCCATGTGGAGCGGGCTTGCCCGCGAAGGCCTGCGCAGCAGCCCGCTGTCTCAATATGAAACACCTAGTCGCGAAATGGCACGCTGGCATGGGCCATCCCTGCCGCTATCAAAGACCCGAAAACCGGCTAATAGGTTGAAAGAAAACGCTTTTACAGCAACTGGCACAGTTCCTGTATTGCAACCGTCACATGCACACCTGCTGTACCAAAGCGTGCGAAAACGATAAGAACAACAACCGTGGAGGTCTGACCTTGAAGACGACTCGACTCCGGCGGCATGCGGGCAAACTGGCGCTGGTCGCCGCCGCGCTGCTGAGCACCCAGGCCATGGCGGCCGAGCAGGGCCCGAGCCTGTTGCAGAACAAGTGCATGGGGTGCCATATCCCCGAAGGCAATGACACTTACAGCCGCATCAGCCACCAGCGCAAAACCCCCGAGGGCTGGCTGATGAGCATCGCCCGCATGCAGGTGATGCATGGCCTGCAAATCAGCGACGACGACCGTCGCACCCTGGTCAAGTACCTGGCCGACAAGCAGGGCCTGGCGCCCAGCGAAACCGATGGCGTGCGCTACGCCATGGAGCGCAGGCTCAACACCGTCGAACAGTTCGACACCCAGCTCAGCGAAACCTGCGGCCGCTGCCACTCCGGTGCCCGCGTCGCCTTGCAGCGGCGCCCAGCCAAGGAATGGGAGCACCTGGTCAACTTCCACCTCGGCCAATGGCCGTCGCTGGAATACCAGGCCCAGGCGCGTGACCGCGACTGGCTGCCGATCGCCCTGCAACAAGTGGTGCCCGAGCTGGCCAAGCGTTACCCAATGGAAAACGCCGCCTGGGCTGAATGGCAGAAAGCCAAGCCCAAGGCTGACGCACTGCCAGGGCAGTGGGCATTCAGCGGCCATATGCTGGCCAAGGGCGATGTGCGCGGGGTGATGAGCGTCACCGCTGACCAGGGCGATGCCTTCAAGGTCGAGGTCAAAGGCGCTTACGCCGATGGCACGCCGTTCAACGGCAGTGGCACGGCTATCCTCTACAACGGCTATGAGTGGCGCGGCAACGTCAAGGTCGGCGACACCAACCTGCGCCAGGTGTTTGCCGCGCTGGATGGTGAAATGAAGGGCCGCATGTTCGAGGCCGAGCACGATGAACGTGGCCTTGACTTCACCGCAGTAAAAGACGGCCAGGCGCGCCTGCTGGCGGTACAGCCGGCGTTCATCAAGGCCGGCGGCGAAAGTGAGATCGCCCTGGTTGGCAGCGGCTTGGCCGGCAAACCGGACCTGGGCGCCGGGGTGGAAGTGACCGAGGTGCTGGAGCAGACCCCAACCCTGGTACGGGTGAAGGCCCGCGCCGCGGCCGATGCCAGGCCTGGCCAGCGCGAAGTCGCGGTAGGGGCGCTCAAAGGCGTCAACCTGGCGGTGTACGACAAGGTCGAGGAAGTGAAAGTGGTGCCGGCGTTCTCCATCGCCCGCATTGGCGAGAACGGCGCTTCGGTACCGAAGGTGCAGGGCCGTTTCGAAGCCGAAGCCTGGGGCAAGGACGCCAACGGCCAACCGCTGCGCATCGGCTACCTGCCAGCCAACTGGAAGGTCGAGCCATTCAACGAACGTGCGGTCGAGGACGAAGACGTCAAGTTCGCCGGGCAGATGCAGGCCGATGGCGTGTTCGTGCCAGGCGGTGCCGGCCCGAACCCGGCGCGCAAAATGATGACCAACAACGCCGGTAACCTCAAGGTCATCGCCACGCTGGCCGACGGTGGCCAAACGGGCGAAGGGCACATGATCGTCACCGTCCAGCGCTGGAACAACCCCCCGCTGCCATAACGGCAGGGTGCAACGGGTTTTCCAACGGATCGATTATCGGGAGGTCGCCATGGGCGCGCTACTCAACCTGGTCGAACGCAACCTGCACGAAGTGCAGGTCGATGCTGACCGCATGCTGTTCCATATACCCAGCAGTTCGCTGTTTACCACCGATGCGGTGACCGGCAGCATCATCGACGCTTTGCGCCAACAAGGTTGTTCGGCCGAGGAGCTGTTGCAGCGCCTTGGCCAGCAGTTTGCCGGCAACGATATCCAGGACACCCTGCGCGAGCTGATCGCGCTGGAGCTGGTCAGCGACGGCTCGCCGCTGACCCCGGAAATCGCCCTCAAGCAGGTCGAACGCACCGCGCTGAACACCGTAGTGCTCAACGTCAACACCGGTTGCAACCTCAGCTGCACCTATTGCTACAAGGAAGACCTGGACAAGCCCTCCGCCGGCAAAAAAATGAGTACTGCCACCGCCGAAGCCTCGGTGGAGATGCTGCTCAAGGAATCGCCCAACGAGCAGCGCTACAGCGTGGTGTTCTTCGGAGGGGAGCCGCTGTCCAACCGGCCGTTGATCGAACACATGGTTGCCTACTGCGAGCGGCGCTTTGCCGAGGCAGGCAAGCAAGTGGAGTTCATCATGACCACCAATGCCACCTTGCTGACCGAAGAGATCATCGATTGGCTCAACGCCCACCGCTTTGGCCTGTCGATCAGCATCGACGGCCCGAAGACCGTGCACGACCGCAACCGCATTACCGTGGGCGGGCAGGGCACCTATGACGTGGTGCGGCGCAAGGCTGAGCTGTTGCTGTCGCGCTATAACAGCCGGCCGGTGGGCGCGCGGGTGACGCTAACCCGTGGCATCACTGACGTCGAGACCATTTGGAACCACCTGTTCAACGAACTGGGTTTCGCCGAAGTCGGCTTTGCCCCGGTCACTTCTGGCGACATGGCCGACTTCAACCTCACGGGTGAAGAGCTGGTGCAAGTGTTCGCCAACATGAAGGCACTTGGCCGCCAATACCTGGAGGCAGCGCTGCAGCACCGCAACATTGGTTTCTCCAACCTGCACCAGCTGATCACCGACATTCACGAAGGCCACAAGAAAGCCCTGCCATGCGGCGCCGGGCTGAAAATGCTGGCGGTGGACCATGAGGGCGAGCTGAACCTGTGCCACCGCTTCACCGGCTCCAGCCTGCCGACCTTCGGCAACGTACACCAGGGCGTCAAGCAGGCGCAGCTAAACGACTTTCTGTCGCAGCGCCTGGACCGCAGCAACACCGGTTGCGAAAGCTGCCGTATCCGCAACCTGTGCTCCGGCGGCTGCTACCACGAAAGCTACGCCCGCTACGGCGACCCGCAACACCCGACCTACCACTATTGCGAATTGATGCGCGACTGGGTCGACTTCGGCATCGAAGTCTACAGCCGCATCATGGCCGCCAACCCGGCCTTCATCGATCGCTACATCACCCCGCGGAAGGCGCACTGACATGAAGCACTTGAAGCCCCTGAACAACAAGGCGCGCATTCTTGAGCAGGCCGCTGCTGAAGACCGTGTCGAAGAAGTCATGGCCATGAGCGCAGTGGCCGGCTGCACCGCCACCACCGACCCGGGCTGGGAAGTGGACGCTTTTGGCGGCGTGAGTTCGCTGTGCCAGCCGATGGAGGCCGACCTGTATGGCTGCTCCGACCCTTGCTGGTGGCCGGCCCAGGTGCCGGACATGATGAGCACCTACCAGGACTGGAACGCCCAGGCGAGCAACTCGGCAGAAGACTGGCGCAACCTCGGCACCGTGTTCCCGAAAGACAAGTGACCGGCCCAACAAGAATGACAAGGGGAAACCGCATGAAAGCTGGACGCTGCGCGTCACTCGCGCTCACCATCGCCGCCACGGCCTGCGCCGGGCTGGCACAGGCCGCCGACACCGGGCCGGCGCTAAAGGCAGGCCACGAATACCTGATCGTGACCAACTACCCAAACAACCTGCATGTGGTCGATGTAGCCAGTGACGCAGTGTACAAGACCTGCGTCATGCCCGACAAGTTTGGCCCCGGCACCGCGATGATGGCGCCGGACAACCGCACCGCCTACGTGCTCAACAACCACTACGGTGACATCTACGGCATCGACCTGGACACCTGCAAAAACACCTTCCATGCCAACCTGTCCAGCGTGGCAGGGGAGGTCGGCAGGTCGATGTACTCGTTCGCCATCAGCCCGGATGGCAAGGAAGTGTACGCCACGGTCAACCCGACCCAGCGGCTGAACGACCACTACGTGGTCAAGCCACCGCGGCTGGAGGTGTTCAACACCGCCGATGGCCTTGAGGCCAAGCCGGTCCGCACCTTCCCGATGCCGCGCCAGGTGTACCTGATGCGCGCGGCGGACGATGGCAGCCTGTACGTTGCCGGGCCGGATATCTACAAGATGGACGTGAAGACCGGCAAGTACACGGTGGCGCTGCCACTGCGCAACTGGAACCGCAAAGGTTACAGCGCCCCGGATGTGCTGTACTTCTGGCCGCACCAAAGCCCGCGCCACGAGTTCTCGATGCTGTACACCATCGCCAAGTTCAAGGATGACAAACAGGACCCGGCCACTGCCGAGCTGCTGTACGGCTACTTGAGCGTCGACCTGAAGACCGGCAAGAGCCACACCCAGGAGTTTGCCGACCTGACTGAGTTGTACTTCACCGGGCTGCGTTCACCGAAAGACCCGAACCAGATCTACGGCGTGCTCAACCGCCTGGCCAAGTACGACATCAAACAGCGCAAGCTGATCAAGGCGGCTAATCTGGAGCACACCTACTACTGCGTCACCTTCGACAAGAAGGGCGACAAGCTGTACCTGGGTGGCACCTTCAATGACCTGGCGGTGTTCAACCCGGACACGCTGGAAAAGGTGAAGAACATCAAGCTGCCGGGGGGTGACATGTCCACCACGACGCCGCAGGTGTTCATCCGTTAAACGCTGTGGGCTTGTTCGCGGGCTTGCCCGCCCCACAGGTGTTGCACAAGCTCGAAAACCTGTGGGAGCGGGCGAGCCCGCGAATAGGTCGGCACAAACAATACAAGAACAACAAGAGAACGCTCATGCCCCAGCCAAGCTATTCCCAGGGCAACCAGCAAAAGCCCTTGCTCAGCCAATGCATCGGCGATGCCTTCGACGTCACCGTTGCCCGCTTCCCCGAGCGCGAAGCCCTGGTCGTCCGCCACCAGGCCCTGCGTTATACCTGGCAGCAACTGGCGGCGGCTGTCGACCAGCATGCCCGGGCGCTGATGGCCCTGGGCGTGCAACCCGGCGACCGCCTGGGGATATGGGCGCCCAACTGCGCCGAGTGGTGCATCACCCAGTTCGCCAGCGCCAAGGTTGGCGCGATTCTGGTCAACATCAACCCGGCTTACCGCTCCAGCGAGCTGGACTACGCCCTCGGCCAGTCCGGTTGCCGCTGGGTTATCTGCGCCGACGCATTCAAGACCTCTGATTACCACGCCATGCTGCTGGGCTTGGTCCCGGGCCTGGCAAGCAGCGAACCGGGTGCCCTTATTTGCGAGCGCTTCCCTGACCTACGCGGGGTGGTCAGCCTAGCCGCCGCGCCACCCGCGGGCTTTCTCGCCTGGTACGGGCTGCAGGCCCGCGCCGAGGCGGTCAGCCGCGAGGCCCTGGCCGAGCGCCAGGCTCAGCTGCGCTGTGACGACCCGATCAACATCCAGTACACCTCAGGCACCACCGGCTTCCCGAAGGGCGCTACGCTCAGCCACAGCAACATCCTCAACAACGGCTACATGGTCGGTGAAAGCCTGGGCCTGACCGAGCATGACCGGCTGGTGGTGCCCGTGCCGTTGTACCACTGCTTTGGCATGGTCATGGCCAACCTCGGTTGCATGACCCACGGCAGCACATTGATCTACCCCAACGACGCCTTCGACCCGCTGGCCACGCTACGCGCGGTGGCAGAAGAAAAGGCCACGGCGTTGTACGGCGTACCGACCATGTTCATCGCCGAACTGGATCACCCGCAGCGCAGTGAGTTCGACCTGTCGAGCCTGCGCACCGGGATCATGGCCGGTGCCACCTGCCCGATTGAAGTGATGCGCCGGGTGATCAGCGAGATGCACATGGCCGAGGTACAGATTGCCTATGGCATGACCGAGACCAGCCCGGTGTCGCTGCAAACCGGCGCTACCGACGACCTTGAGCGCCGCGTGACCAGCGTCGGGCGCACCCAGCCGTGGCTGGAGAACAAAGTGATCGATGCCGGAGGCAACAGCGTGCCACGCGGTGAGATCGGCGAGCTGTGTACGCGGGGTTACAGCGTGATGCTGGGCTACTGGAACAACCCCAAGGCCACGGCCGACAGTATCGATGAAGACGGCTGGATGCACACGGGTGACCTGGCAGTGATGGACGAGCAGGGCTATGTGCGTATTGTCGGGCGCAGCAAGGATATGATCATTCGCGGGGGGGAGAACATTTACCCGCGCGAGCTGGAGGAGTTTTTCTTCACCCACCCGGCAGTGGCCGATGTGCAGGTGATTGGTGTGCCCTGCAGCAAGTACGGTGAACAGATCGTAGCCTGGGTGCGGCTGCACCCGGGGCATACGGCCAGCGAGGAGGAGCTGCGCGACTGGGCCAAGGCGCGCATCGCCCACTTCAAGGTGCCCCGGCACTTCCGCTTTGTCGACGAGTTCCCGATGACGGTGACCGGCAAGGTGCAGAAGTTTCGCATGCGCGAGATCAGTGTCGAGGAGTTGTCTGCCGGGTGATTTGTTACCTAGGCCGGTCTCTTCGCGGGTAAACACAGGCGCATGTCTTGAGATAGTTGGCGCCTGTGAGATCGAGCGCCGCCCGCGCGGCGCTTCGCGGCACAAGGCCGCTCCCACATCTGTTTCGGGCCAGTCACTCCTGTGGGGTCACCTCTGGGCGCCTTGTTTGTTCCATTCGATATCGAAGGTTGCGCTGCTGCTTTTCATCCATCTCAAGCCATGCGCCAAGGCTGCAACCCACCTGGCACAGGAATAATTGGCCCGAAACAGATTGGGGTTGGGCTGACAGGCGCATGTCTTGAGATAGTTGGCGCCTGTGAGATCGAGCGCCGCCCGCGCGGCGCTTCGCGGCACAAGGCCGCTCCCACATCTGTTTCGGGCCAGTCACTCCTGTGGGGTCACCTCTGGGCGCCTTGTTTGTTTCATTCGATAGCGAAGGTTGCGCTGCTGCTTTTCATCCATCTCAAGCCATGCGCCAAGGCTGCAACCCACCTGGCACAGGAATAATTGGCCCGAAACAGATGTGGGAGCGGCCTTGTGCCGCGAAGCGCCGCGCGGGCGGCGCTCGATCTGTGCACCACCTCAAATCCCAAGGCATGCACCTGCCTGCGAACCCAGTTCTCTGCGCGACAGCGCAGCCCAAAGGCCTGTGCAGTACCTGTAGGAGCGGGTTCACCCGCGAAGAGGCCGGCACAGGCAGCCGATGATCTCAACCCTGCAGCAACGCCTGGCTGTTGAAGTTGCTCAACCTGCGATCATCGTCGGCGCATTCCAGCCCCTGCACCGCTTCGCGCAGCAAGACCTTCTGCAAACTGCGTTCACCCGCCGCCCAGGCCTGCTCCAGTGCTGGCAACACCCTGCGCGGCAGGACACTGAACATCGGCTGCCAGTAGCCACCCTGGCGCACCATCGCTGCGCTGTCATTAGCCACCGCCAGCCGCCGCAGCTCTTCGATCAAGCCGCGGTCAACCAAGGGTGCATCACAGGCCAGCAGCACTACCCATTGATGCCGTGCCACCGTGAGCCCGGCAATTACCCCCGCCAGCGGCCCCGGGTAGTCTGCCTCGGCATCGCCCACCAGCTGGTCGGCATACGCCTGGTAAGTCTGCTGGTTGCGGTTGCAGGAAATCACTAGGTCATCGCTGAGCGGGCGCACTACGCGCTGCACATGCGCTACCAGTGGTTCGCCTTGCCAGTCGACCAAACCCTTGTCTCGGCCGCCCATGCGCTGGCCGCGCCCTCCGGCGAGAATCAGGATGGAGCAGGGGGGCAGTGCATCAGGCATGAAAAAGGTTCCGGGCAGTCACTGCCAGGAACCCTCCCATGTCACGTGGCGCTTGTCCAGTCAGCGTTCGTTGAGCACCGTTTGCGTATCGCCATTACGCGCTTGGCCTCGCCCAGCCAAGCGCATCACCACCACGAAGAACACCGGCACGAACACCACGGCCAGGGTGGCGCTGAGCATGCCGCCGATCACCCCGGTACCGATTGCCTGCTGGCTGGCCGAGCTGGCGCCGCTGGCAATGGCCAGTGGCACCACGCCGAGGATGAACGCCAGCGAGGTCATCACGATCGGCCGCAAGCGCAGGCGCGCAGCTTGTACGGCGGCATCCACGGCGTCGACGCCCTGATCGACCAGGTGCTTGGCGAACTCGATGATCAGGATGGCGTTCTTTGCCGAAAGGCCGATCAGGGTGATCAGGCCGACCTTGAAGAACACGTCATTGGGCATGCCACGCAGGGTCACCGCCAGCACCGCACCTAGCATGCCAAGTGGCACTACCAATAACACCGCGGTCGGGATCGACCAGCTTTCGTACAGCGCTGCCAAGCACAGGAATACCACCAGCAATGACAGCGCCATCAGGATCGGCGCCTGGCTGCCAGACAGGCGTTCCTGCAGCGACAGGCCGGTCCACTCCAGGCCGGCGCCGGCCGGCAGCTGTGCCACCAGGCGCTCGACCTCGGCCATGGCTTCACCCGAGCTGTAGCCGGCCGCCGGTTCGCCAGAAATCGCCACCGCCGGGTAGCCGTTGTAGCGGGTCAGTTGCACCGGGCCGCTGACCCATTTGGCCTGGACGAACGCGCCCAGTGGCACCATCTTGCCGCTGTCGTTGCGCACGTGGATGTTCAACAGGTCTTCAACCTGGCTGCGCTGGTCGCCTTCGGCTTGTACCACCACCCGCTGCATGCGGCCTTGGTTGGGGAAGTCGTTGACGTAGCTGGAACCCACGGCCACATCCAGCACCGTGCCGATATCGGCAAACGACACGCCCAGGGCATTGGCCTGGCGGCGGTCGATCTCCAACTGCACCTGCGGGCTTTCTGCTAACGAAGCTTCGCGTACGTTGGTCAGTACCTTGCTTTTGGCGGCGTTGGCCAGCAGTTCGTCACGCGCGGCCATCAGCTCGGCATGGCCCATGCCGCCACGGTCCTGCAGGCGGAACTCGAAGCCGGTCGACTCGCCCAGGCCGTCGATGGGCGGTGGCAGCACGGAATACGCCACGGCGTCCTTGAGCTGGGTGAAGGCCAGGGTCGCGCGGTCGGCAATCGACTGGGCGCTGTCGTCGGCACCGCGCTCTGACCAATCCTTGAGCGTGGTGAAGGCCAGCGCTGCGTTCTGCCCGCTCCCCGAGAAACTGAAGCCCAGAATCAACGTGGTGTTGCCCACGCCCGGCTCCTCGGCGTTGTGCGCCTCAATCTGTGCGGCCACCTGTTCGGTGCGCATGCGGCTGGCGCCTGGGGGTAGCTGGATATCGGTGATGGTGTAGCCCTGGTCTTCGGTGGGCAGAAACGCCGTGGGCAGCTGGCTGAAGCCATAGCCCAGCACTGCCAGCAGCAGCGCGTACAGCAGCAGGTAGCGGCCGCTGCGTTTGAGCGCCTGCATCACCCAGCGCTGGTAGCCGTTGCTCATGCCCTCGAAACGGCGGTTGAACCAGCCAAAGAAGCCTTTGCGTTCATGGTGCTCGCCCTTGGCCACCGGCTTGAGCAGGGTGGCGCACAGTGCCGGGGTGAGGCTAAGGGCAAGAAACGCCGAGAACAGGATCGACACCGCCATCGACACCGAGAACTGCTGGTAGATCACCCCCACCGAGCCCTTCATGAAGGCCATGGGCAGGAACACCGCCACCAACACCACGGTGATGCCGATGATCGCGCCGCTGATCTGGCCCATGGCCTTGCGCGTTGCTGCTTTGGGCGGCAAGCCTTCCTCGGCCATGATCCGCTCGACGTTTTCCACCACCACGATGGCATCGTCGACCAGAATGCCGATGGCCAGCACCATGCCGAACAGGGTCAGCACGTTGACCGAGAAGCCCATGGCCAGCATCACGGCAAAGGTGCCCATCAGCGCCACCGGCACCACCAGGGTCGGGATCAGGGTGTAGCGCAGGTTCTGCAAGAACAGGAACATTACTGCGAACACTAGCAGCATGGCTTCGAACAGGGTGTTGATGACCTGCTCGATCGACACCTTGACGAACGGCGAGGTGTCGTAGGGGATGTCGTACTTGACCCCTTCCGGGAAATAGCGCGCCAGTTCCTGCATTTTCGCCCGTACCAGGGTGGCAGTTTCCATGGCGTTGGCGCCTGGCGCCAGTTGCACGCTGAAGGCGGTGGCCGGCTTGCCGTTCAGGCGGGTGCCGTACTGGTACTCCTGGGCACCGATCTCGACCCGGGCGACATCGCCGATAGTTACCGTGGAACCGTCTGGGTTGGCGCGCAGGACAATCGCGGCGAATTCCTCGGGGCTGCTCAGTTGGCCCTTGACCACCACGTTGGCGGTGATTTCCTGGGTGGCGCGGCTGGGCAGGTCGCCGATGCTGCCAGGGGCGACCTGGGCGTTTTGCGCGGCGATGGCCACGGCCACGTCGTTGGGGGTGAGGCTGAAGCCGATCAGCTTGCGCGGGTCGATCCAGATACGCATGGCGCGTTCCGAGCCGTACAGCTGGGCTTTGCCGACGCCTTTGAGGCGGCGGATTTCATCCATCACATTGCGCGCGAGAATATCCGCCAGGGCGGTTTCGTCGAGCTTGCCGTCTTCGGCGGTGAGGGTGGCCAACAGCAAGAAACCGGTGGATACCTTTTCTACCTGCAGGCCCTGTTGAGTGACCGGGCGCGGCAGGCGCGACTCGACCACCTTCAGGCGGTTTTGCACGTCGACCTGGGCCAGGTCAGGGTTGGTACCCGGGGCGAAAGTGGCGGTGATGGTGGCGCTGCCCAGGCTGCTTTGCGAGGCGAAGTACAGCAGGTTGTCGGCACCGTTGAGTTCCTGCTCGATCAGGCTGACCACGCTTTCGTCCATGGTCGCCGCCGAGGCACCCGGGTACACGGCGTAAATCTCCACCTGCGGCGGTGCCACGTTGGGGTATTGGGCCACCGGCAGTTGCGGGATGGCCAGGGCGCCGGCCAGCAGAATGAACAGTGCGACCACCCAGGCGAATACCGGGCGGTCGATGAAGAATTGCGGCATGAATCAGGCCCTCACTGGCCGGTGTGCTGTGCGATGGGCGGTGCTTCTGATGCGTTGTCGACCTGCACCCGGTCACCTGCCTTGACGTGTTGCAGGCCCTCGACCACCACGCGCTCGCCGGGGGCCAAGCCTTCGCTGACGATCCAGCGGTCGCCCTGGGCGCTGCCCAGGACCACTTGGCGGTCGCTGACCCGGGCTTGCGGGTCGACCACCAGCACCTTGGGCACACCCGCGCTGTCGCGCAGGATGGCGCGCTGCGGCACGCTCAGGCCTTGGGGCTGCACGGCCTGCTCCAGGCGTACGCGCACATAGCTGCCGGGCAGCAGGTCGAGGTCTGGGTTGGGGAACTCGCTGCGCAGGGTGATCTGGTTGGTGCTGGGGTCGACGCTGATGTCGGAGAACAGCAGCTTGCCCGCCAGCGGGTAGGCGCTGCCATCGTCCTGGATCAGCGTGGCACGGGCCTGGCCGTCGCCAACCTGCTGTAGCTCGCCAGCACGCAGGGCACGGCGCAGGTTGTTGAGTTCACGAGTGGACTGGGTGACATCGGCATGAATCGGGTCCAACTGCTGGATGGTCGCCAACGGGGTGGTCTCGTTCTGCCCCACCAGCGCCCCTTCGGTAACCTGGGCGCGGCCGATACGGCCGGCAATCGGCGCCGTTACGGTGGCGTAGCTCAGGTTAAGGCGCGCGCGCTCCAGCGCGGCCTTGGCGGCAGCTACTTCGGCATCGGCCTGCAGGAAGCTGGCCTTAGCGTTGTCGTATTCCTGGCGGCTGACGGCCTTGTCGTCCACCAGCTCGCGGTAGCGCTGCTCTTGCAGGCGCGCCTGGTACAGGGTGGCCTGGGCCTTGGCCAGGCTGGCGCGGGCGCTGTCGTGGTCGGCCTTGAACGGTGCCGGGTCGATCAGGAACAGCACATCGCCCTGCTTGACGTCGCTGCCTTCGCGGTACACCCGCTTGAGCACCACACCCGCAACACGCGCACGCACTTCGGCGGTACGTGGCGCGAGAATGCGGCCGCTGAGTTCGCTGCTGATGGCCTGTGGCTGCAACTGCAGGGTTTCTACCCGCACTTGCGGGGTGGGGGCCTGTTCGTCTTGCTCGGCGTTGTCGCCGCAGCCTGCCAGGGACAGGCTCAGAAATGCCACGAGCGCCACTGGGCGCAGGCGCGGGGAAAGGGTAGTAGACATACGGATCTTCCGATGATGACCGCCTATATGCTACGGCAGGCGTTCCTTGGGTGGCTGTTAATACCTGTAGGGCGAGTGTGAAAAAGTGTGAAGAACAATCCTGTGGCGTTGTAGTGTTCTATATCCTGAGTGTTCCTGTACCGGCCTCTTCGTGGGCTTGCCCGCTCTCACAGGACCCCACAGCATTTGAAACCTGTGCTGTACCGGTGGGAGCGGGCAAGCCCGCGAAGAGGCCAGTGAGGTCTACCACATCCTAGACTGCCAAGCGCCTATGCCGAATATTTTACTGGTCGAAGACGACAGCGCCCTGTCCGAGTTGATCGCCAGCTACCTGCAACGCAACGACTTCCATGTCCAGGTCATCGCCCGTGGTGATCATGTGCTGGACGAGTACCACCGGCAAAAGCCCGACCTGGTCATCCTCGACCTGATGTTGCCGGGCATCGATGGCTTGCAGCTGTGCCGCCTGCTGCGCCAGGAATCGCAAAGCCTGCCGATCCTGATGCTGACCGCCCGCGACGACAGTCATGACCAGGTGCTTGGCTTGGAAATGGGCGCTGATGACTATGTGACCAAACCCTGCGAGCCGCGCGTGTTGCTGGCCCGCGTGCGCACCCTGCTACGCCGTAGCAGCGTCAACGAGCCGCGCCTGGACCACGACCTGATCCTGATCGGTGGCCTGCGCATCGACCTGGCCGAGCGCACGGTGAGCTGGCGCGGCGAAGAGGTGGAGTTGTCCAGCGGCGAGTACAACCTGCTGGTGGTGCTGGCGCGCAATGCCGGCGAGGTGCTCAACCGTGATCGCATCTTGCAGCAGCTGCGGGGGATCGAGTTCAACGGCACCGACCGTTCGGTGGACGTGGCCATTTCCAAGTTGCGGCGCAAGTTCGACGATAACGCCGGCGAAGCTCGCAAGATCAAGACCGTGTGGGGCAAGGGTTACCTGTTCAGCCGTGTCGAGTGGGAGTGCTGAGCGGCCATGCTCAAGATCCTGGTGCGGCTGTACCTGGTCATCATCGTCGCCTATGCCGGTGCCCTGCTGTTCATCCCCGATACCATCGTCGGCCTGTTCCAGGACCGCTTCATGGCCTACAACCTGGACCAGGCCAAAGGCGTACAGTCGCTGATCGTGCGCCAGTTCCGCCAGGCCCCGCGCGAGCAGTGGCCGGCGGTGGCGCAAGAACTGGCCAGTGATTTCGCGCCGCTGCAACTGCAACTGCTGCGTATGGACCAGGCCGACTTGAGCAAGGAGGAGCAGGCCCGCCTGGAGCACGGCCTGCATGCCGTGCGCATTGCCGAATGGGGCTACTACGAGACCGTGCTGGCGCCGCTGGACAAGCAATGGCTAGTAAGCCTGCACTCACCACCAGACCCGGTGGACATCAATGTGCTGTCATGGGGCGTGACCGTGCTGATCGGGGCGGCCATGCTCGGCTGCCTGCTGCTGTGGGTATGGCCGCACTGGCGCGACCTGGAGCGCCTCAAGGAAACCGCCCGGCGCCTGGGCCTAGGGCAGATGGCCGAGCGTACGCACATTTCGCCGCACTCCAACATTGGTGAGCTGGCCGGGGTGTTCGACACCATGGCCAGTGACCTGGAACGCCACGTCAACCAGCAGCGTGAGCTGCTCAATGCGGTGTCGCACGAGTTGCGCACGCCGCTGACCCGGTTGGATTTTGGCCTGGTGCTGCTGTTCGACGAAGTGCCAGCGGCCAGCCGCAAACGCCTGCTGGAGTTGGTGGGGCATGTGCGCGAGCTGGATGAGCTGGTGCTCGAGCTGTTGTCCTACAGCCGGCTGTACAACGCCGACCAGGCCCGCGAGCGGGTCGAGGTGTCGTTGCTGGAGCTGGTCGACAGCGTGCTTGGCGGTTTTGCCGAAGAGCTCGATGGCCGCGGGATCCAGTGGGAGGTGCGGGCCGAGGGTGCGTTACCGCGCTTTGTGCTGGACCCGCGGCTGACGGCGCGGGCAGTGCAGAACCTGGTGCGCAATGCCATGCGCTATTGCGATGAAAGCCTGTTGCTGCGCTTGCGCCTGGACGAGGACGGCGCTTGCCTGTTGACGGTGGAGGATGACGGGATTGGCATTCCGGTGGAGGAGCGCGAGCGAATCTTCCAACCGTTCTACCGCCTGGACCGTAGCCGTGACCGCAATACCGGCGGGTTTGGCCTGGGGCTGGCAATCAGCCGGCGGGCGATCGAGGGGCAGGGCGGTACCTTGACCGTGGCACAGTCGGCACTGGGTGGGGCGCAGTTCCGAATACGGTTGCCAGCAGGTTGATGGGCTTGTAGTTTTACAGGTCGTTTACCCAGGGAGCAGAACATGCAAGGCAAGGCGCGCAAGATCGTCCAGGCCATACTTTACGAAGCCATCGCCGTGGCCTGCGTGGCGCCCGCGCTGGAGCTGGCGTTTGGCGCTGGCATGGCGCAGTCGACCGTGCTGTCGGTGCTAATGTCGGGTATCGCGATGAGCTGGAACATGGGCTACAACTGGCTGTTCGAACGCTGGGAGGCGCGCCAGCACCTGCGTGAGCGCACCTTCGCCCGGCGCCTGCTGCATGCCCTGGGCTTCGAGGGCGGCCTGGTGCTGATCCTGCTGCCGCTGGTGGCCTACTGGCTGGGTGTCAGTTTGTGGGCGGCGCTGCTGACCAACCTGGCATTGTTCGTGTTCTTCTTCGTTTACGCGTTTGTCTTCCAGTGGGGCTTCGACAAGGTGTTCGATGTGCCGCTTTCGGCGCAGCAGGCAAAGTGTTGACTTTGTGCTGCACTACCGGCTAAGTTGCCCCACATGAATACTTTCCCGCACGTCAACGCCATTATTATTACCGCCATTATCAGCTTGGCGGGCTAGCGCGTACGTGCACCGAACCCGCCCTGGAGGCGGGTTTTTTCTCTCTGACTCCTGGGCAACGTGAACACAGCCAAGGAGTCATCGATGACCAGTTTCGTCAGCCCTCGTTCTACCGTACCCCCCCAGCAACTGCTGTCGGAGCAGGTGCGGCGTATTCTTGCCGCCCCGGTGTATGACCTGGCCATCGAAACGCCCCTGCAAGCTGCGCCTGCGTTGTCGGCCAGCCTGGGCAACCAGGTTTTACTCAAGCGCGAGGACCTGCAACCTACTTTTTCGTTCAAGATCCGCGGAGCCTACACCCGTCTGTCGCGCCTAAGCACCGTGCAGCGCGAACGCGGGGTCATCACCGCATCGGCGGGCAACCATGCCCAAGGTGTAGCGCTGGCGGCCTCGCACCTTGGCCTGAAGGCGACCATCGTCATGCCCACCACCACGCCGTCGCTGAAGGTGGAAGGGGTGCGTTCGCGCGGTGGCCATGTGGTGCTGCACGGTGAGAGCTTCCCCCATGCCTTGGCCCATGCACTGAAACTGGCCGATAGCGAAGGCGCCACCTTCGTGCCACCGTTCGACGACCCAGATGTGATCGCCGGGCAGGGCACCGTGGCCATGGAAATCCTCCGCCAGCGCCCAGGTGCGCTGGACGCCATCTTCGTGCCGGTGGGCGGTGGCGGGCTGATCGCCGGCATCGCCGCCTACGTAAAGTACCTGCGCCCTGAGGTGAAGGTAATCGGCGTCGAGCCGGAAGATTCCAACTGCCTGCAGGCTGCCCTGGCCGCGGGCGAGCGGGTGATCCTGCCGCAAGTCGGCACCTTCGCCGATGGTGTGGCGGTGGCGCAGATTGGCGCTCATTGTTTCGAGCTGTGCCGGCACTTCGTCGATGAGGTGGTAACGGTGAGCAGCGACGAGCTGTGCGCGGCGATCAAGGACATCTATGACGACACCCGGTCGATCACCGAGCCATCTGGGGCCCTGGCCGTGGCCGGGATCAAGAAATACGTGGCGCGCGACGGCGTACAGGGGCAAACCCTGGTGGCCATCGACTCCGGGGCCAACGTCAACTTCGACCGCCTGCGCCATGTGGCCGAGCGCGCCGAACTGGGCGAGCAGCGCGAGGCGATCATCGCCGTCACCATCCCGGAACAACCGGGCAGCTTTCGCGCCTTCTGCCAGGCACTGGGCAAGCGACAGATCACCGAGTTCAACTACCGCTACTATCCCGGCAAGGAGGCGCGCTTGTTCGTGGGGGTGCAGACCCACCCGCTGCACGACCCGCGCGAGCAGTTGCTGGCCAGCCTGCGCGAGCAGGGCTACAGCGTGCTGGACCTGACCGACAACGAGCTGGCCAAGCTGCACGTGCGCCATACCGTCGGTGGCCATGCGGCGCCTGGGGCTGATGAGCGGGTGCTGCGCTTCGAGTTCCCGGAACGCCCGGGGGCCTTGCTGGGCTTTCTGGAGCGCCTGGGCAAGCGCTGGAACATCAGCCTGTTCCATTACCGCAACCATGGTGCGGCGGAGGCCAGGGTGTTTGCAGCGCTGGAAGTGCCGGGGGATGAGGTGGCGGGGTTGCCGTTGGCGCTCGATGAAATGGGCTACCGGTATTGGGATGAGACCGACAACCCCGCGTACAAGCTGTTTCTCGGCTGACCCAGAATAGCAGCGGGCTTGCCCGGGAAGCAGGCCTCGGCGTGGATGGCACCGGCTCTGCCGGTGTTCGCGGGTAAACCCGCTCCTACACGTACAGCGTGGCCCTCAGCGTTCACGCATGAAGAAACCGGCGACGAATTTGCGGAAGGTTTCCAGGCTCTTGAAGTCGGCGTAACGCTTGAAGTTCTCGGTATCCGGCTCGGGCCCGATCGGTTGCTCCAGCAGGGATACCGACAACACCCGGTCCTGGTCCGAGGTCATCACCAGCTCATCCATCACCTGGCCGCCGATCACCGGGCGGCGCATCTGCACTTTCACGCCCTTGCCGGCCATCCAGTCAATCAGCGACACCAAGGCCTTGAGCGGCTCGCGTTCTTCATCGCGGTACACCGGGAACAGGTGGGTACGTGACAGCACCGGTACGCTGGCCACATGGATCAGTTCGTAGTAATGGCTGCCGGCGCTGGTCGGTGAGTAGATCATCAGTGCCAGCAGCGGCCCGGCGGTGCGGTTGCCGCCCCAATACAGGTGGTGCCCCTGGAAGTCGAAGCCGTCTTCACTGCGGTTGTTGAACAGTTTGCGCCCTTTGATCTGGTCTACGCAGTCCAGCAAAAGGCCGTGACGGCGGTGGTTGCCGAACACCGAGGCTTCACGCAGGCGGGACTTGAGCATCATCATGTGCTTCATGTCCAGACGGGTTTCCAGGTAGTTGCTGGCGGGCACCCGTTCCAGCAGCGGGTAGCGGCCGGCCACGCTGCGCAGTTCGGCAAACTGCCCGGTCAGGTCCTTTTTCAGGTGCGTGGCATACAGGTTGAGGCCGCTGGTTTCGATCCAGGTCAGCAGCAGTGACAGCAGGTGCTGTTGGTCGCGCCGCTCGCTACCATCGCCGCCGGTATTGGCGGTGCCGCTGCGAAAGTCTCCGATCAGGCGCAACGGGGTGTCGGGCGGCAGCCAGGCGGCGGGTGGCGTGGGGGCGTTTTCGCGCTCGGTCGGTTCCCGTTCGTCCTTGGTGAACGGGCAGTTGGGCGCGTGCTCGGCGGTACCCGGGTTGTTCTTGAGGAACAGCGTGCCGGTGCTGCCGTTGAGGGTGACATTGAGCACCGGCAAGGCATCGTTGCGGCAGTCGCAGGCCAACCACTGGTTGGCGTTGCGCACTTTCATCAGTAACTGGTTGGCCTGTAGCAGGCGCGGGCCAGCGAGGCTGCCGGTGGCAAAGCCGACCAGCAGCGCTTCTTCTGCGGGGGTCAGGCTACGGACCTGTGCGGCGGTTTTGTCGATGATTCGCATGAAGCAGCTCCCAGCTACGAGCCCCAAGCTTCAAGCAAAGTCGCGCCGCTTTCAACTTTGCCGCTCAGTTACCAGCGAACATCTTGGCCGCGCGGGCGCGAATCTCGTCGGGGGTCAGCTCTTCCTTGTGGGTGGACACGAACCAGATGTTGCCGAACGGGTCTTTCAGGGTGCCGCTGCGGTCACCGTAGAACTGGTCTGTCAGTGGGTGCAGCGGGGTAGCGCCACTGGCAATGGCTTGGGCGTAGACCTTGTCGCAGTCCTCGACATACAGGTGCAGGCCCACGCCCGCGCCGGTGAGTTTCTGGCTGGCGGTCAGGCCGCCCTCCATGTCGCAGGGGTCACCGAGCATCAGCGACGAGTCACCAATCTTCAGTTCGGCATGGCCGACGCGACCGCCTGGGGCATCGAGGCGGAACATCTCGACCGCACCAAAGGCCTTCTTATAGAACTCGATGGCCTTGGCCGCGTCGTTGATGGCCAAGTAGGGGGTGATGCTGCGCTGGCCTTCGGGAATGGGTTTGACTGCCATGTTCGACTCTCCTGTTGAAGAGGGCGCCGGGGGGCGCCCTTTTGTTTAGAGTCGTTTGCACAGATGGAAAATCGACAATTGTTCTAGATCGATTCTCTATAAGCGCGCAGTCAGAAGATGTAGTCGGTGGTCAGGAAGCTGGACTGCCGGTTGCGAATGATCTCGCTGATCAGTTCTTTGTTGGCCTCCTGAAAGCGCGTTGCAACCAGCGTGCGAATCGAGAACACACGCAGGGCGTCATGTACCGACAGGGTGCCTTCGGCGCTGTTCTTGCGGCCGTTGAACGGGTAGGTGTCGGGGCCACGCTGGCATTGCGCGTTGATGTTGATGCGCCCGACCTGGTTGGCGAAGATATCGACCAGGCTGCCGATGGTCGCCGGGTCATTGCCGAACAGGCTCAGTTGCTGGCCGTAGTCGGAGTCCAGGACATAATCGATCACGGTCTGCAGATCGCGGTACGGCACCACCGGCACCAGTGGGCCGAACTGCTCTTCGTGGTACACGCGCATGTGTTGATTCACCGGGTACAGCAAGGCCGGGTAGAAGAACGACCCGCGGCTATGCCCGCCACCTTCGTTGAGCACGCGTGCGCCTTTACCCGTGGCATCGGCGACCAGGCCATTGAGGTAGTCGACTTTGCCGGGCTCCGGCAGCGGGGTCAGTGCCACGCCAGGTTCCCACGGCATGCCGGGTTTGAGCGCGGCCAGCTTGTGCTGGAACTTGTCGAGGAAGGCGTCCACCACGTCCTCGTGGACGAACAGGATCTTCAGCGCCGTGCAGCGCTGGCCATTGAACGACAGGGCACCGGTGACCGCCTCTTCGACGGCGTTGTCGAGGTCTACCTGGGGCAGCACGATACCTGGGTTTTTGGCATCCAGCCCCAGTGCGGCACGCAGGCGGTGCGGGCGCGGGTGCAGTTTTTTCAGGTCGCTGGCAGCCTTGTGCGTACCGATGAAGGCGAACACATCGACCTTGCCGCTGGCCATCAGCGCGCTCACTGTTTCCCGGCCACGGCCATAGATGACGTTGATCACGCCCGGCGGGAAGCTGTCACGGAACGCTTCGAGCAATGGGCGAATCAGCAGCACGCCGAACTTGGCCGGCTTGAACACCACGGTGTTGCCCATGATCAGCGCCGGGATCAGCGTGGTGAAGGTTTCATTGAGCGGGTAGTTGTACGGACCCATGCACAGCGCAACGCCCAACGGGGCACGACGGATCTGGCCCAGCGTGCCCTGTTCCAGCTCGAAGCGGCTGGAGCGGCGGTCGAGGTCCTTGAGCGCGTTGATGGTGTCGACGATGTAGTCGCAGGTGCGGTCGAATTCCTTTTCCGAGTCCTTGAGGTTCTTGCCGATCTCCCACATCAGCAGCTTGACCACGGCCTGGCGCTGCTCACGCATGCGCGCCAGGAAGGTTTCGACATGCTGGATGCGCTCGGCCACGCGCATGTTCGGCCAGGCGCCGCGGCCTTTGTCGTAGGCCTGCACGGCAGCATCGAGGGCGCTGAGCGCGGTGTCGGCATCGAGCAGCGGGGCGCTGCCCAGCAGCACTTGGCGTTCTTCGTTGCCTTCCTTGAGCCAAACCGGGCTGCGCACCGTGGCCAAGGGGCCGTCCCAGCGCCTGAGCTCGCCGTTCACCAGGTAATCGCGTTGTTCCAGGGGGGCTTCCAGGCGCCAGGTTTCAGGGATGTTGTCGGCGCTGGGGAAGAGTGAATCGAGCAGACGGTCCATGGGTACTGCACCTCACATTGCGGGGCGGGTTTCAAGCCAGGTGAATCGCTTCAGCTACGAGCATGCACCGGCCGCCGGAAAAACACCAGTCTGGCCTATCCTGGCCACCCGTGCCTTTCGGTTGCCACAACGATTTTGACGCCATTAAACTTCACGAAAATTCAACAAGCGGTACAAATTTGCAATCAAAGTGCCACTTGCTAAGGCCGTGGTGCGTCCCTTAGATTGTTGCTCGATGTGCGCGAGAAGTTGTTGCTCTTGCTGAGCCGTTGTCCTTTTTCGATAGACCATTGAGCACTTCAAAGGGCGTAGAGGAAGACATGAAAGCGACCTTGACGGCAATTGCCCGGAAATTCATATCACCTTCCCAGCGCTATACATTGAGGCTGCTGGCCAGCCAGGTGCGTGAAGTACTGGCGCGTGCCTGTTTCTGGCGCTGGGAAGTTGCCAGGTTTCGGCTGCAGCAGGAAAGCCCCTACGAATTTTTGTATATCGGCAGGAAGCAACAGCGGGAAATGGCCAAGCTGCTGATTGCCGGCAAAGGCCAGGCCAGCGCTGCAATTATTGACAGTGCCCGCGCGACGGCGGCGGCCGACCACGTAGTGGTGGTTAGCGAAATGCCGACGTCGGGGGCATTGTCGGTGCCGCATTACCTCAGCGCCGTGGTGCCGCTAGGGCGCGCGCTGGAGGACATCACGGCACGCTACGACAGCGAGTTGCGCCGCAGCATCCGCAAGAACCGCCCGCTGTACCAGATGCGCCAGGCCCTCTCGGACGATGAGATCGCCATGGCGGACCGCGACCTGCTGCGCCCCTATGCCAGCGCCAGGCAGGGTGTTCATGCCGCGCAGTTCCCCACCGAGGATGTATTTCGCATAGCCAAACACGTGGGGCGGCTCGACTTGATCACCTTGGGCGATGAGGTGATCGGCTGCCACTTGGGCTGCGAAGTGGTGCGCGCTGGCAAGCGTTATTGGAGCACCTTGCGTTTCGGTTATTGTGAAGCGGTATTTGCCGATGCACGCACGTTGCGCGAGGTGAATTCGATCACCACCTTCATGGCCTTGGAATGGGCGCTGGAGCATGGCTTTGATTATTACGACATCGGCCTGTGCCTGGCGCGCCCCGATGACGGTTTGCTGAAATGGAAACGCCGCCGCGGTGGCGATATCGATTCGCTGGGCAACCATGCTTATCTGTTTGTCCGCTTGCCTAGCACGGGTACGGCGAAGTTTCTTTGGGACACGCCAATGTTCGCGGTGGAAGGCGACAAACTTACACTGCACCTAGGGCTGCCAGACGGCCCGAGTGCGGAGGAAGTTGCCAGCCGCTACCACGAAATGGTGTTTGGCGGCTTGCACAAGATTTATCTTTACGGGGGCAGCGCAGCGGCTGAGCCGTTTGTGGCAACCCTACGCGGCCGTTACGCCAACCTGCAGTCACCGCCCACCGTGGAAAGGGTTATGTGCAATTGAGCGGTGCCAGGAGGTTGGATATGTTCGCGCTATAAGCGTGTAGTATCCGGCGCACTGCGGCGGCCAATGGGGTAGGGAATGATCGAGGTATCACGGTTTTGGCGCGACCCTGGGTTGCCGTTCGTCGAAGCCAGGCGGGTGGGGGATGGGCGCCAAGTCTGCTACGCCGCGCATTCCCACGAGAGTTTTTCCATCGGGGTGATCACCGGTGGGCGCAGCACCTACCTCAGTGGTGAGCAACACATCGAGGTGGCGGCGGGTACCACGGTGCTGATGAACCCAGGCGTTGTGCATACCTGCAACCCCATCGCGGGGGAGCCTTGGTCCTACCTGATGCTATTCGTCGATTTGCCCTGGTTGCAGGCGCGGGGGTTTGCTTTGCCGGCCCAGGCCTGGAGTACCTCGCCTGCGTTGTACCGGCGATTGTTGCAGGCCTTTGCCGACCTGTTCGACGCCAGCGTGGCCGATCGGGAAGGCCGGCTGGCTGCGCTGTTTGCTGCACTGCCCGGCCTGCTTGGCGGTGACGCCAGCGCGAATGACCAGGGCAACCCGCGGTTGGACGCCGCCGCAGCCTTCATACGCGCCCATCGTAGCGACCCGCTGAGCCTGGCAGACATTTGTGCCGCCTGTGGCTTGTCGCGCTCCTACCTGATTCGTGCCTTCCGCCAACGCTTTGGCCTGACGCCGCATGGCTACCTGCTTGACCAGCGCGTGCAACTGGCCAGGGCGCAGCTGCGCCAGGGCAGAGCCATTGCCGACGTTGCGCAGGAGGCCGGGTTTGCCGACCAAGCGCACCTGCAACGGGCCTTTAAACAGCACTTGGCGGCGACGCCGGGGCATTATCGCGATGCCGCTGAGTGAAGGCCTCAAAGGACCAGGTAAACCGCACTGGCCACCAGCAATACGGCCAAGCCCCGATTTAGCAGGCGCATGTGCCGTGGGTTGCCCAGGTACCGCCGAATCACGCTGCCGGCCCACGCCCAACTGGCGACCGAAATGAAACAGATCGGCCCGTAGATCCAGGTAAACAGCCACAGTAGCTGCTGCTCACCGCCGGTGTAGGCGCCAACCCCGGCCACCGCCGCTAGCCATGCCTTGGGGTTGAGCCATTGCATTGCAGCGCCGTGCCAGGCCGAAGGGGCCTGAGTGGGATGTGCGCTGCCCAGTTGCCCGTCGTCGCTGGCCAGCTTCCACGCCATGTACAGCAGAAACGCCACGCCGCCCCAGTGCAACAGCAGGCCCAGCAAGGGCCAGCGCAGCAGCAGTTGATGCAGGCCCAGCCCGACCAGCACCAGCAGCAGGCAGAAGCCCAGCGTGGCGCCAGCCACATGCGCCAGGCTGGCACGCAGGCCATGGCGGGCGCCGCTGCCTAGCGCGACGATGTTGACCGGGCCGGGGGAGATCGAAGCGGCCAATGCAAAAGCGGCCATGGACAGGGACAGGCTCATGATGGGGATCCGTTTAGTGGTTGGAGGCCACCATCGTCCAACACCGATAGCTCAGGGTATTGAAGAAAAGTACCCAAAGCATTTTGCTGTTGCAGCGGCCTGGTCGCGCGAAAGGCGATGCCTAGCGCTGAACGGCTTGTTACAGGTTTTGTAATAGTTTTGCGCTATCAGAGAAACCAGCTGTACTTGTAGGATCGTATTCCCAATTTGCTATCAGGTTTATATGAGCACCTTCGCGGAGCCCCCCAGTCTTCGGCCTTCCTGGCCATCCTTCCCTCGTCCTCGTGACGCCTCCTTCCTGAGTACCCGCTAATGGAATGGCTAGCCGATCCCACGGCCTGGCTAGGCCTGTTGACGCTTATCGTCCTTGAGCTGGTGCTGGGTATCGACAACCTGGTGTTCATTGCCATTCTTGCCGACAAGCTACCGCCGCATCAGCGCGACCGCGCGCGGGTGATTGGCCTGAGCCTGGCGTTGATCATGCGTCTGGGCCTGTTGGCGAGTATTTCATGGATGGTCACCCTGACCGCGCCGCTGTTCGAGGTGTTCGACAAGAGCTTCTCTGGCCGTGACCTAATCATGCTGTTCGGTGGTGTGTTCCTGCTGTTCAAGGCCACCATGGAGCTGCATGAGCGCCTGGAGGGCCATGTGACCCAGGCCAGCGGCGCTGTGCGCCATGCTGCGTTCTGGCCGATCGTGGCGCAAATCGTGGTGTTGGACGCAGTGTTCTCGCTGGACGCGGTGATTACTGCGGTGGGCATGGTTGAACATTTGTCGGTGATGATGATTGCAGTGGTCTTCTCGATCGGCATCATGATCGTCGCCAGCAAGCCGCTGACGCGCTTCGTCAACGCCCACCCCACGGTGATCATGCTGTGCCTGGGCTTCCTGATGATGATCGGCTTCAGCCTGACCGCCGAAGGCCTGGGCTTCCATATCCCGAAAGGTTACCTGTACGCGGCCATCGGTTTCTCGATCCTGATCGAGCTGTTCAACCAACTGGCCCGTGCCCGCCGCAAGCGCAGCCTGCAACAGCACCGGCCGCTGCGTGAGCGCACCGCCCATGCTGTGTTGCGCCTGCTGGGTGGGCGCCGGGTCGAGGCCGACGAGGTGGGTGAAGAAATTGCCGACCTGGTCGAAGGCGGTGAGGAACAGGTGCTGTTCGACCGCCGCGAGCGGGTGATGATCAGTGGCGTGCTAAACCTGGCCGAACGGCCGATCCGCACGGTGATGACCGCGCGCACCGAAGTTGATGTAATCGACTTGGCGCAGCCGGCAGAGGCCATTGCCCAAGCCCTGGCCAATTCGCCGTACTCACGCTTGCCGTTGATCCGCGATGGCCGCGTGGACGAGCCATTGGGCTTCGTGCACAAGAAAGAACTGCTCAAGGAGCTGTTGGCGGGCAACGAGCCCGACTTGGAGAGCATGGCCCGGGTGCCGTTGAACCTGCTCGAGAGCTTCAGCATTCTTAACGCGTTGGAGCAGATGCGTAGCCAGTCGACCCACATTGCCTTCGTGGTCAACGAGTTCGGTGATTTCACCGGCCTGTTAACCATGACCGACATCCTCGAGTCGATTGCCGGTGAACTGCCGGATGCCAGCGAGGTTGAAGGCCCGGGCATCGTCGAGGAAGGTGACGGTTTTGTGGTCAGCGGTGCCGTGAACCTGAGCCAAGTGCAAGCGCGTACTGGCTTCTGTGCCCGCGCTACCGAGGACTACCAGACCCTTGCGGGCCTGGTGATGAGCCTGCTCGACCGCCTGCCGATGGTGGGTGATCGCCTGGCCTGGAATGGCTGGACGCTGACCGTGGAGGCGGTGGAAGAACGCCGGGTGCGCCAGGTTCGGCTTACACCGAGCGGCGACGCTGACGCAACAGGTGCTTGAAACCCTCAAGCACCAGCACCAGCACTGCGGCCCAGATGGGGAGGTAGGTAAGCCACTGATCTGGGCCGATGGTTTCGCCCAGCAGCAGCGCTACCCCCACCAGCAGCACCGGTTCGACGTAGCTGAGCAGGCCGAACAAGCTGAACTGCAGCAAGCGGCTGGCCAGCACGTAGGCGATCAGGGCCGAGGCGCTGATCGCCCCAAGGATCGGGATCAACGCATACAGCCCCGGGTGTGCTTGTAGGTCGGCGGTAGAAAGCGGGCCCTGGATCACGAAATACAACGCCCATGGCAACAGCAGGCACATGTCGCACCACAGGCCACCGAGGTGGTCGGTGCGGCAGCGCCGGCGCAACACGAAATAGATCGGGTAGCCGATCGTCACCACCATGGTTTCCCAGGCAAAACGACCATGCTGGTACAGCTCGTGGCCTACACCCAGCGCGGCGCAGGCCACGGCTACCTTCTGCAGGCGTGACAGGCGCTCGCCATACACCAGTCGCCCGGTCAGTACCATGGCAAGCGGCAATAGGAAGTAACCCATCGACACTTCCAGGCTGCGCCCGTGCAGGGGCGCCCAGAGGAATAGCCACAACTGCACACCCATCAGCCACGATGTGCCGAGCATGCCCAGCAACAGCAGCGGCGTGCGTTTTACTCTGGCGAGCAGCTCGCCCACCCGTTTCCAATCCTTCGAGACAAGCATGAACAGGGTCAGGCAGGGCAGCGTCAACAGGGTACGCCAGCCAAAAATCTCTTCGCCATCGAGTGGCGTAAGCAGGGAGGTGTAGAAGTACATCACGGCGAACAGACAGGACGCCATGACCGACGAAAGAATGCCTTTTGACACGAATGCCTCGAATAAGGAGTTGAGCGGTTGGATCAGCCGCGCATGATCTCAGGGGGCGCGGCTTGCGGCAACCGCGATGCGCCTGGGCGAGCGGCCAGCGCTTCGAGGAATTGGGCGGCCGGCATGGGCCTGGCGAACAGGTAACCCTGTTGGAAGTCCACCCCGTGGCGGGCCAGGTAGTCGCGCTGGGCTTCGGTTTCCACGCCTTCGGCAACGATGCCCAGGCCCAGCTTGGCCGACAGTTCGATGATGGTCTCGAGGATATGCAGCGACAGCGCGTCGCCACCGATCATGGCCACGAAGCTCTGGTCGATTTTCAAGTAGTCGACCTTGAACTGGCGCAGGTAGTTGAGGCTGGACTGGCCGGTGCCGAAGTCGTCGAGGGCAATCTTCACACCCATGGCGTCGAGCTTTTCAAACAGTTCCAAGGCCACTGGGGTAGCTTCGATCAGCTTGCGCTCGGTCAGCTCCAAGGTCAGCAGCACTCGGCCCGGCGGGAAGTGCTGGAGGAAGGTGCGGCAGTCGTCCAGCAGGCTGAAGTCGCGGCAGTGGTCGGCAGTGATGTTGACGCCGATATGGAAACCGTCCTCCAACAGCCCGGCATATGGCGCCAGGCTTTGCGCGGTGTGTGTCATCAGCGCACGGGTCATGGCGACGATCTGCCCGCTGTGTTCGGCGTAGGGAATGAACAGGTCGGGCCTTACCAGTCCTTCCTGTGGGTGGTTCCAGCGCATCAGCACTTCGGCACCGGCCCAACGGTAATCGCCCTTGCGCACCACCGGCTGGAAATACGGCAGAAACTCATCGGCTTGCAAGGCCCGGCGCAGTTCAGCACGGGGCGAGGTGGCGCGGCGGATCTGCCAGCGGCACATCAGCGCGGCCACCGCGCCCAGCACCAGCAGCAAGCCGAATAGGGCGGGGTAGTGGCTGCGCCACAGCCGGCCCTGCTGGTTGGCGCTGTAGCCGCCATGCACACTGAACGGGTAACGCGTCGAACCCAGCAGCACATTGGCATGGGTGGCGGCGGGTGGCACGCCTGGGTGCACGATGCCATCTTTGCCCATCCAGGCATCGCCCACGCGGATCTGCAGGTCTTCGTCGGGGCCAATCAAGCGCAGTGCCGTCAGCAGGTGGTCGCCATCAACCGTGCTGATCGCGCCGCGGTCACCGTCGCTGGCTCGGTACACCAGCAGCGGGTGGCCGGGGGTAACCGAGTTGCCTTCCATCAGCCACAGCTTGCCGTCGGCGTAGTCGCTGGGCTTGACCGGTTCGTCGAAGGCGCCGAACAGCGAGGAGCAATACAGCTGGTTAGCTTTGAACAGGTTGGTCGAACGCACGAAGGCGTTGCGTGTGACCTGGGCGCGCAGCGTGAGCTGGGCCGGTTCGCAGGGGCTGCCGGCAAGTGGCAGCAAGGCGTTGGCAGCGCTGGACAGGTTGTCGAGTATACGCTCGACATGCTCCACCACTTGGCGGCTGGTGGCCTGGCTGCTGGCCTGCATTTCGCGCTCGATCTGCCAGTTCATCACGCCCAGGCCAAACGCCACGGGCAGTACACCGACTAGCCACGGCAGCAGGGTGCGCCAGCTCAAGCTGGCCGGGCGTTTGACGGTAAGGGGCATGCTGACCTCTATATGAAGGTAACGAGAGGATAGCCGGTTGCCGCCATGCGCAAGCAACTAAAACGCGACAAACCATTTTACGCAATGTAGAATCGGTTTACGAATACAACAATAAGGTCCTTCAAATCCGAAGGGTCAAGCCCGCCGAGAATGTGTCCATATGACATACCATGGGTTCAAGCTGATCATTGGTGACTTCCTCGCCCGCAGCGTGCGGGGCATCCCCTGTGCACCGCCGTTTTTGTTCCACATCCCACGCAATCAATAATTTTTCGCTGCAGATGAGAACACTAACATGGCTGATATCTTCGACAATCCAATGGGCCTGATGGGCTTTGAGTTCATCGAACTGGCTTCGCCAACCCCTGGCGTACTCGAGCCAGTATTCCAGATGCTGGGCTTCACCAAGGTGGCCACCCACCGCTCCAAGGATGTGCACCTGTATCGCCAGGGCGACATCAACCTGATCCTGAACAACGAACCCAAGAGCATCGCCTCTTACTTCGCTGCCGAGCACGGCCCGTCGGTGTGTGGCATGGCGTTCCGCGTGCGCAATGCCCATGAAGCCTATGCTCGCGCCCTGGAACTGGGCGCCCAGCCGGTAGAAATCGAAACCGGTCCAATGGAGCTGCGCCTGCCAGCGATCAAGGGTATCGGTGGTGCGCCGCTGTACCTGATCGACCGCTTCGAAGAAGGCAGCTCGATCTACGATATCGACTTCAAGTTCATCGAAGGCGTAGACCGCCACCCGGTAGGTGCCGGCCTGAAGATCATCGATCACCTGACCCACAACGTATACCGCGGGCGCATGTCGTACTGGGCGGGTTTCTACGAGAAGTTGTTCAACTTCCGCGAAATCCGCTACTTCGACATCAAGGGTGAGTACACCGGCCTGACCTCGCGCGCCATGACCGCACCCGACGGCATGATCCGTATCCCGCTGAACGAAGAATCGTCCAAGGGGTCCGGGCAGATCGAAGAGTTCCTGATGCAGTTCAACGGCGAAGGCATCCAGCACGTGGCGTTCATGACCGATGACCTGCTCAAGACTTGGGATGCCTTGAAAGGTTTTGGCATGCGCTTCATGACTGCACCGCCACAAACCTACTACGAAATGCTCGAAGAGCGTTTGCCTGGTCACGGCGAGCCGGTAGACCAACTGAAAGCACGCGGCATTCTGCTTGACGGTTCCTCGCAGCCCGATGACAAGCGCCTGCTGCTGCAGATTTTCTCGGAAACCCTGCTTGGCCCGGTGTTCTTCGAGTTCATCCAGCGCAAGGGTGACGATGGCTTTGGCGAAGGCAACTTCAAGGCTCTGTTCGAATCTATCGAACGCGACCAGGTGCGCCGCGGTGTGCTGAGCACCGACTGACGCCCCCTGGGTGCCGCCGTCATGCACTGTCGGCGGCGGTGCTACGCCTTTTGCTGGCACGGGTCCTGAACAGGGCCATATAGCCAATCGAGCTGGTCATTATTCCCACCAGCATCAGTGACGGAAGGGTCTGCAGCATCGATTGGCGGGCCTCCCGGGCGGTGTAGCCTTCAGCGTAGCCGCCCTTGACCTGATACCCATACTTGGCCGAAAGCGCACTTTCAGGAAACTCGGACTGTGACGGGCGCTGCTCGTCGCGGCTGTCCCCGTGGCTCCAGAGGTAACGGTCGTCAAATTCCAGCAGCAACGTCAAACCGTCTTGGAAAGCATTCAATTCGTTGCGTAGCTGTGTGGCATGGGCGGTCAGGATTACGGCTTGTTCATTGCTAGGCAGGTAATAGTTGATCAGCAGTTTAGGGGGCGCTGCACTTGGGGCGTTGGCTAGTTCGACGCGGTTGCCGGACATGGCAAAGGCCGTCAGCTGCGGCAATGAGTCAGGGGTGCTGCTGCAGTAGGCCTGGTTACCCTCGACGAGAGACAGCGACCTTATCATGGAGTAGCTGGCCACCTGTTTGTGCAGGGTGCTCATGACCTCGCTACAAGGTTTGCCTGCCAAAGGCAGCGCCAGAAGGGCGGCCTCATGTAGCCGGTCCAGCGCCTGGTCAACACTGAACACGGCCTCTTTGACCGAGACGCTGGCGTTTTCTGCGAGTTTCTTTTCCAGTTGGAAAAACATCACCAGTAACCCGGTACACACGGGTACCAGCCCCATCGCAAGGAGCAGCAGCAGTTCCAGCAAGCTGCGCCCGGCGTGCGTGAATTTTGACATAGGCCAATTGATCTCCGGTCCGAAGCTGCTCGTGGTGAACAGCGCAACCCTGAGCCTATTTACTCAAAGATCACCCGGCTGTAGGCCGAGTGCAGTGTGCCGGTTGGGAAAACGGAATCACCGGCATAGGCATCTACCGACCTTTTAGTTTTGCGAGCACTTTCTCGGCTAGCGCAGCCGTGGAGGCGGGGTTTTGCCCGGTGATCAGCCGATCATCGGTCACCACGTACGGCTGCCACGGGTCATCATGCTTGCTATAGCTCCCACCGCGGGCGCCCAGCTCGTTTTCCGTCAGGAAGGGGACCACCTTGTCCAGTTCGGCCAGTTTTTCCTCGGTATTGGAAAAGCCGGTCACCTGGCGGTCCTTCAACAGCAGGCTATTATCACTGAGCTTGATGTTCAGCAGGCCGACAACACCGTGGCACACCGCCGCGACAATGCCCTTGTTCTCATACACCCGGCGTGCCAGCTCCTGCAGGGCCTGGTTATCGGCGAAGTCGTACATCACCCCGTGGCCGCCGGTGTAGTAGATAACGCTGTACTCTTCGGCCTTCACCTGGCCGGGGCTTAAGGTGCTACCCAGGCGCGTCATGAAGCGCTTGTCGTCATACCATTGCCAATCCAGGTCGGGGGCCATTTGCAGGCTGTGCGGGTCGACGGGGACGTAGCCGCCCAGTGGGCTGACATAATCCACCGTATAGCCGGCGTGTTCGACTTTCTCCACAAAGTGCACGGCTTCTCCCAGCCACAACCCGGTCGCCCGCTTGAGGGTCGGATACTTGGCCGTATTAGTCAGCACCACCAGCATTTTCTTGCTCATGACCACGCTCCCGTCGGCAACCTGAATGGGCCGTTGCTCCCTGGCCCGAGGGAAAACCTAATCAGCATAGCTGCCACCTGCAAGTGCGCCATGGTGTGGCGCGTGCTGTGCTAACGTGAATCCAATCCATAGGCGCTGGTGGCACCGGTGGTCAACCTAGAGCAGTGCGGGAGTTACGATATTGGTCGCTAACGGTACACCGCGTGAGCCTGCACCGCAGGTTCTGCTGCAACCGCCTACTGCACCGTCGGTCGAGACGATGGGCGAACGGATTGCACGATTCGACTGGGGGCGCACATCGCTCGGGCCGTTGCCGCGTTGGCCAGCCTCGTTGCGCATTGCCGTCGACATGATGCACTTGTCACCGTTCCCGTGCGCTGTGGTGTGGGGGCCAGACCTTAGCGTGGTCCATAACGGCGCCTACCGGGCCTTACGGCCCGTTGCCCCGGATGCGTTGGGCCAACCGTTCGATACGTTATGGCGCGATGTTTGGCCGGCGATGGGGCCATGGGTGTTCAAGGCGCTTGAAGGGCGCTCCAATTTTGTCGAGGACCCACCGTTGCGTATCACCTGTGGCGAGGGTGCCGAGCCGCTGTGGTGCGCGTTCGGTTATGCACCGCTTCACGATGAGCTGGGCAGTGTGGCGGGGTTTCTGCACACGGTGATCGAGACCACCGCCAGTGGCGAGGCGTACCGCCATTGGCGCGCGCAGGCGCAACACTTTGAGCGCCAGATCGAGCGGCATGTCACGGAGCGCGAGCAGTTTTGGCAGTTGTCGCGTGATGCGATGATGACCATTACCCCTGAGCTGAAGGTGCATGCCGCCAACCCCGCCTGGCACCACATCCTCGGCTGGACTGAAGCGCAGGTTCGAGATGTGTCGGTGCTGGAACTGGTGCACCCAGCGGACCGTGCGGAAGTACAGGTGGCCGTGTCCGGGTTTCTGCAATACCACAACACCGAGCAGTTGGAGACCCGGCTGCGTCACCGTGAAGGCCATTATCACTGGTTTCGCTGGAGTGCGCGGTTCGACGGCAACCTGCTGACCGCGGTTGGCCGGGATATTACCGAAGACCGCGAAGAGGCCGCGCGCCAGTCCGAGGCGCTGATGCGCAACCACGAGCTGATGGAGGTGGTTGGCCAGTTGGCGGGGGGCATGGGCCATGAAATGAACAACGTGCTGTCCGGTATTGGCGGCAGCCTCGAACTGCTGCAACGGCGCCTTTAGGAGGGGCGCGTGGAGCGGGTAGAGGCCTATGTGGAGGTGGCGCGCGACTCGGTGCAGCGGGCCATGGAACTGACTCATCGCCTGCTGGCGTTTTCCCGCCATCAACCCCTGGCGCCCAAGCCGTTGTACCTCAATCGGCAATTGCGGCTGAGCGAACCCCTGCTACGGAGCACCCTGGGTGCTGAAATGCGCCTGCATTGGCAACTGGATGTCACCTCGTGGGCGGTCAACCTGGATGTGCCGCAGCTTGAAAATGCCTTGATCAACCTCTGTGCCAACGCCCGTGAAGCGTGCCTGGGGCGTGGTAATGTGACCTTGCATAGCGTCAACAGGCGGCTGAACGCGAGTTTTCCGGATGAGCATGGCCTGCCGCCAGGCGACTACGTGGCCTTGCATATAGAGGATGATGGCCATGGCATGCCGGCGGCGGACATCGCCAAGGCCTTCGAGCCGTTTTTCACCAGCAAACCCATCGGGCGGGGTTCTGGGCTTGGGCTGTCGATGGTGTATGGCTTTGTTGGCCAATCGGGGGGCTACGCCTGGATCGAGTCGGTGCCTGACCAGGGCACCAAGGTCTCGATGCTTTTTCCGCGCTGCCATGACCCGGTACCCGAGGTTCCTAAGCTGGCACCGCGTTCGCAGTGCATGGCGCGGGGCGAGCGCCTGCTGTTGGTCGATGACGAGCTGAATTTGCGTGCTGTGATGCGTGAGTACCTGACCGAGCGGGGTTTCGATGTCACGGAGGTGGGCGATGCCAATTCGGCGCTGGAGCGCTTCCGCAATGACGGCCCTTTCGACCTGGTGATCACCGACATTGGTTTGCCGGGCGGTTTCAGCGGCCGACAAGTGGCCAAGGCGATGCGCATGCAGCTGCCACAGCAGAAGATTCTGTTCATCACCGGTTACGCGGACCAGCCAGTCGAGGCGCAGTTTCTCGCGCAGCCTGGCACGGCATTGATGAACAAGCCGTTCCCGCTGGCGGACCTTGCCGATGAAGCGCTACGCATGCTCGATGGCTGAGGCGGCTCCGGGTTTACCCAGAATCTGCATCACCTGCGCCTGCAGTTGCTTCAGCTCGAAGGGCTTGCCGATTAGCTGCATGCCCGCCTCAAGGAAACCCTCGCGAGCCATGGCCGTTTCCGCGTAGCCGGTGATGAATAGCACCGGCAAACGGGGGTGCAGGCTGCGCGCAATCTCGGCCAGTTGCCGGCCATTCATGCCTGGCAAGCCCACATCGCTGAGCAGTAGATCCACCGGTTGGTTCGAGCGCAGTACCTTCAGCCCTTCATTGGCGTTGGCGGTGCTATGGCAGGCAAAACCCTCTTCGTGCAGGGCCTGGCACAGCAATTGACGTACATGGGGGTCGTCCTCGACCACTAGCACATGATGGCCTCGGCCGCCTTGCACGGGCTGCATGGGCTTGCCCAATGCCTGGGCCTGGCCGACATGGCGCGGCAGGTACAGGTCTACCTGGGTACCTCGGCCGATTTGGCTGCGCAGGGTGACATGGCCGCGGGACTGTTTGCTGAAACCGTATACCATCGACAAGCCTAAGCCGATGCCCTGGCCGATCGCTTTGGTGCTGAAAAATGGCTCGAAAGCGTGCTCCAGCGTGTTGGCTGCCATACCTTGGCCGTCGTCGCTGATGCGCAGGTTCACATAGTCACCGGCGGCTAAGGCACCGCCGTCGAATTGCCCGCTGCCGATGCGCTGGTTACTTGCCGCGACGCGTAGCACGCCGCCACTGGGCATGGCTTCGCAGGCATTTTCCAGCAGGTTGTCGACAGCTTCCTGCAACTGCTGGTCATCGGCTTCGACGGGCCACAGGCCCTTGGCGATGTGCACTTGCAAGGTCACGGCGGGGCTCAGGCAGGCCGCCAGGCGCTGCACTTGGAGCAGGTGGTGCAGGTCGATACGCTGGCTGCGCAGCGATTGCCGGGAAGAAAACGCCAGCAGGCGGTGGGTCAGGCGGGCGGCACGTGACACCGCCTCGCGGCCCATGCGCAGCACCGCGTCCAAGCTGTCGCTACGGCCCTGCTGCAGGCGCCGATCGATCAGTTCGAAACTGCCGCCAATGCTGGTAAGCAGGTTGTTGAAATCATGGGCCACGCCGCCGGCCAGTTGGCCAATGGCTTCCATCTTGCGCGCCTGGTGGCGGGCGAACTCACTGCGCGCTTGCTCCTCGGCGGGGGCCGCGCCGTGGGCGTCCAGGCGTTGCTGCAGGTCAAGCAACTGGTCGCGTACCAGGTATTGCCGTCGCCGGCTGCGCAGGGCGGACTGGGCCAGGTGCAGCAGATGGGCGTTCTCGAACGGGGCGGCGACCTGCATCAGGTTTCCCACCGGGTGGTTGCGCGAACCGATAGCTGACGCCGGCCCCTGGGTGAGCAGCACGATAGGCAGGTCCGACCAGTGCGGTTGCTGGTCGATGAATGCCTGCAACAGCAAGCTTGGGCCTTGGTTGAACACCTGCTCGGCAATGATCGCCAGGCCTGCGCCTTCGGCCAAGCACGCCTGCAAGTTGGCCAAGTCGACAGCGCACAGGTTATCTATGCCGGCGCAGTTGAGCAGGCGAGCGGTTTCTGCGGCTAATGGCGGGGGTGCCAAGATCAAGGCACGTTCGTCCAGCGCCAACGAACTGGTCAAAACGCCTCTCCTTCAGGTGGTTCGATATTGGCTGGACCCTGGCCTCACGCCCAGGGTTCAACAAATTTCGGTCGTTGCCTAAAGGCCTTGTTGCAGTACGGGGTCATCCGGGTTCTGCTGCTCCAGCTCGGCCAACAGTACCTGCACGTTCTGTAGCTGGCCGGTCTCCTTCCAATACTGAATCAGCAACACCCGCGCCCGGCGATTGGCCGGCTGCCGGCTGAGCACGGTTTCCAGCTGTTTTTGCGCGGCGTCGAGTTGTTCCAGGTCATGCAGGGTGACCGCCAGTGTATAGCGGTAGTCGGCGTTGTCCGGGTCTAGCTCGACGGCACGAGACAGGGCCAGCAAGGCGTATTCGCGCTGTTCATGACGGTTTAGCCAGAGCCCCAGTTCATACTGCAGGAAGGCAGAGTCGGGGCTTTGCGCCAGCGCTTGGGCCAGCACCTGCCGCGAGCCATCGTGGTGGCCCTGGCGCTCCAGCAGGCGTACTTGGGTCGCCAATGCGTCGAGGTTGTCAGGCGCTACTGTCAGGGCGCGTTGCAGCGCGGCGGCGGCCTGGGTGTAGTCGTTTTCATGCAGGTACAGGCGCGCCAGGTGCACTTGTGCAGCGGCATCCTCGGGCTGCTGCTCCAGAGCTTGCTGGTATTGCTCAAGGGCTGCTTGCAGCGGGCCGAAATACAGGCCTATGGCGTCGGGATCGAGGCCCAGCAGGGCATCCACGGCAGCAAAGCGAACACTTTGCTGTTCGTCGTCCAGCAGCGGGCCGAGCACCAAGCTGCGTTGCGCCGCTGGTAGCAGGCGGCGGATACCGGCAATGGCCGTGCGGCGCACCAATGGGTCGGCATGTTCCAGGTCTTGGCGAGCGAGTTTCAACGCTTGTGGCGAAGGGTAATTGGGCAGTTCGGCGTAAAGGGCCGCGCGGCGGATGGGCGGCAGATCGTTGCGTTGCAGCTGTTGGTACAGCACCCGTGCAGCGCCAGGCAGGCCGTCGTGGGCCTGGCGCAGGGCTTTGGCATAGCTGTGTGCAGGTAAAACCGCTGGCGCTGGCTGGTCGTCGCGCCGCAGGTAGCCGAACAGGGCCGATACCAGGATCAACAGCAGCAGGGCGATCAGGTAGCGGTTGCGTCTGGACATCGGACGATCCGTGGCGGCGGGAAGGGCAGAGCTTGGGCTAGGTGGGGGGTAAATGCAACCGAGTGAAGGCTGCCAGGTACCTGGCTCAAGTTATGAGGTGGTGCGCCCATCGAGCGCCGCCCGCGCGGCGCTCGAACTCACAGGCAATGAAAATGTTGTGCCGAACACACACACCGAAACACCTTTCAAAAGGTATAAAAAAGCCCCGCGGACCAGGGCCTGCAGGGCAAACGGTTGGGGGAGGAACCAACCAAAGGAGGCGTTGAATCAGGGAGTATCAGCGCGCGCTGGCCACGGTCTCCGGTTGCCAGCCGCCCCCCAGGGCCTTGTAGATCGAGACGATGCCGCGGTACAGCTCGACCTCACCCTGGGCCTGCGCATCTTCTGCGCTCAGCCGCTCACGCTCGGCATCGAGCAGCACCAGGTAATCCACCGTACCTTCGCGATAGCGAATCGAGGCCAGCTCCGCCGCCTTGCGGCTGGCATCGCTTTGGCGCATCAGCGATAACAGGCGCTGTTGGGTCTTGTCGTAATCGCTGAAGGCGTTGGCCGATTCTTCCAAGGCCAGCAACACCTGCTGCTCGTAGTTGGCCAGAGCCCCGTCGGCATCGGCTTTGGCGCCGCGCAGGCGGGCCCGCACACTGCCCAGGTCGAAGGCAGCCCAGGTAATGCTCGGGCCCAGTGCCCAGGCATTGGCCGCCGACGAGCCGATCTGCGAGCCACGCGCGGCAGTAAAGCCAAGGAAGCCGCTGAGGCTGACACGCGGGAACAGGTCGGCGGTGGCCACGCCGACATTGGCGGTGGCGGCCGCCAGTTGGCGTTCGGCGCTGCGGATGTCTGGGCGGCGGCGCAACAGTTCACCTGGGTCACCCACCGGTAATGCTTTGGCGATGGCCGGCAAGGCTTTGGGCGACAGGTCTACGCTGAGCGCGTCGGGGCGTTGGCCAAGCAGGGTGGCAATGCGATGCCGGGCCCGTGCCTGTTCCGCTTGCAGTTGCGGCACGGTGGCTTCGACCCCGGCAAGGCGCGCATCGGCACGTACCACGTCAAGGTCGTTGCCCACGCCGGCATCGCGCAGGGTTTCGGTGATGTTGCGCGATTCCTGCTGGGTCTTGAGGTTGGCCAGGGCAATTTTTTCCCGCAATTGCGCACCACGTAGCTGCCCGTAAGCATCGACCAGTTCGGCGATCAGGCTGACCTGCAGCTGCTGCAGGTCAGCGGCGGCTACCGCTTCCTGGGCCTCGCTGGCTTCGATCTGGCGCTGGATGCGGCCAAACAGGTCAAGCTCCCACGCCATGTCCAGGCCCAGGTCGTAGCGCTCGCTGTTCACCCGCTGCGTGGTCTGGCCTGGGATCTGGCCCTTGCCGAGGTCGCTGCTGACGCGGCTGGTGACCACTGGGAACTGATCGTTCTCAGCGTCTTCACGGATCGAACGGGCCGACTTCAGGCGGGCAAAAGCCACCCGCAAGTCACGGTTGCCGTCCAGCGAAGCCTGCACCAGTTGGTTCAGTACCGGGTCGTCGAACTGCTTCCACCACAGGCTTTCGAAGCGGCTACGGTCATAGGCCTTGGCCTGTACATCGCTGGCCAGCTGAGCAGGCTCGGTAGCCGGCGCGTGGTAGTCCGGGCCTACTGCGCAGGCCGCCAGGGCCAGCGCCAGCAGGCTCGGGGTCAGGGGTTTGAGCAGGTTCATGCAGGGTTCTCCAGCGAGTGCACGCGTGCGGCCTTGCGGGTTTGGCGACGTTCGACGAAACGGCGGATCAGGAAGAAGAACACCGGGGTCAGGAACAGGCCGAACACGGTCACGCCGATCATCCCCGAGAACACCGCCACACCCATGGCATGACGCATTTCCGAGCCGGCACCGGAGCTGAACACCAGCGGCACCACACCCATGATGAACGCGATCGAGGTCATCAGGATCGGCCGCAGGCGCAGGCGGCAGGCTTCCAGTACCGCGGCCAGCGGGTCGAGGCCCTTGGCCTGTTCGTCCTTGGCGAACTCGACGATCAGGATGGCGTTCTTGCACGCCAGGCCTACCAGTACGATCAGGCCGATCTGGGTGAAGATGTTATTGTCACCACCGGAAATGATCACGCCGGTGATGGCCGACAGCAGGGTCATCGGCACGATCAGGATCACCGCCAGCGGCAAGCTCCAGCTTTCGTACTGGGCAGCCAGCACCAGGAAGGCCAGCAGCACGCACAGCGGGAACACCAACAGCGCGGTGTTACCCGAGAGGATCTGTTGGTAGGTCAGGTCGGTCCACTCGAAGGTCATGCCGTTGGGCAGTTCTTCTTTCAGCAGCTTCTCGATCGCCGCCTCGGCCTGGCCGGAGCTGTAGCCCGGCGCCGCGGCACCGTTGATTTCAGCGGTGATGAAGCCGTTGTAGTGCATCACCCGGTCCGGCCCAGAGGTATCGCTGACCTTGAGGAAGGTCGCCAGCGGGATCATCTCGCCCAGGTTGTTGCGCACCTTCAACTGGCCGATCTGCTCGGCATCGAGGCGGAACTGCTGCTCGGCCTGGACGTTGACTTGGTAGGTGCGGCCAAAGCGGTTGAAGTCGTTGGTGTACAGCGAACCCAGGTAGACCTGCAGGGTGTCGAAGATGTCGTTGATCGCCACGCCGTGGGTCTTGGCCTTTTCGCGGTCGATGGCGGCATCGACCTGTGGCACGTTGACCTGGTAGCTGGTGAACAGGCCAGCCAGTTCCGGCACGTTGTGGCTCTTGGCGATGATGTTCTGGGTTTCTTTGTACAGCGCTTCGTAGCCCAGGTTGCCGCGGTCTTCGATTTGCAGGCGGAAGCCGCCGATGGTGCCAAGGCCTTGAACCGGCGGTGGCGGGAAGATCGCGATGTAGGCGTCCTGAATGTCAGCGAACTGGGCATTCAGCGCAGCAGCAATGGCCGCCGCCGATTGGCTTGGGTCTTTGCGCTCGTCGAACGGCTTCAGTGGAGTGAACACGATGCCGCTATTCGGGCTGTTGGTGAAACCATTGATCGACAGGCCAGGGAAGGCCACCGAATCGGCCACGCCAGGCTGCTTCAGGGCGATTTCGCTCATGCGCTTGATCACAGCCTCGGTGCGGTCCAGGCTGGCCGCATCAGGCAGTTGGGCGAACGCCACCAGATACTGCTTGTCCTGGGCCGGCACGAAACCGGTCGGGGTGGACGAGAAGCCCAGGTAGGTCAGGCCCATCAGGCCGGCATACACGAACAGGGCGATGCCGCTGGAGCGTATGACCCGGCGCACGCCGCCGACGTAGCGGTTGGAGGCGCGGTCGAAGAAGCGGTTGAACGGGGCGAACAGCCAACTGCCCAGCAGTTTATCCAGGAACCGCGAGAAGCGGTCCTTGGGCGCGTGGTGCTCCTTGAGCAGCACAGCAGCCAGGGCCGGCGACAGGGTCAGCGAGTTGAAGGCCGAGATCACCGTGGAAATGGCGATGGTCAGGGCGAACTGTTTGTAGAACTGCCCGGTCAGGCCGGAAATGAACGCGGCGGGTACGAATACCGCGCACAGCACCAGGGCGGTGGCGATGATCGGCCCGGTCACTTCGCCCATGGCCTTTTGCGTGGCTTCCAGCGGTTTCAGGCCAAGCCCGATGTTACGTTCGACGTTCTCCACCACGACGATGGCGTCGTCCACCACGATACCGATGGCCAGCACCAGGCCGAACAATGACAACGCGTTGAGCGAAAAGCCGAACAGGTGCATGACCGCAAAGGTACCGATCAGCGAGACCGGCACGGCCAGCAGCGGGATGATCGAGGCGCGCCAGGTCTGCAGGAACAGGATCACCACCAGCACGACCAGCACCAGGGCTTCGAACAGGGTGTGCACGACGGCTTCGATGGAGCCCCGCACGAACACGGTCGGGTCATAGACGATGCTGTAGTCCATGCCCTCAGGGAAGTCCTTCTTCAGCTCAGCCATTTTCGCCCGCACTTCATCGGAGATCTCGATGGCGTTGGAGCCTGGGCGTTGGAAGATTGGGATGGCCACAGCCGGTTGGTTGTTCAGCAGCGAGCGCAGCGCGTACTGGCTGGAGCCGAGTTCGACCCGGGCGATGTCTTTCAGGCGCGTGATTTCGCCATCGGCACCGGCACGGATGATGATGTTTTCGAACTCCTCCTCGTTGACCAAGCGGCCTTGAGTGTTGATCGACAACTGGAAGCTGGTCGAACCGGGGGCGGGTGGGGCGCCCAATTGGCCAGCGGCCACCTGGCGGTTCTGCTCGCGGATCGCCGCTACTACATCACTGGCGGTGAGGTTACGCGAAGCGGTCTTGTTCGGGTCCAGCCACACACGCAGCGAGTAGTCGCCCATGCCAAACAGTTGCACGTCACCCACGCCGCCCAGGCGCGCCAGCTCGTCCTTGATGTTGAGGATGGCGTAGTTGGACAGGTAGAGCATGTCGTAGCGGTTGTCCGGCGAGGTCAGGTGCACGACCATGGTCAGGTCGGGCGAGGCCTTGTCGACGGTGATACCGATACGGGTCACTTCCTCGGGCAGCTTGGGCTGGGTGCGAGTGACGCGGTTCTGTACCTGCACCTGGGCGTTGTCCAGGTCGGTGCCCAGGGCGAAGGTGATGGTCAGCGTCAGCTTGCCGTCAGCGGTGGACTGGGAGGACATGTACAACATGTTCTCCACGCCCGTGATCGCCTGCTCCAGCGGCGCGGCGACGGTTTCGCCGATGACTTTGGGGTTGGCACCAGGGAAGTTGGCGCGCACCACCACAGTGGGTGGCACCACCTCGGGGTATTCGCTGATTGGCAGTTGGAACAGCGAGATTGAACCCGCAATCAGCAGCACCAGCGACAGCACCGCGGCGAAGATCGGCCGGGTAATGAAGAATTTCGAGAAGTTCATCGGTGTGGTCCCTTAACCGCGTGGCGCCTGAGCGCTGGCGACTTTCACGTTGTTGCCCGCTACCTTCGGTGCCGGGTTGCTGGCCTCCAGCGCCTGGCGTTGCTGGGCGAGGGCGGCGAGGGTTTGTTCGCTGGCCATCTGGGTTTCTTCCGGGGTAACTGGCGAACCAGGGCGCACGCGCTGCAGGCCCTTGACCACGATGCGGTCGTCCTTGCCCAGGCCACTGCGCACGATGCGCAGGCCTTCGAGCTTCGGCCCCAGCTCCACGGCGCGGTAGGCGGCCTTGTTGTCCTTGTCCATGACCAGTACGAACTTCTTGCCAAGGTCGGTGCCCACGGCTTCGTCGTTGATCAGCACGGCGTCGTACTGGGCGCTGCCGACCAGCTTCAGGCGCGCGTACAGGCCCGGGGTGAATTGGCCGTCGCTGTTGTCGAATACCGCACGGCCACGGATGGTGCCGGTGCGCGGGTTGACCTGGTTGTCGACGAAGTTCATTTGGCCCAGGTGCGGGTTACCGGTTTCGTTAGTCAGGCCCAGGTACACCGGGGTGCTCTGGCCACGCTGGCCTTCGCGGGCCAGCTGGGTGTACTTGAGGTACACGCGCTCGTCGGCGTCGAAGTAGGCGTAAACCTTGTCGGTGGAGACCACGCTGGTCAGCGGGGTGACGTCGGCGGTAACGATGTTGCCGGCGGTGAACTGGGCGCGGCTGACACGGCCGCTGATGGGCGCGGTGACGCGGGTGAAGCTCAGGTTCAGGCGGGCCAGGTCGAGCTGGGCCTGGATCGCGTCGACCCCGGCACGGGCTTCGGCGGCAGCGCTGCTGCGCGATTCGGCCAGTTCTGCAGAAATGGCATTGCTGTCACGCAGGCGTTCGCCGCGGCGGGCTTCGTTGGCGCTGCGGATGGCGGTGGCCTTGGCTTGTTGCAGCTGGGCTTCGAGGCGGCGCACGTCGGCCTGGAACGGGCGTGGGTCGATCTGGAACAGCAGGTCGCCTTTCTTGACCTGGGCGCCTTCGGTAAAGGCAACCTGATCGATCTGGCCAGAGACCCGCGGGCGGACTTCGACGGTTTCCGGGGCTTCGAGGCGGCCGGTGAACTCGTCCCATTCGTTGATGGGTTGCTCGATCACCTTGGCTACAGTGACCTTCGGCGCGGCGGGAGCCTGCACGGCGTCGGGGGTTCGACCACAAGCGCTGATCACCACCACTGCCAGGGCAGCGAGGGGCAAGCGCAAGGGTTTGAGTGATTGTTCCATGGAGAACTCCGCCAATGTATTGATAGTGGGCGGAGTGTGAGTGTGTTGCGCGTGAGGCACGAATCGAACGGGCCGAAGGTTATTATCACGCTGAATGATATGTGTGGGTCATTCATCGATTTTGGGCATGGTGGGCTTGGCCGTGGAGGTTTGCAGCGTAAGGGGCGCAAGGCGCCCCCGGCATTTTCAGCTCAACACGCTGAACCCATGGGTCCCATCCCGCTGCAGTTGGGCAATCAGGCCGAATTCCCAGTCCAGATACCCTTGCATGGCTTCACGTGGGTTATCAGTCCCTTCATAGGGCCGACGATAGCGGTCGGTACGCGCCACGGCCAGGCGCGTTTCACCACTCTGCAATGGCTTGCCCGCAGCAATCCAGTGCGCCGTGCCACCCTCCAGCACATACACCGGGGTTTGCGTAAGCGCCTGCAAGTCCACCGCCGCAAAGCGCGCCAGCAAGCTGCTGCCGCAGGTGAGCACGTAACGTTCGGCGACCGGCAAGCGCTCCAACACCTGTGGCAGCTGCGCACGGATCGCCCAGTGGGCACCGGGAATGTGCCGTTTGACATAGTTGGCACTGCTGGTGAAATCGAGCAGCACCGTACCCGGCGCCTGCAGCCAGGTTTGCAGTTGCTCGACACCGATCTCGGTCACTGCGGGTAACGCGGGCTGCGGTGCCTGCCACTCGCCAACCTCAGTGAAGTCCTCCGCCGACAAACCGTCCAGCACCGCGACCTGCCAGCCCATCTGCGCCAACCACGAGGCGCTCATGTTGGCCCGCACACCGTCATCATCCACCAGCACGATGCGCGCCCCGCGCACGCTGGCAACATGGTCGGTTTCCTGCACCAGCTGCCCACCCGGCACGCTGCGGCTGGCCGGCAGGTGGCCTTGGGCATATTCCTCCGGGGTGCGCACGTCGAACAGGTAGGTGGTGCGTTGGCCATCGGCCTGCCAGGCCGCGAGGCCTGCTCGCTCAAGCCGAGCCACGCCTGCGCGGTCGGCCACGCTGCGCGCCCGCACTGCGGCGTCGCTACGGGTGCTGTCGGCGACCTCGGCGAAGCGGCGTTCCTGGCCGTGGGCCAAGGTTTGCCCGGCTAAGGTCCAGCCGATGGTGCCGTTGCGCAGGGCCGCTACTGGGTTGGGGATGCCGGCGTTGACCAGTGACTGGGTGCCGATGATGCTGCGGGTGCGCCCGGCGCAGTTGACGATTACCTGGGTGGCAGGGCTGGGCGCCAGTTCGGCAACGCGCAGCACCAGTTCGGCACCCGGCACGCTGATGCCACCTGGGATGCTCATGGTTTGGTACTCGTCGAAGCGGCGGGCATCGAGCACTACCACATCGGCCTTGGCTTCCAGCAGCGCCTGCACCTGTTCGGCCGCCAGCGATGGCGTGTGGCGCACGCTTTCGACCAGCTCGCCAAAGGCCTTGCTCGGTACGTTGACGTCGCGGAACAGTTCACCGCCGGCTGCGCGCCAGCCGGCCAGGCCGCCTTCGAGCGTTGCGATATCGCTGTAGCCCAGGGTTAGCAGGCGCTCGGCGGCCTGGGCTGCCAGGCCTTCGCCGTCGTCATACAGGGTGATGGCGGTGTCGCGCCGGGGCACGCGGGCAAAAATCTCCAGTTCCAACTTGGACAAGGGCACGTTGGCGGCGAACAGCGGGTGTTCCTGGGCGAACGGGTCTTCTTCGCGCACATCGATCAGCGCCAGTTCTTCCTGGGCCAGTAATGCCCCGCGAATAGCGTGGTAGGAGCGGGTGGCTACGTTACTCATGGGGCAGGGTTCTCTTTGGACAGGTCCCAAATGTTGGGCAGAAGGCTGTTGGAATAGCCGGAAATGAACGGTTTTTCGCTGCCGTCGGGCAGGTACACGGCGCGGTTGACTGCGCCGATGTTGGCGCCATACACGTGAATGCTGATCGAAACACGGTCGTGGTAAGCATTGCTGACCTGGTGGATGTCACCGATGCGCGGCGAAACAGCTTCCACGTGGCCGGGGTCGATACGTACCGGTTCGCCTGCCGGTAGCAATGCGCCGTGTTCGCTACGGTTATAGCCTTGCGAGTATTCGGCGCCGCGCAACATGCCGATCAGGCCCCATACGCGGTGGTCATGGATCGGCGTTTGCTGGCCCGGCCCCCAGACGAAACTGACGATGGAAAAGCGCTGGCGTGAATCGCAGTGCAGCAGATATTGCTGATAGCGGGCCGGGTCCGGTTGCGCCAGTGCCTCGGGTAACCAATCGTCATGGGCGATCAGGCTGCGCAGCAGGCCCTGGCCCTGATCGAGGAGGGTGGCTTCGTCGGTTTCCCGGTCCAGCAGTTGCGAGAGGGCGTCGATGAAGTGGCGCAGGCGCTCAAGGTGCAGGGGGTGGCTCATGGTTCAGGCTCGGCTGACGGTTTGGTTAAACCCTAGCAAACGCACTGAATATTCTCAAAAGTAGAAATAGGCATAAGCTAATATGCAACAAATGCATTTATAGGCTGATCGATCCGTTGGGTGATGAGCCCTGCGCAGCGCATTAGCTTATGCCCAAAACGAATTTCACGCCGTTGTACTTAGCAGATAACTTATAAGCATTGCGCTGGTTATAGTTAAAGCGAATATGCCAGCCCCGTGACAACCCTCTCGAGACCGCACGCGCGGATCGGCCTTATGTACCCCAACGGTACCTGGAGACGAACGTGCGATACCTCAAGCAATTGGCCGCCGGTGTGCTGGCCAGCTCTCTTAGCCTGGCCGCTGCTGCGCAAACCTTGGTGGTGGGCGACCAGAGCTTTAACGCCCGTGCCGTGATGGAAGCCGCCGGCGTGCTCAACGACCTGCCTTATACCTTGGAATGGAAGCAGTTCACCGCCGGCTCGCCGGTGGCCGAGGCGCTGAACGTGGGCAGCCTGGACATCGGGCTGCTGGGGGACGCCCCGCCGTTGTTCCTCGGGGCGCTAGGTGCGCCGATCAAGGTGATTGCGGTCAGCCGGCAAAACCTGGATGGCGTAGCCATTCTGGCGCGCAAGGACTCGAACATTCACAGCCTGGAAGACCTGCGCGGCAAGCGCGCGGCGATTTGGAAGGGTTCCTGGAGCCAACAGTTGCTGTTCAGCGCGTTGGATAAGGCTGCGGTGCCTCGGGATGCCCTGGAGCTGCGCTACCTCAGCGCCCTGGATGCCTCGCATGCACTGGATGGCGGTGCGGTGGACGTGATCGCCACCTGGGAGCCGTATGTCACCCAGCAGGAGCGCCAAGGGGCGCGAGTGCTGGCCACTGCCGAAGGGCTGATACCGGCGCAGAGTTTCGTGGTGGCCAATGCCAAGGCGGTGGAGGCCAAACGGGCGCAAATCAGTGATTTTCTCCAGCGCCTGAAAAAGGCCCGTGACTGGACCTTGAGCGACCCGGCCCATACCGAAGCCTATGCCGATGCCTGGGCCAAGCGTACCCGCGCCGACCGCGATATCGCCCGCGCCTGGTTTGCCCGGGCACGTACTGATGTGGCGGCGTTGAACCCGCAGGTGATCGTGGAGGCGCAGAAGACCGTGGACTTTTTTGCCGGGTTGGGGCTGATCAAGGCCTACCCGGCGGCGAGCCTGTTCGATACCTCGTTTGCGGCGGCATTCGAGCACTGAGTTTCTTGTACCGGCGATAGGGCCGTGACAGGCGACAAGCCTTTTGAGGAGTACCCATGACCACCCGCAAGATCAAACTCGGCGCCCTGACCATGGGCTGCGGCGGCCCCGGCCGGCACAACCTGTGGCTCGACCCGCAGCTACCTGCCGACGCCAGCGTCAACATCGACTGGTACATCGACATCGCGCGCCAGGCCGAGGCAGCGCTGTTCGACCTGATGTTCATTGTCGACAGCCAGTACATCACCCCCGGCTCGCCTTCCCATTACCTCAACCGTCTGGAACCGCTGACCCTGCTCTCGGCGTTGGCGGTAACTACCCGCCACATAGGCCTGGTCGGCACCCTGACCACGTCCTACAACGAACCCTTCAACGTCGCCCGCCGCCTGGCCTCGCTTGACCTGATCAGCAAAGGCCGCGCCGGTTGGAACGTGGTCACCAGCGGCGACGCCGGCACCGCCGGCAACTATGGCCGTGACGAACACTACGACTATGACACCCGCTATGCCCGTGCCCTGGAGCACGTCGCGGTGGTGCAGGGCCTGTGGCACTCCTACGAAGAAGGCGCTTTCCCGCGTAACCGGGCCACCGGGCAGTTCCTCGACCCAAGCCGGATGCACGCGCTGAACCACAAGGGCGATTACTTCTCGGTGGTGGGGCCGTTGAACATCCAGCGTTCGCCCCAAGGCCAGCCGGTGATCTTCCAGGCTGGCGACTCCCAGCAGGGGCGTGACCTTGGCGCCGCCACGGCGGACGTGGTCTTCACCCACGCCGCCAGCATCGAGCAGGGCCAGGCGTTCTACCGTGATGTGAAAGGCCGCGCCGCGCGGCTAGGGCGTGACCCCGAACAGCTGCTGGTATTGCCTGGAGCAGAGATCTACGTTGGCGACACGGACGAACACGCCCGTGAGATCGAGCGGCATTACCACCAGCAGGACCATAGCTTCGAGCTGGCGCTCAAGGAGTTCGGGCGCAATTTCGGCTGGCACGACTTCAGCCAGTACAACCTCGATGCACCGTTCCCACAGCAAAGCCTAGAGCATGCACGCAGTAGCTTCTTCACCAACGCCAAGCGCATCGCCGACCAGGCGCGGGAGCAGGGTTTCAGCTTGCGCCAAGCGGTGGAGTTCGGCCGCCAGCTGCGACCCGGCGCCTTCGTCGGTTCAGCCGCAACCGTAGCGGCAAAAATGGCCGACTGGTTCGAGGCGCGGGCACTGGATGGCTTCAACATCTACATCGGCCACCCTGGGCAGTTCCGTCGCTTTACCCAGGAAGTGGTGCCGCTGCTGCAGGCGCGTGGGGTATACCGCACCGCCTACGAGGGCACCACCCTGCGTGAAAGCCTGGGCCTGGCGATTCAATGAATGCTTGAGGCCAGCTCGAAGATGGGCATGTACATCAGGATCACGATCAGGCCGATCAGCAGGCCAATAAAAGTCATTAGCAGCGGTTCGAACAATTTGACGAACCATTCCACCCAGCGGCCGATTTCTTGGTCATGGAAGTCGGCGCAGCGCTCCAGCATTTCGCCCAGGTTGCCGGACTGCTCGCCGGCCCGCAGCAGGCGCAGCGATACCGGCGTGACCAGTTGCCCGGCCTCCAGCGCATCAGACAGCGGCAACCCTTCGCCGACCCGCTGGCTGGCCTGCTCCAGGCCTTGGGCCGCTGCGCTGCCGAGCAGGCCGCGGGCCATGCCCATGGCGGTAAGGATGGGGATGCCACCTTGCAGCAGGATGCCCAGCGAGCGGTAGAAGCGCGCCAGTTCGTACATCATCAAACGCTGGTGCAGGGCCGGCAGCCGCCGAAGCTGGCAGGCAGCCCAGCGCCGCACCCGCGGGTGGCGGCGCAGCAGCCACAGCGCCGTGATCGCCCCCAGGCTGCCCAGCGCCAGCGGCAGTTGCTGGGCATGCAGGAACAGGCCGATTTGCATCAACACCCGTGACAACCAAGGCAGCTCGGTGCCCATGCCCTCGAACACTTGGCTGAAACGCGGGACCACGTAGCCAAGCAGGAACAGCACCACACCACCGCCCACCAGCAACAGCAGCAACGGGTAAACCGAAGCCCCCACTAACTTTTGCCGTACCAGGTCCAGGCGCTGGCGGTAGCTGATGTAGCGGGTGAGGGCGTCACCCAGCGCACCGGTGCGCTCGCTGGACTGCACCAGCGCCACGTACAACGGGGGGAACACCCGTGGTTGCTGGCCCAGGGCCTGGGACAACGAGCGGCCCTCATACAACTGGCGTACCAGTTCGGCCAGCACCTTGCGCGCTGCGGCTGCGGGGGCCTTTTCGGCCAGGCTCTCCAAGGCGTCGATCAGCGGCAGGCCGGCGTTGAGCAGGGTCGAAAGCTCCTGGCTGAACAGCACCAGGTCAAAGCTTGCCTCGCGGCGCCAGGCCATGCCGCGCAGCGCGCCGCCACGGCCACGCAGGCTGAGCACGCGCAGGCCCTGGTCCTCGGCCTGGCGGCGCGCCTGGTCGGCGTCTTCGGCATCGATCTGCAACTGCACCACGCCCTGTCTGCCCAGGGCCTTGAGGCTGTAGCGCATGGCCGCTCTCCTTACTGCCAGCTAGTGATTTCGGCGTTTTCCCCGTCGCCACCCGGCTGGCCGTCCTTGCCCATCGACAGCAGGTCGTACTCACCGCCGTTCTCGCCGGGCTGCCGGTAAATGTATGCGCGGCCCCACGGGTCTTGCGGCACGGCCTTTTGCAGGTACGGCCCGGTCCAGCGGGCTTCGCCACTGGGGGCGACCACCAGTGCCTGCAATCCTTGCTCACTGTTGGGGTAGTGGCCGACTTCCAGGCGGTACAGGTCCAGGGCCTTGCTCAGGCCCTCAATCTGCGCCCGCGCCACCTTGGCCTCGGAGCGGCCGAGCTGGCTGAAGTATTTGGGCGCGACGATACCGGCCAACAGGCCGAGCACGACTAGGACGACCAGCAGTTCGAGCAGGGTGAAGCCACGTTGGCGGTTGGTTTTGCGCTGCATGGTGAAACCCTCCACGGCATGGGGACAAGCGTTTCAAGGCACCATGCAACAGCCGTGCACGTCTGCCTTGAGGCCTTGCGCCATGCGGTACAGGAAGCGGCACAGTGCTTGCGTCGTGGTCATCAGGCTCGGGTTTTCCGGGGCATTTCCCCCACTTCGGGGGCCACGACGAAGAGGCAGCTGACATGCGTGGACTCATTCTCGGTTTGATCTGGCTGGCGGCAACTGGTGTCCACGCTGATGTGTACGTTTCCATCGACGCCCAAGGCCGCTACATACTCACCAACGTGCATCGCCCCGGGCGCCTCTATGAAACGGTAATCCGCGAGCCAAAGGCCCAGCCTGGCCAAGCCAGCGCGCAGTTGATCACCGGCCGCCCCTACGCCAAGCTGGTCGCTGACGCGGCGCGAACCCACAACGTCCCCCCGGCGCTGCTGCATGCGGTGATCAAGGCTGAATCCGGCTACAACCCCAAGGCTCGCTCCCCGGCAGGCGCGGTGGGGCTGATGCAGTTGATGCCGGATACCGCCCGCGAGATGGGCGTGGAAAACCGCCTGGATCCGGAAGACAACGTGCAAGGCGGGGCTCGCTACCTCAAGCGCATGCTCACCCTGTTCGACAACGACATTACCCTGGCGGTGGCGGCCTACAACGCCGGCCCCGAAGCCGTGCTACGGCGCGGTGCGGTACCGCCGTTCGCCGAGACCCGGCGCTATGTGCCCAACGTGTTGCGCGAATACCGCAAGTTGCAGGGGTTGGCGGATGAATAGCCGCTGCCAAACACACGGCTTGCCAGGCAAAGCCATACCCTTCGGCGGATGCCATCAATTTACCACTATGGCTTCCCCGACTCTGGGCTATAACCTTCTGAAGGTGCCCAGCTGTGGAGTCCGCCATGGACATCGTCCCTCGTTCCGACGCTATCGACGTGCCTGCCGGTAACGAGCTGGCCCCCCCGCGCAGGCCGTTCAACCTGCTGCGTTGGTACGCCTGGGTCAGCCTGGCCATCATCCTCTCGGTCGCCGCTGGGCTGGGGCTGATTTCCAGCCGTTTCATCATTGATGAGAGCGTTGAGCGCGATGCTTTGCTCACCGCGCAGTTCATTACCTCGATCGCCGATGCCGAAGTGCGCCATGTATCGATACCCAATGTGCGTACCATGGGTGAACTGCTTGACCCGCGCACCGACCGCAGCAACCTGATCGACGTCGACCCGGACGCCCGGCGCAAGGCGCGTGGTGAGTTTCTCGACCACATCGCCCACCTGCCCGACATGTTGTTGGCCAACATCTACGCACCGGACCGTACGGTGATCTGGTCCAGCAACCCGGCGCTGGTCGGCAAGCTGATCCAAGGTGACGATGACCTGGAACAGGCCTTCGAGTACAAGATGCGGGTATCGGCCAGCTACCACAATTTCGAACAGGTTCGCACCGAGCAAAAATTCGTCACCCCGCCCGAGCAGCTGTTCATTGAAAACTACATCCCGCTGTTTGACGCCGATGGTGAGCAGGTCACGGCAATGGTCGAAATCTACAAAGAGCCCCATGACCTGATCGTGCGTATCGAACATGGGTTGATCCTGATCTGGTTGGCGATCACTGTCGGTGCCGGCCTGGTCTACATCGGCCTGTACGGCATCATGCACCGCGCTGCGCGGCTGTTGGCGGTGCAGCAGAAGCGGCTGATCAACAACGAAACCTACGTGGCACTGGGTGAGGTGTCCTCGGCGGTGGCCCACAGCTTGCGCAACCCGCTGGCGACGATCCGCTCCAGTGCCGAGCTGGCCCAGGCGTTCGACGATGGGCCGGCGCAGCGCAACATCAGCGACATCATCAGCCAGGTCGACCGCATGTCGCAGTGGATCCGCCAGATGTTGCAGTCACTGCGCCCGCTCAATGATGAGGCCGTGGCGGTGGATTTGCCGCTGGCCTTGCAGGAAAGCCTGCAGGCCTACGCGGTGCCATTGGCGCGCGCAGGAGTCAGCCTGGACCTGCAACCGTTACCGGCGGTGCAGGTGCTGGGGCATCCGGCGTTACTGCGGCAAATTTTCAGTAGCCTGCTTGCCAACGCCCTGGAGTCGATGGAGCAGGGCGGGCGGCTGCGTGTCGAGGTGGTACGCCAAGACCGGCGTAACCTGACCCTGCGCCTGTCCGACAACGGCAAGGGCATGAACGAAGAGCAGCAGCGCATGGCCTTTCGGCCCTTCTTCACCACCAAACAGGGTGGCCTGGGCGTGGGCCTGGTGTTGGTGAAACGCATCATGGAACGCTTCGGCGGTACGGTACGGCTTAGCAGCAGTGAGGGCCACGGTACCCGGGTTTCGCTGAGTTTCCGCTTGGTTAAAGCTTCTTAGTTAACGTTAGCAATGTTTCATATTTTGATGTTTTATAAGCGTTTCTCGTTATTGGGTAAAAAATCCCCAACTGTGGGTAATTTTCTTTAAGTTGAATTTAGAAATTACTTGTAATTACTTGAAATTCAATAAGTTAGTTTTTTACCCGTTGGCTGGCTAAGTTCTTGCACTGTTATACGCGACAAATGGCAGCTGCGGCTGCACAGGTGAGATGCTATCAATTGGCTAGTGTTCGTTGCGTTGATGCATTTTTGAACGGACGCCCTGCGCGGGAACCACGCGATGCAGATGCTGGAAAACGAAGTTTCCGACAAGGCCAGTGCCACCGCCCGCGGTCTGGCCGTCCCATTGCGTGAGTTCAACCTGCTGCGCTGGTTTTCGGTTATCAGCTTGCTGATCATCGCCTCGGTGGCGGGCGGGCTGGGTTATGTGTCGACACGTTTCGTGGTGCGCGACAGCGTCGAGCGCGATGCCATGCTGACCGCCCAGTTCATCCAGGCCATGGCCCAGGCCGAGGTGCGCCATTCGCAGTTGCCACCGGGCACCACCATGGGCGAGTTGCTCGACCCACGCCTGGATCAACAGCACCTGCAATTTTCCCCTGCATTGGCCGAAGCGACCCGGGTCGAGTTCCTCGACCATGTCGAGCACTTGCCAGACACCTTGTTGGCCAACGTCTATGCCCGCGACCGCAGCATCGTCTGGTCGACCAACCCGGAGCTGATCGGCAAGCGCATCGAGGCCGATGGCGACCTCGACCGCGCCTTCCACTCGCGCAAGGCGGTGTCGGCCAGCTACCACCAGGCCAAGGATGACCGCGAAGAGCAAAAATTCCAGCGCGAACCGCGCTACTTGTTCATCGAAAACTACATCCCGCTGTTCGATAGCCAGGGCGAACAGGTGCTGGCCATGGTGGAAATCTACAAGGAGCCGCAGGACCTGGTGCGGCGCATTCAGCGCGGCTACGTGCTGATCTGGGCCTCGACCTTGGTGGGCGGGGCGCTGATCTACTTTGGCCTGTTCTGGATCGTGCGCCGGGCGGCGCGACTGCTGCACCTGCAGCAGGACCGGTTGGTGGCCAGTGAAACCTATGTGGCCCTGGGCGAGATGTCTTCGGCGGTGGCGCATAGCCTGCGCAACCCGCTGGCTAATATCCGCTCCAGCGCCGAGCTGGCGCAGGAAATCGCCAACCCTGTGGCGCAGAAAAACATCACCGATATCATCGGCCAAGTGGACCGCATGTCGCGCTGGGTGCGCGACCTGCTGGTGTCATTGCGCCCACTTAGCGATGAGGCCGAAGCGGTGGACCTGGTGGCGGCCATCCAGGACACCCACCTCGCGTTCGTTCAGCAGATCGAACGCAACGGGGTGCGCTTCCATTACGAAGGCCCCGACCTGCAGTGGGTGGCCAGCCAGCCACTGCAACTCACACAAATTCTCAACAGCTTGTTCTCCAATGCCATCGAAGCCATGCCAGCCGGCGGCATGCTGACCGCCCAGGTCAACCTGCTGGGTGGCCAGCGTGCTGAATTCGTCCTTACCGATACTGGCAAGGGCATGAGCCAACAGCAGGAACGGATGGTGTTCAAGCCGTTCTACACCACCAAGCAGGGCGGCCTTGGCGTAGGCCTGGCCCTGGTCAAGCGCATCATGGAACGGTTTGGCGGCTCAGTTAGCCTGAGCAGCCGCGAAGAGGAAGGAACCCGCGTCAGCCTTACATTCAATATCGCAGCGGGAGGGGTCCATGGAGCACAGCATCCTGGTAGTCGAGGATGATGAAATCCTCGCCGACAATATTCGCACCTACCTCGGCCTCAAGGGCTTCGAGGTCACCGTGTGCCACAGCGCGGAGCTGGCGCTGGAGCAGATCCAGCGGGCCCAGCCCGATGCGGTGCTGACCGACAACTCGCTACCCGGCATGAGCGGGCATGACCTGCTGCGTACCCTGGTGGCGCAGGCGCCGGAGCTGAAAGTGATCATGATGACCGGCTACGGCAATGTCGAAGATGCTGTGCAGGCAATGAAGGAGGGCGCCTTCCATTACCTGACCAAACCGGTGGTGCTGGCAGAGCTCAAGCTGACCTTGGACAAAGCGCTGGCCGCCGAGCGCATGGAGCGCACGCTGTCGTTCTATCAGGAACGTGAGGCGCAGAAGTCCGGCTTGCAGGCGTTGATCGGCGAATCGCCGACGATGCTTACCCTCAAGCACACCCTGCGCCAGGTGCTGGATGCCGAACGGCGCATGGCCAGCGACGACCTGCCGCCAGTGCTAATCGAAGGCGAAACCGGTACCGGTAAAGAGCTGGTGGCCCGCGCCCTGCATTTCGATGGGTCGCGCAGCAAGGGGCCGTTCATCGAGTTCAACTGCGCCTCGATCCCCGCCAACCTGCTGGAGGCTGAGCTGTTTGGTCATGAGAAGGGCGCCTTCACCGATGCCAAGGAGCGCCGGGTAGGCCTGGTGGAAGCTGCCGATGGCGGTACTTTGTTCCTTGATGAGATCGGCGAAATGGACTTGGTACTGCAGGCCAAGTTGCTCAAGCTGCTGGAAGACCGCAGCATCCGGCGGATTGGTGCAGTGAAGGAGCGCAAAGTCGACCTGCGGGTGATCAGCGCCACCAACTGCAACCTGGAGCAGATGGTGCAGCAGGGCAAGTTTCGCCGCGACCTGTTCTTCCGCTTGCGCATCATTGCCCTGAAGGTGCCGCGCCTGTATTCCCGCGGCCAGGACGTGCTGCTGCTGGCGCGGCATTTCCTGGCCCACCATGGTCGGCGTTACGGCAAGCCGAACCTGCGTTTTTCTGCCGAGGCTGAGAGCCTGATGCTTGGCTACAGCTGGCCTGGCAATGTGCGCGAACTGCGCAATATGCTGGAACAGACCGTGCTGTTGGCACCGAACGAGGTGGTGCAGGCGCACCAGTTGAACCTATGCATGACGCTCATCGACGAGCCATTGGTGCAGCAACCGGCGCCGGCGATGTTCGAAATGCCTCGCCACGAGCCAGAACCGGGCACCAGTTTGCCGGATATGGAGCGCGACTTGGTGTGCAAGACCTTGGACCGCACGGACTGGAACGTGACCAAGTCGGCGCGCATGCTCGGCTTGTCGCGGGACATGCTGCGTTACCGCATCGAGAAACTCGGGCTGACCCGCCCCGACAAGCGTCAGTGGTAAGGCATGGGGCTGCAAAGCAGCCCGCGGGCCTAGCGCTTACTAGCGTCAGTCCCGCTTCCCCCTTGCCCCCCGATACCCTCAGCGCCCCTGCCATCCACCCCTGGCAAGTCACGGTTGTCATTCTGTTTCGCCGGTGGGCTTTCTGGGGCGTTACCCTGTATGCGCGGGTCGGTGTCCCGTGGCATGGGCTTTTCGATCGGGTTGAGGGTGCTGTCCACGCCCGGTTTGGGCGCCGGGTTGTGTGGGTCGTCGGGGTAGGTGGGGCCAGTGCCGGCCGCAAAGGCCAGCGGCGCGGCGAGCAGGGCAAGTAACAGAATGCTTGAGCGGGGCATGGCAGGCTCCTTGGCTTCGTAGGGCTGATATTGCTGTTCGGCCCTAGGCGAAACTTCAAGGTGCCATTACCCCGATCAACGGTCACACCACCAGCGACAGCAACATGATGAAGATGATGCCGACGATCGACAGGATCGTCTCCATCATGCTCCAGGTCTTGAAGGTTTCCGCCACGGTCATGTTGAAGTACTGCTTCACCAGCCAGAAGCCGGCGTCGTTCACGTGGGACAGGATCAACGAACCGGCACCGGTGGCCAGCACCAGCAGCTCACGGTTTACCCCAGGCACCATGTCGATCACGGGCGCGACGATGCCGGCGCCGGTGATGGTAGCGACCGTGGCGGACCCGGTGGCGATGCGGATCACCGCCGCCACCAGCCAGGCCAGCATGATCGGGGAAATTTCTGCCTGCACGGCCATCTGCCCAATGACGTTACCCACGCCGGTGTCGACCAGCATCTGCTTGAAGCCACCGCCAGCACCCACGATGAGCACGATTGCCGCGGTCGGCGCCAGGCTCTGGTCGAGCATCTTCATGATTTGCTGGCGGTTGAAGCCACGCGCCGAACCAAAGGTGTAGAAGGCCAGCAGCAGGGCGGCGAGCAGCGCGGTGATGGGGTGGCCGATCAGGTCCATCCACTGGCGCACGATGTGCTCGGCGGGCAGCACCACGTCGGCGAAGGTCTTCAGCAACATCAGCACCACTGGCAGCAGCACGGTGACCAGGGTGATGGTGAAGCTTGGCAGGTTGCCTTGGTCGGACTCCTTGGCGATCTGGTCCATCAGCTCTTGGGACGGGCTGCCCGGGATGTAGCGGGAAATGAAGTTACCAAACAACGGGCCGGCGATGATCGCGGTAGGCAGCGCCACGATCAGGCCATAGAAGATGGTCTTGCCAATGTCGGCATTGAAGATGCCGATCGCCAGCAGCGGGCCGGGGTGCGGGGGCACCAGGCCGTGCACCACCGAGAGCCCGGCCAGCAGCGGAATGCCGATTTTGATCAGCGACACGCCGGAGCGCCGGGCCACGATGAACACCAGTGGGATCAGCAGCACGAAGCCGATTTCGAAGAACAGCGGGATGCCTACCAGGAAGGCGGCGAACATCATGGCCCAATGCACGTTCTTCTTGCCGAAGCCGCGGATGAGGGTTTGTGCGATCTGGTCGGCACCACCGGAGTCGGCCATCAGCTTGCCGAGCATGGTGCCCAAGGCGAGCACGATGCCGACGAAGCCCAATACCCCACCAAAACCGTCCTGGAACGATTTCATGACTTTCGCCACCGGCATGCCGGAGGTTAGGCCAAGGAAGCCGGCCGCGATGGTCAGGGCGACGAAGGGGTGAACTTTGAAGTGGGTGATCAGCAGGATCAGCCCGACGATGGTAACCAGCGCGTCGAGCAGCAGGAAGGTATCAGTAGCCAGTCCGAACATGGTTTGAAGGCCTCGGTCTTATCGTTGTTTTGGCGTTGCGTATTTGGAACTTTGCCCGCGCTTACTGGGCGAGGTAGCGCTGTCTTGGGTGAGCTGGGAAAGCCGCCGGGGTCAGGCGGTTTGTGCCAGGCCCAGCTCACCGTGGCCCTTTAACCAGCTGTCCACCGCTTCGGCAAGCGCTTCGATGGGCTGGGTGGCGTCCAGCGCCAAGGTCAGGGGTTCGCCGCGTGGCGACTCCAGGGCGGCGAACTGGCTGTCAATCAGACTCGCCGGCATGAAATGCCCAGGGCGGGCCAGCACGCGTTTTTCGGCTTCGGCGGGCGACAGTTCGAGGAATACGAACACCAGCCCAGGCATGGCCTCGCGCAGGGTTTCGCGGTAGCGGCGCTTGAGGGCCGAACAGGTCAGGATCGGGCGCTCTCCAGCCTGGGTCGTGGTTTGCAGCTCCTCGCCAAGGCGCACCAGCCAGCCGGCACGGTCGTTGTCGTCCAGGGGGATGCCAGCGCTCATCTTGCGAATGTTTTCGGCAGGGTGGAAAGCGTCGCCTTCGATCAGGCGGCCGCCGCTTCTGGCAGCAATGGCGGCGCCGATGCAGCTTTTGCCGCAACCAGCTACGCCCATCACCACAATGGCGGACAGGGGAGAATTCATCAGTACCTCCTGCGGGTGAGATAGCGCTGTCTCGTCGTTGACGAACAGACACCTCCCCGGTGTTATTGGTCTTGTCCTTACGCAGTATGGATGCCCGGCGGCGAGCGCGTGGTGGCTGCTGCCAAAGATTACATTGCCTGCGTCCTGAGACAGCGCTACCTTAGTGGCCGTTCCCCTTCCTTGCAAGTAGTAAAATTACAACATCCATGTCCCGCACCGGCTCCCGTACCACAGGTCGTCCTACCCTGGCAGAAGTTGCCAGGCTTTCCGGGGTTTCCCCGATTACCGCCTCGCGCGCCTTGCGTGGGGTCAGCACGGTTGCGCCGGAGCTGGTCGAAAAGGTCATTGCCGCAGCGGCCAGCCTGGGTTACGTGGCCAACCCGGCAGCTCGGGCGCTGGCCTCGGCACGCAGTCAGTCGGTGGTGGTGTTGATCCCGTCGCTGTCCAACCAGCTGTTCATCGATACCCTCGAGGCCATTCACGAGGTCATGCGCCCGCGTGGGCTCGAAGTGCTGATCGGCAACTATCACTACGACCTTGCCGAAGAAGAGAACCTGATTCGCAACTACCTGGCCTACCAGCCCTGTGGCATGTTGTTGACCGGTTTCGAGCGCAGCGAGGCGTCGCGGCAGATGCTGGCGGCCAGTGGCGTGCCCTGTGTACACATGATGGAGCTCAATGGCGAAGCCGGGGCGTTGTCGGTGGGCTTTTCGCAGCAACAGGCGGGGCGTGCTGCGGCTCGCCACCTGATCGAGCGGGGGCGCAAGCGCCTGGCGTTCATTGCCGCGCAGCTCGACCCGCGGGTAATGCAGCGCGCCGAAGGCTTCCGCCAGGCGTTGGCCGAGGCTGGTTTGCAGGCGGCAGAGCTGGAGGTGCTGGCGCCGGAGCCTTCTTCAATCGCCCTGGGTAGCAGGCTGTTCAGCCAGTTGCTGCTGCAAGCGCCGGATGTCGACGGTATTTTCTTCTGCAACGATGACCTGGCCCAGGGCGCGGTGCTGCAGGCGTTGCGCCAAGGGGTCGAGGTGCCTCGTCAGGTGGCGATGGTGGGCTTTAACGACCTGCCGGCTTCGGCGCACATGGTGCCGCGGCTGACTTCGATCCGCACACCGCGGGCCGCCGTAGGGCGCGGTGCGGCGCAGGCGCTGCTGGCGTTGCTCGATGGCAAGCGGGTGGCGAATGCGCAGCAGGATCTGGGGTTTGAGTTGATGGTGCGGGAAAGCTCCTGAATTGGGGGAGGCGGGTGCCTGGCTTGAGATGTAGGGCGCCTGGGAGATCGAGCGCCGCCCGCGCGGCGCTTCGCGGGGCAAGCCCGCTCCCACATTTGTTTCGGGCCAGTTTTTCCTGTGGCAAAAGCGCGCGACCGCTCTGGCGCATGGCTCGATATCGAGTCGTACAAACAAGGCGGTCGCGCGCAGATGGCACAGGCATGATTGGCCCGAAACAAATGTGGGAGCGGGCTTGCCCCGCGAAGCGCCGCGCGGGCGGCGCTCGATCTTACAGACGCCAAAAAAACCCGCTTACACCCGGCGATCCACGCTCCATCCTGGCTCCGGCGATCTATGCTCAGGACTCTGCGCAGACAGGAGCCCGGCGCCATGTTCGATTTCCACCGCAAGTCCGATCTGGTCGAAATCCAGCGCAGTCATCAGGCTTTGGCCAGTTTGCAGGCCAAGCTGGCGGCGATCAGCCGCTCCATGGCAATGATCGAGTTCGCCCCCGACGGCACCATCCTCGATGCCAACGAGCGCTTCTGCCAGGCCATGGGCTACAGCGCCGATGAGTTGCGTGGCAAGCATCACCGGCTGTTCTGCGACCCAGGCTATGCGAAAAGTGCCGAGTATCAGCAATTGTGGCGCGAACTGGGGCAGGGCAAGGCCATCAGCGGTACCTTCGAGCGCATCGACAAGGCTGGCCGCGAGGTCTGGTTGGAAGCCAGTTACATGCCGGTACTGGATGAGCAGCGCCAAGTCAGCAGCGTGATCAAGGTAGCCTCTGACATCAGCCAGCGGGTGGTGCAGGAACACGAAAGCGAAAGCCTGCTCAAGGCTATCAGCCGCTCGATGGCGGTGATCGAATTCACGCCGCAAGGCCGGGTAATCAAGGCCAACCAAAACTTCCTCGACACCATGGGCTATCGCCTGGACGAGGTGGTCGGTCGCCATCACGGGCTGTTTTGCCTGCCACATGAACGCGAGTCGGCCGAATACCGCGAGTTCTGGGCTTCGCTCAACCGCGGCGAATACCACTCGCACCGCTTCGAGCGCATCGACAAGCATGGCCGTACGGTTTACCTGGAGGCCTCATACAACCCGATCTTCGACAGCAAGGGCCGCTTGTACAAGGTTGTGAAATTCGCCAGTGACATCACCTCCCAGGTCAGCACCCAACAAAGCGCTGCCGTTGCCGCCCATGCCAGTTCGGTGCAAACCGATGCCTGTGCGCGCAAGGGGACTGAGGTGGTGCAGCAGACCGTGCAGGTGATCGAGCAGATTTCCCATGAGCTTAACGACGCCGCACGCAGCATCGATGCGGTGAGCAAGCAGTCGGATGTGATCGGGCAGATCGTGCTGACCATTCGCGGCATTGCCGACCAGACCAACCTGCTGGCCTTGAACGCGGCCATCGAGGCGGCCCGCGCCGGTGAACACGGGCGCGGTTTTGCCGTGGTAGCCGACGAGGTGCGCAACCTGGCGGCGCGGACCAGCAAGGCAACCTTGGAAATCGTCGATGTGGTGCGGCAGAACCACGACCTGTCGCTGTTGGCCGTAGCCAGCATGCAGTCGAGCCTGAACCGCACCGATCATGGCGTGGCGCTGGCCAACCAGGCCGGCACGGTGATCATGGAGATTCAGCAGGGCTCACGGCACGTGGTGGATGCCATCAGCCAGATCACTTCGACGCTGCAGTTGCATTGAGCGCATCGCCCAGTTCATCCAGCAGAGCCTGCAGGCTGGCTTGCAATTGCAGGCGCAAGTCGGCCGTTGGCAGGCCTTGGCCATGGGCCTGCTCGATGGCTTCGCAATCGCTGACCAGCGTGCGCACCTTGATCATCTTCGCCCCGCCCTTGATTCGGTGAGCCAGGTCGCGCAGCGCTTCGCCAGTAACGTCGGGTGCCAATGCGCGCAAGGCGGCCAGGTCTTCGCTGACGCTTTCGGACAGCTGCTCCAGCAGATGCCGCGTCAGCTGTTCATCGTCTTGTGTGAGGTGGCGCAGTTCGCTCAGGTTGAACCCGCTGCCGGGCCGCGCCGGCAGGTGTTGCCCGCGGAGGGCCTGCGGCAGGTGGGCCTTGAGCGTGCGTAGGCCAATGGGTTTGAACAGGCACTCGTCCATGCCGTTGGCCAGGCAGCGGGCACGTTCCTCGGCCTGGGCGTTGGCGGTCACACCGAGAATTCGGCATGCCGGCGCGCCGCGTTCAGCCTCAAGGCTGCGGATGCGGCGCGTCAGTTGGTGGCCGTCCATGACCGGCATGCTGCAATCAGTGATCACCAGGTCAAAGCGTGCAGCCTGCCAGTGGGCCAGGGCAATTTCGCCGTTCTCCGCCAGCGTCACGCGATGCCCCAAGGTTTGCAGTTGCCGCTCGAGCAACAGCAAGTTAGCGGGGTAATCGTCGACCACCAATATGTTCAGGGGGCCGCCGCTGCTTTCGTGCACCGGGGGATGCTGTTCGGCCTGTGCCGGGGCTGCGCAGGTTGGCAGTTGCAAGTTGACCAGCACCTTGCTGCCAACACCTTCGACACTCTGCAAACTCAAGGAGCCGCCCATCAACTCGGTCAGGGTGCGGCTAATAACCAGCCCCAGGCCGGCACCCTGGCGGGCTCGGGGGCCCTCAGCTTGGACGAAGGCATTGAACAGCCGGGCCTGGTCGGTGGGGCTGATGCCGATGCCGGTGTCACGCACCGACAATTCGATAGGCTGGCTGTTGGGCTCGGCGGCCGAGGGCAACAGCAGATTAGCTTGGACTTCACCGCGGTCAGTGAACTTGATGGCGTTGCTGATCAGGTTGGACAAGATTTGCTTGAGCCGCAGCGGATCAGCCAGCACCCAGACCGGCGCTACGGGCAATTCGCTGTGCAAAAGCAGGCCTTTGGCCCGTGCATTGCCTTCGAATACGCGTACGGTGGCGCGCACCAGTTCGACCAGGTTGGTGGGTACTGGCTGCAAGGTGATGTGCCCGGATTCGATGCGGGAAATGTCGAGAATATCGCCAATCAGCTCCAGCAGGCCGATGGCCGATTCATGCGCGGTCTGCAGGGTCTGGGTGTCGCAACGGCCGGCGTGGCTGTCTTCCAGGGCCAGCTCCAGCAGCCCGATCACCGCGTTCATGGGGGTGCGAATTTCATGGCTCATGGTAGCCAGGAAGGTGCTTTTGGTCTGGCTGGCCTGCTCGGCGTCGTCTTTGGCCTGGCGCAGTTGATCCAGCAGGCCGCGGCTCAGGGCCAGTTGCGCTTGCAGCGCATGTTGGGCCTCGGTGCGCTGATCGATCAGCTTGCGCAAGTAGCTGTTCCAGAACACCACCCCGGCCAGCAGCAGGGCCGACAGTACCAGCACCTGCAAGGCCAGCGTGCGGTAGTCGCGCCATGGGCTGTCACTGACCAAGGTGCTGGTGCGCCAGCGGTTGATCAGCTGGTCCAGTTCTTCGGGCGGAATGCTCAGCAGTGCCTTATCGAGGATCGCTTGCAGTTGCGGCTGGTCTGCGCCTACGGCGAAGGCGGCAACGGCCGGGTCATCGTCAAGCACGCTAGCGATGCGCAAGCGGCCCTCGAATACATGGCTGATGTAGTAGGCGGCATTGATATGGCTGCTCAGGGCGACATCGGCAGTGCCGTTGACCACGGCTTCCATCTGGCCTAGGGGGTTGTCCACTTCGACCACCTTGGCCTGCGGGTAGCGTTGCTGCAACACCGCCCCCTGCGGCGAGCCGCGCACCAGGGCGATGCGCTGGCCGTCCAGCGCCTGCGCCGTCGATGCATAGTCGCTGCGGGTGACCAGCACCCGTGGGCTGACCAGGTAGGGCCGGGTGTAGCGCATTTGCCTGGCGCGGTCCGCGCCATAGCCCAGGGCCCCGATCATCTGCGCATCACCGCGCGCCAGGCGTTCGACCATCGCTTGCGCTGAAGGGCTTTCGACCGGCTGGAAGTGCAGCCCCGTGCGCAGCGAAATCTGCTTGAGCAGGTCGAGGGTAATGCCACTGGGGCGGTGCTGGCCATCGTTGAAGGTCAACGGCGCCAGCGCTGTGTTGACCAGCACGTTGACGGTGGGGTTGGCAGCGATCCAGGCTTCTTCCTCGGCGCTCAAGGCGGTGAGGTGGCGTTGCAACAGCAAGCTGGTGTTGCCGCTGCTCCAGCGGCGCAGGATGTTCAGGCGTTCGCTTTCGCTGATGCGCGCCAGCGCCTTGTCGACCAGTTGGTGCAGGCGCGGGTTGTCGTTGGCCAGGGCAAAGGCAAATGCCCCAGGGGTGACCTGGCAGAAATGGTCGATCTTCAGTGTGCCCTGGTAACTTTTGCCAATCGTGAAATCGGTACTGATGGCATCGCCCAGATAGGCGTCGGCCTCGCCCAGTTCGACGGCGGCCAGCCCGGCCAGGGTGGAGCGATACAGGCTCAATTGCGACTTGGGGTAGAGGGTGCGAACGTTATTGGCTGGCAGGTAATGGTCGACCATGGCCAGGCGCAGGCCGGCGAGGTCGGGGCTATTCTTCAGGCTGCGCCCCTCGCGGGTGACGATGACCGGTAGGTCGTCGGCATAGGGCGTGCTAAGGCTGAGTTGGGCATCCGCCGCTTCGAAGGCATTGGAGCTGCCCAGTAAGTCGATATGGCCCTCGCGCAGCGCTGCAATGGCTTGGTGGCGGCTGTCGTAGCGCCTAACTTCGATGGTAATGCCTAACTGTTCGGCAATGATGCCCGCGTAATCGGCGCTAAGGCCTTCGTAGTCCTGCTGGCTAACGTTGATTTCAAAGGGCGGGTAGTCGGGCCGCGAACTGCCCAGCACCAAGTGCTGGCGTTGCTGAAGCCATTGCCGCTCTGCGTCGGTAAGCCTTAGCGGGGCGGCGGCACTGACCGAGCGAGCCAGCAACTGGCGGGGCTCGCTGCTGGCCTGGAGCGCGGCGGGGCTGGCCAGGCCGATGGCCAGAAGGATGCTTGCCAACAGGCGCTTCATCGCCGCCGAGTACTCAGTAGACGCTGTTGCGTTTGGCCAGGTCGACCATTTCAACCAACGACTCGGTCTTGAGTTTTTCCATGATGCGACCCCGGTAAGTACTGATGGTCTTGGCACTGAGGTTCATGCAGGTGCCAATATTCTTGTTGTTCTCGCCACGCGCCAGGCGCCGCAGTACTTCCATTTCTCGGTTGGAGAGGCTGGCCAGGCGCACCGGCTCGCTTTCCAACGAGTTGCTATTGACCGACATCTGCGGGAAGGTGGAATAGCCCTTGACCAAAGCCTTGAGGGCAAACAACAACGCTTCGTGGTCCTCTTCCTTGGTGACGAAGGCGCCGATCCCGGCATCCAGGCAGCGCCGCACGTACAGGTCGGTGGCTTGCCCGGTCAGCACCATGATCTTGGGGACCGACTCCAGGCACTGCAGGCGTTTGATCACCTCCATGCCATCCAGGCCGGGTAGGCCGATGTCGAGAATGACCACGTCCGGGCGCAGTTCGCGGGCCACTTGTGCCACCTCGCTGCCATTGCCGACCTCGCCGAGGACATGAAAGCGCTCGCGCTCGAGCAATAAGCGCAAGGACAGCCGGACGATGGGGTGGTCGTCGACGATCAGCACGGTAGTCATGAGGAAAACTCCTGTCAGGATGTGGTCCGCTTCCTGGATCACTCAGGAATACGTCTGCAAGTAGGGATATCGGAAGCGCTGCACGATACGACCATTCCTGAAATTTGGTAATGCCGAGTATAGAAGTGTTGAAAGTCCCCGTGCTTGTTGTTGAAAAGCCCTACAAGAAACGGGAAAGACATCACCCTATCAAAGCGGCAATGTCGGTTTTAGCGGCCAGTCAGGCGCAGGCGGGGTGCGCTTTGTTTACGCGCAAGGTCGAAGCGGGGTTGTTGGCCAGTGCCTGGCCGACCCGCGTCGGGCGGGCCACCAGTTGCCCGGTGCAATTCGGGCAGTGGCGTTGGAAGCGGGTTTCGGCGCAGGCCCGGCAGAAGGTGCATTCGAACGAGCAGATCAGCGCGTCGGGGCTGTCACCCGGCAGGTCGGTATCGCAGCACTCGCAGTTGGGGCGTAAATCCAGCATGGGCAAGACTCCTGTTCGCAGGTGGGAACCCGGAGTCTGCTATGCCGCTGGCGAAGCTGGCAATGCTCAGTCGCCCGGGCGATACAAGTGTGCATGCCCTGCACGGTACAAGGCGGACTCGGCGAACGGTGTGTCGCCCAGCACGTGGCCCACCAGGATCAATGCCGTGCGCCGGAAGCGCTTGGCCGCAACGCGTGCGACGATGTCGTCGAGGGTGCCGCGTACCCAGTCCTGGTCTGGCCAAGTGGCACGATGCACCACTGCCACCGGGCAGTGCGCGCCGTAGTGCGGCAGCAACTCATCGACGATACGCGCCAGGTGCTTGACCCCCAGGTGAATGGCCAGTGTGCATTTATGCCGCGCCAGGTCGCCCAACTGCTCGCCAGGTGGCATGGGCGAGCTGTCACCAAAGCGGGTGAGGATCACGGTTTGCGCTACCTGTGGCAGGGTCAGTTCGCAGCCGAGCAGGGCGGCGCTGGCCGCCGTGGCAGTGACCCCGGGGATAATCTGGTAATCGATGCCCAGCGCCTGCAAGTGGCGGATTTGCTCGCCAATGGCGCCATACAGGCTGGGGTCGCCACTGTGCACCCGGGCCACATCCTGGCCTTTTTCGTGCGCGCATTGCATGGCGGCGATGATCTGCTCCAGGTGCAACTCGGCGCTGTTGATCACGGTCTCGGCCTGGTGGCCCTCGAGTACCGCAGCAGGTACCAGCGAGCCGGCATAGATGATCACCGGGCACTGGCGGATCAGCCGTTGGCCCTTGACCGTGATCAGTTCCGGGTCGCCGGGGCCGGCGCCGATGAAGTAGACCGTCATGGGAAGTCCTTGCAAACAATAGAGGAGGTAGAACGTTCAGTAGGCCAAGGCAAGGGTGGCCGGGCCCAGTACCTGGCGTGTCAACAGCAACCTGGCCCGGCCAAGCCGCTGGCTGGCCAGTGCCAGTGCCGCACTCTCGGCCACGCCCCAGCAGCCGGTGTGGGCATGGGCTGCTGCAGAACGGTGGCTGAGTTGCGGTTCGTAGGGCTGGAGCACGGCAATATCGTACAGCACCAAGGGCACACCGAGGCGTTCGGCCAGCTGCTGCAAGGCGGGTTCGTCGGCCTTCAGGCTGATGCTGGCAATGCCATGCAAGTCGGCCAGCGCCAGGCCCTGATGGCTCAGGGCTTGGCATAGCAAGGTTGCCAGCGTAGTCACCGGGCATCCCCGGCGGCAGCCCAAACCGGCATAAAAGGCCGGCATTAGGCCTGACTGGAGCGGCGGAACAGCCACGCGCTGAACAGGCCCAGGGCTAGCCAGAACGCGACGTTGGTCAGCCAGGAGGCCAGCATGAACTGGGTTTCCAGTGCTTCGGGGGCCAGGCTTTCATGCACTTCGGGTTGCGGCGCGCCAATGACGTGCGGGGCCACCAGCAGTACGACGCCCAGCACCTTTAGCAGCCAGTGACGGGCGAACACCAGCAACGCCAGGCCCACGGCGGTGGCGCTGGCGGTGCCAACCCACCAGGCCTGGCGTTGCCCGAGGTCGGCGGCTGCCGTGCCCGGCAGTTCCGGCGGTAGGCCCAGGGTCGGGGCCAAGCAGAACACGGCGAAGCCGGCCAGGCCCCACAGGGCCCCGGTGCCGATGCGTCGCGGTTCGCGCAGGCTGTACAAGGCGGCCAGGAGCAGGGCGAAGCCGACGGCGACCACCAGGTTGCCGCCGGTGGTGGCCAGCACACGCTGCCAGCCGTCTTCCGGCGACCAGGCTTCGGCGCTGTGTTCATGGGCTGCCACTTCGCCACCATGTTCGTGATGGGCGACCGGGGCCGAGGACTCGTAGGTTTCTGCTTCAAGTATCAGTGGGGCGACCCAGAAGCTTTGCAGCAGGGTCAGCAGCAGGGCCGCAAGCAGCCCGCTGAAGCCCGCGGTACGGGCAATGCGCGTGATCATTGGGCGTACTCAGTGGCAGGGGAAGGCGGCGCTGTGGCGGGTGTCGTGGGCGGCGTTGTGCACGGCCTCGATGTGCGAGAAACCGGCGAAGTACACCAGGCACAGGCCCAGCAGGCTGGCACCGACGGCGATGACCACACGTTGGCTGAGAGTGACGGGGGTGGTAGTGCTGTGTTGTTTGGCGGTGGTGACGGGCATGACGCGGTCCTCTGCTTTTTGTGGGCAATGGGCAAGCGCGGCAGCCCCGAGCGTGGCCGCCCAGGGGAATGCAACAGCGCCCGCCCACCGCGGGGTGTTCATGAACGCCAGGCCGGTCTCCGGGCTTGCGAGGAGGAGCTGGGCTCCTGTAAAAGCGTCACCTTCCCACGCCGGTTGACCGGGCACAGTGGTATAGACGCTTCGCTCGCTTACCGTTGCGGGGGCAGCACCGGCCTTGTCCGGCCCTGTTGGAGGGCCTGCGACGCACCGGTTTCCCGTTTCACCCCCAAAGGGGCACCTGAACGCAGGCATAAGGAGAGCATGGGGCGGGCTTGGCGTCAATTGCCCTGAGGGTAGGGCTTTGGCTTTGGGGTACCTATGCGCTCGCGCGCACAGGCGCTGAAAAGCCCAATGCATGCACCCTCAAGCCCTCCCGCAACCCGGCTCAGCCAGTAGCGGTCTACGCCCTGCGCGCGGTAAGCCCGGCGTCATGCTGTGCTACCCGCGCGCGAATGCGCGGGATCAGCGCCTGCCCGTATTCCACCGCATCACGCAGTTGATCGAAACCGCGGAACAGGAAGGTGCTAACGCCCAGCGCGTAGTAGGCCAACGCGGCCTCGGCCACCTGCTCGGCAGTCCCCACCAGCGAGGTGGAGTTACCCGCACCACCGCCCAGCGCCGCAATCTCGGTCCACAGCCGGGTGTCATGCACCTTGCGTTGGCTGGCCAACTGCACCAGGCGCTCGGAGCCGGCGTTGCTTTTGCCGAAGTTCTTTTCGCGGCGGGTGCCTTGGCGAATGCCGATACGTTGCTGGGCGTCGGCCAGAATGCGTTCGGCGCGGGCCCAGGCCTCGGCCTCGGTAGCCCCCAGGATTGGCCGCAGCGACAAGCTGAAGCGAATGTGTTTTTCGCGCCCGTAGCGGGCAGCGGCCTTGCGCACTTTGGCGATGCGCTCGCGTACCTGTTCCAGCGGCTCGCCCCACATCATGTAGACATCGGCGTGCTTGGCGGCCACCTCGACCGCCGCGTCGGAAGCGCCAGAGAAGTAGATCGGTAGCTGGTGCACGGGCTTGACCAAGGTCAGGTTGTCTTCGATGCGGTAGTGGCTGCCCTGGTGGTCGAAGGGCTCCTGGCGGGTCCAGGTGTTGCGCAATACCTCAAGGTACTCATCGGTACGGGCATAGCGGGCGTCTTTATCAAGAAAGTCGCCATCACGCTGGAGGTCGCCGCTGTCGCCGCCGGTGATGACATTGATCGAGGCCCGGCCACGGCTCAGTTGGTCGAGGGTAGCGAACTGGCGGGCGGCGAAGGTCGGGGCCTGGAAACCCGGGCGGTGCGCTACCAGCAGGCCGATGCGCTCGGTGAGGGCGGCCACGTAGCTGGCCAATATCAGCGAATCCGGTGCACTGGTGTTGACTGCCAGCAGGGCCTTGTCGAAGCCCCCGTACTCCTGGGCCTGGGCAAACGCCTTGATGAAATCGAGGTCTACCAGCGGGCCGCGCGGTGCCTGGGATTCGCTGCTTTCCTGCGGGCCGATCAGGCCGATGAACTCTAGGCTCATGTAATCACACTCCTTGTCGTTGGGGCTCAGGCAACCGCCGCTTGGGCGCGGCGCTGGCTGTTGCGGTTTGCGGGGACATCGAGGCCAAAATGACTACGCAGTGTGGTGCCCTGATACTCTCGGCGTGTCAGGCCACGAGCCTGTAGCAGGGGGACCACGTATTCGGTGAAGTACTGCAGGCCATCGGGCAGCAGCGAGTTGATGATGAATCCGTCGGCGGCGCCCTGATCGAACCAATGCTGCAGGGCATCAGCGACCTGCTCCGGGGTGCCGACGAAGTCACGCCGTGGGCGTGAGAAGCGCAGTGCCAGCTCGCGCAGGCTCAAGCGTTCTTCACGTGCCAGCTGCTTGAGCTGGTCGGCGGTGCCTTTGTGGCTGTTATCGCCTAGGGTGCCGAGGTCGGGGAAAGGCGCGTCCAGCGCATGCTGGCTGAAGTCGTAGTCGTTGAATGGCCGGCCAAGCGCGACCAGCGCATCTTCGATGCTGACCAGCTGCACCGCTTGCTGGTAGCGGGCTTCTGTTTCTTCGGTGTCTCGCCCGATGATGGGGCGGATGCCCGGCAGGATGAACAGTTCAGTGGGGTTGCGCCCATGCTGCACGGCGCGTTGCTTGAGGTCTTGGTAGTAGGCGCGGGCGTCCTCGAACGACTCGGGGCTAACGAAAATGGCATCGGCATTCTGCGCAGCGAAATTGCGCCCGTCCTCGGACACACCCGCCTGGAAGATCAGCGGTTGGCCTTGCGGTGAGCGCTGAATGTTAAGCGGGCCTTTGACCTTGAAGAACTCACCTTGGTGGCCGAGGGTATGCAGCTTGGCAGGGTCGAAGAACTGGCCCGACTGCTTGTCACGGGTAAATGCGTCATCTTCCCAGGAGTCCCATAGCCCCTTGACCACCTGCACATGCTCGCGGGCGATGCGGTAGCGCACTGCGTGGGGTGGGTGCTCGGCCTTGCCAAAGTTGTCGGCGGTGCCAGACAGCCACGAGGTGACCACGTTCCAGCCGGCGCGCCCGCCACTGATCAGGTCCAGCGAGGCGAACTGGCGGGCCACCTGGAAAGGCTCGGTGTAGCTGACGGTGACGGTAGCGACCAAGCCGATATGTTCGGTGCCTGCCGCCAGCGCCGATAACAGGGTGAGGGGCTCGAAACGGTTCAAGTAATGCGGGCTGGAGCGGGCGTGTATGTGCAGGCTGTCGGCAATGAAGGCGAAGTCGAATTTGGCTGCTTCGGCCAGTGCTGCCTGGTGTTTGTAGAAACCGAAGTTCACGCTGGCATCAGCGAGCGCCTGCGGATGGCGCCATTCGCCCCAGCCGTGGCCGACGCCATGGATCATGGCGCCCAGGCGGATCTGTCGTGTGCTCATTAGGGTTACCTGTGGTGGGTGGTCTGGGTAGAAACCTCCGCCAGGTATGGGGTCGGTCGGGATGGCTAAACCTTAGCGTGGGGTGAGTGGAGTTGTGAAAGGCTTTGTGGTTCTATGCTAATTATGATTTATATGTATAAACATAATTACATTAAATGCTTTTTGTGTATTTTAAGTTAGGCCACAATGGTTGCCCGCTGCCCAGGAATGGCAGCAACCAGTTCGCGCGTGTAATTGTTCACCGGCCGCTCGAATACCTGCTCCACCGTCCCATGCTCTACCACCTGCCCCTGGCGCAGTACCAACACCTGGTCAGCCATGCTCGCCACTACCGCCAGGTCATGCGAAACCAGCACATAAGCCATGCCCAGCTCGCGCTGCAGCTCCTCCAGCAGTGCCAGGATTTGCGCTTGCACTGACACATCCAGCGCGCTGACCGGCTCGTCGAGCAGCAACAGTTGCGGTTGTAACGCCAACGCCCGGGCGATGGCCACCCGCTGGCGCTGGCCGCCGGACAGTTCGCGCGGCAGGCGGTCGAGGTAGCTGAGCGGCAGGTGCACCCGCTCGATCAGCTCGCGGGCGCGCTGCTCCAGTGCAGCACCCTTGAGCACGCCAAACGACACCAGCGGCTCGACAATGCTGTCGAACACGGTAAAACGCGGGTCCAGGGCGGCGAACGGGTTTTGCTGTACCAGCTGCATGCGCCGGCGCAATGGGCGGAACTGGCGCCAGCCATGGCCGGTGACATCCTGTTGGTCGATCAGCACCCGGCCTTGGCTGGGCGCCTCCAGGCCCAGGGCGATGCGCAGGGCAGTACTCTTGCCTGAGCCCGACTCACCGACAATAGCCAAGGTTTGCCCGGGGTAAACCTGCAAGTCCAGGCCTTGCAGGGCGACAAAGCGGTTGGCTTGGCCCTTGACCCTGGCCAATTCGAAGGTTTTGCCCACCCCCTGCAGGCTCAGAATCGGCGTTGAACCCGGTGCCAATGGCCGGGACTGGCGCCGGCCGCTGAACGCCGGTGCGGCGTCGAGCAGGGCGCGGGTATAGGGATGCTGGGGCGCCTGTACGATCTGTGCAGGCGGGCCTTGCTCGACCAGTTCGCCCTGCTTCATTACCAGCAGGCGGTCGGCGCGATCGGTGGCCATACCCAGGTCGTGGGTGATGATCAGCAGCGAGATGCCGCGCTCCGCCACCAGCCGTTGCAGGTGATCGAGGATTTTGCGCTGCACCGTCACGTCCAGCGCGCTGGTGGGTTCGTCGGCGATGATCAGGCGCGGGTTGCCGGCCAGGGCAATGGCAATCAGTACCCGCTGGCGCATGCCGCCAGACAACTCGTGTGGGTACTGGCGGGCGCGCAGGGCCGGGTTGTCCAGGCCGACTTGGGCGAGCAGGTCGAGCACATCGGCAGCGACACGGCGGTAGCGGCTGCCATGGGCCAGCGCCAGTGCTTCAGCTATCTGCTGGCCAATGCGCAGGGTGGGGTTGAGGCTGACCATTGGGTCTTGTGGCACCAGGCCGAGGGTGCGCCCGCGCAGCTGACGCTTTTGCCGCTCACTGGCGCGCGCCACATCAAGCCCGTCAACCCACAGTTGCCCGTGGTCGATGCGCGCGGCAGGCGGCAGCAAGCCGAGCAGGGCGTTGGCGAGGGTCGACTTGCCCGAACCGGACTCGCCGACGATAGCCACGGTCTCGCCTTGGTTCAAGGTGAATGAAAGGTGTTTGACGGCCTGGGTGGCCTGGCCGGCGGCGTGGTAGCTGATGCTCAGGTCGCGTACGGCCAACAAGGGCTGGTGGTTCATCGCGCGTGCTCCTCGAAGGTACGGGCAAGGTGGTTGAGGCTGAACACCACGGCGACCACGAACAGGCCGGGCAGCAGCGACAGCCATGGGGCGGTGATCAGAAAATGCCTGCCGTTGGCGATCAGCGTGCCCCATTCCGCAGCCGGGGGCGCCGCACCAAAACCGAGGAAGCTGAGGCCGGCGGTGGCCAGGATGGCGGCGCCAAAATCGAGTGTGGCCAGTACCGCCACCGGGCCCCAGGCGTTTGGCAGCACATGGCGCAGCAAGGTGCGCCGCCAACTGGCGCCGCCCAGGCGCGCGGCCTCGACATAGGGCAGGGTCTTTACCCGCAGTACTTCGCCGCGGGTGGTGCGGGCAAAACCGGGGATGATGCCCACGCCCACGGCAATGGCCACCGGTACCGTGCCAAAGCCGATAGCGGTGACGATGGCCAGGGCCAGCAGCAGGCCGGGCAGGGCCAGCAGCACATCGACCAGGCGCATGATTGCCGCGTCCAGGCGCCCGCCGGCGAAACCGGCCACTACACCCAAGCTCAAGCCCCCGGCCAGGGCGATGCCGACGGCCAGCAGCGCGGCCTGCACGGACAGGCGCGCGCCATACACCACGCGGGTATACAGGTCGCGGCCCAGTTCATCGGTGCCAAACCAGTGTGCGGCGCTAGGTGCCTGCAGCTTGTCGGCGGGCGCAGTGGCATAAGGGTCGAAATGGCTTAGCCCATGGGGGGCCAGCGCGCAGAGCAGGGCGAACAGCACAATCAACAGGGCCAGGCTGAAGCCGGGCCGGCGCAGCAGCGGGATCAAGGCTTGATGCGCGCGCTGCAGGCGTGTGCGGCGCCGCCAGGCGCTGGCGGGGCGGGCCGCATCGCCGGCAAGCCGGCTGCCACAAGCCGCGCTGTCGATCGGGGGCAGGGGTATGTTGATGGTCATCTCAGTGCACCTTGGCCATGTGGGTAATACGTGGGTCGAGGTAGGGGTAGAGCAGGTCGACGATCAGGTTGACCAGCACGAAGGCCGCCGCCGACACCGCGACAATCGCCAGTACCACCGGGATGTCTTGGCGCAGCACCGCTTCCTGGGCCAACCGGCCGACGCCATTGCGCGAGAAGATGGTCTCGACCAGCACCGCGCCGGACACCGTGTTGCCTACCTGCAGGCCAACCAGGGTGAGGATGGGCAGGGCGGCGTTACGCAGGCCGTGGCGTGCCTGCACCTGGGCGCGGCTCAGGCCCTTGGCGAACGCGGTGGCGATATACGGCTCCTGCCACACGCCCTGGAAGCCACGTTGCAGCACCTGGGCGTACACCGCTGCGCTGGGAATGGCCAGGGTCACAGCAGGCAGCACCAAGCTGGCAAAACCCTGGCTGCCGGTGGCTGGGAACCAGCCCAGGCCAAAGGCGAATACCTGGATCAACAACAGGCCCATCCAGAATACCGGGACCGAAAAGCCCAATGATGGCAGGCGCGCCAGCGCGACTCTCAGCGGTTGCCATTGCAGGTAGGCGGTGAGGTAGCCCAGGCCGATGCCGCCAAGTAGCGACAGCACGATGGCCAGGCCGGCCAGCGCCAAGGTTTGCGGCAAGCGCTCGGCCAGCAGCGCGGTAACCGGGCGGTTGAGTGACAGCGACTGGCCCAAGTCGCCGTGCAGGGCGCGCCACAGCAGGTCGAAGTACTGCTCGAACAGGCCCTTGTCCAGCCCATAGTAGGCACGGGCCTTGGCCAAGTCCTCGGGCGACAGGCCATCGGCTTCCATACCCGAGGCACTGAGCATGATCGCCAAGGTGTCGCCGGGCAGCAGGTAGAGAATGAAGTAGGTGATGGTGTAAGCGCCCCAAAGCACCAGCAGCGCTTGGCCGAAACGGGCGATCAGGTAACGGCTCATGGCTGCGACACCTGAATGTCGCTGAGGAACGCGAAGCCCTCGGCAGTCCAGCGGAAGTCCTTGACCCGCGGCGCGGTGGCGGCCTGCCACACCCGTTCGTACAGCGGGAACGCTGAGGCTTCGTCCACCAGCAGGTCCTGTAACTGGCCGTAGGCCTGGGCGCGTTGCGCGTCGCGGGTGGCGCTGATGCCGTTGTCGAACAGGCTTTGCGCCTTGGTCAGGATGTGCGGTTCGTAGGTGTTGGTTGCCAGGGTGGCACTGCTGGCCGCGCGCGGGTCAAGGATGGTTTGCAGAATGATCGGGTCGGCGCGGGTCATGTAGGTGGAGGTGAGGTCGTAGTTGCCCGAGGCATTGCCGGCTACCCACTCGGCACGGGTCAGCACATTCAGTTTGAGGTCAATGCCGACTTTGCGCAGTTGGTCCTGAACCAGCACATCACCGGCGCTTTCGGCGGGGGTGAGGTTGTACCGCAAGGTCAGGCGCTGGCCGCCTTTGTGCCGGTAGCCGTCGTCACCCTTGTGCCAGCCGGCAGCTTCCAGCAGGCGTTCGGCACCCTGCGGGTCGTAGGCGAGCTTGTCGGCCTGGGGCTTGAAGTACGGTGTGGTTACGTCATACACCCCGGCCACCACCGGAAACTCGGCGTTGTACACGGTGTGCGCATAGCTGGTGCGGTCGATGGCCTTCTGCAAGGCCAGGCGTACCTGGCGGTCGCCCAGCAGGCGGCCGTTGCGGGTGTTGGGGTAGAGGTTAAGCGCAGGGCCCGGCAGCGAGCGGCTTTGGATGGACGCGCCCTTGGCTTGGAACAGCTTGAGGTCAACCTCGGAAAATGGGTTGCGCGGCCACAGGATGTCGGCCTTGCCCTGCAAAAACAGGCCGTTGCGCACGCTTTCTTCGGCGATATAACTGATGTTTACGCTGTCCAGGTGGGCGGCGCCGGGGTTTTTGACGTTGGCCGAGGCCCAGGCGTAGTCCGCCCGTTTGACCAGGCGGGCGCCGACTTCCGGGGTGTAGTGTTCGAGGATGAATGGGCCGGTGCCGATGATCTTGCCCAACGAGCGCTCCTGCGCGCTAAGCGCATAAGAGGCAGGGGCGAGGATGGCCAGGTTGGTGGTGGAGGTGGCCTGCAGGAAGCCGGCATTGGGGCGCGACAGCACTAGGCGCACGGTAAAGCCATCGACCACCTCGGCGTGGTCATAGCCGGCCAGGTAGGTGGCGCCGAAGGTGGCGGGCAGCTGCGCGGCGAAGGCCTTGTTGCTGTCGAAGGCGGTTTTCACGGCTTGCGCGTCGAAGCGCTCACCGTTGCTGAAGGTGACGTCCTGGCGCAGCTGGAAAGTATAGGCGAGGGCGTCATCGCTGACCTCCCAGCTTTTTGCCAGCCAGGGGATGATGCGGCCCGTGGCCGGGTCTTGGTCGGTGAGCGATTCGGCGACGTTGCGCAGCAGCACGCGGTGCTCCAGCCAGTAGACCTGGAAGGGGTCGACGCTGACCAGGGTGGTGTTGTCGCCCCAGAAGGCGATATTCAAGGTTTTGCCGGCGTTTTCCTCGCTGGAGGGGGAGCAGCCGGTGAGGGTAAGGGCTAGGGTGGCGCAGGCTAACAGGCTTCTGACCAAGGGGAATGGTGGCATGGGACGTTCCTTCAGTGGAGGTGGGGTGTGCCTGTACCGGCCTGGCGGGCACAGGCTGTAGAGATCAGTCAGGCCTGATAATCCAGCCCCTCCCGCTCCAGCTGCCGAATCAGCGCATCCCAATGCCGCTGGATGCCTTCGCCCAAACCGTCGGCAAACCGTTTGGACTGCTCGTGCACCTTGGCAATCGCCGCCGGCGCGGCCTGCAGCAACTGGTCATTACCCCCGGCTTGCGCCGCTACCTGGATGTTGCAGGCACGTTCCAGGCCGTGTAGTTCGCGGAAGGCGTGCTCGACGCTGATACCGCCGGTCAGCAGGCCGTGGTTGCGCAGGATCAGGATGTTGCTGTCGCCCAGGTTGGCCACCAGCCGTTGCTGCTCGTCCAGGTCCAGGGCGACGCCCTCGTAGTCGTGGTACGCCACCCGGCTGTAGTAGGCCAGGGCGTGCTGGGAAATCGGCAACAAGCCGTCGCGCTGGGCCGATACTGCCGCCCCATCGCGAGTGTGGGTGTGCAGCACGGCCTTGAGGTCGGGCCGGGCGCGGTGGATGGCGCTGTGAATCACATAACCGGCCTGGTTGATGCCCAGGCCCAGCGGGTCGTCGATGATTGTGCCGTCGACATCCACCTTCACCAGGTTGGATGCGCTGATCTCGTCGAACAGCAGGCCGAAGGCGTTGATCAGAAAGTGTTCGTCGGGCCCCGGTACGCGCGCCGAGAAATGCGTGTAGATGTGGTCGGTCCAGCGCAACAGCGCGGCCAGGCGGTAGGCCGCGGCCAGCTTGACCCGCACCTCCCACTCCTCGGCACTGACCCGTTGGCGCACGGTGTTTTCCTGGGGGGTGATGACAGACAGTGCAGTCATGGTGTTCTCCAAAATGTGTGGGTTCAGTAGCCGCGCTGGGTGTCGACCAGGTTGTGCAGCGGTGCCCGTTCGCGGTAACGGGCGAAGTTGTCGAGAAACGCTTCAAGCAGCGCGGGGTAGCCGTCCTCGGAAATCGCCGAGGTGTGCGGCGACAGGAACACCCGCGGGTGCTGGTACAGCGGGTGGCTCGCCGGCAATGGCTCCGGCTCGGTGACATCAAGGCTGGCGCGGCCGATAAGGCCGCGGTCCAGGGCTTCGAGCAGGGCGTCCTGGTCCAGCAGCCCGCCACGGGCGATGTTGACCAGGTGCAGCCCTGGCTTGGCTTGGGCCAGCACCTGGCGGTCGATCAGGCCACGGGTGGCAGGGGTAAGCGGGGCAGCGATGACCAAATGGTCGCTGCCGGCGAACAGTTGCTGCAGGTCGTCGACGCGTTGTACGTCCGGCACCTCGGCGATGGCCTGGCCTGGGCGGTTCAGCGCCCGTACCGCCATGCCCAGGGCGCTCGCCTTGCGTGCCAAGCTTTGGCCGATGCTGCCGAAACCGAAGATGCCCAGGGTGCGGCCTCGCACCGGTGCCAGTGGGGTCAAGCGCCAATCGGCGTCCTTCACCCACAGGCCCGGCAACTGCTTGGCTGCGGCGAACACCAAGGCCAGGGCAAACTCGGCGACCTGTTCGGCATTGGCGCCGCGGCCGCTGGTGACTGGCGGCCCCTGGAACACCCAGTCGGGGTAGAAGTCGATGCCCGAGGACACCACCTGCACCCAGCGCAGCGACCACGGCCAGCCGGCTGGCGGGGTGTCCACCCGGTTACCCCGTACGTTGATCGGGCGCAGGATGAACACGTCGGCGGGTAGGCCCAGCTGCAGTTGGCCCGGGGCGATGTCGACCACTTCATGGTCGGGCAAGTGGTCGCGCAGGTACTGATTGGCCTGGGCGTCTAGCTGGCTGGCGATGATCGAGTGGCTCATGCCGCCACCTCCGCCAACGCTGCGCGGCCAACCTGGCCGAGCACCACATCGTCCTGCGGGGTGTGGATGCGGCTGCACAGCACATCACGGTAGTGCCGTTCCAGCGGGTTGCGCCGCGACAACCCAGGGTTACCGGCGGCTTCGATGGCCAGTTCCACCGCCTGGATAGCGTGGCGGCTGACCAGGTGCTTGAGCTGCCCGGCATGGCGCGGGTCAACCTGCCCCGCCACGGCGGCGTCCAGCAGGCTCTGGTTGTTGAACAGCAAGGTGTCGATGCGCCCCACCAGCTCCTGGAAGCGCGGCAAGCTGGCCAGCGCAGCGCCCAAGTTGGAGGGCGCGCGGTGGTTCAGGAATTGCACCAGCCAGTCCCGTGCGGCCTGGGCCACACCGTTGTACAGCGCAGGCAGTAACACGGCCATCCACAGCAGGGCAGTGCTATCGAGTTCGGGGCGCGGTGCACTGGCCGGGCTGACGCTGACAGCGTGATCGAGCGGTATTAGCACCTCGTCGAATTGCACTTCATGGCTGCAGGTGGCGCGCATGCCCAGATGGTCCCAGTCCTCGACGATGTGGATGCCGGGTGTGTCCTTGTGCACCAGGAAGCCGCCCACCAGTGGGTCCTGATCGTCGCTGCGGGCCCACACCAGGTACCAGGTCAGGCCGTGGCTGCCGGTGGAGTAGATTTTGCGCCCGGACAAGCGCCAGCCCTCGGAGGTGCGCCGGGCAAGGGTGGCCGGCAGGCCGCCGCGGGCTGGCGTGCCCAGGTCTGGTTCGACGCGAAAGGCGTTGATCAGCGCGCCATTGGCTACCGCGTCGCGGGCCACCTGCAGGCGCAGGTGCTCGGGCCAGCGCTGCTCGTCCTGCAGGCGGAAATGCTGCAGGTATTGCATTACCAGGATTAGCGCGGTGGCCGGGCAGCCCTTGGCAACGGCAGCGATTACCTGGCGTGCGCTGGCCAGGTCGGCACCGCCGCCGCCCAGCGCGCGCGGTACGGTGAACCCTAGCAGGTGGTGGCGGTGCAGCAGGTTGAAATTGTCGACGGGGAACTCGCCGGTACGGTCGTAGCGTTCGGCGTTGGCAGCCAGGGCTTGGGTCAGTTCGGCAAGGGTGCTGGCGGAAGGGGGGTGATTCATGGGGTATTCATCCCTGGAACACGGTGGGTTTCTAAGACCGTATTCGCATGGATGAAGGCTGTAAAATTCTTTTTAGTTCTATGCTAATTATTTGTTTGTGGAATTATGTGTTTTCAGTTTTATGCGAAATTGGCATTACGTGGGTGGTTTTGACGGTCTACTATCGGTTTCGAGCTTGGCGAAACCAGGGAACATTCGATCAAATGCTCAGACGATTGCACCTCAAGCTCAATGATCAAGGTTTGATCGACTTGCAAACCTGGATGATTGATTCGACAGCTGTGCGGGCTCCCCGCGCCTCATCTGGGGCGCGGAAAAAGGGGGGCTTGATGAGCCTGCCGATCACGCTTTAGGCCGCAGTCGCGGTGGCCTGACTACCAAAATTCACATGCTCTGCGACGCCAACGGCGTGCCGTTGCGCTTCCTCCTCTCTGGCGGGCAAGCCAGTGATATCAGCTACGCCCAGCCCTTGCTGGATGACGTCAGCATTCCGACAAGCCAACGTGGCCGTCCTCGCAAACGCTGCAAATGGTTGCTGGCCGACAAGGGTTATGATGCCGAGGCATTGCGCCGGTACTGCGACCGGTATCGCATGCAGCCCGTCATCCCGCGCTCCATGAAGCGCAAACCCAAGCCTGGTTTACCGAGACTTTTTGATCGCCCCAAGTACCGGCAGCGCAACATCATCGAGCGCATGTTCGGCTGGCTGAAAGAGAACCGCCGTATCGTGACGCGCTTCGACAAACTTGCAAAAAGCTACGCTTCAATGGTCTCGCTGGCTTGTTCCATGCGGTGTCTGCGACACCTTTTTTCATACAGAGCCTAGGTACCACCAGATGCCCGTTCTCTTGCCGCAAGAGGTCGAGGCCGCTTTGCAGGCGCGCGAGGCCAATAGCGGCGGAGTGTTAACTTTTATATGTGGTCACAGCAAACTGTGCTGTGATTTAGCAGGGGCCTCGTGGCGGCGCGGGCCAATTGCGAGCTCAGCCTTCTGCGCGAGAGCCCCCCAGCAATTTCAACTCATCCGCAAAGCTGCTGCCCAGCCACACGGCCAAACAACTCCACCGGCTCCTGCAAGTTGCCCAGGTAGCGCGGGTGGAACAGCCACAAGTCCACCTGCGGTTTGAAATCCGTCACGTTGACCACGTCCAGCGCATCCCGGTGGCGGCTGTTCTGCAGCAGCGGCTCGGGCACCAGCCCAAGGCCCTGCCCATTGGCCACCAGCCCCAGCTGCAGTTCGGTACCAAAGGTCTCCAGGTTGATCGACAGGCTCAGCCCCTGTTCACTCAACGCCCGTTGCAACCCGGCGCGGAAGCCGCAACCATCCGGGTTGAGCACCCAGCCGCGGGTGTAACATTCCCTGAGTTTGAGGTTGCGCTTGCCAGCGCTGCCTTTGGCCGCCACCACCCGCAGCGGCATGCGCGCGATCGACTGGCTGGTGATGCCCTCGGGGAAGATCTTGCCCGGTGGGAACAACGCGGCGGCGGCGTCCAGTTCGCCGTTTTCCATACGCGCGATCAGGCTGCTGCCCCAGCCACTGGTGACCTGCGTACGCAGGTCGGGGTAGGCCAGGCGAATTTGTGCCAAGGCATCAAGCAGCACCACATCGCCGAGTGTTTGCGGCACGCCCAGGCGCAAGGTGCCGGAGGGGGCGCCGTCGTTGGCCACCAGTTCGCGTAGCGAGTCGATCTCGCGCAAAATGGCTTTGCATTGTTCATAGACCCGCAGGCCCATGGGCGTTGGCTTGAGCGGCTTGGTGTTGCGGTCGAGCAGGGTGGCGCCCAGGTCTTCCTCGAAGTTTTGCAGCCGCCGGGTAATGGCCGGCTGGGTTAGCTGCAGGGCCTCGGCGGCGAGGTTGGTCGACTGGCAACGTATGACCGCCACGAAGGCGTCCATATCATCGATTTTCATATGAGGCGCTCACATATTGGGGCGATGGGACATACCTTGGGAGAATAATACGGTTCCCTTGGATTGTCACAGCATCGCCTTATGACATTGGCGTAAAGCGCCCCCTAATCACCCCCGGGCAAATGCCGCCAGCTTGTCCCCATCCAACCGGTAGCGCACCCACTCATCCTGTGCCTCGGCCCCCAGCGACTGGTAAAAGCCAATCGCCGGCTCGTTCCAGTCCAGTACGCTCCATTCCAAGCGCCCACAGTTATTCGCCACCGCCTCGCGGGCAATGTGCCGCAGCACTTGCCGGCCAGCGCCGTCGCCGCGCTGTTCGGGGGTCACGTAGAGGTCTTCCAGATAAATGCCGTTGCGCCCAAGCCAGGTCGAGTAGCTGTAGAAATACACGGCAAATCCGATTGCTCGGCCATCACGCTCGCACATCAAGCTGTGCACCGTGCTGCCCTCGCCGAACAGGCTGTGCTCGATATCGGCAACGCTGGCGATCACTTCGTGGCGGGCGCGTTCGTACTCGGCCAGTTCGGTGATGAAGGCCAGGATCTGTTCGGCATCAGTGCGAACGGCAGGACGAATGGTGATGCTCATGGTGACGGCTTCCTTGGTCAGATGATGGCGGTACAAAAATGTGTATCTGCATAATTTCGTAGAGCTGTACCGGTCGCTGGTAAGGGCGACTCCGTTAGTGTGACAGCACCTACAAAGAAATTGGAATGCCCGCCATGCTTGCCTCTGCCGACCTGCTGACCGCCTTCGTGCTGTTCGCCTTCGTGTCCTCGATCACTCCTGGCCCCAACAACACCATGCTGCTGGCCTCGGGGGTGAATTTTGGTGTACGCCGCTCGATCCCCCACGCCATTGGCATCAGCGTCGGCTTCATGGTGATGGTGCTGGCCGTTGGCCTGGGCTTGGGTGAGGTGTTCAAGGCCTGGCCGCCGCTGTATACGGTACTGCGCTACACCGGCGCCGCGTACCTGCTGTACCTGGCGTGGAAAATCGCCACCTCCGGGCCTGTCGGCACAGCCTCGTCCAACGCCCGTAAACCGCTGGGCTTCTGGGGCGCCGCAGCATTCCAGTGGGTCAACCCCAAGGCCTGGGTGATGGCAGTGGGGGCTATCACCACCTACACACCGGCGCAAGGCTATGTGACCAATGTCATTGTCATTGCTGCCTTGTTCGCCTTGGTCAACCTGCCCAGCGTGGGCATATGGGTGATGTTTGGCAGCGCCCTGCGCAACCTGCTGCAAAACCCGCGCTGGCTAATGCTGTTCAATGTCCTGATGGCCTTGTTGCTGGTGATTTCCCTGTACCCGCTGCTGTTTGTAGAATCGGCATTTTCCTGACCCCGTGAGTACAGCAACGCCATGCAGTTGATCCCCTGGTCCCATGAATGCGCCGAAGGTTTTACCCTGCGAGGCTGGCGAACCCCGGCCAGTGGTAAGCCCTTGCTGCATTTTCTGCACGGCAACGGTTTTTGCTGCCTGGCTTACCAGCCATTGCTGATGCGCTTGGGCGAGCATTTCGACCTGTGGCTCAGCGATGTCCAAGGCCATGGGGACAGTGACCATGGTGGGGTGTTTCGTGGCTGGAACCGCACCGCCGCGCTGGCGGTGGAAGCTTTTGCCGCCGGACGAAGCGAGTATGGCGACGTGCCGCGGTTTGCCGTGGGGCACAGCTTCGGCGGTGTGCTCACCGGCCTGATCTTGGCCAGTGAGCCGCAGTTGTTCGCCCGGGCCGTTCTGCTTGACCCGGTACTGTTTAGCCGGCGTATGCTGGGTGTAATGGGGGCGGCGGCGCTGGTCGGCTTGCACCAGCGGCATGCCCTGGCACGTAAGGCCGCCAGCCGGCGCAGCCACTGGCCCGATCGTGAGGCCGCCCTGGCTTCGCTGCACGGGCGGGGCATCTTCAAGGGCTGGACCGACGCGGCCTTGCGGGCTTACATCGACCATGCCATTGGTGACTGTGGCGATGCGGTGGTGCTCAAGTGCCGGCCCAGCCGCGAAGTAGAAATCTTCAGCTCGTTCCCCAAGCGCATGTGGGCGAGCCTGGCGGCTATTCGTACGCCCACGCAGGTGCTGCATGGCGAGCATACCTACCCCTTTGTGCCCCATTCAGTGAGCCGCCTGGCGGCGCTCAACCGTAACGTGTCCGCGCGGCAGGTCGCCGGCGGGCACTGCTTCATGCAAGAGGACCCCGCCATGGCGGCCGAGCAGGTGATTGGTTTCTTGCAGTGCTGATTGTTCCATTTTTGGAACGATGTATGCCAAATCAGCCAGCTACCGCCTGATTGGCTTGATTGATAAGGTGATCCCAACCAAGCGAGGAGCCTTCTCATGAAAACGATTCTGGGTATTCACCGCAGCCCGCATGCGCATTGGGTAGGCGATGGCTTCCCGGTGCGCAGCCTGTTCACCTACGACAACCTGGCCAGCAAGATCAGCCCGTTTTTGCTGCTGGACTATGCCGGCCCTCATGACTTCACCCCAACCCATGCCCGGCGCGGTGTCGGCCAGCATCCGCACCGCGGTTTCGAGACCGTGACCATCGTTTACCAGGGCGAGTTGGAGCACCGTGACTCCACCGGTGCTGGCGGTTTGATCGGCCCCGGTGACGTGCAGTGGATGACGGCGGCCAACGGCATCATCCATGAAGAGTTCCATTCGCCGGCCTTTGCCCGCAGTGGCGGTACGCTGGAAATGGTCCAGCTGTGGGTCAACCTGCCGGCACGGGACAAGCGTGTAGCGGCTGGCTACCAGACGCTGCTGGCGGCGGACATCCCGGTGGTAGCGCTGGACGGCGAGGGCAGTAGCCTGCGGGTAATTGCAGGTAGCTATGGAGGGCACTCGGGGCCGGCGCAAACCTTTACCGCCATGGATGTCTGGGACTTACGCCTGCACGCTGGTGCAGCCTTGCAACTGCCGCTGGCCGCCGGGCGCAATGCAGCGCTGGTGGTGTTGCGCGGCAATGTGCGAATCAACGGCGAGCGCGAAGCCGGCCCGTCCAGCCTGGTACTGCTCGACCGCGCTGGTGAGGACGTGGCTATCGAAGCACTGGAAGGCGCCAGTGTGTTGCTACTCAGCGGTGAGCCGATCGATGAGCCGATCGTGGGCTATGGCCCGTTCGTGATGAACAGCCAAGCAGAGATTGCCGAGGCGTTCGACGATTTTGAGGCCGGGCGGTTTGGGCAGCTGCAGGATGAGCGGGGCGGTGCGCGGCATTAAGCGTCGCCTGAAAAACACGGGGCTGCTTTGCAGCCCATTTGGCGACAGCGGACCGCTCGTCGTTAAATGTCCTATTGCATTCGAACACTCGGCCCGCCCCGGCAATCTTCCACTAAGGTGCTAGAGGATTTCCCCGCATGATCATTGCCCTGGCGCATGGACGCCTGCCGCGGCATGGGCAATATCAATTGGCGCCCCGCCTGCTAAAGGCGTACTCACACAACAGGCCATCCCACAGAGAGGGTCGTACCATGTCGTTGATAGGAGTTTCGATGCTGGAGATGCGGCAGATGATCGAGCAGGCCTGCCTGCCCGACCGCTGTGAAGTCAGCTGCCCGGACGGCGCCCACCTGACCATCCGCCTGGGTCAGGGCCAGAGTCTCGATGAGGGCGTGACCCTTAGCGGGGTCCCGCTGCAAAGCCTCAACAGTTGCCGTGACCTGGTCAACCTGGTGGGGCAGTTGCACGCGCTGCGTGACAGCCACCCGGCGCCACTCAAGGCCATCGCCTGAGCGCGCCCACCGCGCCCCGGTTAGCCTAGGCTGGCCGGGCGCACATATTCCGGCATCAGGCCGTTGAACCAGAACAAAATCATCGCCACCAGAATGGTTACCAGCAGTAGTAACCCCACGCCCCATACGCAGGTCGCGAACAACATGGCCTGTTCCTTCTTGAGCCGCAGAAAAGTCTGCAACCCGCCATACAGCAACACACTGGCATAAGCCGAAGCTGCCAGCAGCGCCGTCAGGGCCAGCCAGCGGATCGGCAGCACCCCGACCACCCCGGCAAAAAACCACGGCGTCGCGCAGTAAGCGGCAAAGCCGATGCACTGGTTAAGGCTGGGCTGCGCATCGAAGCCACGTGACATCCAGCGGATCATTACGCCCATCAACATTACCCCCACGACTGTGGTGGCGTAGAGCAAGCCTGCCAGTTGCCCGGCACTGCCCATGCTCAGGCGCACCCGCTCTTCGCCTGCCAGGCTCCAGCCGAAGGTGGTCGTACCGATGAACAGGCATACAGCGGGAATCAGCGCCAAGGCCAGCAGGCGTGGCAGGTATTGTTGCGGGTGGTCTTCTTCGGCCCGGCGGATGTCCAGCCAGGCGTCGGCAGGGTGGGTGAAGAGCTTGAGCAACGGACTGTTCATGGCGTTCTCCGGCAGGCATGGGCCTTTTGCTATGGAGGCCCGCCGCACCGTCGGGTTCAGCCCGGTTGGCCGCCGTTGATCGCTTACTGCAGCTCTAGCAACAGGTTAAGGCCGCCATCGCCACACTTGCCCTGATCGCGCACCACACCGTGGTAGCTGCGCCCATCCCAGACAAACGCCACGCTGTGGGCCCGCTCTACCTTGTCGGGCAGCGGCGGGCAGATGTGCAGGCGCAGGCCCGGGAGGCCTTGCAGGTTGAGGGCGGCGATCTGGCATTGGCATTCCACGCTTTGCGCCACCGGGCCGAACAGGGTGTCGCGTACGTAATCGAGTTGCAGGCAGGCATTGGGCGCGCGGCAGGGCATTTTCATGGGGGCGCGGCTCCGAACTGGGGGTTGGGGGCATAGAACAGGTAGGGCATGGCGGGCTCCAGGCTGAATAGGGCGTGGCCTATCTTTTGAAGCCTGCCAGGCCAAGACGTTCAACCTGGTTTCGGGCGTTGCTACGGTTTGCGCCGGGTGGTGGGCCGCGGGCTCAATTCAGCCACCGGCCTTGCGCAGGGTGAGGTTGATCCGCCGCTCCCCCAGGCGCGGATGGACGCCGGGCTTGATCGGCAGCACGCCATGGAAGCGCAAGCGGTCCTCGCCGCCCCAGACCAGCACATCGCCGTGGTTCAGCGGAATGCGCTGGGTTTTGTCGGCGCGCTGCAAGCCACCGAACAGGAACACCGCAGGCAAGCCCAGCGACAGCGACACGATCGGCTGGCCGAAGTCCTGCTCGTCGCGGTCCTGGTGCAGGCTTAGACGGGTGCCGGGCAGGTAATGGTTGACCAGGCAGGCATCCGGCACAAAACCGTCGAACCCGGCCATGGCCGCCGCGCGGGTGGCCAGGCTGAATAGCAGCGAGGGCAGGGCGGGCCAGGGTTCGCCACTGATGGGGTCGCGGGGGCTGTAGCGGTAGCCATGTTCATCACTGACCCAGCCCAGCGTGCCACAGTTGGTCAGCCCTACCGCCATGCGCAGGCCGCCCGGGGTGTACATGTGCCGGAACGGCGCGGCGCGCAACACCGGGCGCAGGGCGTCGAGCAGCGGCTCGATGTCGGCCAAGGCAAAGCCGGGCAGCAGCACGGTGTGGCTGGCCAGGCGTTGCGGCTGGGGGTCGAACAGGTCGAGGTCGGACTGGATCATGGCCGGGGTATCGGGTTGGGTAGGGCCATTGTAATGCGCTTGGCAGGTTTGGCCTATTCGCGGACATGCCCGCGAGTAGGGCAGAAGAAAAACGCTGTAGGTCCAAGAAAAAAGGAACCGCGGCACCAGGGAGAGGAGCACCGCGGTTCAAGGGGGAGACGTTTACTTCTGGGTCACAGTAGCCAGGTTCGCGCTGCCCAGCTGGCTGATAGTGGCGGTTTGGGCGATACCGCTCTGGTCGACGAACGCCTTGTTGCCCTGACCTCCTTGGGTCACGTAGGCGACGTTGATACTGTCGGTTTGCTTGATAGTGGCTTCGTTGCCGCTACCGTACAGCTGGTTGGTATAGCTCTGGTTGCTGTAGCCGGACTGGTCCAAGCTGATGGAGTTGCTGTTGCCCTGGCTATTGCCGTAGGCATAGTTGTCGGTCCCGCGCTGGTCGGCGACCAGGATGTTGTCGGTGCCGTTCTGCTCGAAGTACAGCTCGTTGTTGCTGTCGGCCTGCTTGGTCGACATTTGGTTGCTCTTGCCTTTCTGGGTCAGTGTGGCCAGCTGGTTGTCACCGTTCTGGGTCAGGTTGGCACTGTTGGCGCTGCCGTTTTGGTTGATGGTGGCGTTCTGGTTGGTGCCGAACTGGCCGCCCATCTTGGCGCCCTTCCAGTTGCTGGCGGTAACGCTGTTGCCGTCGCCCTTGGTATTGATGGTGAGGTTGAGGTTTTCACCGTTCTGGTAGGTGAAGTGCAGGTTGTTGCTGCCGGTCTGGGTAATGGTGGTGTTCGAGTTGTTGGTCTCGAACTGGTCCGACCAGCTGGCGTTGGCGGTCCCTTGTTGCGACAGGCTGACCTTGTTGCTCATGCCGAAGCTCTGGTCGATATAGCCTTCGTTCATTTGGCCCGACTGGGTCCCGGACGCCTGGCTGCCGACCTGGGTGTCCTGCCACACTTCCACCGAGTTGCCGCCACCGTACTGACCAATGCCGATGGTGCCGCCAGTACCGTCGCGTTGGTCGCCATAAGCCCAGTTGTCGTGACCGTCCTGGTAGACCTGGATGTCGCCATCGACCTGGTTCAGGTGCTCGGCGGCCGCATAGTTGCCTTGGCCGTTTTGGTTAAGGGTGCTTTTGTTGTTGCTGCCACCGAAGGTCTGCTCGATAAAGGCTTCGTTGCGCTGGCCAGACTGCAAGGTGGTGGCCTTGCTGCCTTCCTGGCTGTCCTGCCACACGGTCGAGGCGTTTTCGGCACCTTGCTGGGTTTGCAGCGCTTGGTTGTTCAGGCCCAGGGACTGGCTGGCGAAGGCGTCGTTGTAAGTGCCCCCGGCTTGCTGGGTGATCTGGCTGCCGTTTTCGTACAACTGCTCGGCGTAGCCGGCGTTGTACGAACCCGTGGCGCTCTGCTGGATGTCGCTGGTGCTGTTGTCCTGCACCGCCAGGTGGTTGTGGCCCTTGCCGGTCTGGGTTTGAGTGGCCGAAGCGAAAGGTGCCAGGGACTGGCTGACTTCGGCGATGTTTTCCTTGCCGTCCTGGGTCTGGGACGAGGTGCTGTCAGAAGCCATGGCCTGACCTGCGAGGGCCAGGACGATAGCGGCACTTAAGGGAGCGAGCTTGTACATGGTGGTGCCTCCAGGTCTATCGGTATTGGGTGATCTGAACATGCTGGCCATTGCCGGTCTGGGTCACGGAGCTGTTAAGGCCTGTGCCGGACTGCACGATGCTGGCGCTGTTGTCGTTGCCGATCTGCTCGATGGCAGCGCTGTTGCTGCTGCCGCTCTGACGGATCGACGCGCTGTTGCCATTTCCCTGTTGGCGGATGATGGCCATCAGGTCACTACCTTCCTGCAAGATGTACGCTTCCTGTGCACCCCCGGCCTGGACGATGCGGCCCAGCAGAGCCTGGCCGTTCTGGTCGAGGGCGGCACGGTTGCCCGACCCTTGCTGCTCGATCACCGCGGCCTGGCCGGCGCCGACCGGCAGTAGACGGATGATTACCGGTTCACCGAGGTCGTTGCCGGGCGCGAGGTCGGCATTGTCCATCAGGTCGTCGGCCCAGCTGGCCTGGCCCGCCAGGGCCAGGCTGAGCAGCAAGGGAATCAGGCGTTTCATCGCAGCCTCCAGCCTTTACTGCACGACGACGTTGACGGTGCGTGTGGTGCCTTGGCTGGTGGTGATCGTCGCCGTCGGCGCGGCAGTCGGGATCACCGTGGTGCTGTTGCTGACCGCCAGGCGCCAGCGGCCGGTCACCGGTACCGTGGCGGTGCCAAGGGTCTGCACACCAGTGGTCGTAGTCACCCGCACGGTGACGGTGTTGCCGGTGGTTACCGACGAGGTACCGCTGATGTCCCAGTTGTAACGGTTGTTGGAGCGGGCTGAGACCGTGGCGGCGGTGACCGTGAAGGTTTCGGCGGCGGGTTTCGGCGATACGTTGACAGTGACGGTGCCGGGGTTGGACAGCGCCCCCAGCGAGTCACGCACCTGGTAGGTGAAGGTGGTGGTGAACGGCGCCGTTACCGTGGCTGGTGGGGTGTAGGTAATGGTGGTGCCGTCGGTGCTCACCGTGCCCCGGCCTCCGGTCGGTGGGGTGAGGGAGGCCGCGACGACAGTCAGCGGCAGGTTGCCTTCCGGATCGGTGTCGTTAGCCAGCACGTTGATGGTCAATGGCACGCCCAGGGTGGCGACCGTTTCTGGGTTTGCGGTCGGTGCCTGGTTAGGCGCGACGTTGATGGTCACCGTTGCCGGTTCCGACTTCAGGCCCTTGGCGTCCACCGCCTGATAATTGAAGGTGGCCACCAGCGCTTGCGTAGCCCCAGCTGGCGGGGTGTAGGTGACCGAGGTGGTGCCGTTCATCACCACACCGCCAAGGCCGGTACCGGGTTGAGTGAGGTCGCTGATGGTCAGCGGCACATTGCCGTCTGGGTCGCTGTCGTTCTGCAGCAGGTTGAGGGTGATCGGGATACCGACACTGGTGCTGCCGACATCAGCCTGGGCTAGCGGTGGCTGGTTGGCCGCTTCGACCGGGGCGTTGCCGACCACGATCACCGGTTCGACGTCGCTGCCGCCATGGGCCGACTTGACGGTAACGGTGGCCGGTGGTTGGGCCACGTCGTTGACGGTCAGGGTCTGCAGCGCGCCACCCTTGGACAGGCGGCCGTAGCCCTGGGCGAGCAGGTCGGGCACTGACACTTCGTCGCTGGAACGGGCTTCGATCACTAAGCGCTTGCTCGCCCACTCGTAGCGTGCGGTGCTGACTTTGACCACGTCGGTGAGCTTGCTCGACAGCGCAGTCGGCTGGGTGCCACCTATGCTGTTGCTGGCGGTGACGACCACCACTGGCGGCGGTGGGTCTTGGCTGAATTGCTGGGTGAAGAACAGCCCACGGTCGTCGGGGATCAAGTCGAACTGGCACGGCGAAGGTGGGGTGCCGATCAGCGCCAGGCCATTGCGCATGCACACGCTGGCCTCTTTAGGGGCTTTGGCGAACACTTCTACGCGGGTGCCGCTGCCGTTGCGTGAATAAGTGGCGCGTTCGAGGGTAGCCGGCGTTTGCGCACGTTCGTCCAGCACCTTGCCCGAGACCGTGAACAACGAGGTCTCGATACGGCCAGGCGGGCCGTCGATGCGGATATAGTTGGTGTCGAATGGGCTGCCGAGCACCGCTTCGGGCCGGTTCGGGTCGCCGATGAAGGTTTCGGTTGCGCCGGTATCCGGGTTGACTTCCGGGTAGGGCCCACCAACACCGCGCAGCCATGGCCCGACGGCGCCGTTGAGCGCGCCACGGAAGTTGCCCGGTGCGCCGATGCCGATGTCACGCGTGATGTTGATCGCGCGCCGCCCCGGCGTGGTGACGTTGACCGTTTCTACGCCATAGGGGTGGGTAATGGTGTAGGTACCGGCACGTGGCACCGACACCCGGATGCGGATGCGAGCGAAACTCTGCTGGTCGCCATCGACTGGGTTTTCTGCGGCGAACGCCGCTTCTATACCGGCAACGTAGGCATCCAGTTCATAGCCGCTGTTGCCCACCGCTGGGATGGTGGCCTCGGCCAGGAACCAGAACATTTCCGGGGGCCAGTTGTCGGGGAACACCAACGGCAGGGTGTCGTCGTAGATGCCCGGCTCGGGCAGCAGGGTACACATGTAGGACGGTGCGCCCGGCGCACCGGGAACCCGCGAACTGGTGGCCCGTGACTGGCACAGCTCCAAGGACTGGTTAAGGCTGTCCTTGTACCACATGGGGTAGCCGCCGGTGGCAAAGGTATAGGGGCCCGGGTCGACATCAGACAGCGCGGCAAAGGCGGCGCTGGTAACGGTGAGGGAGAAACCGGCGGCGAACAGCGCACGGCGCGACCAAGTGTTCATGCTGCCTCCTTGAAGGCTGAGCCTTTGTCTGTTCATGGCACCAGCACCACGTCTTCGGTGTCGCTACCGCCGTTGGTGCTCGTCACTTGCACCTTGGCTGGCGGTATCGGTGTGAGGCCGGTGATCAACGACTTCACTGCGCCGCTGCCGCTCAAGTTGCCGATGACCGTGCCGTTGCCGGTGTGCGCCGTGAGGACCGGCGGGGTGGTTTCGTCGCTGGTGCTGGCGACCAGGGTCAGCTCGCCGGTGGACAGGCGGTACTGGGCCTGGGTAATGGTGACCAGGTCGGTTAGCGGTACGTTGCGGGTGGTCAGGCTGCTGGTGGGGATCGCCACGCTGTTGTCGGCGGTCAGCGTCACTATCGTGCCAGCGGCCGGGTTCAGGGCCGACTGGGCGTACCAGGCGCCGGTACCATTGGCCTCGGTGAGGTTGAGGTTTGGCGTTTGGCTGGTCAGGGTGGCGGTGGCCGGTGGCGGTGGTGCCATCACGAAGATGTCTTGCTGGGCCCGCAGGTCGCCGTTTTCGGTGTGCCGCGAATAGGTGCTGCGCTGTGGCATCAGCGGGGTCGGCAGCGCGACGGTCGAGAGTTTGCCCGAGATCGAGAACAGTTCGGTGCGCAGGTCGATGCCACCGGGGCCTTCGATGCGTACATAGTTGGTGTTGAACGGGCTGCCGGTTACCCGCTCTTCCAGGTTCGGGTCGCCGATGAAACGCTCGTTGCCTTCGGTGTAGGGGCCGTTGACACTGCGCAGGAACGGCCCGACGTCGCCTTTGAGGGCGCCGGTGAAGTCGCCAGCGCCGGCGATGCCGATGTCGCGGGTCATGTTGATCGCCCTGCGCCCGGCGGCGGGTACATCGAATACTTCGACGCCGTAGGGGTGGGTGATCACGTAGGTACCGGCGGTGGGTACATCGACCCGAATGCGCACCCGGGCGAAGCTGACCTGGTCACCGTCAACCGGTTCTTCGGCAGCAAATGCCGCTTCGATGGCGGTGCCGTAGCCCAGGTCGATACCGCGGGCGGCGTCGACGATGGCGGCGTCGGCGGTGAACCAGAACGCTTCGTCAGGGAAGTTGGTGGGGAAGACAATGGGTTGCGTGTCGTCGAACACACCGGGGGTAGGCAGCAGCGTGCACATGTACGACGGCGCGCCGGGGGCGCCAGGTACACGAGAGCTGACCGCCTTGGTCAGGCACAGGTCGAGAGCACGACCGTGACTGTCCTGGTACCAGGCGGGGAAGCCGCCATTGGCGGGGACGTAGGCGGCTTGGTCAACAGCATTCAAGGCGGCTTGCGCCGGGAGCTGGAGCAGACCGGCGAAAATCGCTACTGCCAGCGGGTGGGGTATCGGTCGGTGCATGAGTATTTCCTCCTGCAAACGGGCCCATGGACTGGGGGCGTCTGGGAGGAGATCGGCAATAGGTGTGCCAACCTGTAAAAAAAGCGGTGCAGGCCTTGCCGGGCAAGGGATGCAAATTTCTGCACGGGGATTTTCCAGGCATTTGCCTGTGGGCCCCGTTGCCCCAAGGTTGGGGATTGGGGCTGGTCGTGGCGCCCCACTCCTGACGCCTGCGGTAACCCCAGGCATGGCACTGAGGGCACCGCTGTTGGCGGGCAAGTCAGCGCCTGCGTGCTACATTGCAGCGGCCCGTCCAACTGCCCAGCCGAGCCAAGCCAAGCATGCAGCCCCTCGACCCGCTGTCCCTGAACCTGTTCATCATCGTTTGCGAAGAAGGCACCATCGCCCGCGCTGGCGAACGGGCGTTCATGGCGCCGTCCGCCGTCAGCAAGCGCCTCTCGGACATTGAGGCGCGTTTCGCTACCCAGTTGCTCAGCCGCAGCAAGCGCGGCGTGGCACCCACCCCGGCCGGGCTGGCCCTGCTGCGCCATGCCCGGGAAATGACCCGCGCCATGGAGCGCCTGGACAGCGAACTGAGCGAATACGCCGAGGGCGCCCGTGGCCATGTGCGGGTGCTGGCCAATGTCTCTTCGATCATGGAGTTCCTGCCCGAGGAACTGTCGGCATTCATGCTCGAACACCCGCTGATTCAGGTTGATATCGAAGAGCGTTTCAGCCCCGATGTGGTACGCGGTGTGGCGGAGGGCAGCGCAGACCTGGGTATTTGCCGCAAATCCATGGCGGTAGGCGACCTGGAGTTCGTGCCGTACCGTCAGGACCACCTGGCCGTGGTGGTCGGTGCCGACCACCCGTTGGCTGGGCATAGCCAGGTTGCTTTTGCAGAAACCCTTAGCTACGAGCATCTTGGCCTGTCGGCCTTCGCCACGCTTAACACCTTCATGCGCAAGAGCGCTGAACAGGCTGGCCGGCAGCTGCGTTTTCGTTCGTACGTGTCGTCGTTCGACGCAGCGTACCGCCTGGTGCAGTTCGGCCTGGGCCTGGCGGTATTCCCTCAAGAAGCCGTGGCCCGCTATGCGGCGTTGTTCGACCTGCGGGTGATCCCGCTTACCGACGACTGGGCGCTGGGCGAGTTCGTCATCTGCATGCGCGACCGGCACACGTTGTCGTTGTCGGCGCGGCGCCTGCTCGATCACCTGTTGCTGCGCGCACCGGCCTGGCAGGCAGCGGGCTGATCCATCGTGGCTGACGATGGATCAGCCCGTAAAACACGTCTTTTCTAGCCGCCATCCAGCTCTTAGTCTGGCGCAACGCTTGAGACAGAGAGACCGTGATGACAACAATAACAATCAACGAAGTTGGCCTGCGCGATGGCTTGCAGAGCCTCCAGGCGATCATGCCGACGGCCGCCAAGCGCCGCTGGATCGACGCTGCCTACGCGGCCGGCGTGCGCCACATGGAAGTCGCCTCGTTCGTGCCGGCACGCCTGCTGCCACAAATGGCCGATGCCCGCGAGGTGGTGGCCCACGCCCTGACGTACCCGGGCCTGCAGGTTACCGTGCTGGCGCCAAACCTTCGCGGCGCCAGGGACGCGCTCGAATCCGGCGCTCACCGCATCGTTGCCCCGGTATCGGTCAGCATGGCGCACAGCCTGGCCAATGTACGCCGCACGCCGATGGAAATGGTCGAGGAACTGGGGCGCATGTGCCAGTTGCGCACGGGCATGGGCCTGCACCATGTGCAGGTAGTGGCCGGCATGTCGGTTGCCTTCGGCTGCACCCGCCAGGGTGACGTGCCACTGGCCGATTTGTGCGCGCTGACCCAGCAAGTACTCGAGGCGGGCTGCGACCTTGTCTCGCTGGGCGACACCACCGGCTACGCCAACCCAGGCCAAGTGGCAACGGTGATCCAGGCGGTGCGGGCGATTGCCGGCGACAAACTCCAGGCCGCGCATTTTCACGACACCCGCGGGCTGGCGCTGGCCAACAGCCTGGTCGCCGTGCAGCAAGGCATCCGCGAACTGGACGCCTCCCTGGCAGGCTTGGGCGGCTGCCCATTCGCCCCAGGCGCTTCGGGCAACACGGTCACCGAAGACCTGGTGTTCATGCTGCAGAGCATGGGCTACGCCACCGGTATCGACCTGCCAGCGCTGATCGAATCGCGCCAGGTGTTGAGCCAAGCGCTGCCGGGCGAACCGTTGTACGGCTGCATCGCCCGCGCCGGGCTACCGCTGAACTTCCCCCACGCCTGAGCGCCCGAACGAGGAATACCACGATGTCCAAACTTCCGTTGGACGGCATTCGTGTCGTCGAGATTTCGCATATGGTCATGGGCCCGACCTGCGGCATGATCCTCGGTGACCTTGGCGCCGAAGTGATCAAAATCGAACCCCTGCACGGTGACGGCACGCGCCGCTTGCTGGGGGCGGGGGCGGGCTTTTTCCGCACCTTCAACCGCAACAAGCAATGCATTGCCGTGGATGTCGAAACGCCCGAAGGCCGCGAGGCCGTGCTGCAACTGGTCGACACCGCCGACGTTTTCATCGAGAACTTCAAGCCTGGGCGGATGCACAAGCTGGGCCTGGGCTACGCCGCACTGCGCCAACGCAACCCACGGCTGATCTATGCCTCGCACAAGGGTTTTCTCAGCGGCCCCTACGACAACCGCCTAGCGCTGGACGAGGTGGTGCAGATGATGGCCGGCCTGGCCTACATGACCGGGCCGGTGGGCCGCCCGCTGCGCGCGGGCAGCTCGGTGAACGACATCATGGGCGGCATGTTCGGCGCCATTGGCGTGCTGGCCGCGCTCAACGAGCGCCACCGCACGGGCAACGGCCGCGAGGTGCAAAGCGCCCTGTACGAGAACTGCGTATTGCTGGCGGCCCAGCACATGCAGCAATACGTGGTCACCGGCGAGGCGGCGGCGCCGATGCCTAACCGCATCAGCGCTTGGGCCATCTACGACGTGTTCAGCTTCGCCGGCGGCGAGCAGATGTTCGTCGCTGCCACCGGCGAAGGCCAGTGGCATGCGCTGTGCCAGGTACTGGGTCAGACCGCCTTGCTCGAGGACCCGACGCTGGCCAGCAATAACGACCGGGTGATGCAACGGCCACGGCTGCTGGCGCACCTGGCCGAGGTGTTCGCGCCGCTGGATGCTGGGCAACTGGCGCTGCAACTGGAAGCCAACGGCATTCCCTTCGCACCAATTCGCCGCCCAGAAGAACTGTTCGATGACCCGCACCTGCAGCAGAGCGGTGGCATGGCCGAGCTGCAACTGGAAGACGGCAGCCACACGCCGATGCCCTTGCTGCCACTGTCGCTGGACGGCCAACGCCTGCAACCGCGCCGGGCGATACCGCGCATTGGCGAGTATACCCATCAGGTGATGCGTGACCTGGGCTATAGCGATGCGCACATTGCCGAGCTGTGTGCGGCCGGTGTGCTGAAGACTGACGACGTGGCCTGAGGAAAGTTTGAAATGGCGATCTACCAGTACGATACGCTCACGCCGCACGTGCACCCGGAAACCTTCGTTGCCGAAGATGCCACTGTGATCGGCGCCGTTACCCTTGAACAAGGCGTCAGTGTATGGCCCCAGGCGGTGCTGCGTGGGGACAACGAACCGATCCGCATCGGCCAGCACAGCAACGTGCAAGAGGGCGCGGTGCTGCATGCCGACCCAGGCTTTGCCCTAACCGTGGGGCAGCGCGTGACCATCGGCCACCAGGCGATGTTGCACGGTTGCACGATCGGTGACGGCGCACTGATCGGTATTCAGGCGGTGGTGCTCAATGGTGCGGTGATTGGCAAAAACTGCCTGGTCGGTGCCGGTGCCATCGTCACCGAAGGCAAGGTGTTCCCCGACAACTCGCTGATCCTGGGGGCACCGGCCAAGGTGGTGCGCGAACTGACGCCCGAAGCCATCGCCGGTATGCAGCGCAACGCCGCTGAGTACGTCGGCAAGGGCCAGGCCTTCAAGGCAAAACTCACGCGCATCCGTTGAAAACCTTGCAAGCGGCGCCCGCTGTAGCGTCGCTGCTCTCCAATAATTACAAGAATGGAGATCTACCATGGTTGCCATGACCGGCGAACTGGCGCGTGAGCGCAACGCCAACCACATCGATGAACTGCTGCTGTACCGCCGCGTGGCTTGGCGCATCATGCCCCTGGCCATCATCTGCTTCCTGTTTTCCTACTTCGACCGCATCAACATCAGTTTCGCCAAGGCCCAGATGCAGCAGGAGCTGGGCCTGAGCGACGCCGCCTATGGGCTGGCCGCGAGCATGTTCTTCGTCGGCTACGTGTTGTTCGAAGTGCCCAGCAGCTTGGGCCTGAAGCGCTATGGGGCGCCGGCCTGGATCTGCCGGATCATGGTGTCCTGGGGCCTGGCGACCGCTGCCCTGGTGTTTGCCTACACCCAGTACACCCTGTACTTCCTGCGGTTTTTGATCGGCGTGATGGAGGCCGGCTTCGGCCCGGCGATCTTGTTCTACCTGGCGTGCTGGTTCCCGCGCAAGCACCTGGCGAAGATGAATGGCCTGTGGTTTCTGGCGGTGCCGCTGGCCGGTGCGGTAGGTGGCCCGGCAGCAGGCTTTTTGCTGGGCACCCTGGACGGCGTGCTGGGCCTGGCCGGCTGGCACTGGCTGTTCCTGATGTCCGGTTTGCCCTGCGTGGTGCTAGGTGTACTGGTGCTGTACAAGCTCGACCGCGATATCGAAGCGGCAAAATGGCTGAGCCGCGAAGAGAAGGACCTGCTGATGGAAAACCTGGCCCAGGACAAGCGCACGGAAAAGCCCATCCTCGGTTCGCTCTGGCGGGTGCTGCTGACCCGGGAAGTGGCGATCATGGCGTTCATCTACTACGTGGTCAAAACCGCGTCCTACGGCCTCAACTTCTGGATGCCACACCTGATCAAGTCCTCGGGGGTGCAGGACATGCTCTGGGTCGGCGTACTGTCGGCATTGCCTTACGCAGTGGCCTGCATCGGCATGGTGTTGCTGACCCGTCGCTCCGACCGCACTGGTGAGCGCAAGCGTTACCTGGTGTATTGCCTGCTCGCGTCTGCCGTGGGCTACCTGCTGGCGTGCCTGTTGTCCGACTCGTCGGTGGCGATGATGGCCGCACTGGTGCTGGCTACCGCCGGTACCTTCATCGCCATCCCGATCTTTTGGACCATCCCGCAGTCGACCTTCTCGGGCCTGGCGATTGCCACCGGCACCGCCGCGATCAACTCGGTGGGGCAACTGAGCGGCATCGTCGCACCGGTGATGGTGGGCAAGATCAACGATGTCACTGGCAGTACCTACATGGGCATGCTCGCCATTGCACCGCTGATCCTGATCGCTTGCCTGGTGGTGATGCGCTACGTGCGCAACCCCCGAAGCTGATTGGCGCCGAGTCTACGAACAACAACAAGAACAAGGCACACCCATGATCATTGTCCACTCCCGGCGAGCAGCGCTAATGCTCGCGGCGCTTTGCTGCGCCTGCCAGGTTGCCCAGGCCAGTTTTATCGAGGGCGGTAAAGGCAGCCTGGAACTGCGCAATTTCTACTTCGACCGCGACTTTCACGGCGACAGCGCCACGCAATCCCGGCGCGGCGAATGGGCCCAGGGCTTCATGTTGCGCTTGCAGTCTGGTTACACCGAGGGCGTGGTCGGCTTCGGCCTCGACGCAGCCGGTATGCTGGGGCTCAAGCTCGACTCCTCGCCCGAGCGCAGCGGCACCGGCCTGCTGCCCCGTGGTGCCGATAAACGCGCGGCCGATGACTACGCCAAGGCCGTGGCAACCCTCAAGGCCAGGCTGGCGCAGAGCGAGCTGAGAGTCGGTGGCCTGAGCCCGCAGCTGCCATTGCTGGCGTCCAACAACAGCCGGCTGTTCCCCCAGTGGTTCAACGGTGCGCAACTGGTCAGCAAGGACCTGGATCGGTTTACCTTCACCTTGCTACAGGTGGATGCCACCAAGCTGCGTGATTCCACCGACTATGAGGACCTGACGGCCATGGCGCAGCAAGGCGCCTACTCGGCAACGGTCACCAGTGACCGGCTGTACTATGCCGGGGTCGATTACCAGCCGTTGGCCAACCTGACGTTGAGCTTGCACACCAGCGAACTCGAGGACCTGTTTCACCGCGACTTTGCCGGGTTCAAGTTCAAGGCCGGCCTGGGGGCCGGGGAGGTGTTCAGCGAGTGGCGCTGGTTCAATGCACGTGAGCAGGGCCGGGCGTTGCTGGGCGAGGTCGACAACCAGACACTCAGTACCCATGTAGGCTACAGCGTTCAGGGCCATACATTCAGCGGCGGTTATCAGAAAGGCCACGGCGATACGGCATATGCTTACGTGGGTGGCACTGATACCTACCTGTTCAGTGAACAGCAGGTCAGCACGTTCGCCTTGGCCAAGGAAAGGGCCTGGATGCTGCGCTATGACTACAACTTCGCCGCGCTGGGCCTCCCGGGGCTCACCTTCAACGTGCGCTATGTGAAGGGCGACCAGGTGGACCCGCAGCGCATAGCCAGTGCCAAGGGCAGGGCGCTGGCCGCTCAGGGTGGGGAAGGGCAGGAGTGGGAGCGGACCACGGATATCAGCTACGTGGTGCAATCGGGGCCATTGAGGAATGTGTCGCTGCGTTGGCGCAATGCGAGCATGCGTTCGAACTTTGCCGATGCGGCCGATGAAAACCGGGTGATCGTGGGGTACACGTTCGAATTCTGATGCTTACCCGATTTTTTGTGGGAGCGGCCTTGTGTCGCGAGCGGGCCGCACCTACATGGGCGGCGAATTTTTCGATTTGGGCGTATGCGGTTTACGTGGTTTTTTTTCTGGCCGCTTACCGGGCTTGAGCTGCCAGCGGTCGGCGTTGGCGAGCAGGCGATCCTGAATGGCTGGTGGGTAGTCGCTCAGGGTTGTCACGGGCGGGACGGGTTTACCGGGCATGCCGGCCTCGCGGATCACCTTCGGCCAGCGTGGCCGCCAGCACAGCAGCAGGCTGAGCCAGTGGCCGATGCCGACGATGACGAAGGCGGGCCAGACCAGGAGCAGCGCGACCTTGAACAGCCAGCTGCTTTTGCGGAAGAAACGGCCGAGGCCCTCGAATTGGGCACTGAATGCCTGGATGGGCGAGGGCAGCTGGGTGCTCAGGCGGGGGCGGGGCACCGCGTCTGGACCTTCTTCCATGTAGCGGCGGATGAACTCCCACTCGTCACGCAATTCGCTGCCGCCTTGGCCCTGCTTGCCGAGTAGGGCCATTTCCATGTGCGGGAGGCCGGTGCGGCTGGGGTGCCAGACTAGGCCAAGCCTCACGCCGAGGCTGAGAGCGTCATCTTCTGGGTAAAGAGCCGTGCTCCCGGTGGTTTTCCATGGAAATGTCACGATGCCGCCGCAACTGCTAGGCCGATGTAGATGAACTTGCTGGGTTTTTCGGTTGAAACGGATGAGCAGATGACGGGTGGTAAGCATCTCTAGTCGCGTAAACTGCAGCCCGTATTTTAGATAAAAATAAATGATTGCGCCGTCCATTGTGGACATCAGCATAGTTATTATGATGTTGATGAGAGAGGTTGTGTAAGATGAGAAAAAATCAAGGTAAAGAGAGCCTAGAGTTATTGTGGCTCCGGTATATAGGATCGGGCCTAGTCCTCCCAGTGTCATGATTGTAATTAGCCCGCGTTTTTCCTCTGAGCCCCCGCAGCGTAGTTCCAGGAAAGTATCATTGAAGGCAAAAACATGCCCGTGTGCGCGAGGTTGTTCACTGACCCGTCGGAAATGTATTTCTTCTTCCAAATCGCTTTGATAAAAATCCTGCGTCGCGCATCTCTCTACTGGCGTCATCTTTATTTCATACGCATTTCGTGCCGTTTCTGACTCGATTGCCATCTGCCAGAATCCCCATTCTATCAGATACATTATATGACCTCTCTGAAAGCTGAGTGAAGATATTTTAACTCTTCGTGCTCTTCATAGAGTTTTGAAGTCTTTCCTATGCGGAAGCAGCTGCGTTTACACCATTTTTCCAATGAGTCGTCTTCAAGTAGATAAATTACAACCGTCAGGGCGAGGCTGACCCAAAAAGCTCCGAGTACTAAACGTGAGAGTAAGAGCCGAGCAGCGTTTGTCCCTAGCTTTTTTGCGAGCGTCCCCATGGAGGTGGCTAACATTCTTCCAAATTTAGTCTTAGCGTTATGAGATAGAGAGTCGAAAACGGTCTTTGCGATTGCTATAGCTGTTCCAGCTTCTGCTAATCCAAGTACTATTGTTGCCGTCCCTCGAATACGATAGGCGTTGGCCAGACTGTTTGTTCGAACCCTCGATTCTTTGCCCTGTGCTTCACGAAAATACCTATCTGCATCCGCATAGTCCCACCACGCGAAAATCAGCCCCCCCATACCCGCCAAGCTCGCTCCCCAGAGCTTTAACCTCCCCACAGTCGCTGCTGCTCCTCGCCCCGTTACACTATTCGTCCCGTATCGTGTTACCACCTGATCCACATAACTGGCTCCTATTTCAAAACCAGCCGCAGCCGTAGTCATGGCAGCTGCCATGAGTTCGGTCTTCACCCGCGCGTCGCTATCAGGCAGCTCCCTTGCCTTGAAGGCCATCAGCATTCCTTCAAGCAGGCAGACCACGCCGGCGGCGCGTACCTTATAGAAGTCACTTTTGTTGCTGTCGGCCTGCATCAACCCTTCAGCCCAAGCCTGATCCAGATACCGTGATACTTGGCCAGCGCTTCGCTGTGGGTTTAAAACCTGCCCGTTGCGGGCGGCATCACCCAGACGTACATCGACCGCTGCTTCGTGTACCGAAGCAAACAGTGTCAGGCGCAAACCCTGGTGCAGGGCGCGGTCCACATTGTTGGGCGCTCCGGTACGCAGCACCTGCCGGCTGAGCGCTACGTACCAGGCATACAAGCCGATGCTGGCGGTGCTGTTTGCCTTTTGCAGTTCTTCGTAGAGTGCGTTGATGCGGCCGAAGGCATTGGCGGCAGCGTGCGCGCGCTTGGCAAGGCCTTCGGCCAGCGTGAAGTCGAATGCTGAAGGCGGTTCGGCCTTGGCCGCCTGCAGAAGCGCCGCAAGCGCTTCACGAAGGTCTTCCTGGTTGTACGTGATGCCGCGCATCGCCAGGTTGCCCCGGTCTGCCACGTCACTGCGCCACCAGTGGTCCCACACGCTCGTGCCCCATTCACTGAGCTCCATGCCGATGACGCACTGGCCGGTCTGTTCGGCAAAGGCCAGGCCGTTGATCAGGTCGGCATTGTCATAACGGTCCAAGGCCTGCAGCAGCCGCTCGCTGATTAGCCAGCGAGCATGATCCTTGGCCCGATCTTCCGCGGCCTGCTGGGCCTGCTGCATGGCCTGTTCGAAACTCTCAAGCTGGTCGCGCATGGCCTGTCGGTCGACCAGGTGCCCGTATTTCTGGTCGAATTTTTTGCTGAACTCGCCGGCATCCTGGCGGGCCTGGACCCTGGCGCGGACCCCGCGCTCGAACTGCGCGAGATGAGGTTTCATCCGCTCGTCATGCGCATCAGCCTGTTGCCTGGCCCGTTCGGAAAAAGCGTAGATTTCCGGATGCGTGTACGGTTGGTTGCGAACGGTCTCGGCCATGACCTCGCGCTTGACGATTCGGTCGGCCAGCATCTGTGGGTAGAGCTTTTCGATTTCCAGGAACGATTGCGCGACCAGCAACCTGCGTTCGTTGTCCACGGCAGGCTCTACGGTGCGTTGTAGCCACTTCACCTTTACGTCGTCGACTGCCGCGTTGCGCCAGGCGTTGAGCTCCTGGGTGATACCGATGGCGTCTTCGATGACGATGGCGGCACCGCGGGGTTTGGTTTGATTCACCAGTGGCGCCAAGGCTTGCCGTGACGCGTGCGGTGAGACGATTTGGTCGCTATTGAACGGTTGCAGGTCCAGCAGCGCTTGCAGGTCTGAATCGTCCTGGGCCTTGAAGTCGGCGACCCAGCCCAGTTGATCGTGCTTCAGCACATGAGGCTGTGGTGGCGCCTCGGAAGGTTGGATGAAGCGAGCGATATCGATGGCCGGCAGGCTGCTGCGGTACTCGTCCTCAAGCAGGCGATAGTTGTCGAGCATGCGCGGTGTGAGCGGGGAAGGGCTGTATAACGGTCGCAGCTCTTGGATGTCATCCAGGTCATAAAGGCTGATGGTCCAACCAAAACCCCGCATGATTTCGTCCAGGTTGCCTGCACTGGGGGCCGGTTCCCACGGGGCGTCGGCGCTGATGTACAGCAGCGAGCCGTTGGGTGCCACGCGGTACTGGCTATGCCATTCGTAGGCCGCTGCGCTGTGGCGTTTGATCAGCAGGTAGAGAAACCCTTCGCGCAACGGGCGGATGGCGTAACTGGAGTGGGTAAGCTCGCCGACCTCCTGGAAGGGGTTGAGGTAGCCTGGCAACTTGGGCAGGCGAGCACGTTGCGCCGGGTTGCCACCGACGGCGGCGTAGCGCAGGGGCAGCAGTTCGAAGCGGCGGGTGCAGTCGGCCACGGGGCTGTTGCGCAAAGCCGGGCGGTAGCCGGTGGTTATGCGTCTGCACAGTTCTAGGGTTTCGGTGAGCGAGTCCATGTTGTATGCCTCAATCCTTGTTGCGCAGGCATCGCTGCACGTTTTCGAGAAGGGATGCCCGCTGCTCGCGCGTGGCTGCGATAGCGTTTTGCCAAGCCGGTGACTGACTGAGTTGTTCACCCTCACGAGCCATCATGAGTACAAAGCTGAGGAGATCTTCCTCACGTTCCAGGCCTTGCTCGCGTGCCTGCTGCAGGTAGTACTGGATCAGGCCAAGTCGCGTGCCAGGGCAATTGGCAGACAAGGCCGGGCACGATTGTTCATCTTTGAGCAACTCGGCCAGTTGATAGCTCAGCGGGTCACCCGCCAATGCTGCCCAGCAGTCTTCGGCCAATGTGATAGGCGGGACTTGTGTGCTTTGTGGTTGGTCACCACCGGAAATTTGCAGCCACAACCTCTTGTTTGGGTGCGCTACGGGCACCCACCAGTGGCAGACAGGGGCTAGCCACTCGCTGACCCCGGGCAGGTCGCGGTGGGTGTCGAGTACTTGCAAGGCTGCAACGGTGTGGTAGCGCAGCAGGTAGGAATGCCCGTCCGCGCCAATGACAATGTTGGCATGGCTTAAGTGCTGGGCGAGTTGGGTAGGGGGCAGCGCGCTCACGATCCAGCCACATACCGCGCCCGGTGCGCTTTGTTCGAGTTGCCATTGAAAATCATACTGGGCCGACACATCGGAGCCGGGCCGTGAGCCGAACAGCCAAGGGCCCACGGTTCGCAGGTTGCTGAACTGGGCTTGTTGCAGCAGGGGCCAACAGCGTCCCGAGTAATGCTGGGTCAGTGTTTCCCGTATTTGAGGTGACAGGTTGGCCATCTCCACTATGGCGCTCAGGCGGTAGCGGTCGGATGCGCGCAGCGCCTCTACCACTGCTCTGACAAATGGACTGGGCATCAGCTTGCTCCTTCCATGCGAATCAGGTTCTGGCCTTGCTCGATCGCTTTGAGCAAGCAACTGAGGCAAATGGGTTCGCCGGGCTCGGGTATGCCAGAGGTTGAAGTCGTGCGCTGGCTGCCGTTTGCCTGTTGACTGACTGGCCCTTTGAATGCCAGTGCCAGGCCATCCAATGTGATACCGGCGCCATCGATACGCAGCAGACCGGCCGGGCTCCTGATCGTCAGGCTTTCGCTGACCTGGATGTCATAGACCTTGGTGGTTTGCCGGATAGCCTCGCCGGTCTGCAAAGTACTGTGACCGGCCACGACCTGTTCGAGGTGGCCACCGATTTCCACCCTGTGGTTGGCTTTGGTGATGTCCTGGCGATGGTTGCCGACCTGTTCGATGCGGTCCTGGCCAGTGATGATGGTATGGGTCCGGCCGACGGTCAGGCTGTCATCGGTGCCGATTTCATGTACTCGGCTCTGGCCAATACTAACGGCCTCATCTCGCGCAACATCTTCCCGACGGTCCTGGCCGATCGTAATCGTCTCGTCCCTTTCGACACGTTCGGTGCGGTCGTTGCCTATTTGCGTGGTTTCGTCATGTTTGACGACGTTGTTCTGATCTCTTTCAGCGTGGATGAAGACTTCCTGCCGGCCCAGTTCGTCCTCGAAGCGCAGTTCGTTGAAGCCATCGCCCTTGTGGGTCTGGCTCTTGAGGGTCATGCGCGTTTTGTGTTCCGGCAGATCGTACGGCGGCAGTTGATCGCCGCAGTAGGTGCGCCCGGTGATCATCGGTTGGTCTGGGTCGGCGTTGACGTACTGGATGATCACGTCCTGGCCGATGCGCGGGATGGCCATCGCGCCCCAGCTGCCGCCGGCCCAGCCCTGGGAGACGCGCACCCAGCAGGAGCTGAACTCATTGTTGGCGCTCTCGCGGTCCCAGGGGAAGCTGACCTTGACCCGCCCCCATTCGTCGCAGTAGATCTCTTCGCCAGCTGGGCCGACGACCGTGGCCATGTGCGGGCCATCGATGCGTGGCTTGTTCAAGGGCGCGGGTCGCCATTCGATCCGGCCCGGCACCAGCACGGCTTCCTGCTGGTAACGGGTGCCTTGCTCAGCGCCAGCGGCTTCCTCCTGCAAACTGGTGAACTGGATGCCTTCGTGATGCACGCTGATCGGGCGCCAATGCACATTGAGGTCTTCACGAGGGTGCTCGATAAGGGTGAAGCTCAGCCCCGGTTGCAGGCGCACATCGTCGCCTTCCACCTCGGCGATGCGGGCGTCATGGCGCAGGGCCATGAGGCGTGTGGCAGTGAACGGCACACCCACCGCATCCCGCTTGTAGCGGCCGGGGTAGTCGAAGCGCTCATAATCCCGTGACTGATGGGTGATGCTGCTGTCCGCCGCGCGGTGTTCCTGGCGGTAGGCCGGGTTGGTGAACGTATAGTCGCGTTGCACCTGCCGCGCAGTCCGTACCTGTTCGCTGTAACGCAGGTGGCGCAGGCAGGGCCCGGCCTGATCACCGCCGCGGGTGGCGCGGTACAGCACCTGGTTGGGGTCGATGTCGTCCTCTTCGAAGAAGCCTTCATCATCGTCATCAGTCTCGATCGCCCCCCGGCTGATCTGGCCCAGCGCCAGCAGCCGGTCGGTGATGATCAGATGGTGGTGTTTCGGGGTGTGCTCGAAGCGGTAGACGAAGCCTTCTTCGCTAGCCAGGCGGGCAATGAAGTCCAAGTCGGTTTCACCAGCCTGCACGCAGAACTCGCGCACCTGATGGTTGCTGATGCTCTTGATCTCGAAACGGCTGATGCCTTGGCGCTGGAGCATCAGTTCGAGAATTTGCGGCACGGTTTTCTGCTGGAAGATACGCCAGTTCGAACGCAGCCCAGCCCGGGCCAGCACGGGCTCGACCAAGGCGCGGTAACGGGTGCGATAAAAGCCCGTCTCGCCCTGGCTGAAGCTGCTGACCAGGCCATGCACGTAGCGCAGTGGGCGCTCGCCCCGCCAGAGGGTGAACAGCACCGGTTTGTCGAGCAACTGACCGAAGTCGACATCGTCTTCGAAACTGATCAATTCCAGCTTCAGCTGGAACGGTGAGCTGATCGCTTCGTCGAGTTCGAACGAAACCACTTCGAATTCAAGCCGGCCAGCCAGCGGCTGGAAGGTAAAGTGCAAATCGGATTGGCTAGACATGTGGCTCCCCTGTCACTGCTGCAAAATACCGTTGAGCGACTCCAGAACCTCGGCGGTCAGCAAGTCGAGGCGGTAGCTGTAGTAGCTGTAGGCACAGGCCATGGCGATGGCGGAGATGACCAGCGGGCTCCACCAAGGCCACTCCCACCGGCGCATGCGGTAAGGGCGATGGACCACGTTGGTGTAGGGGTCGGAGGGGAATTCCGGCGCGGGGCCACGCAGTTCGCGAATGACCTTGTGCATCCGCGAGATCAGGGCCTTGATGATGTCCTCGCACTTGGGATCAAGGGCGTACTTGCCTCTAAGGCCTAGGCAAAAGCAGAAGTACAGAAACTCCAGCACATCCTGGAACTCCTCGGGCGATTGCATGATGCGTTCAAGCAGGACGAAGATCTTCTCGCCGCCTTGGGTTTCGTCGTGGAAGATGCTCAGCAGCGGTGCTTGGCTCCAGCACGAATTGTTGCCCCAGGGGCGACTCATCACGGCCTCGTCCAGATATAGACACAAGCCGTACGAATAGACTTCGAGATGCGTAGTGGAATAGCCGTGCTGCTGTATTTCTTGGCGGATGGCGCTGACCTGAGTTTGCAGGGCCTTGTGCACGTATTCGATGTTGGGCAGGTCATCTAGCGTGCGCAGGCGTATGACCAGGCCGAACAGTGGGCTTGCTGCGTCGAGCATCAGGTTGTCGAAGCCGCCACGCAGCTGGAAATCGGGGTCGGCTGGATAACCGAGTAGATCCGTTGCGTGTTGAGGACCGGCGCCGGTGCGAGGCTGCTGGGTGCCTTTGAAATCCTCAAGCAGGATTGGCTTTTTTGGGGCCGGCACTGGTTTGTCAGCGCCATCGGAACCTTTGGACATCCTTAATCCTCGTCTATTACCGGGTCAAACTCATGCAATCGCCGCGGGCTTTCCAAGCGGTCGGGCGCAAGCATGCTGTGGAAACCGGAAGACTAACGAGGAATCAATTTACATGGGAGCTTTAGGCTTCCTAAAGTTTTGTAGGAAGTTTCGCTTTTTAGTTATTTTTTAATTATTAGTGCAACTAAGTCGTGCTGTAAGTATGTCAACTTTTGGCGCACCCCGATGGCGCCAAAAGGCCGCTCCTACAAGGGCTGCGGCACAGTAGCGGCGGGTAAGGTTATGCTCTGCTCCGGCGCTTGCAATGCAACACGCCCATAGAAGAACAACGCAGTTACCCACGTGGCAAACCAAACAAAAATACCGGCCCAGAACGTATGGGACATATAGTGCCAGCCCTGCAACACCCGGGTAGTACCGTAGACGAAACCTATCAGCAAAATCGCCACCAGCAACTTGCGGGCATGCGCCCAGCGGTGACGCAATGCCACGAAATACAGCGCCAACAAGGTAAACCCGCTGGAAGCATGACCACCTGGCCAGCAGCGGCCATCACCGGCCTTGCCCCACCAGGAGAAGTTTTCGAACCATTCGACCCGGGCCTGCGAACCACCATACAGCGTGGTTTCCACCGGGCAATACACGCTGGTATGGCTTTTCAGGTAGTGGATAACGGTGGTGCTCAAGGCGAACGCCACCACCACGAACAGCAGGTCGCGGCGGTGTTGGGTGGTAAAGCGCAGCACCGGTGCGATATGGGCCTTTTCCAAGAGCCGGGTCAGGCCCAGTTGCGGGCGGTTGACCAGCCGCGGCCAGATGAACGACAGCAAGCTGCCGATGACCGCCAGCTCACCGGTCCAGTCGGGCAGTATCCGTGGCCACTTGTGGGTGACTTTTTCGAACCACTGGTTGTGCAGCAGCGGGAACTGGCCGGTGGCTGGGTCGAGCAGCAGGTTGCTGATCCAGCGGTCGAGCTCTGTGAGGTCGAATGCCATGAACACGATAGCCGCCAGCAACAGTGGCAGCAGCAGGTTGTTGCGGTAAAAGGCAGCGCGGGACGGCATGTTCAGAGTTCCTTGGCAGCGACGAGTGTGTGCCATTCACTGGCAGCCATCTGCCCCAGCAATTTTGCTTTGCCATCGCTGCCCAAGGTGATGAACAGGGCGCTGGCATAGTTGTTTGAAATGGCGCTGGAGGGGACTTCAAGCGCCAGTTCCAGCTGCTCCATGCAGCCGCTGTGGCTGACCAGTAGCAGGTTGTGGCCGCTGCGCTTGAGGGCAAAGGCGTTCTTGGCAAACTGGTCGTCACACTGATTAAGCCAGTTTTGCGTGGCAATGGTTTTACCGAACAGGGCGTGTGCGGTCTGCTGGGTGCGCACCTCGGGACTAGCCCATACATCGGTTTTTTCCAGGCCAAGGCGTTGCAGGCCGCGGCCTACATCGGCGGCCACTTGGCTGCCTGCGACCGTGATACCGGTGGGGTCACCCAGGCAGGCCCCGCCGGAGCGGTCGCAGCGTTCGGCATGGCGAAGCACGACAATTACTGAACCGTTCGACCAATCGGCATATAGCCCGCTGCTTTGCAGGAAATTGGGGGGGCCAAGTGTGGGCACGGCAGTGCAGCTATGGGCCCAGGCAGCCGTCACCACCAGTGCCAGCAGCATGCACAGTGCTGTAACCAGCATGCTGCGCGAAGGCTGGCGCGTTGCTTGGAACAGCCTTAGCGCGGGGTATTTGTCGATGACGCCTTGCAACATGCTGCCACTCTCCTGTCCGCTCGTTCTGATCGCGAGCGACGGCACTTTAGGCGGCGAAATGTCAGCAGAGAGTGGCCTGAATGTGAAAAATACCTTGAGCCGACGGGCTGTACCCGGCAGGGCGGTGAACAATGAAAGTGGTTTCCCAGCATTTTTGAACGCTTATTTTTGTACGACAGCCGACCCACGGCAGGTTGACGAACGCGCGGTTTTTTGATGTATTGAAACCGGTTTCATCACTACCACAATAATCATAAGGACAGCCAATGACCGACGCGCCTGCCCATGCCCGCGAACGGGTCACCATCAGTGAAGTTGCGCGTGTCGCTGGCGTTTCCAAGGCCACCGTCTCGCGTTACATCGGTGGCGACCGCCAGTTGCTGGCCGAAGCCACGGCCAAGCGCCTGGAAGCGGTCATCGAGCGCCTAGGCTACCGCCCCAACCAGATGGCCCGTGGCCTTAAACGCGGCCAGACGCGGCTGATCGGCATGCTGGTGGCCGATATCCTCAACCCCTATTCAGTGGCGGTGATGCATGGCGTGGAAACCGCCTGCCGCCAGCACGGCTACAGCCTGGTGGTGTGCAACACCAACCGTGACGACGAGCAGGAGCGGCACCACTTGGTGGCGCTGCAGTCCTACAACGTCGAAGGGTTGATCGTGAACACGCTCGGCCATCACCCCGGCGAACTGCTCAACCTGCAGCGCGACATCCCCATGGTGCTGGTCGACCGCCAGCTGCCAGAACTGAATGTCGACCTGGTGGGCCTGGACAATGCCGATGCGGTGGAGCAGGCCCTTGACCACCTGCATGCGCAAGGTTACCGCGACATCCTGGCGGTGACCGAGCCCCTCGATGGCACCAGCTCGCGCCTGGAGCGCGTACAGGCGTTCGGCGCGTCGATCAGCCGCCGCCCCGGCATGCGCCAGCAGGTGCTGGAAATCAGCGCCGGGCTAGATCGCCAGTTGGCGGCGTTCCTCGCCAACAGCGGCCATGGCCCGCAGGCGATCTTCACCTGCAACGGTATCGCCACCCTGGCCGTGACCCGAGCCCTGCATGAAGCGGGGCGCCAGCTGTTCGCGGATGTCGGGCTGATCGCCCTCGACGACCTCGACTGGTACCCCTTGGTCGGCACCGGCATCACCGCGCTGGCCCAGCCTACCGAGCGTATTGGCGTGGCGGCATTCGAGAGCTTGCTCAGTCGCCTGCGCGGCGACAGTGGGGCGGCGCGACGTGTCGACTTCAGGGCCGAGCTGATTATACGAGGTTCAACCCAACCACATTAACGCGTGGCAGGCCTCTGCGGGCCTGCTGTTGGTAAAAAATGAAACCGGTTTCATAAGGACAATAACAATGCATGCAAACCCCGTTTCCATCAGCCTCTCCAGCTACGGCGCCGAGTTTGTCCGGCAACGTGGCCAGGAGCAGTTTCTTGACTTGCTGGCAGCCGCTGGCGTTACCCGTGTGGAGCTGCGCGAAGAATTGTTCACCCGTACACCGGACGCAGCAGCGCTTGCGGCGGCCATTGCCGCGCGGCGCCTCGAGTGCCTGTATTCCACACCGCTTGAACTGTGGACTGCGCAAGGCGTGCCGGCCCCGCAATTGGTGCACAAGCTGGAAACGGCACGTGCCCTCGGCGCGGTGGCGCTCAAGGTTTCCCTGGGGCACTACCAGGCGGGCTGCGATGTCGCGGCCTTGGCCGAGTTGTTGCCGGCGCACGGGCCGTTGCTGCTGGTGGAGAACGACCAGACCGCGCAGGGCGGCAGAATCGAGCCCCTGCAGCAGTTTTTCCAACGTGCCGAGCACCTGGGGTTGAGCCTGGGCATGACCTTCGACATTGGTAACTGGCAGTGGCAGGGCGAGCCTGCCCAACACGCCGCGCGTCAGCTTGGCCGCTGGGTGCGTTACGTACACTGTAAAGCCGTGCAGCGCCGGGCCGATGGCCGCCTGGCTGCCGTGCCGCCGCAGGCCGCGGACCTGGAAGACTGGGCTGCACTGATGGCCGAGTTCAGCCCCGGGGTGGTGCGTGCCGTCGAATACCCGTTGGTCAGCGACGACCTGCTGGCGCTGACCCGCGCACACGTACACGACTTGTCGCGGCTGGGGCTGTGCGCAATTGTGAGCAAGGAGCCGAGCCATGCATGAGCATGATGTGCTGTGTTTCGGCGAGACCATGGCCATGTTCGTTGCTGAGCAGGCCGGCGACCTGGCCAGTGTCGGCCAGTTCGGCAAGCGCATCGCTGGTGCCGACAGCAACGTGGCTATCGGCCTGGCGCGGCTGGGCTTCAAGGTTCGCTGGCTGAGCCGGGTGGGCGATGACTCGCTGGGCCGTTTCGTCGTCGACAGCTTGCGCCGCGAAGGCCTGGACTGTTCTGCCGTCGAGGTGGACCCCAGCTACCCCACTGGCTTTCAGCTCAAGGCCCGCTGCGACGATGGCAGCGACCCAGCGGTGGAATACTTCCGCCGCGGTTCGGCGGCCAGCCGCTTGTCGCCAGCGCTGATTCGCCCGGCTTGGCTGCAGGCCCGCCACCTGCACGCCACCGGCATCCCGCTGGCACTGTCGGAGGGTTGCCGGGCGCTGTCCCATGCACTGGTGGACGCCATGCGCGCCGCCGGGCGCAGCATTTCGTTCGACCCCAACCTACGCCCTTCGTTATGGCCGAACCACGCCAGTATGGTGCGCGAAATCAATGCCCTGGCAGCCAAGGCCGACTGGGTCTTGCCAGGCCTGGAGGAGGGCCGGCTGCTAACCGGTCAGCACACCCCGGCGGACATCGCCGCGTTCTACCTTGACCAAGGGGTGGAGCTGGTGGTGATAAAGCTGGGCGACGCGGGTGCCTATTTGCGCAGTGCCAAGGGCGAAGGCCAGGTGGCGCCGGTGCCGGTCAGCCGTGTGGTGGACACCGTCGGCGCCGGCGATGCCTTTGCCGTCGGTGTACTCAGCGCGCTGCTGGAGGGCCGCCCACTGGCCGAAGCGGTGGCGCGTGGTAACTGGTGCGGCAGCCGCGCCGTGCAGTCGCGTGGCGACATGGAAGGGCTGCCGCTGCGCCATGAACTGGAAGCCCACGAGTTGCGCAAAAGCGCGTGAACTAGACCCGAATCACCTGTTGCAACAAAAACAACAAGCTCAGGAGAAACAAACCATGCAAAGCCAAAGCCTGGCACCTCGCCGCTGGTGGTACATCATCCCGATCGTGTTCATCACCTATAGCCTGGCGTACCTGGACCGCGCCAACTACGGTTTCGCCGCCGCTTCCGGCATGGCCGACGACCTGCAGATCACCCCCACGCTGTCTTCGCTGCTGGGTGCACTGTTTTTCCTCGGTTACTTCTTTTTCCAAGTGCCCGGCGCGATTTACGCCGAAAAGCGCAGTGTGAAGAAGCTGATTTTCGTCTGCCTGATCCTCTGGGGCGGCCTTGCCACGCTTACCGGTATGGTCAGCAACGTGTACATGCTGATCGGCATTCGTTTCTTGCTCGGGGTCGTGGAGGCGGCGGTGATGCCGGCCATGCTGGTGTACCTGTGCCACTGGTTCACCCGCGCGGAGCGTTCGCGCGCCAATACCTTCCTGATGCTCGGCAACCCGGTGACCATCCTGTGGATGTCAGTAGTGTCGGGGTACCTCATCAAGCATTACGACTGGCGCTGGATGTTCATCATCGAAGGCTTGCCTGCGGTGATCTGGGCATTCCTCTGGTGGCGCCTGGTGGATGACCGCCCAGCCCAGGTGAACTGGCTGAGCGAGCAGGAAAAGACCGCCCTGCAGCAGGCGCTGGCCGCCGAGCAGCAGGGGATCAAGCCGATGAAGAACTACCGCGAGGCGTTCCGCTCGCCGCAAGTGATCATCCTCGCGCTGCAGTACTTCTGCTGGAGCATCGGCGTGTATGGCTTCGTGCTGTGGCTCCCGTCGATTATCAAGCAGGCAGCGAATGTCGATATCGTGCAGGCCGGCTGGCTGTCGTCGGTGCCCTACCTGGCGGCGGTACTGGGCATGGTTGGCGTGTCGTGGGCGTCCGACCGCCTGCAAAAGCGCAAGCGTTTCGTTTGGCCACCGCTGCTGATCGCCGCCGTCGCGTTCTATGGTTCGTACGCCTTGGGCAGCGAGCATTTTTGGCTGTCGTACGCGCTGCTGGTGGTCGCCGGCGCCTGCATGTACGCCCCTTATGGCCCGTTCTTCGCGATCGTGCCCGAGATTCTGCCGGCCAACGTCGCAGGCGGTGCCATGGCGCTGATCAACAGCATGGGCGCGCTGGGTTCGTTCGGCGGCTCGTGGCTGGTGGGCTACCTCAATGGCGCCACGGGTGGGCCTGGTGCTTCTTACCTGTTCATGTGCGGTGCGCTGCTGGCCGCAGTGGCGCTTACCGCTGCACTCAATACTTCCCCAACGTCGAGCCGGGCCAAGCGCAACGGCTCACGCCTGGCCATGAACCCTTAGGAAACCTGCAATGAAGAAGCGAATCGTCCTGTACAAACGCCTGCCCGACGAGCTGATGGCACGCCTGCACGAACGCGTCGAGGTAACCTGGGTGGATACCGCCCAAGCCGATGGCTTGGCCCGCCTGCGCGACGCTCTGCCCGGGGCGCATGGGTTGCTGGGCGCCAGCCTGCGCCTGGACGCCAGCTTGCTCGACTTGGCGCCACAACTGGAGGTGGTTGCCAGTGTTTCGGTCGGCGTGGACAACTATGACATTGCCGAACTCAGCCGGCGCGGCGTGATGTTGACCAACACGCCTGACGTGCTGACCGAAACCACCGCCGACACGGGTTTTGCCTTGATCCTGGCTACCGCCAGGCGGGTGGTGGAGCTGGCGAATTGGGTACGGGACGGCCACTGGCAGGCCAACCTGGGCCCGGCGCATTTCGGCAGCGATGTGCACGGCAAAACCTTGGGTATTGTCGGCATGGGCCGAATCGGCGAGGCCCTGGCCCGGCGTGCGGCAGCTGGCTTCGGCATGCGCGTGTTGTACCACAGCCAGCGGGCCAAACCGCAAGTGGAGGCACGGTATGCCGCGCATCAATGCAGCCTGGATGAGCTATTGCAGCAGGCGGATTTCGTGTGCTTGACCGTACCGCTGAATGCCAACACCGAAGGCCTGATCGGTGCGCGGGAATTGGCGCTGATGAAACCTGAGGCCATCCTGGTGAACATTTCCCGCGGGCGGGTGGTGGATGAGAACGCACTGGTTGAAGCGCTGCGTGCCCGGCGTATACGCGGTGCCGGGCTGGATGTGTTCGTACAGGAACCGTTGCCGGTGAACTCGCCGCTGCTGCAGTTCGACAATGTGGTGGCGACCCCGCACATCGGCTCGGCCACCGAAGAAACCCGCCAGGCCATGGCGCGTTGTGCGGTGGACAACCTGCTCAGCGCGCTGGCGGGTGAGCGGCCGGCGAATCTGGTGAATGAGGTGTGCAGGCCTTGAACATCAGGGGCCGCTATGCGGCCCCCTTGCAGCGACCTTCGCAGGTGCTTACCGGCAGTTACCGGCCTTGCGATAGCCCGCCGCCTGCGCTTCACCTTCGGTGGCGAAGCTGACCTGGTTCTTCGCCGTCACCTGGTTGTAGCCCGGGCAGCCAACGGAAAGGTGATAAACGTGGCTGTTGCGGTTGCCAAGCACCGCCCCCACCGACTCGGCGCTGGCCAGGCTCGGCTTGGCTTCTGGCTTGGCGGCCTTCGCCGGCACGGCTTGCACCACGCCACTACCGACTGGCGTGTAGCCGGCCGTCCACTTGCGTTCGCCGGTCACGAACGGGTTGGCATGCCCCATGATCGCGGCAATGCGCCGGTCACGCTCTTTTTCCCAAGCCGACACTGGATGCTGTTTGTCCCAGGCCATCAGCAGCTGTTGCTGTTGGCGCGACATGTTCAGCTTGTAGCGGTCGTACATGTAGAACGTGGTGCGGGCCACCAGGCCTTTCACTTCGTCTCGTGGTTCGGCCGCGCGCTGCACGAAATCGACTTTGGTGCTGCACTGCCCATATTGCCCGGCATTGCCAGCGACCATGGCGTAGTTGAAGTTGCTGCGGTCGCCGTTGACCTCGCCCACCGCCGGGTACAGGTTGAACAGGTCGGCCTCCATGGCGCGGAACACCGGATCGTCATCCACGCAATGCTCACGGCCGCCGTTTTTCCAGCACTGGCGCTGGTTGCCGAAGGTGTAGGCGGGCACGATGTGTTCCCACTCGGTGCGCTCGGCGCGGTTCTGTTGCTTGCGGGTCTGGTAACCGCACGAAGCAGCATCGATGCGCCCGCCGGACTTGCCGACCCACGTCCATTTGCAGCCGCAATACAAGTCGCCCATGGCACTGCTGGCCTGGTCCATGTACACCTTCTGCTTGGCCACCACCTTGGCCTCGGTGAAGGTTGCTGGCGGGCTGGCCAGAGCGGGGAGGGTGAAGGAAAACAGTAAGGTTACGGCGTAAAGCAGTGATTTCATGGGGAAAACATATTTCAAATTGGGGCGCGCATTGTAATGCTTCCGCCCGGGCTGAGCAGCTCGCACGCTCAGCTTTATCACTGCACAGCGAAAACCTGGTTAACCGCAACCGGTCACGCCTACATGGAAAAAAGGCCGGGCAGACGGTAACCTTGCGCCTTCCTTTGCCATCACCCGGACCGTTCGATGCTGTTCAATCTTGCCGTATTGTTCGGCACCCTGGTGGCCATGGAGGGCGTTGGTACGCTGGCTCACAAGTACATCATGCATGGCTGCGGCTGGTGGCTGCACCGCTCGCACCATGAGCCGCAGTTGGGCATGCTCGAAACCAATGACCTGTACCTGCTGGCCCTAGGGCTAGTCGCCACAGCGCTGGTGGCCTTGGGCAAGAGTGGTTATGCGCCATTGCAGTGGGTCGGGGGTGGGGTGGCGGGGTACGGCGTGCTGTATGTCGTCGCCCACGACGGGTTGTTTCACCGGCACTGGCCGCGCCAGCCTCGCCCGGTTAGCCGTTACCTCAAACGCTTGCACCGTGCGCACCGGTTGCACCATGCGGTGAAAGGGCGCACCGGGAGTGTGTCGTTCGGGTTCTTTTACGCACCGCCGTTGCGAGTGTTGAAGCAACAATTGCGCAGCAGGCGCGGCCAGCCGTAACAGCCTGTACCGGCCTCTTCGCGGGTAAACCCGCTCCCACAGCAGCCCTCAAGGCCACTACGCCCCCTGTAGAAGTGGCCCGTCGCCTTAATTCACGGTTTCTCCCTCTGGCTGCGCCGCCACCTGCCCACGGCTGACCCACCAGCCAAACCCCGCTGCGGTGAAGAACATGATCAGGCTATACAGCGCTGCCGGCACCGCCATGGTCGCGTTGTTCAGCAACGAAGGGCTCAACGCCAGGGCAATCGCCAAGGTCCCGTTATGGATGCCAATCTCCATGCCGATGGCAATCGCCTGGCGCTTGGGGATGTTCAGCAGGCGCGGCACCCAGTAGCCCACCGTTAGGCTCAACAGGTTGAACAACAGCGCGGCCAGGCCCACCACCGGCGCGTACTCAACCACGGTCTGCCAGTCCTTGGCCAAGGCCAGGACGATGGTGAAAGCCAAGAACAGCGCCGCCACCAGCTTCATCGGTTTTTGCATGCGGGCGGCAAAAGCAGGGGCGAAACGGCGAATCAGCATCCCCAGCGCCACCGGCAACAGAACAATGGCGAACACCTGCAAGACCTTGGCGAACTGCAGCGGGATGGCCTGGTCGGACGCCATGAACCAGCTCAACGACAGGTTCACCAACAGCGGCATGGTCAGGATCGCAATCAGCGAGTTGACCGCCGTCAGGGTAATGTTCAACGCCACATCGCCATGCGCCAGGTGGCTGAACAGGTTGGCCGTGGTGCCGCCAGGCGAGGCGGCCAGCAGCATTAGCCCCACTGCCAAGGCCGACTCCAGGCCAAAACCATTGGCGATCAGGAAACACACCAGCGGCAGTAGCAGGATCTGGCAGGCCAGGCCCACCACCACCGGCTTGGGGTACTTCACCACGCGGGCAAAATCGGCCAGGGTCAGCGACAACCCAAGGCCGAGCATGATGATGCCCAAGGCCAGCGGCAAAAAGGCGGTCAGCAAAGGTGAGGCGGTCATGGGCGGTTTCTCGGCCGAGGATCTCGAGGAGTGTAGGTCGGCCTGAATTGCTAGCTAATTGCAAAGCGCCAGCTCTCTGTAACCGTTTGTTACCAAGCGCAGCGGCGCTCGCGGCCGCATGCCGCGTTGCAGTAGGCCATTAGGCGCAGTAGCATTCCCGTTTTAACCGAGGATTAGCCTGTGATGCCGTTCCAGCAAGGTCTGCTTGCCACCCCGGTGCCGGCCCACGCCCGTCACCTGTTCTTCTCTTTGCAAGCGCCCGAGGCGCTGCCTGCCGCCCTGGATGCCTTGCTGCCGCAGGTCGATGGCGAACAGTTGATCCTGGGCGTCGGCGCCCCGCTGGCCAAGGCCTTGGGCCGCGAAATACCGGGCTTGCGTGCCTTCCCGCTGCTGGATGCCGCCGTGGAAAACCCCAGCACCCAACACGCCCTGTGGGTGTGGCTGCGCGGCAACGAGCGCGGCGACCTGCTGTTGCGCGCCCAGGCCCTGGAGCAGGCGCTGGCACCGGCTCTGCGCCTGGCCGACAGCGTCGACGGCTTCCTGCACCGGGGCGGCCAAGACCTGACCGGTTATGAAGACGGCACCGAAAACCCAGTGGACCAAGACGCCGTGCAGGCGGCCATCGCCGCCGATGGTTCCAGTTTTGCCGCCTTCCAGTTGTGGAAGCACGACCTGGAATACTTCAAGTCGCTGCCCCAGGCCGACCAGGACAACATCATCGGCCGCCGCCTGAGTGACAACGAAGAGCTCGATGATGCCCCAGCGTCGGCGCACGTCAAGCGAACGGCCCAGGAAAGTTTCGAGCCCGAAGCGTTCATGGTGCGCCGCTCGGTAGCCTGGGCGGACGCGCGCGGCGCTGGGCTGGCCTTCGTCGCGCTGGGCCACAGCTTCGATGCGTTCGAGGTGCAGCTGCGGCGCATGAGTGGCCTGGAAGACGGCATCATCGACGGCCTGTACCGCTTCAGCCGGCCACTGTCAGGTGGCTATTACTGGTGCCCACCGATGAGCGACGCAGGTGTCGACCTGCGCTCGTTGTTGCAGGCCTGATCACTAAACATCCAGATACAGAAACACCCGCCGGCGCTGGGTAGAGCGGCTAGCCTTGAAAGTTTCCGACTCATGGCGGGGGCTTTTCCATGTACGCACGTCGTGATGTCCTACGCGCGGGTGCCACCTTGGGCTTGCTGGCCGCTAGCCCTTGGCTGCACGCTGCGGCCCCAGCGGGCTTGCTGACCCGCAAAATACCGTCCACCGGTGAGGCGCTGCCGGTGATCGGCGCTGGCACTTCCGGCAGTTTCGAAGTGCAAGCCGGCTCGGCACAGTACCAGCAATTGAAAGTGGTACTGCAAGCGTTCTTCGAAGGCGGTGCACGGGTCATCGACACCTCACCCAACTATGGCGGTGCCGACAGCATCCTCGGCCAATTGCTGGAAGAGGGCGGTTGGCACCGACAGTGTTTTCTCGCGACCAAGATTGCCGCCAACAGCCGGGCCGACGCCGAAGCGCAATGGGCCGGCAGCCTCGCCAGCTTGCGCACCGATACTGTCGACTTGCTGCAAATTCATAACCTGCGCGACTGGCAGGCCCAGCTACCCTATGCCCGCGAGTTGCAGCAACAGGGCAGGACCCGCTACGTCGGCATCACCCATTACCTGGACAGCAGCCAGGACGAAGTCGCCCGCATCGTGCGCAACGAGCCGTTGGACTTCATCCAGATCAACTACGCAGTCAGCGCCCCCAACGCTGCCCGTGAACTGCTGCCGCTGTGCCAGGACAAGGGCGTTGCGGTGCTGATCAACCGGGCCTTCGACGATGGCCGCTTGTTCGCCAGGGTCAAGGACCAGCCCTTGCCCGGCTGGGCCGCAGAGGCGGGGATCGGCAGTTGGGCGCAGCTGTTTCTCAAGTTCGCCATCAGCCACCCGGCGGTGACCACGGTAATTCCCGCGACCAGCCGGCCCGAGCGCCAGCTGGACCAGCTTAAGGCAGGGCATGAACCCCTATTGACCCAAGCGCAGCAACAGGCGCTGATCAAGCAGTTTACTTGACGCCATGGATGCCTGGCGCCGGCGCTTGGGCCAGGGGCTGAACATTCGGCCCGGCGAGGGGCCGGCGGTAGTCGCCGGCCTGCTGCTGTTCTACCTGTTGTTCACCGGCTACTTCATGCTGCGCCCGGTACGCGAAACCATGGGTGTAGCCGGCGGTGTGGGCAACCTGCAATGGCTGTTTACCGGCACCTTCATCGCCACCCTGGCGTGCCTGCCGCTATTCGGCTGGCTGGCTTCCAAGGTACAGCGCAGGCATATCCTGCCGTGCACCTACGGTTTCTTTGCCAGCAACTTGTTGCTGTTCGCCGTGCTGTTTGCCCGCGATTCGCAGGCGTTGTGGGTGGCCCGTGCCTTCTATATCTGGCTGTCGGTGTTCAACCTGCTAACCATCTCGCTGGCCTGGAGCCTGCTCGCCGACCTGTTTTCCACCGCGCAAGGCAAGCGCCTGTTCGGCCTGTTGGCCGCTGGGGCCAGCCTGGGCGGGCTGAGTGGCCCCATCCTTGGCACGCTGCTAGTGGCGCCGTTGGGCCATGCCGGGCTGTTGCTGCTAGCCGGCGGCTTGCTACTGGGCAGTATTGCCGCGGCCCAGGTCCTGCAAGGTTGGCGTACGCGCCACCCGCTGCTGGCGCAAGCCGAACGGCCGGGCACTCGGCCGCTGGGCGGCAACCCGTTTGCCGGCGCCACCGCGGTGCTGCGCTCGCCATATTTGCTGGGTATTGCCCTGTTCGTGGTATTGCTGGCCAGCGTTAGCACCTTCCTGTATTTCGAGCAGGCGCGCATCGTCAGTGAAACCTTTACCGACCGCACCCGGCAAACCCAGGTGTTCGGCTTGATCGACACCGTAGTCCAGGCGCTGGCCATCCTTACCCAGGCGTTACTTACTGGGCGCCTGGCCCGGCGCCTGGGCGTGGGCGTTTTGCTGGTGGCGGTGCCACTGCTGATGGCGGCGGGTTTCCTGTGGCTGGCACTGGCCCCGGCGTTCGCCGTGTTCGCGGTGGTGATGGTAGTGCGCCGGGCGGGTGAATATGCGTTGGTCAGGCCTGGGCGGGAGATGCTGTTCACCGTCCTGCCCGCCGAGGACAAATACAAGGCCAAGAACTTCATCGACACCGTGGTCTATCGCGCTGGCGATGCCTTCAGTGGCTGGCTCAAACGCGCACTGGACGTGATCGGCGAGCACCCGCAACTGGCAATGCTGATTGGCGCGCTGATGGCGTTGGGGTGGGCAGCCACGGGTGGCTGGCTGGGGCGCCGACAGGCCCGCCAGGACGGCGCCCGGCGCGACTGACAAGCGCGCCAAATACACGCTGGCCGCTTATTTAACGCCACCGGTCAGAACGCTTCGCAATAAAACGAATCCCCTCATATGGGCGAACTCCGAACAGGTGTACGGCAAAGGTGCCGTGCATTCTGAAGTCATATGAGGTTTAAGACCATGGCCACTAAAGACAACAGCCGTAGCGGCAATCAACAAGGCAGCCAGGGCGGTAACAAAAACCCAGGCAACTTTGCCAATGACCGCGAGAAAGCTTCCGAAGCTGGGCGCAAAGGCGGCCAGCATTCCGGTGGCAGCCAAAGCAGCGAATCGGGCCGCAAGGGCGGCCGTTCGTAAGTGAGGCTACGCAGTGCCAGGGTAACCCGGCACTGCGATTTTCAAGCACAGGAGGTCCCCATGCGACTGCCCCCTCTGATAACACTTATCGGCGCATTGACCCTACTCGGTGGCTGTTTTGACCGCGATACCGATCACCCTGCCAAGGATGCCGACCCGAGCAAACCTTCTTTGCAAATGCAGCAACCCAGCGACACACCCGCTGCCCAACCTACGCCGGGTTCAGACCCGCAGCCAGGGCAAAAAGCAGGCCAATAACTTGCGTACGAGGAACACAGCATGACGGTCATGACCCGCAAGACCGCCACGATGGTACCGGCGCTGGCGACAGGGCCTAGCCTTCACCAGCGTTACCGGGCACTGCTCGACGGCCCTGACGCCGCCAGCGCTGAGTGGTTGCAGGCGCAACTGGCACGCGTGCAGCACGTATCGGACGATCTGCCGAGTGATCCTGCGCAGTTGCAAGCCTGGAGTGCCCAGCATGCCGCCCAGGTGGCCGCAACCTATGCCGACTACCTTGAACAACGCCGGCAAGGTGCGCCAAGGCGCTTCTTTTCCAGTCGCGCCCAAGCCTTGTGGTTTCTCCAGCAAGTCGCCCCCACCAAAGCTGTGGATGGTGCATGGCTGCACAGCACCTTGCGCCATTGGGCTGACCCCCGCTACCACGGCCTGATTCGCACCTACCTGGAAGAGTTGGGCGGGGGTGACCCCCGTTGTAATCATGTATTGATCTACCAGCGGCTACTGAGCCGGCTGGGCTGCCTGCAGCAACCGGGCCTGGATGACGAGCGCTACCTTCAGGGCGCACTGCAGCTTGCGCTGGGCCAGCATGGCGAAGCGTTCCTCCCTGAAGTGATTGGGTACAACCTGGGCTACGAGCAACCGCCACTGCACCTGTTGATCACCACTTATGAACTGGCGGAACTGGGCATCGACGGGCATTACTTTCAGCTTCATGTGACCATTGATAATGCAGCCAGTGGCCATGCTCATTTATCGATCCAGGCATTGCGCCAGTTGTGCCCAGCCGCCGGGCAGCGTGCGTTCTACGAACGTGTGCGCCTTGGCTACCGGCTGAACGATCTGGGCGTTGATACCCCAAGCCTGATCAGCCGCTTTGACCTCCAGGCCGAGCTGCTTAAAGTGCTTGAGCACAAGCGCAACTTCGGCCAATTCATGCATTCTGACCATTGCCGTTTGCAACAACGCACCATCAATCAGTGGTTGGCCGAGCCGGGCGCCATGCCGGGGTTTCTTGAAGCCCTACAGGCCCAAGGCTGGATCCGTCGCGGTGAGGAGCCGGCCCGAAGCCGCTGGTGGAAGCTGATCGACGGGCCCTCGGCGCCGATGTATGGCGTTTTCACCGCCTACGAGAAGCAGGTGTGGCACGACTGGATCGCCGCGGGCTGGAACGCCTGCGTTCGTCGCATAAGGCCGGGCAGCTGGGAGGTACCGCTGCAAGTGGAGGACTTACCCACGGCCGACGCACAAGGCGACGACATCGACGCGCTGATCGCAAGAATGGCCGGCAACCGTCACGCAACCCCCGAAGGCTTGCAAGCGACGCGCGCCTACCTGCGTGCCACCGGCCTGATTCAGGAGGGACCCCGCTGATGCTGTTAGACCCGCAACAGCTCGAAACCGACCAGGCACTGCTGCAACTGGGCAAGCGGCTGTGGGCCGACGGCTATCGCTTCACCTGTGTCTCGCCCGCTACCCACGCCCGGGTCATTGCGCGCCATGCAGGCGAACCGGCCAGTACACTGCGCGATGTATTTGGCTGGAGCCGCCCGTTTGCCCCTGCACTGATCTGCGCCGATGAACTTGAGCAGCTTCAGCGTGCCCAGGTGCTGACAGCGCACACGCAGCTGTTACGCAGTAACGTGCGCTGGTCGAACTATGAAGACCTGCTGTTGGTGCACTCGGCGTACCCGACCGAGGCGAGCGACGCAGTGTTTTTTGGCCCGGACAGCTACCGTTTTGCCCAGGTTATCCAGGCTCACCTGCAACGCACCCCACAGCCGGTCGAGCATGCAGTGGACATTGGTTGCGGCACCGGTATCGGTGCGTTGCTGATTGCTCGGGCCGCCCCCCATGCTCAGGTCAGCGCTGTCGACATCAACCCGCTGGCACTGCGTTACACCGCCATCAACGCGGCGCTGGCGGGCGTGAGCAATGTCTCGGTGGAGCCCAGTGATCTACTCCAGGGCATTACCGGAACGTTCGACCTGATCGTCGCCAACCCGCCGTACATGTTAGATGTGGGCGAACGCACCTACCGGCATGGCGGTGGTGCGCTGGGTGCAGAACTGTCGCTGCGCATCGTCGAGCAAGCCTGCGAGCGGCTAACGACCGGCGGTTCGCTGTTGCTGTACACCGGCGTAGCCATCGTCGAGGGCCGCGATGCCTTGCTCGATGCCATCCGCCTGCGCCTGGCAGGGCCGCAATGGGCGTGGGTGTACCGGGAAATCGACCCGGACGTGTTTGGCGAACAGCTCAGCGAACCCGGTTACCAACAGGTCGAGCGCATCGCCGCCGTGGCCCTCACCGTTACGCGCAGCCGCTGAGGCAACATGGCGCAATCCTGCACGTTCGGCATCGAGGAAGAGTACCTGCTGGTGCACCTGGGCTCAGGGCAGGTACCGGCCGCACCTTCGCCCGCGGTGATCGGACGCTGCCGCCAAGCGCTGGGCCAATATTTCGCCCAGGAAATGTTCCGCAGCCAGATCGAAGTGGCTTCGCCGGTGTTCGCTAACTTGTGCGAGGCACGCGAATTCTTCCAGAACAGCCGCCAGCGGCTGCGCACGGCGCTGGCCGAAGAGGGCATGGGCCTGTACGGTGCGGCAAGCCACCCCAATGCCGCCTGGCTGCGGCAGAAGCCCGCTGCACCCGCGCATTACCGGCAACTGTTCGACGACTACCAACATGTGGCGCGGCGTAGCCTGCTCAATGGCCTGCATGTGCACGTCGGCGTACCGCCCGGGTGTGATCGCATGCAGCTGATCAACCGCGTACTGGCCTGGCTGCCGTTGTTGCTGGTGCTGAGTACCTCATCCCCGTTGTGGGCGGGCCAGGGCACCGGCTACATGAGCTACCGGCGGGTGATTTGTGGGGAATGGCCACACATGGGGTTGCCAGAGCCTTTACCCGACTGGGCCGCCTACGAACGCTACCGCGCCTTGTTGCAACGCACCGGTTCGCTGGCCGCGGATGGCGACTTCTGGTGGGCTATCCGCCCTTCGCGGCGCTTCCCGACGGTGGAGCTGCGGATCTGCGATGGCTGCCCGCAGTTGGAGGACGCCCTGTGCATCGCCGCGCTGTTTCGTCACCTGGTGGAGCACAGCATCACGCACCGCTATGACCCTGCGGCGTGCAATCGTGAACTGCGCTGGGTTGCCCAGGAAAACTATTGGCGTGCCATGCGTCACGGGCGCCACGGTCAGTTCATTGGCGTGCATGATCAACAGCCAGTCACCGCCGAAGGCTGGCTGGCCCAGTTGCAGGAGCAGTTGCCGATTGACAGCGCCGACGCCGCACGTGCCTTTGGCCATGCCCAGTGCCTGCTGCGCGACGGCACCCATGCCGACCAGCAACTTTGCTGCCTGGCCCAGGCCCGCGCTGCGGGGCTGAGCCGGGCGCAGGCGTTGCGGGCCGTAGTGGCCGCGGGGGCTTGCAATTAGCCAGGGTTGGCCGAAAATGGCCGCGCCCCCGCAGCCAATCGGAACCACCTGCTCCATGATGCTGACCCAGCAATTCCCCGATATTTCCCTTGATGACACGCTGTTCGTCTTTGCCCTCGAGGCCGAGGCCGGCGATGTGTTCGCAAACGTCAACACCGTGTTTACCGGTATTGGCAAGGTCAATGCCGCCATCGGCCTGAGCAAAGCCATCGCCGCGCGCCGGCCCAAACTGATCGTCAACCTAGGCTCGGCCGGCAGCCAGCGCCACGGCAAGGGCGCAGTGGTGTGCTGCACCCGCTTCGTGCAGCGCGACATGGACGTTACCCCGCTGGGCTTTGCCCGCTACCAGACGCCGTTGTCTGATATCCCGGTGGTGCTGGAGCATGGCGCGGCCGTTCCCGGCCTGGCCGTTGAGGCTTGCGGCAGCGGCGACAGCTTCGAGATCAACCATGGCGATGCGCCTTATGACGTGGTCGACATGGAGGCCTACGTGCTGGCGCTGATCGCGCGCAGCGAGGGCATCCCGTTCGTCTGCCTGAAGTACATTTCCGACGATGCTGGCAGTGACGCTGCGCAGGATTGGGCGGTGCAGGTACACCTGGCGGCGCAGGCTTTTCAGCGGGTGTTGTTCAGCCCAGTGTAACCACAGGGCAGGGCGGCTAAACCTTCGCCGCCCGTTGCAGTCATCTCAGGTATTGGCAAGCAACCCTGGGAGCACCCTCATGGCTCGGGCAATTTGGAAAGGCGCCATCAGTTTCGGCCTCGTGCACATCCCCGTGGCACTCAATACCGCGGTCCGCACCGAGCGGGTCGATTTCGACTGGCTCGACAAGCGCAGCATGGAACCGGTGGGCTACAAACGGGTGAACAAGGTCACCGGCAAGGAAATCGACAAGGACAACATCGTCAAGGGCGTGGAGTTCGAAAAAGGCCGCTACGTGGTGATCAGCGAAGAGGAAATTCGCAAGGCAAGGCCCGAAGCGACGCAGACCATCGATATATTTTCCTTCGTGGAGGCCAGCGAGATCCCGCTGCAGCACTTCGACACGCCGTATTACCTGAGCCCCGACCGCCGTGGCGGCAAGGTGTATGCCTTGCTGCGTGAAACCCTGGCGAAGACCGGCAAGGTGGCGCTGGCCACAGTGGTGCTGCACACCCGCCAGCACTTGGCGCTAATACGGCCACTGGACGATGCGTTGGTGATGATTACCCTGCGCTGGCCCGAAGAGGTACGCGGGCTGGAAACGCTGGAGTTGGACAGCAGTGTGACCGACGCCAAGGTGGACAAGCGCGAATTGGACATGGCCAAGCGGCTGGTAGCAGACATGAGTGGCCCTTGGAAACCAGCGGATTATCAGGATGCCTTCCGCCAGACCATCCTCGACTTGGTGGAAGAAAAGGCCCGCAAGGGCAAGATCGAAACGGTTGAAAAGGGCGACGCGGCGGCGGTGGAAAAAGGCGCGGATATCCTCGACCTTACCGAGCTGCTCAAACGCAGCCTCGGCGGCAACAAACCGGCGAAGAAGGCGCGCAAGGCGTCATAGCGTTGTGATTTGGGACATTGCCCGCGATTCAACGCGGTGCCCGGCAGCGGCTGCGCCGATGTTCGCGGGCAGGCCCGCCGCTGCAGGTGCGCTCGGCCGTGCAACAGCCATCACAGTAGCTGTGCTTGCAACCCTGCCAGATAATCAGCAAACCCTTCGCCGGCGCGGCTGTCGCGCCGGCTGCTGGTGGCTACGCTGTGCTTCGCCGTCCAAACAATTTGCGCGCCACTGGCCTGCAGGTCGCTGACCAACTGCACATCTTCATGCGCCGCCAAGGGCCGGAAACCGCCCACGCGGTCGTAGGCGGCGGCGCATACGCCAAGATTGGCCCCGTGCACATGCCGATGCCCCTCCCGTGGCTGGTAACGGCTGTGGTACAGCTTGCGCAACGCAGCCGTGTGCCACGGTTGCCAATACTCGATATGTACCGTACCGCACACCACTTCAGCCCTGCAGGCCAGCTGGGAGAGCAACCAGTGCGTGGGTACCCGGCTGTCGGCATCAGTGCAGGCCAGCCAGCGCGCGCCGCGCTCGAGCATGTGTGCTGCGCCCACCCGGCGCGCCATGCCGACGTTGCCGGCTTCTACCGCCAGCACCTGCACGCCAAAGCGCCGTGCCACGGCGGCGCTACCGTCGCTGCAGCGGTCCAGCACTACCAGTACCTCGACCTGATGCCCAGCCTGCTGCGCCTGCTGGGCAGCGGCCAGCACCGCCCGCAGGCAGCGCCCCAGGCGCCGGGCTTCGTTGTGCGCCGGGATGATCACGGCGATCATGGGCAGGTCTCGTCCAGGTCGACGACGCTGGGCTGGCAGGCCCAGTATTCCAGCACGAAGTCCGCCTCCTCGTGCTGCAGCTGCACATACAGCGGCAGGTGCCGGGCGAGCATGCGGTGCACGTCACGCCCGTCCTGTGGGCAGCCGGCGATGGGGTGTTTCCAGTGGCAGGCTAGCAGCCCGCCGTCGTAGGTCAGGCTGGCTACCGACTGCTCGATTACCTGCAGCCAGTCGGTGGGGTCCAGGTAGTAACCGATTTCACTGAGCACGATCAGGTCGAAGCGCCCGCCCGGCCAGTCCGCCGGCAACCGCGCCAGCTCCACCGAGGCGTTGTGCGCGTTCACCAAGCGTGCACGTGCCAGGCCTACCGCGGTCGGGTCCAGGTCCTGGCACAGCAGCTCGGCGCAACGCTCGGCCAGCAAGGCGCTGAGTTCGCCATTGGCGCAGGCTGGCTCGAAGGCATGCTGGTAGCACTGGCGCGGCAGGCAGGCCATGACCAACTCACGCTTGCGTTTTTCGTACCAGCGGGTGCGAAAGGCCCAGGGGTCTTCATTGCTGGCGTACAGGTCGGCGAAGTACTGCGGGTCGAGGCTCATGACCACTCCATTTACAGAAACACCAGTTCGAAAGGTTGCAGCAAACAATCCAGCAAATTCTGCGGCAGCACCGGCGGGCGCCGGCCATCCGGCTCCAGCTGGCTGACGTGGGCGGCGAGGGCTTTGCGCTTGCGCGCCAGGCGGGCTTCGTCCAGCTGGATGCGGTGGGCCCGTGGCCACGGCAGGCGCGGGTCGTCCGGTTGCGCCCAATGCCAAGCCCACACCGGGACTTCCAGCCATTGCACCTGGCGCGCTTGGGCTGCCTGGGCTGCGGCCCGGCCCACCGCTTCGTGGTCACAGTGGCCGTCGCCGCGCCAGGTGGCCACCAGCAAGTCGCCAGGCTTGAGCAGCTGGCTCAGGTGGTTGACCAAAAACGCCTCGTTGCGTGGCAACGCGCCGTCCTTGAGGTGCAGGCGGCGCCAGTCCACGCGCCCCAGATCAAGCTCAAGCTGTTGCAGGGCATGGCGGCTTTCCTGCGGCCTTTGCCGCCGCAGGCGGTGTTCGGTCCAGTGGGCCGAACCGGGGTGGCTGGCTTCGCCGTCGGTGGCGGAGATCAGTACCAGGTCGTGCTCGCGGCCACGAAAACCCGCCAGCAGGCCACCGGCCATGAGAATTTCATCATCGGGGTGCGGGGCCAACAGCACCAGGCGGCGACCTGGCGGGCACAGCTGCTGCGGGTCGATCCACGTGGCCCTGGCCAGGTGCGCGGCCTGCTGCCAGGCTGCCCACGGTGTGCCGCTGCTCGACTGGATCAGGTTCTCACTCATAACTGCCAGCTCCCCGCGGGTTGTTGCGCCAACTGCTGGCCGAGTGCCGCCAGATCGCGCTCGGCATGGCTCTGGCGCAGAAACACGGGCAAATCGGCGTTCAACCGGGCGAAGTGACTACTGCGGCAGAACGGCGTGGCGCCCAGCGCTCGGCCAACGTGATGGATGACCTGATTCACCGCCTGTTCCACCTGCGCCCGGCTGCGGCGCACCTCGAAGCTAGCGTCTGCCCCCGGCTGGCGGTCGATCCACGCCGCGCATTCGCGCAGTGCCGCCCTGGCCCCCAACAAGTCGGCGTCGACCGCGCCCAGGTGGGCATCGGCATGAGGGTCGGGGCGAGGGTTACGGCAGTGTTCCCGCAGGTAATCGGCCAGGGCTTCGGCGGCGCCGTACCAGCAGGCTGCGATGCCGGCACCGCCATGCCAAAACCCCGGTCGCGACAGATACTGCCCGGGGCGGCCGATGGCGATGCCCGGTGTGTCATTGAATGCGACCTCGACGCTGGCGGTGGTGGCCATGCCGATTGCCTGCCAGTGTTCGATGGTCAGGCCTTGGCTGGGATGGGACAGCTCGATGGCCACCAGCTGCGGCTGGTCATGCGCATCCCAGGCGGTGATCAGCGCCCGGTCGATTTGCAACGCGCCCGAACACCAGGCCTTGCGCCCGCTCAGGCGCACCCGTTCGCCATCCCGGGCCACAATGCAGGTGCGGGCATCCGGCGCTTCGGCGGCCCACACGCCCCAGATACCCGCCGCGGCGTGATGGGCGCCAGCGCATTCGGCAAGGATCGCCAACGCGTCGGTGTGGCCCTCATAGAGCTTGGCCAGGGCCAGGTCACAACCGGCAACCCGCGCCAGGGTTTGCCAGCGCCGTAACGTGTTGCCCTGGCCGGGCAGCGGCAGCAGGTCAAGTTGGTCGGCTTGCAGCGCCTGGATCAGCTGTGGCAACTGGGTATCCAGGTTGAGCGGTTGCTGCCGTTCGCCGAAGGCGCGCAGCAGGCGATCGAGATTGGTCAGCTCAAAATCCTGGACGATGCTCATGGGCTCGGGCTCCTTGGCCAGGCATTGCCGGTGGGGTGCTGCGGTTGGGGCATTGCGGGCGAGGCGCCATCAGGCCAGCCCTAGCTGCTTGCGCATGGCAGCGGTGATCGACTGCCGGGTCTTGGCATAGTCGGCCCAAGGGTCGTCCAGGTCGTTCAGGCGCTCGCGCAGGTTGCCGATGTGCCACTGGTTAGCGCCCTTGAGTTGTGGCAGTTCTTCACGCCAGATGGGGACCGAGACGGGCAAGCCTTCACGGGCGCGCAGGGAGTACGCGCAGGCGGTGGTGGCACCTTTGCCATTGCGCAGGTAGTCGATGAAAATGCGCCCGACCCGGTTTTTGGGCCCGGACACTGCACTCAGCCGATCAGGGAACAGCCCGGCCAAGTAATCGACCATGGCGTGGCTGAAGGCCTTGACCTCGTCCCAGCTGCCCCGCCGGGTCAGGGGCACGACCAGGTGCATGCCTTTGCCGCCGCTGGTCTTCAGAAACACCTTCAAACCCAGTTCATCCAGCAGGGTTAGGACCAGTTGAGTGGCTTCGAGCATGGCCTTCCAGGGCAGTGCCGGGTCTGGGTCAAGGTCGAGGACCAAGCGGTCGGGCTTGTCGAAATCCTTGTCGGTGGCGTTCCAGGTGTGCAGTTCGAGCATGTTCATTTGCACCGCGCCGAGCAGGGTGTCGGCACGGTTGATGACCATCGCCGCCTGGCCGGCTTCGTCCTTGCCGTAGCTAAGCACATTGGCAATGTGCAGCTGACCGGCGTTCTTCTGGAAAAACAGCTCACCGGCCAGCCCGTCCGGCGCGCGGACCAGCGCCACCGGGCGGTCCTTGAGCTGGGGCAAGATCCACTGGCTGACGGCGGCGTAATACTCGGCCACGTCACGTTTACTCACGCCGGTGCTGGCGTCGATTACCCGGTCGGGGTGGGTCAGGCGCAGCTCGCCGAAGGCTGCGGGCGCCTTGGCCTGCTTGCGCTTAGGCACGGTCTTGGCTGGCATGGCGCGCTCCAGGTCGATGGCGGTCGCCGGCTTGTCATCGCGTAGGCCGTGGAACACCGAGTGGCGCACGATGCCGTCGCGGGTCATCTGGGCATAGGCGACTTCGGCCAACAGCTGCGGCTTCAGCCAGTGTACGCCGCGCGTCTCGGCACCGGTGGGTGGCTTGAGCAGGGCGGGTTTGGCGGTTTCCAGCGGTTTGAGCCGGGCGTGAATACTGGCCAGGGTCGCGCTGCTGAAGCCGGTACCCACCTTGCCGGCATAACGCAGCTGGCCGCTGTCGTGATCATGCAGGGCCAGCAGCAGGGCCCCAAAGCCGCTGCGGCTGCCCTTGGGCTCGGTGTAGCCGACGATCACGAACTCCTGGCGCTGCTTGCACTTGAGCTTGATCCAGTCTGGGCTGCGGCGACCGCTGTACGGGCTGTCGACACGCTTGCCGATCAGGCCTTCGAGCTGCAGCCGGCAGGCGCTGTCCAGCAACGACTGCACCGGCTGGTCGAAGTCAGCAGAGTACTTGAGGACCTCTGATTGGTTGTGCTCGAGCAACTGGCGCAACGTATCGCGCCGCGCTTGCAGCGGCACGCGGCGCAGGTCCTGGCCGCCGAGGAAGGGCAAGTCGAACAGGTAATAGGTGATGCGCTCGTCATGCGCGGTGTCGAAGGCATTTTGCAGGGCCTGGAAGTCTGCCGCGCCGTTTTCATCAGCCACGACCATTTCGCCATCGAGCCAGCCCGAATCGATGCCCAGTGCACGCAGGGCGGCGACCTGCTTGGGCATCTTGCTGCTCCAGTCGTGGCCATTGCGGGTGAACAGGCGGATGTCATCGCCATCGATGCGGGCCAGGATACGGTAGCCGTCGAACTTGACCTCGTAGCGCCAGTCGCCGCTGGGCGGTGAGTCGAGCAGCGTCGCCAGCTGCGGTTGCAGCTGCGCAGGCAACGGCGCTTTCCGGCCGGTGGCGGCGCGTTTACGGCTGCTGCGCGGGGGGGCGGGCTTGTTGGTAGCGGCCTTGCGCGGCACTAACGTGCGGTCACTGAGCACGCTGTCGGGCTGGGCTTCGACGATGCTGTAGTCGGCTTCGCTGCGTGCCTCGCCGTCGTGTGACTTGACCAGCATCCACTGCTCCTTCTTACCGGCCAGGTGGGTGCGGAACAGGTTCCACACGCCGCTAAGTTTTTCGCCTTGCAAGCGAAAGCGCAGCTTGCCCTTGGCATAGGCCTCGTGCGCATCGCCTTCGGGCTCCCAGATGCCGCGGTCCCAGACGATCACATCGCCTGCGCCGTAATGGCCTTCAGGGATATGCCCTTCGAATTCGGCGTAGTCCAGCGGGTGGTCTTCGACGTGCACGGCCAGGCGGCGCACCTTGGGGTCAAGTGACGGCCCTTTGGGAATGGCCCAGCTTTTCAGCGTGCCATCGAGCTCCAAGCGAAAGTCGTAGTGCAGGTGGCTGGCATCGTGTTTCTGGATGCAGAACTGCAACGCGTGCGCTCGCTTGCCACGGCTGCGCTTGCCGCTGGGCTCGGGCGTGGCATTGAAGTCGCGCTTGCGCGCATATTCCTGCAGTGGCTTGGCCATGGCGGGCTCCGGGCGGTTTGCAGTCTCTAAGCTGGGAGGCAGCAGGCTGGGCGGTAGTTCAAAAAAACTCTGAATCTTCCAGGTACAGGCGCAGTCGACCGAATGAAGCCACCTGAAGGAGACCGCACATGGCGCGCGCAGATGAACCGAAGCCGTATACCCCGACGGAAATCGACGACACCGAAGACCGCATGGGCAGCGTCCATGAACTGGACTTCGATGAACGTTTGGACGAACGCGAAGGGCGCGTGGGGGATGAGCGCCCAGCCGAGGAGGTGGCGCGGGAATTTCCACCCCGGCGCGTCGCTGAAAGTGGCATGACCGGGGGCGAGGCGCTAAGCGACAGCCTGCACGAAGACAACGTTACCTATGACGACCTGAGCCCGGACACCCTGCTGGATGAAACCGGCGCCCGTGACCGGCACGAACCGGGTGGCAGCGGCGGCCCCGCAGACAAAGCCTTGCGCCAGGTGGAGGCGCATGAAATTGGCGGCGGCACGGGCCTGGACGAAGCCGAACTGGCCCGCTCCGCACCCTTGGATGGCGAGCCGTGGACGGACGACGTGATCGATGACCAGGAGAACAAGCCATGAACGAGCAACGTTGTGCCTGTGCGCAGTGTGCCTGCACCGTGGATGCCAATGCTGTGCAGCAGGAGGGTAAGGCGTATTGCTGCGAAGCCTGCGCCAGCGGGCATCGTAACGGTGAGCCGTGCCGGATGGCGGACTGTCATTGTGGAGAGAAGCCGGGGGAGAGCACGGTGGACAATGCGCTGGAGGAGACCTTCCCAGCCAGCGACCCCATTTCGCCCTGAAACACCTTAGGCCGAGGCTGCTGCGGTTTAGCCTACTTTGTAGGGACGGGCTTGCCCGCGAAGCATCCAGCGCGGTGCCTGGCACCGGCCGCGCCGGTGTTCGCGGGCAAGCCCGCTCCTACAATAAGCACCGGGCAAGCCCGCAGGCTCAGTGCGTCTGCCAGATGCCGTTGTTACGCTCGCAATCGGCGCGGGCCTGGCCCAGGCTGGGGGTGTCGTAGTAGTAGGTGATCACCCGCGCATCCTTGGGCAACGCGGGCTTATCACCGCCAGCGGCCTTGGGGTTAGCCAATGCCTCCTGGGTCAACGGCGCGATGCAACTGCCCACACTGCCATCCGCACAGCGCGCTACCTTGTGCTTTTCGCTGTTGAGCATTTCCTTGCTCTCGTTACTGCACGACCAGTTGATCGCTTCGGCGGGCAGGTTGCTGTAGCTGTAGCAACTGTGCCGCTCCACCGGCGTGACTGCTTCGCTGGAGGAGCGAGTGAGTACGTTGCAGGCTTCGGCCAGGGCCTGGCCGCAGGCCAAGCTGGCAAGCATCCCTATCAACACGACCTTCATGATGCAGATGCGCATTGGCTACCTCCCGGGCCTTAGGCCCTTGTAAGGTCTAAGCGGGCTTGTCGCGCTGGCGCATGGCCTTGGCGCGCTTCTCTAACATCAGGTAAGTCAGCACCGCCAACAACAGCGGCACCAGGTAGTACAACGTACGGTAGCCCAGCAGCGCCGCCACCAGCGTACCTTGCGCAACCTGCCCATGCAGCAGGGCCAGAAACACTGTTTCCAGCACTCCCAGCCCAGCCGGGATGTGCGCGACCACGCCCGCCACGCAGCTGATCAGCAGGATGCCCAGTATCGAAGGGTAGAATGCCTCGCCAGGCAGCAACCAGAAGATCAGCAGGGCCATCAGCGCCCAGTTGCTGGCACCCAGTACCACTTGGCACAGCGCCAGGCGCAGCGACGGTAGCGTTACCTCATGCTCGCGCCAGCGCCAGGTGCGCTTTTTGGCGAAACCACAGGCCAGCAGGTAGCTTGCGGCGACGGCTAGCAACACCAGGCCGATCAGTTGCAAGCCGGTGGCGCCGACCGCCCAACTGGGCGGCAGCTCGACCAGGCGCAAGGCGAACACTGTGCCGGCCAGCAGCATGTAGCCCATCCAGTTGGTTAGCAGGCCCAGGGTAAGGATGCGCGTGATGGTCGCTGTGTCCAGCCCCAGGCGGCCATATAGTCGGTAGCGCAAGGCCACACCGCCCACCCAGGTGGTGAAGTTGAGGTTGAAGGCATAGCACACGAAGGCCACTGGCAAAACCTGCCGAGCCGGCAGGTGGTGGCCGGTGTAGGCGCGTGCCAGCAGGTCGTAACTGGCGAAGGTCAAGTAGCTGCACAAGGCCAGCGCCAGGCCGAAGGCCAGGGTGCCAGGCCGGTAGGCCAGCAATGAGTGGCGCACCTCGTTCCAGTCCAAGTTACGCGCGAGCAGGTACAGCAGTGCTGGGATCAGCAGCAAAAACGCCACGCTGAACAGGCGTTTGCCCCAGGTTTGCCAATGTCTACGCGCCATCACGTTTGGCCCTCGTGAAAGTCGCCTTGGGCCTCATCTTGCGGTTGTACCGAGCGCAAACGCTGGCGGTGCGCCGGGAACCAGCCGGCAATCCGCGGGAAATGGCGGATCACGTGGAAGCATAGGAAGATTAGCGGCGCCCGCCACCAGTAGCCGCGGACCATGCGTTCCAGGGTAACCGGCCTGCAGTGGTCGCTGGCAAGCGCCTGCAGGTGCTGGTTGAGTTGATGGTTAAAGGCCTGGTCACGGATAAACAAGTTGGCTTCCAGGTTGAACGACAGGCTTAACGGATCGAGGTTGCTGGAGCCAACCGTGGCCCACTCGTCGTCGACCAGCGCCACCTTGCCGTGCAAGGGCCGCTGGCAGTACTCGTGAATGGCCACACCATCGCGCAGCAGGTAGTTGTACAGCAGCCGCGACAACGCCCGCACCCAGCGCATGTCAGGCTGGCCCTGCAAAATCAGTTGTACCTTCACACCCCGCCGGGAGGCGTTGCGCAGTTCACGCATCAGCCGGTAACCCGGGAAAAAATACGCATTGGCGACCACGATGCGCTGGCGGGCGCGGCGAAAAGCTTGCAGATAATGGGCCTCGATATCGGTACTGCGCAGCCCGTTGTCGCGCTCTACCAGCACGGCACTGCAGGCCCCGGCAGGCTCGGTCAACGGCCGCACCGCACTGGGCGGCTGCAGCACCGGCGACATCAGGCGTTTGCTGGCGGCATGCACTTGCGCCACCACCGGGCCGGTGACTTCGACGGCATAGTCCTGCTTGGCCATGGCACCAAAATCGCCGAGGTGGTCAGCGCTGTAGTTGATACCGCCGATGAAGGCCCGTTCACCATCGACAACCACGATCTTGCGGTGCAGGCGCCGGAACAGGTTGGTGCGCATGCCCACCAGGCGGGGCTGCGGGTCGAACGCGTGAAAGCTGACCCCGGCTTCGGTCATGGCGGTAATGAACGGCGCTGGCAGGTCGGCCGTGCCGTAGCCGTCCACGGCCACTTCGACGCGCACGCCCCGGCAAGCGGCATCGATCAGTACTTGCTGCAATTGCTGGCCGACCTTGTCATCGAAGATGATGAACGTCTCCAGCAGGATTTCTTCACGTGCTTGGGCCATGGCCTCGAACACGCGGGGGTAGTACTGCTCGCCATTGATCAGCAACTGCACGTTGTTGCCGTCTACCCAAGGTCGGTTCACAGGTTGATCTCCGCAGCCAGAGGGGCGTGGTCAGACAAGTGCGACCACGGGTACTGCGACAGCACCCGGGCATCGCGCGGCATGGCGTTGCGCAAGTAAATGCGGTCCAGGCGCAACAGCGGCAAGCGGGCCGGAAAGCTGCGGGCCGGGGTGCCGAAATGCTCGCCAAAGGCCTCTACCAGATGCTCGCTCAGCACCGCGTCGGCCTTCAGCCGCCAATCGTTGAAGTCACCGGCAACGATCACCGGGGCCTTGGCTGGCAGGCTGTCGAGCAGGTCCAGCAGCAGCTTTACCTGGCTTTGCCGGTGGGCCTCGCGCAAGCCAAGGTGCACGCACACGGCATGCACCTGGTCATGCCCCGGCACTTCCAGCTGGCAATGCAGCAGGCCGCGCTGCTCTTTGCCCTGCACCGAAACGTCCAGGTTGTTGAAGTGGCGGATTGGGAACTTCGACAGCAAGGCGTTGCCGTGGTCACCATGCGGGTATACGGCATTGCGGCCATAGGCGAACTGCGGCCACATGCTGTCGGCCAGGAACTCGTACTGCGGTGAATCGGGCCAGGCTGGGTGGCGCAGGGCATGTTGCTGGTGGGTACCGTGCACCTCCTGGAGGAACACCAGGTCGGCACCGGTGGCGCGCACGGCCTCGCGCAACTCAGGCAGGATGAAACGCCGGTTGAAGAAGGTGAAGCCTTTGTGCACATTCAGCGTCAGTACGTTCAGCCGCCGCACGGCAGTCACCTTGTCGATGATGCAGTGCGGGGTGGGCAGGGTTTTGTTCACAGTGCCACCTCCGGCACTACGCCGGGCTCGGTCATCAAGGCGTGGTCCAACGACAGCTTCTGCAGCAAGCGCCGGGCGTCATAAGGCGCATGGACCTTCTGGTCGTTGTCGAAATAGCAGTAAACGTCACGGCTGGTGCGCCGTGGTGGCGGCCCCGGCACGATCAACTGGGCGTCGCTGGCCTGGCTGCCCTGGCTCCAATGCTGGATGCGTTGCTGCCAACGCCTCAGCGCCTGCGCGGTGTAGCCGCTGCTGTACAGCTCGACGTCGCCATGCAGACGCAGGTACACGAAGTCAGCGGTAACGTCCTCGACATAAGGCCATTTACCGGCGCTGTCGGCTACCACCAGCGCAACCCGGTGCTTGCGCAGCAACTTGATGAAGGCTTCGCACAAAAAGCTCTCGTTGCGGATTTCTACGGCGTGGCGCAAGCGTGCATTGCCCTTGATGTCGGTGCCGCCGTTGTCCCGCAGGCGCGGGGCACAACCTTGTGCGCATTGGCGGGCGGCCTTGCGGTTGCGCGGCAGCAGCTCTAAAAAACGCGCGAAGCGGGCCTCGTCAAACTTCATGTTGGGTGGAAACTGCCACAGCAATGGCCCCAACTTGTCGCCGAGCAGCAGCGGCCCCGAGGCGAAGAAATTGGCCAGCGGCTCCTCTACCTCCTTGAGCCGGCGCACATGGGTGATGTATCGCGGGCCTTTGACGGCGAACACGAAGCCGTCCGGCGTGTCGTCACGCCAGCTTTGGTAGCGTTCGGGCGTTTGCAGGCTGTAGAACGAGCCGTTGATTTCAATGCTGTTGACCGCCCGCGAGGCGAACGCCAGTTCGTGGTCCTGCGGCAGCCCCTTGGGGTAAAAATCCTTGCGCCAGGGGCTATAGCGCCAGCCGGAGATGCCGATGCGGATATCGCTCACGCTGCCTTCCTCATTGCCGGGTCCTTGTTCGGTCGCTCTGAAAGTGCGACTGGTGAACAGCAGCCAGGGTTCAGCACGGTTGACCAACGGGAATGGCAGACACTGCGTTGAACTTTGCGCGCTGCAACGTCTCCACCGCATACCCGTTATACCCGTTATGAGGAAGGGCGCCAGGATGAAATTCGACCGCTTTTCTCAGTGGCTGGCGAATTGCGCAGGCCGCCCGCTGACCTTTGGCATTGCCTGCCTGCTGATCGTGACGTGGGCGGTCACCGGGCCGTTGTTCAATTTCAACGACACGTGGCAATTGGTGATCAATACCTCGACCACCATCATCACCTTCCTCATGGTCTTCCTGATCCAGAACACCCAGAACCGCGACAACGACGAATTGCACATCAAGATCGACGAATTGCTGCGCACCACCCAGCGGGCGCACAAGGCGCTGCTGGACCTGGAAGACATGGACCCGACCGAGCTGCATGCCTTGCGCAAGCAGTACCGGCAGATGGCCCAGCAGGATAACGATGCGCACACGCCCAAGGAATGAACTGCCAACCCTGGAGGCAAGCATGGCCAGACATATCATCCACTTCACCGGGCCGATCAACGCGTCCACCTGTGGCAACCTGATCAGTACCTGTTCAAGGGCGTTGGACAAAGGCGCCGAAACCCTGCAACTGAACATCGCCACCATGGGTGGGGAGTGCAGCTATGGGTTCACCTTGTACAACTTTCTGCGGGCGTTGCCGACTGCAGTGCATACCCACAACCTCGGCACGGTGGAGTCCATGGGCAACATCCTGTTCCTGGCTGGGGAACGGCGCACCGCGTGCCGCTACAGCAAGTTTCTGTTCCATCCGTTCCACTGGACCTTGCACGGCTCGGTGGACCATGCGCGCATGGCCGAATATGCAATGAGCCTGGACTATGACCTGCGGCTGTACGCGCAGATCGTGGCTGAACGCACCGAAGGGGCGGCCGAGGTGCTGGATGTGCCGAGTTACTTGATGGCTTACCCGCGGATACTGGGGCCGAAGGAGGCGTTTGAAAACGGGATGATTCACGCCATCGACGAAATGCGCATCGAGGCCGGGACCAGCCAGTGGAGTGTGCATGCCTAGTGGTTGCCGGTGTGTTGCGGGCTAGCCCGCGCCTGTACGGTAGCGACTTTACACAGTGATAGAGGCGGCGGTCGCGCGGTCGCAGGCCAGCAAGGCGCGGATCAGCAGCTTGATCTCGTCCTTGAGCAGTGGCACCTGGTCCAGGTGGGCAAACCGGCAGTCGGCAATTTCATGCCGGGCGATGGGCTGCGGCGCATCGGCGAACTCGGCTTCGAACACGTAATGCACACGCGCTGCCGCTTCATGGCGCATCAACAAGGTCAGCGATGCGGCCTGCAAGCCGGTCTCTTCCAGCAATTCACGCTCCGCGGCTTGCAGCGGCGTCTCGCCAGGTTCGATCTTGCCGCCGGGCAGGGTCCAGGCAGCGTTGGGCTTTCTGACCCATAACCATTTATGGCTTTGCTTGCCATGCCGGCAGATGATGGTGGCGCGATGCTTGACTGGCTTCATTCAGGCTCCTGGGCGAATCCCTTATTCCATGAGGATTCGGCCCCGGGCAGCAATAAACGTTGCGTTGAACCTGACCAGCGGTCAGTACGGCACCGAACCGCTCAACGTTTCGATGGCCTCGACCAGCTCGTCATAGCCCACTGGCTTGTTCAAGTGCCGATCGAAGCCTGACTGGCGCGACTTGTGCTGGTCGGCACTGGCGCCATAGCCGGTCAGGGCGATGGCGGGGGTATGGCGCAGGTGCACATAACCGCGCAGGGCCTTGATCAGCGCGTGGCCGTCCATCATCGGCATGCCGATATCGGACAGGATGATGTCGTACTCCTCGCCCGCAGCGGCCTCCAAGGCCTCACGCGGCTTGCTGAAGGCGGTAACGCTGGCGCTCTCCATTTCCAGCAGTTCCTGCATCACTGCCAGCACTTCGACGGAATCATCCACCAGTAACACGCGAATGCCACTCAGGCGGCCCTCGCTCTGCGGCTCGGTGCCGGGCGCAGGCTGCCGGCTCTGCGCATTGCACAGGGGTAGGGTGACCGTGAAGGTGCAGCCCAGGCCCAGACCCGGTGAACTGGCGCGCACGCTCCCGCCCTGGGCCTCTACCAGTTGCCGCACCAGCGACAAGCCGATGCCCAGGCCTTCACGGCTATGGGTTGCCAGCTGCGGCGCAGCCTGGCTGAACAGGTCGAAGATGTGCTCCAGGCTGTCGCTGCTCAGGCCCACGCCGTGGTCGATCACTTGTAGGCGCGCGTGGTCGTCGTCGTGGCTCAGCACCAGGCGTATCTCGCTGCCTGGCGGGCTGAATTTCAGCGCATTGTTCAGCAGGTTCCAGATGATTTGCTCCAGGCGGGTGATATCCCCGTCGATCATCAGCGGCAGGTTGTCGGCGGGCAACTGCAGGCGGACCGTGCAGGGGTATTGCTCGCTCATCACCACACCATGGATACCCTGCAGAATGACGCACAGGTCAACCGGCTCGGTCTTGAGTTTCAGTTTGCCGGTGCGAATGCGCGCCACATCCAGCAGGTCATCGATGATCCGCGCCTGGCTGGTCACCGCCTCGCAGATGGTGCCGACGGCCTTGCTTGCGGCACTGATGTTCTTGATCGACGGCAAGCGGCGCAAGATTTCGGCATTGAGTTGAATCAGGTTGAGTGGGTGCTTGAGCTCGTGGGACATGACGGCGAAAAACTCGTCCTTCATGTGGCTGGTACTTTGCGACTCGGCCAACTGCTGGCTCAGGCGCTCCTCGCCCAGGCGTACGCGCTCTTCGGCGGCGTGGCTGCTGCTGATATCGATGAAGGTCAGCACCGTGCCGTCGATTTTCTGCTCGCTGGAGCGGTAGGGCAGCAGCCGCGCCAGGTACCAGTGGTCGCCATGGCCGCCAATCTCGCGCTCGATGATGGTTTCGCCCTGGGCCACGGCGCGGGCGTCGTCGGCCAGCGCCGGGTATTCCAGGCGGTGGGTGATGTCGAGCAGTGAGCGCCCCGTGTCGACCGGCAGCATGTTGAACAGGTCGGTGGCGCGCGGGGTGAACCAGCGGATACGCAAGTTGCGGTCGACAAACACCGTGGCGATCTCGGTGCAGGCGATCAGGTTGCTGAGGTAGTCGTTGACCTTGTCGGTTTCCTCGACCTTGTTCTTCAGCTCGTAGTTGACCGTGAGCAATTCCTCATTGATCGACTGCAGCTCTTCCTTGCTGGTTTCCAGCTCTTCGCTGGCTGAACGCAGCTCCTCGTTGATCGCTTGCATTTCTTCGTTGGAAGCCGTCAGTTCCTCGCTGGAGACCTCTGACTGCTCGATGGTTTCCTGCAGTTGCAGGCGCGTACGCTGCAGTTCCCGCTCAAGGTTGTGCAGGAACATGCTGTCGGTTTGGCGGATGGCACCGGGTAACGGCAACGACGGGTCAGGTGCGCGCTCCTCGAACACCACCAGCAGGCAGTCGCTGCCACTGAGCTCGTCCTTGTACGGCTGCACGGTGACCTCCACCTGCAGCCTGTGCTCGCTATCGGCCAGGTCGACCGGGCGCGAGGTGACTGCCTCGCTGCCCTGGCGCGCCTGGAACAAGGTGCTGCGCAGGGTCAGCCGCAGGGACGGCAGCACCAGGTTAAGCAGGTTGCGGCTCGGCTCACCCCCGGTCATCTGCAGGAAGCGCCCCACGCCCTCGCTCATGTGCAGCACATTGCCATCGACATCGACGATCAGGCTGGGTGGCATGCGCCGCGCCAGGGCGCGGTGGTGCAGCTCGGCGAAGGAGGGCTTGCGCCCTGGCTTGGCCTTGACCAATGCTTCCAGGGGCATGCTGGCAGCCGGTGTACCGGGCACCAAGCGGCCAGAGCGGCGCCCGGCATTGCTGGCATCGCGCGCGCGGAAAATGCGGTTGCGCTTGTCCACCGGGGCGAAAAGTTCACAGGCCACGTCGGCCGACTCGGACGAACCGAGGAACAGGTAGCCACCTGGGCGCAAGGCGAAATGGAACATCTGCAGGATGTCACGCTGCACCTCGCGGTCCAGGTAGATCAGCAGGTTGCGGCAGACAACCAGGTCGATCTGCGAGAACGGTGGGTCCGATAGCAGGTTATGGCGGGCGAACAGCACCTTCTCGCGCACTTCCTTGCGCACCCGGTAATGCTGGTCTTCCTTGACGAAAAATTGGCGTAGCCGGCTGGGTGGTACGTCGGTGACGATCGCCTCAGGGTAGGAGCCACTGCGGGCAATGCCAATAGCGCGTTCGTCCAGGTCGGTGGCAAACACTTGCACCTTGCGCGCGCGCTGCTCCAGCGCCAACTGCTCGCACATCAGCATGGCCAGGCTGTAAGCCTCTTCGCCAGTGGAGCAGCCGGCCGACCAGATGCGGATCTCCTCTGTGCCCTCGGCGGGGTCGCGTTCGCAGGCCATTTGCGGTAGCACATGGCGCTCCAGGGCTTCGAAGGCTTCGCGGTCACGGAAGAAGTTGGTCACGCCAATCAGCATGTCGGCCAGCAACGCGGCGGATTCATCGGGGTGCTGTTCCAGGTAATGCAGGTAAGCCTTGAGGTCTGTTTGCCCGGTCACATGCAGCCGGCGCTCGATGCGCCGCAGCACGGTGGCGCGCTTGTAGTGCTGGAAGTCGTGGCCGGTATTGCTGCGCAGCTGCAACAGGATTTCTTCGAGCAGCGGCTCACAGGCTTGGGCATCGCCGCTGCGGGTGCCCAAGGCCGGTGGCAGGGTATCGTCGTCGATTTCCGGCAGCCGAACCTGGCGGGCATTGCGCCACAGTTCAAGCAGCTTCTGCGGTATTTCTGCCGCCGGTAGCACCAGGTCGACCATGCCGGTTTCAATGGCGGCGCGGGGCATGGAGTCGTACTGGGCGTCGTCTGGGGTTTGCACCAGGGTCACGCCGCCTTGCTCCTTGATCCGCGACAGGCCCACGGCGCCATCGGCCCCGGTGCCAGACAACACTACGCAGAAGGCGTGGTCCTTGTGCACGTCTGCCAGGTCGCGGAAGAACAGGTCGATGGCCACGTGGTCGCCGCGGCGGCGGTTGGCCGGGGCCACGCGCAGATAGCCATCGTTGGTGGACAGGCGATTAGCCGGTGAAATCACGTAGACATGGTTGCGTTCGATGGGCACCGGCTCGGTCACCTGGCGCACCGGCATTTGCGTGGTTTCCTGGATGATGCGGTCGGCGACGCTCTGGTGGTCGGGGGACAAGTGCAACACCACGACGAAGGCCATGCCGCAGTCGCTGGGCATTTGCCGGAACAACGTGCAAATCGCTTCCAGGCCACCTGCCGAAGCACCAATGCCCACCACTGGGAAATCCAGGTGGCTGGGGGTGAGCGCCGGGTTTTGGGGCGAGGCAGGTTGCTTAGAGGACGACTTCATGGACGGAGCCTTGTGCAGACCATCGGACGTGGGTGGTTGTGGCGCGATTATAGGCCGTCGCCATGTTTTTGAGACCTGTGCAAACCACCGAAAGTGCGACCCGCCTGCGTCCGTCACACAAACATTTTGCCTGCCTGTGTTTGGTGCCGCTGGTCAGTTGCCTGCAATGCCATTGAGCAAAGCAGGTGATCGGCGGTTCGGAACCAAGGCATGGCACGCACCCATGCGACTCGCCAATCCATCGTAAGGAGAAACGACATGGCGCAGGACCAACCGCGAACCCGCCAGCGTGGCGGCACCAAGGAAACCAACCCGGGCAATTTCGCCAATGACCGCGAGCGGGCCTCACGTGCGGGGCACAAAGGCGGGCAAGCGTCTGGTGGCAACTTTGCCAACGACCGTCAACGGGCATCGGAAGCCGGCCGCAAGGGTGGGCAGAACAGCCACGGTGGGGGCCGTCAACAGTGAGTTGAATGGGCCGGTATACGCTCGGCACTTGCGAGTGCCGGGTGCTGCCCACCCCTTGCCGCTGAGGCCGCCTCGGCCTGTGTTAACTATTGTTCGGCATTTTTTTTGAATCTTCTGGCACTGCCCCGATCAATCAGGGTGTCATCCATGGAGAAGAGGAGGCCCCTGCGATGCCTAGCCCACAGCTGTACATCATTGATTACCTACTGCATGGCCAGCCACGCAGTTTCATTATCCGTCTGGAACAACTGGACAATGCCGAGGCTTGGCATTGGGCCAGTTGCGATGCGGGGATTGGCATTATTCCCAAGTTCGGGCGTGAAAAGATCAGGAAAGTCAGCCGGCCGATGGCCGAGCGCTACGGAATTACCGCCGTGAGCTGGCGGGTGTCAGGGGGCAAGCCGAACCAGTCGGTGGGCGACCCAGCAGCGACTGTGTGAACGCCTGATGCCTTGTAGGAGCGGGCTTGCCCGCGAACACCGGCGCAGCCGGTGCCAGGCACCGCGTCGGATTGTTCGCGGACCAGCCCGCTCCTCAATCAGTTCATCAGGGCTTTTTCAGCACCAAAGTCAGAATGTCGTAGCTGGCGACCAGCTCACCCAGCTGGTTGGTCACCTCCACATCCCACGCCACCACGCCCTGTGGCTGGCCCAGTGGGCTGGTCTTGCCCTGGTCGATCTTGCGCTTGCAGGTTAGCCGCGCCTGGATGGTGTCACCGATGCCCACCGGGTTGATGAAGCGCAGGGTATCCAGGCCATAGTTGGCCAGCACCGGCCCGGCACCCGGGGAAACGAACAGCCCAGCCGCCGCCGACAACACGAAGTAGCCATGGGCAATGCGCTTGCCGAACTGCGACTCTTTGGCAGCGATTTCGTCGAAGTGCATGTAGAAGTGGTCGCCGGACAGGCAACCGAAGTTGACCAAGTCGGCCTCAGTCACGGTGCGGCGATGGGTAAGCAGCGATTCGCCGATGCGCAACTGCTCGAAGTAGCGGCGGAACGGGTGCACTTCGCTTTCGATCACTTCAGCACCGCGTACGTACTCACCGGTTACCGCCGTGAGCATGCTCGGTGAACCTTGTACCGCAGCACGTTGCAGGTAGTGCTTGACGGCGCGCAGGCCACCCAGCTCTTCACCGCCACCGGCGCGGCCCGGGCCGCCGTGCTTGAGCTGCGGCAATGGCGAGCCGTGGCCGGTGGATTCCTTGGCAGCTTCGCTGTCGAGTACCAGCAGGCGGCCATGCCAGGCGGCGGCCACCGGGATGGCCTTGGCGGCGACGCTACGGTCGGCGGTGACCAGGGTTGCCACCAGGCTGCCTTTGCCACGCGCGGCCAGGGCCAAGGCTTCGTCAAGGTCGTCGTAGCCCATCAGCGTGCTGACCGGGCCGAACGCTTCGATATCGTGGGCACCGCCTTCGGCATGCGGGTCGCGCGCTTGCAGCAGGGTCGGGGCAAAGAACGCGCCCTCGGCCACGCCCTCGCCACGCGGGGCAAAGCCATCGCTGGCGCCGAACAGCTGATCGCAACTTTGCAGCAGGCTGCGGACCCGCTCGGCGACGTCGTGCTGCTGGTCGTGGGAAGCCAGCGCGCCCATGCGCACGCCTTCCAGCGAAGGGTCGCCGACCACCACTTTGCTCAGCCGCTCGCGCAGGCGTGTGGCAACGGCGTCAATGTGCTTGGCCGGGACGATGGCGCGGCGGATGGCGGTGCATTTCTGCCCGGCCTTGGTGGTCATTTCCCGCACCACTTCCTTGAGGTACAAGTCGAACTCTTCGCTGTCCGGGGTCACGTCCGGGCCGAGGATGGCGCAGTTCAGCGAGTCGGCTTCGGCAGTGAACGGTACCGAGTTGCGCACCAGGTTCGGTGTGACGCGCAGCTTGGCGGCGGTATCGGCAGAGCCGGTGAACGTCACCACGTCTTGGCCCTGCAGGCGGTCGAGGAGGTCGCCGGTGCTGCCGATCACCAGTTGCAGGCTGCCTTCGGGCAACAGCCCGGAGGCGTTCATCAGGCGCACCACGGCCTCGGTCAGGTAGCTGGTCGAGGTCGCCGGCTTGACGATGCACGGCATGCCGGCCAAGAAGGTCGGGGCGAACTTTTCCAGCATGCCCCAGATGGGGAAGTTGAAGGCGTTGATGTGCACCGCCACGCCTGCGCGTGGCACCAGGATGTGGCTGCCGGCGAAGTGGCCTTGCTTGCCCAGCGCGATGGCTGGGCCTTCGTGCACCAGGTTGCCCGACGGCAGTTCGCGGCTGCCGATGCCGGCATAGGCGAACAACGTGGCATTGCCGCCTTCGATGTCGATCCAGCTGTCGGCGCGGGTGGCGCCGCTGTGATGGGACAAGGCGTAGAGCTGTTCCTTGCGCTCGGCCAGGTACAGGGCCAGGGCCTTGAGGCGTTGCGCGCGTTGCTGGAAGTCCATGGCCATCAGGCTGGTCAGGCCACGGGCACGGGCGAAGTCCACGGCCTCGGCGAAGTCCGGGCGCTCTTCGTGGCTGTAGGCCAGGACGTGACCGTCCAGGGCGCTGCGCAGGGCCTGGGCGCCGTGCTGGCCAAGCCAGCGGCCGGCGATGAAGCTTTGCAGGGTAGGGGCGGCAGACATGCTGTTCTCCAAGCGGTTTCAATAAGGTAGAGGGGGCGCTGTTACCACAGCGCCACGGTGTAGCCGATGATCAGGCGGTTTTCGTCCACGGCATTGGTTAGGCCATTGCCGGAGCGGAAGGTGACGTTGCGCCAGCGCAGGCTGACGTCCTTGAATGGGCCGCTCTGGATGACATAGGTAATGTCGGTGTCGCGCTCGCGCTCACGGCCATTGCTGACCGTGGCGGTTTCAGCGTGGCGGCCGTCGGTGTAGCGGGTCATGAAGCTCAGGCCGGGGATGCCCAGGGCGACGAAGTCGTAGTCGTAGCGCACTTGCCAGGAGTCCAGCCCGGCGCGGGTGAAGGTGTTGTAGGTGACCAGGTTGACGGTGAACGGGTCGCCGCCGTTGACGAACGGGAAGGCGCTGTCGCCGGACATCTGCTGCCAGGTGGCAGTGAACTTGTGGGCCCGCACGCCGAGGGTGAACATGGCGTTGAAGTTGCGGTTGTCGATGTTGCCGGCACGCTCGGCGCCGTCGTTGCGGCTGTCGAAGTAGCGCAAGTCACTGCGCAGGCTCAGGCCTTCGCCCAGTGGGCGAGTATCGATCAGGCCGACGAACTGCTGGCGGTAGATGTCTTCGAGCTTGGCGTAGTAGTAGCTGACGCTGGTTTGCGGGGTGATGGCGTAGCTGCCCCCGCCAAAGTCCAGGTGGTCGCTGCTGGCGGCGCCGTAGCCGATATCGTCACGGCCCGAGGAGTCACGCAGGTTGGCCTTGGTCAGGCGGCCGCCGTTGAAGGTGAGGCCCGCAAGGTCCTGGCTGGTAAGCAGGCCGCCCTGGAAGGTGGAGGCCAGCAGGCGGGTGTCGTTGTACACCACCACGGGCAGGATCGGTTGCAAGGTGCCCAGGCGTAGGGTGCTCTTGGCCACCCGTAGCTTGCCGGTCAGGCCCAACTCGCTGTAGTCGTCGACCGGCTCATGGCTGTTGGGGCCGAAGGGCAGCAGGCCGGTGTTACGGCGGTCGCGGCTGGAGTCGAGCTTGATGCCCAACTGGCCCATGGCATCGACGCCGACGCCGACCGGGCCGTCGGTGAAGCCCGACTCCAGCTTGGCGGTGAAGCCCTGGCCCCATTCCTCGGCCTTGGCCTGTGGTGCATTGCTCTGGCGAAAGTCGCGGTTGAGGTAGTGGTTGCGCAGCTCCAGCCGGGCGTGGCTGTCGCTGATGAAGTCCGCCAGCGCCGGCAACGGCATGGCCAGGGTTGCCAGCCAGGCGGCTGACATGAGGTGCGAGCGGTTCATTGTTGTTGTTTTACCCGACATGGTTATTCGTCCTTGAAGTCAGTGCTTGCTGGCGCCGGCGGCGCCGATACCGGTCATGGAGCGGATGAACTGGCCCAGGTAGCGGCCGCGCTCTTCAACCGCCCGTTCGGAGCTGTCGGTGATCGAGAATACCCAGGCACTGAGGAACGCCAGGCTCATGGAGAACAGCGCTGGGTTGCTGTAGGGGAACAGCGCCTTCTCGTTGTGCAGCACGTTGACCCACACGGCTGGGCCCAGTACCACCAGCAGTACCGCCGAAACCAGGCCGGCCATGCTGCCGCACACCGCACCACGGGTGGTCAGGCCTTTCCAGAACATCGAGAGCAGCAGCACCGGGAAGTTGACCGAGGCCGCCACCGCCAGCACCAAGCCAGACAGGAAGGCGATGTTCTGCGACTCGAACATCAGCCCGAGGATTACCGCCAGCAGGCCAATGACCAGGGTGGCGATACGCGACACCCGCATTTCCTCGCGCTCGGTCGCCTGGCCTTTGCGCATCACGCAGGCATACAGGTCGTGGGATACGGCCGATGCGCCAGACAACGCCAGGCCCGCGACCACGGCCAGAATGGTGGCGAAGGCCACTGCCGAAATGAAACCAAGGAACAGGTTGCCACCCACGGCCTGGGCCAAGTGCACGGCGACCATGTTGCCGCCGCCGATGATTGCGCCGGCGGCGTCACGGTAGGACGGCTCGGTACCGACCATGACGATGGCACCAAAACCGATGACGATCAGCAACAGGTAGAAGTAGCCAATGAAACCGGTGGCGTAGAACACGCTCTTGCGCGCTTCCTTGGCATCGCTGACGGTGAAGAAGCGCATCAGGATATGCGGCAGCCCGGCGGTACCGAACATCATGCCCAAGCCCAGCGAAATGGCGTCGACCGGGTTGGACAGCAAGCCGCCGGGGGCCATGATGGCCTGGCCCTTGGCATGCACGGCCACAGCGCTGGCGAACATGGCCTCGGTGCTGAAACCAAAGTGCTTGAGCACCATGAAGGCCATGAAGGTGGTGCCCGACAGCAGCATCACTGCCTTGATGATTTGCACCCAGGTGGTGGCGAGCATGCCGCCAAACGTGACGTAGGCGACCATCAGCACACCGACCAGCATTACCGCGTACAGGTAGCTGATGCCGAACAGCAGTTCGATCAGCTTGCCGGCGCCGACCATCTGCGCCACCAGGTACATCAGCGCCACCACCAGGGTGCCGAACGCCGAGCTCAGGCGCACCGGGGTTTGCGCCAGGCGGTAGCTGACCACGTCGGCGAAGGTGTATTTGCCCAGGTTACGCAGGCGCTCGGCAATCAGGAACAGGATGATCGGCCAGCCGGCCAACACGCCCAGGGCGTATAGCAGGCCGTCGTAGCCGTTCATGAACATCATCGCCGAGATGCCCAGGAACGAGGCGGCGCTGATCATGTCGCCGGCGATCGCCAGGCCGTTCTGCATGCCGGTGAGGCCGCCGCCTGCGGTGTAGAAATCGCTGGCCGAGCGGGTGCGTAATGCCGCCCAGCGGGTGACCAGCAGGGTGAAGCAGACAAACACCATGAACATCGAAATAGCGGTCCAGTTCATTGCGCGCACTCCTGCTTGAGCTTGTCGTTGAGCGGGTCGAGCACGTTGTTGGCGCGGTGCACGTAAATGCCGGTCAGGGCGAAGGACAGCAGCACCATCAGCACGCCGACCAGCATGCCGACGGTGGTCACCCCGCCGCTGAGGGACTGACCGAGGGTGCTGGGGGAAAACGCCACCAGCAGGACGAAGCCGTAGTAGATCACCAGCATGGCCAAGGTCAGGCTGCCATTGAGGCGGCGTTGGCGCCGTACCAGGTGCTGGAAGTCGGGGTGGTTGGCGATACTTTCGATGCGTTCGGGTGTCATGGGTTGCGATCTCTGGGTGTTGTAATTGTTTTTTATGAGGTCACGCTGGATGCTGCGGTGTTGCTGATGGCCTCTTCGCGGGTAAACCCGCTCCTACAGGTTGGGGGGCCACCCTCAGGCCTGGTGTAATCCCTGTGGGAGCGGGTTTACCCGCGAAGCAGGCGGCTCGGTGTCAGAGCTGGTCGAAATCGAGGATCACCTTGTCACTCACCGGGTAGCTCTGGCACGACAGCACATACCCGGCCGCCACTTCGTAGTCCTCCAGGGCATGGTTACTGTCCATTTCCACTTCGCCTTCGATTACCCGGCACTTGCAGGTGGAGCACACCCCGGCCTTGCACGAATAAGGCAGCTCGGCACCGATGGCATTGCCAGCGTCCAGTACGCTCTGGGTGTTACGCGGCAAGTCGAAACTGAGGGCGCGGCCATCGCTGATCACGGTGACGTGGCTGAGCGCCGAGTCCACCTGGCGTGCGGCCTCGCGGGCTTCGCGACGGGCTTCATTGCCAGCAGCGGCAAACAGCTCGAAGTGGATGCGCTCCTTGGCCATGCCATTGGCCTGCAGGCTGTTGCGCACGGTCTCGGTCATCGCCTGCGGGCCGCAGATGAATGCCGCGTCCAGGCTGGCAACGTCCAGCCAGCGCGAGAACAGTTGGCCGCACTTGTCGGCATCGATGCGGCCGTTGTAAAGGTCGACATCCTGTTGCTCGCGGCTGAACACGAAAATCAGGTTCAGGCGGTCGAGGTAACGGTTTTTCAGGTCTTCAAGCTTGTCGCGGAACAGCGCCCCCGAGCTGGAGCGGTTGCCGTACAGCAGGGTAAAGCGGCTGTGTGGCTCGTTGGCCAGGGTGGTGGCGATGATCGACAGGATCGGGGTAATGCCGCTGCCGGCGGCTACGCCCAGGTAATGACCCTGGCGGGCCGGGTCCAGCGGCACGAAGAAGCTGCCTGACGGCGGCATCACTTCCAGTTGCTGGCCGGCCTTGAGCGCATCATTGGCAAACGCCGAGAAGCGCCCGCCGGGTACGCGCTTGACGGCCACGCGCAGTTCGCCGTCCTGCACGGCGCTGCAGATGGAGTAGGAGCGGCGAACCTCCTCGTTGTCCAGCTGGGTACGCATGACCAGGTACTGGCCTTGGGTAAAACGAAACTGCGCTTGCAGGTGCGCGGGTACATCGAAGGCAATCGACACCGCATCACGGGTCTCTTTACGCACTTGCTTGATGGTCAGGCTGTGAAACTGGCTCATGGCGTTCTCCACGGCTCAAATACATTTGAAATAGTCGAACGGCTCCAGGCACTCGCGGCAGCGGTACAGCGCCTTGCAGGCCGTAGAGCCGAACTGGCTGAGCAATTCGGTATGGGCGCTGCCGCACTGCGGGCAGCACACCTGGGGCGCCTCGCCGAGCAGGCTGCGCTTGCTGGCGCTGCCTTGTGGCGGGGCGATGCCATAGGCGCGCAGGCGCTCGCGGCCCAGTTCGCTGATCCAGTCGGTGCTCCAGGCCGGGGTCAGCCGGCGCTCCAGGTCAGGGGCAGGGAAGCCCGCCTGTTCCAGCGCCAGGCGGATATCCCCTTCGATCACCTCGGTGGCGGGGCAGCCGGAATAGGTAGGCGTGACCACCAGGTGCAAGTGCCCGGCGCGCCAGTCGAGGTCGCGGACAATGCCTAAGTCGACCACGCTGACCACCGGCACTTCCGGGTCCATGACTTGGGCCAGGACCGCCCAGGCCCGGGCCAGGTCGTCGCCGTGTGGCGCGCGGGCGCCACGGTCGCCGGCAATCAGCTCACCAGGTTGCATCGGGGTAAGCCCTTGGCAGGCACTGCATCTCGGCCAACAGCAGGCCCAGGTGCTCGGTGTGCAGGCCTTTGCGGCCGTCCAGGTAGAAATGGCTGGCGGCGTTGGGCAGCGGCAGCTCGACCGAGGCGAAGATCGCCGCCACCTGCTTCAGCCAATCGGCACCCACGGCAGCTGGGTTGGCAGCGATGCCGGCTTCGGCCAGGCGCACTTCGTTGTCGCTACCGGCCGCCAGTTCGACGCTGAAGCGCCACAGTGCGGGGATGGCGGCGAGCATGCGCTGGCGGCTTTCGTCAGTGCCACCGCCCAGGCGCTGTACCCACTCGCTGGAACGACGCAGGTGGTAGGTGACCTCCTTCAGTGCTTTGGCGGCGATACCGGCAATGCGCGCGTCGCGGGAGCCGATCAGGCCCTGCAGCATGGCGAAATGCCAGGCGTCATAGAAGAACTGCTTGGTCATGGTCACGGCGAAATCGCCGTTGGGCTGCTCGACCAGCAGCAGGTTGCGGTAGGCCCGTTCATCACGGCGGAAGGCCAGGGCATCGGCGTCGCTGCCGTCATCGAGCAGTTCAGCGGCGTACTCCAGCCAGTTGCGCGCCTGGCCGACCAAGTCGAGGCCGACGTTCATCAGGGCCAGTTCTTCTTCGATGGCGGGGGCGTGGCCGCACCATTCGCAGAGGCGCTGGCCCTGCACCAGGGCACTGTCGCCGAGCAGCAGCAAATAGGGGATAAGGGCTTCGTTATGCATGGCCAACCTCACATGTGTCCGACTTCGTCGGGCAGCTCGTAAAAGCTGGCATGGCGGTAGACCTTGTCGTCCGCCGGGGCGAACAGCGGGTCTTTCTCGTCGGGGGAAGAGGCGGTGATCAGTGCCGAGGGCACCACCCACAGGCTTACGCCTTCGCTGCGGCGGGTGTACAGCTCACGGGCGTTTTCGATGGCCATGGCGGCATCGGCGGCGTGCACGCTGCCAACGTGCTTGTGGTTAAGGCCGTGCTTGCTGCGCACGAACACTTCGTAGAGGGTCCAGACAGACATTTTCGATCTCCGCATCAATCGCCGCTCAGGCGGCGTTCTTGTTCTGTTGCTTGCGCGCATAGGCCACGGCGGCTTCGCGTACCCAGGCGCCATCCTCGATGGCCTGGCGGCGGGTGGCGACACGTTCCTGGTTGCACGGGCCATTGCCCTTGAGCACTTCGTAGAACTCGTCCCACTGGATTTCGCCGAAGTCGTAGTGGCCGCGCTCGGCGTTCCACTTCAGCTCGGGGTCGGGGGCGGTGCAGCCGAGCAGCTCGAGCTGCGGCACGGTTTGGTCGATGAAGCGCTGGCGCAGTTCGTCGTTGGTCTGGCGCTTGATTTTCCAGGCCATGGACTGGGCGCTATTGGGCGAGTGTTCGTCGCTGGGGCCAAACATCATCAGCGCCGGCCACCACAGGCGGTTAATAGCGTCCTGGACCATGTCGCGCTGGGCTTGGGTGCCGTGGCGCATCATGGTCAGGAGAATTTCGTAGCCCTGGCGCTGGTGGAAGCTCTCTTCCTTGCAGATGCGGATCATGGCGCGCGAGTACGGGCCATAGGAGGTGCGCTGCAGTACCACCTGGTTGACGATGGCGGCGCCATCCACCAGCCAGCCCACTGCGCCCATGTCCGCCCAGCTGAGGGTGGGGTAGTTGAAGATGCTCGAGTACTTGGCCTTGCCGCTGTGCAGCTTGGCAATTTCTTCGTCGCGGTCGGCACCCAAGGTTTCCATGGCGCTGTACAGGTACAGGCCGTGGCCCGCTTCGTCCTGGATCTTGGCCATCAGCTGCAGCTTGCGCTTGAGGCTGGGGGCGCGGGTGACCCAGTTGCCTTCGGGCAGCATGCCGACGATTTCCGAATGGGCGTGCTGGGAAATCTGCCGGATCAGGGTCTGGCGGTAAGCCTCGGGCATCCAGTTCTTGGCTTCGATCTTGATTTCGGCGTCGATCTTTTCCTGGAAGTTGCGCTCTTCGGGCGACATCTCTTCCAGCGACTTGACGCGCTTGACTCCGGTTTCCACTAGCTGTGCGTACATGTGCTGCGACTCCTGCTAAGGCATGAGTCATTTGTAAGCGATACAAAACGGAACGTCAAACAGTTTTATGTGTATCAAATAAGATTTGTGTATCACATCGCTGGCCTCTTCGCAGGCGCGCCCGCTCCCACAGGGACCGCGCAGTCCTGTGGGGGCGGGCAAACCCGCGAAGAGGCCGGCAGAAAAAATGCAAAAAAAAGCCCCGGACAATACCGGGGCCGAAAAGGCAGCCGACTAAATCAGCTGGCCAACCGTTTATCAAAGACGTGGCAAGCCTTGCCTTCTGAGCGTTTTAGCGTACCGCAAGGCTGCAGGTGCACCTGGGTGCTGATGCCGATATAGGTCTTGATCTGTTTACTCAGCTCCCCGACCACCCGCTTGCGCTGGCCCTCATCGAGGTGCTGGCACTCCGCACGCAACTCCACATGCACCTCGACACTGTCCAGGTTGCCGTTGCGATACAGATGAATCTCATAAAGCTCTGAAAGCTGTTTTATTTTAAGTACCTGTTCCTCGATTTGGGTCGGGAACACGTTAACCCCGCGGATGATCAGCATGTCATCGCTGCGGCCGGTGATCTTGCCGATACGCCGCATTGGCCGGGCGGTGCCTGGCAATAGCCGGGTCAAGTCACGGGTGCGGTAGCGCACCATCGGTAGCGCTTCCTTGCTCAGCGAGGTGAACACCAGTTCGCCCAGTTGGCCGTCAGGCAGCACCTGGCCGGTGACTGGGTCGATGATCTCGGGGTAGAAGTGGTCTTCCCAGATGGTGGGGCCATCCTTGGTTTCGATGCACTCCATGGCCACCCCGGGGCCCATGATCTCCGACAGACCGTAGATGTCCAGGGCGTCGATGCCCAGGCGCTGCTCGATCGAGCGGCGCAGCTCGTCGGTCCAAGGTTCGGCGCCAAAAATACCCAAGCGCAGCTTGAGGTCTTGCGGGTCGATGCCCTGGCGCTCGATTTCATCGGCCAGGTTGAGCATGTAGGACGGCGTGACCATGATGATATCGGGCTGGAAATCGCGAATCAGCTGCACCTGCTTCTCGGTCTGACCGCCAGACATAGGGATCACCGTGCAGCCCAGGCGCTCGGCACCGTAATGCGCGCCCAGCCCGCCGGTGAACAGGCCGTAGCCGTAGGAGACATGCACCTTGTCGCCTTTGCGCCCGCCAGCGGCGCGGATCGAGCGGGCGACCACATTGGCCCAGGTGTCGATGTCGTTCTGGGTGTAACCGACCACCGTCGGCTTGCCGGTGGTGCCGCTGGAGGCGTGCAAGCGCACGACGTCTTCCTGGGGCACCGCGAACATGCCGTAGGGGTAGTTGTCGCGCAGGTCGTTCTTGCCGGTGAAGGGGAACTTCGCCAGGTCTTCGAGGCAAGTGAGGTCGTCGGGGTGGGCGCCGCACTCGGCAAAGCGCTGGCGGTACAGCGGCACGTTGTCGTAGGCGTGCTTCAAGCTCCAGCGCAGGCGCTCCAGCTGGTGCTGGCGCAGGGCGTCGACGCTGGCGGTTTCCATCGGGTCCAGCAGGGCACGATCGGCACTTTGGTACATGTTCATGGCTTCACTCGAATTGTTCTTGTACGCCGTGCGGTGCAGGTTGCAGGCCGCGCGGTGAGTGTCATGGACGCAGCATATACGGCTGCGTACGGTTCGGTAACAAGCCGCTGGTCTGAACCGCTCAGAGGCGTTCGATAACCATGGCAATGCCTTGGCCGACGCCAATGCACATGGTGCACAGGGCGTAGCGTCCGGCAGTTTCTTCCAGTTCGTGCAGGGCGGTGGTGACCAAGCGAGCGCCGCTCATGCCCAGCGGGTGGCCCAGGGCGATGGCGCCGCCATTGGGGTTGACCCGCTTGTCGTCGTCGGCCAGGCCCAGCTCGCGCAATACCGCCAAGCCTTGGGCAGCGAAGGCCTCGTTGAGCTCGATGACGTCCATGTCGGCCAGGGACAGGCCGGTAAGCGCCAGTACCTTGCGGGTTGCCGGTACCGGGCCGATGCCCATCAGCCGGGGTTCGACCCCGGCCACGGCCATGCCAACGATGCGGCCGCGGGCCTTCAGGCCATGGCGGCGGGCGCCGGCGCTGCTGGCCAGCAGCAAGGCGCAGGCCCCGTCGTTAACCCCGGAAGCATTGCCGGCGGTGACGCTGCCGCCTTCACGGAACGGGGTGCCGAGCTTGGCCAGTTGCTCCAGGGTGGTGTCTGCGCGGGGGTGTTCGTCGTGCTCGACCACTTTGGCCGGGCCTTTGCGCTGCGGGATTTCGACCGGCACGATTTCCCGTGCCAAGCGGCCGCGAGCCTGGGCAGCGGCGGCCTTGTGCTGGCTGCGCAGGGCGAACGCGTCCTGGTCCGCGCGGGAAATGCCGAACTGTTGCGCAACGTTCTCGGCGGTTTCTGGCATCGAATCGGTACCGAAGGCCGCCTTCATCAGCGGGTTGACGAAACGCCAGCCGATGGTGGTGTCGAACAGCTCGGCGGCGCGGCTGAATGCCTGCTCCGCCTTGCCCATGACGAACGGCGCGCGCGACATCGACTCGACGCCACCGGCTAGCATCAGCTCGGCTTCGCCACAGCGCAAGGCGCGGGCGGCATTGCCGATGGCATCCAGGCCAGAGCCACACAGGCGGTTGATGGTAGTGCCCGGCACTTCAAGCGGTAGCCCGGCCAGCAGGCTGGCCATGTGCGCCACGTTGCGGTTGTCCTCGCCAGCCTGGTTGGCACAGCCGAGGATCAGGTCATCGATGGCTTTCCAGTCCAGTTCGGGGTGGCGCTGGAGCAGGGCCTTGAGCGGGATGGCGGCCAGATCATCGGCCCGCACGCCGCTCAAGGCCCCGGCATAACGGCCAATGGGCGTGCGCACGGCGTCGATGATCAAGGCATCGGCCAGGGTGTGTTCAGTCATCTTGCGTCTCCTGCGCCAGCACGGTGCCGCGCACTTTGTAGGATTTACCTTGGAACATCGCCACCAGCTCGCCGCGCTGGTTCTCGATGCGAACGTGGTACAGGCCGGTGCGGCCCTTGCGGCTGACTTCGCTGGCGCGGGCGGTGAGCAGGTCATCGCACAGTGCCGGGGCCAGGTAGTCGATGCTGCAGCCCAAGGCGACGGTGGCTTGGTCGTAGCTGTTGCAGGCGAAGGCAAATGCCGAATCGGCCAGGGCGAACAGGAAGCCGCCGTGGCAGGTGCCATGGCCTTGGATCATGTCGGCGCGTACCGGCATGCGCAGGCATGCCTGGCCGGGGCCGGCCTCCAGCAGGCGGATGCCCAGGCCTTGGGTGGCCGAGTCGCGGGCGTACATGGCCTCGGCACAAGCTTGTGCCAGTTCGACTTCAGTCATGCAGGGTGGCTCCTTTGGCTTCGCAGCGGCGTAGCAGCAGGGAAGGCCGGTAACGGCTCTCACCGTAGCTGCGCTGCAGGTTGTCGAGCACGCGCAGGGTGTGGCGGATGCCGATGTTGGCGGCCCAGGCCAGCGGCCCACAGGGGTAATTGACGCCGGCGCGCATGGCCAGGTCGATGTCGCTGGCGCTGCCGACGCCTTGCAACACAGCGTCGGCGGCCTCATTGGCGAGCATTGCCACGGTACGCAGCACCACCAGGCCGGGCAGGTCGGCGACGGCGGTTACCTTCAGGCCCGCACGCTGCAGCAAGGCCACCGCCTGGTCGCGGGCGGTGTCGCTGGTGTCGGCCGACCAACTGATGGCCAGGCGTGTGGCCGTGCCGTAGTCCAGGGCCAGGTCGAGCAGTACCAGATTGCGCAGGCCGTCTTCGCGTGCGCGCTGGCTGGCCAGGCGGCCATCGGACAGTGCGAGGGTGGCATCGCCCACTTGGATCAGGCCGCTGCCGGCGCGCTGGGCCACGGCGACGCCGCTTTGGCGCAGGCGCTCGACCAGCGGTTGCATTACCCCCAAATGGCCTTCGACCACGCACGCTTGGGCGGTGGCCGGGCTATGCAGCTCAAGTGGCTGCGGGCGTTCGGCGCCTTCGGCATAGCTATAGAAGCCTTGGCCGCTCTTGCGCCCAAGGCGCCCGGCGTCCACCAGCTCTTTTTGCACCAGTGATGGCTGGAAGCGGAAATCACCATAGAAGGCGTCGAAGACCGAGCAGGTAACCGCGTAATTGACGTCATGGCCGATCAGGTCAGTGAGCTCGAATGCGCCCATGCGGAAACCACCGGCATCACGCAGCAGCGCGTCGAGGCTGGCGCAATCGGCGGCGCCTTCTTGCAGCAGGCGCAGGCTTTCGGCGTAGAACGGCCGCGCCACCCGGTTGACGATGAAACCCGGAGTGGAGCGGGTGTGCACGGGCTGCTTGCCCCAGGCCTGGGCGGTGGCATAGATGCCCGTGGCAATGGCTGGGTCGGTCGCCAGGCCCGAGACCACCTCGACCAAGGCCATCAGCGGGGCCGGGTTGAAGAAGTGCATGCCGACCACTTGCTGTGGCCGCTGCAGGCCGGCCGCCAGGCTGGTGATAGACAGTGACGAGGTGTTGCTGGCGAGGATGCAGTCGGCGCCGCACATGGCCTCCAGCAGGCGGAAAAGTGCCTGTTTAACCGGCAGGTTTTCGACGATGGCTTCGATCACCAGGCCGGCATCGGCCAGGGCCTCGAGGGTATCCACCGGGCACAGTCGGGCGCTGATCGCGGCCCGCGCTGTGGCCTGCAACTTGCCCTTTTCCACCAGGCGGGCGAGTTGCCGGTCAATGCCAGCCACCGCCTGGGCCGCTGCGCCGGGGCGGTTGTCGTAGAGCTTTACCGGGTGGCCGGCCTGGGCGGCCACCTGGGCGATGCCGGCCCCCATGGCACCGGCACCGATCACCGCCACCTGCGCATTGCTTGCGAGTGCACTCATGATCAACGCCCCTTGAATGCCGGCGTGCGTTTATTCAGGAAGGCGCTCACGCCTTCGCGGTAATCCTCGCTACGCCCAGCCAGGCGTTGCAGGTCACGCTCCAGCTCCAATTGCTCATCGAAACCGTTGTCGAAACTGGCGTTGAGGCTGCGCTTGATCAAGGCCAGGCCGTAGGTGGGCTGGGTGGCGAGTTGGCGGGCGAGGCTAAGGGCCTCGTCGCGCAGGGCCGCATCGTCCACGACGCGGTGGATCAGCCCCCATTGCTGGGCCTGTTCGGCGCCAAGGCGCTCGCCCAGCATGGCCAAGGCCTTGGCCCGCGCCATGCCGATCAGGCGCGGCAGCAGCCAAGTACCGCCAGAGTCCGGCACCAGGCCGATCTTGCAGAAGGCCTGGATGAAGCTGGCCGAACGGGCGGCCAGCACCAGGTCGCAGGCCAGCGGGATGTTGGCACCGGCACCGGCGGCCACGCCGTTGACCGCGCAGATTACCGGCAGCGGCAGGTCGCGCAGGGTGCGCACCAGCGGGTTGTAGAATTTATCGATCGACTCGCCTAAGTCGGGTATTTCGGCGCCCGGCGCGACGTTGCGGTCGGACAGGTCCTGGCCGGCACAAAAACCACGGCCTTCGGCGGTCAGCAGCAGTACCCGCGCTTCGCTGCTCTGGCGCACTTGCTTGAGCGCCTCGCGCACTTCCAGGTGCATGGCGGTATTGAAGCTGTTCAGCTGCTCGGGGCGGTTCAACGAGAGGAGGGCGACGCCGTCCTCGATGGAAAACAGGATGTGCTGGAAAGTCATGACAGACTCGCTCCGTCAGTCGAGGGAAAGATGATCAGCGGCCCTGGAAGCGGGCCTGGCGTTTTTCCTGGAAGGCGCGAATGCCTTCGTCGCGGTCGGCGGTGCCGGCCAGCAGGGTGAACGCGTGGCGTTCAAAGCGCAGGCCGCTGGCCAGGTCGGTGTCACCGGCCTTGAGCAGGGCTTCCTTGGCCAGGCGTACCGCCAGCGGTGCTTTCGCGGCGATGCTGCGGGCTACCTGCACGGCCCGCTCCAGGGTGAGTTCAGGTTGGGTGATTTCGCTGACCAGGCCGGCCTGCAGGGCATGGCGGGCGCTGATGGCTTCGCCGGTCAGCACCATCTGCATGGCCAGTGGTTTGCCGACCGCACGCAGCAGGCGTTGGGTGCCACCGGCGCCGGGGATGATGCCGAGGTTGATTTCTGGCTGGCCAAACCGGGCATCGCTGCCGGCGACGACGATGTCGGCGCACATCACCAGTTCACAGCCGCCGCCCAGGGCATAGCCATTGACGGCGGCGATCAGCGGCTTGGGGAAGGCGGCGATGCTTTGCCAGTGGGCCACGCGCGGGTCATTGAGGATGCCGACCAAGTCGCGTTCGGCCATCTCGCGAATATCGGCGCCGGCGGCGAATGCCTTGCGGCTGCCGGTGAGCACCACGGCGCGAGTCTGCGGGTCTTGCCCGGCCGCTTCCAGCGCAGCGGCCAGCTCGGCCAGCAGTTCGGTGCACAGGGCGTTCAGGGCCTCGGGCCGTTGCAGGGTAATGAGCTGGACGCCGTGTTCGGGCGCCTGCACATCGAGATATCGCAGCATGTGGGGTTCCTCTGGCTGCACGCACGGCACATCGTGGGGCCGGCATTTCTTGGAATTGTTTGCAGGGGCGTGACGCTGGGTCGCGTCCAGGTGCAGCCAGTATATGCTCAATGTGATACGAGAATGCAATATACAAAATTGTTTCATGTATCTATTTGTGGGGGTTGGCTGTAGGGTTGTGGATGGCATTTAAGCGTGTAAAACGTTCAATCTATTGTTTGTAATAGATATTTTGTGATTTATAACGAAAATGCCGGCGCCCAATAAAGCGATACACCCGCATGGTGATTGACGGGTAAATAGCTTGTGATACAAGATTGAGTCGTACTTCGCATCATTTCTGGAGCTTTGCCATGCCTTGTTATCGACTGGACGGCCTGACGCCGGTGGTTCACCCCACAGCCTACGTGCATCCAAGTGCCGTGCTGATCGGTGATGTGATTGTCGGCCCGCGTTGCTACGTGGGCCCGCTGGCATCGCTGCGCGGGGATTTCGGCCGCATCGTGCTGGAGGAGGGCGCCAACTTGCAGGACACCTGCGTAATGCACGGTTTTCCGGGCGGCGACACGGTGGTCGAACGCAACGGCCATGTCGGCCATGGCGCCGTGCTGCACGGCTGTCGTGTAGGCGAGGACGCCTTGATCGGCATGAACGCGGTAGTGATGGACGGTGCCCATGTAGCGCCACGCTGCATCGTCGCCGCCACGGCGTTCGTCAAGGCGGGTTTTGAATGTGCGGTGCAAAGCCTGGTGATGGGTTCGCCAGCTCAGGTCAAACGCCCATTGACCGAACAGGAGCTGGCCTGGAAGCAACGCGGCACGGCGCAGTACCAGCAGCTGACGCAGCGCTGCATGAACACGATGGTCGAGTGCCCGCCACTGACCGAGGCCGAGGCACAGCGCCCGCGCATGGAAGACTCTGGCGTCAGGCCCAAAGGCCAGGCACAGGCATGAACGAGGTTGCGTCACGCATTCGCCAGCCGGCCCGCCGCGCAGGTATAGTCGGTGCTTTATCCGCGCACAGTTCGCCCATGAGCACTCTCGCCCCACTGAACAACCTGATTACCCGCTTCCAGGAACAGACGCCGATTCGAGCCAGTTCGTTGATCATCACCTTGTATGGCGATGCCATCGAGCCGCACGGCGGAACCGTCTGGCTGGGCAGCTTGATCAACCTGCTGGAGCCGATCGGCATCAATGAGCGGCTGATCCGCACGTCGATCTTTCGCCTCACCAAGGAAGGCTGGCTCACCGCCGAAAAGGTTGGCCGACGCAGTTACTACAGCCTGACCGGTACTGGCCGTCGGCGGTTCGAGAAGGCCTTCAAACGGGTCTACAGCCCTAGCCAGCCCGCTTGGGACGGTGCCTGGACGCTGGTATTGCTGTCGCAACTGGAGGCCGGCAAGCGCAAGGCGTTGCGTGAGGAGCTGGAGTGGCAGGGGTTTGGTGCCATGGCGCCGAACCTGCTGGGCTGCCCACGGGCAGATCGCGCCGACCTGGCCGCCACCCTGCGCGACCTGGAAGCCAGCGACGACAGCATCGTCTTTGAAACCCACACCCAGGAGGTGCTGGCATCCAAGGCCATGCGCGCCCAGGTGCGGGAAAGCTGGCGTATCGACGAGCTGGGGGCGCAATACAGCGAGTTCATTCAGCTGTTCAGGCCGCTATGGCATGGTTTGAAGGAGCAGCAACAACTCGATGCGCAGGATTGCTTCCTGGCACGTACGCTACTTATTCATGAGTACCGCCGGCTGTTGCTGCGCGACCCACAACTGCCGGACGAGCTGCTGCCAGGGGATTGGGAGGGAAGGGCTGCGCGACAGCTGTGCCGCAACCTTTATCGCCTGGTGTGTGCCAAGGCGGAAGAATGGCTGAATACCGCGTTGGAGACGGCGGATGGGCCTTTACCGGATGTGAACGAGGGCTTCTACAAGCGTTTTGGTGGCCTTGCCTGAGCATTATAAGAGTACCCCCAACCACATTGCCGCAAGGATGAGCAGCTGGCCGGGAATGAGGTATCGCGAAAAGCTCAAACCGCCATTGCTCAGGGCTAGAACACATTTGGTCAACGTGTTGCCGGTCAATGCGAGTAAGCCCGGTATCACCAGGTCATGCGCACTGAGCCTGCCGGCAACGACCAGCGAGGCGATCGAGGCAATGGCCGCATGGGCATCGGCCAAACCGCTGACGAAGGCCGCGATACTGACGCCGTTGTGGCCCAGATGCTGAAGCAGAAATGCCGAGAACAATGCAATCCCGGTTATGGCAGCGGTGATGGCCAGCGCGGTCCACAGATTGAACGCGCCATCCCCCGGATGCGCCGCCGACCCGGCATGAGCCGAACGCCAAGGCGCAAGCAGAAACACGCCATAAACCAGGGTGACCACTGCACCGAAGCCAATCGATGACCAGAAAGGCTCGAGCAAGCGACGCTCGACGATCCCCAGGACCAAGGCAAATTGTGTGATGCTGGCGAGGTTGGACAGCACGGCAGCCCCGGCAATTGGCCTGGCAGCGCTGCCTTGCTGGCGCACGCGATGTGCGAGCAGGGCGATGGTGGCCGAGCTCGAGGCAAAGCCCGACGCGATCGCACTCAGGGGCAGGCCGTACCGAGGCCCCATCAGGCGCATGGCTATGTGCCCTAGTGCACCCACGGTCATCAGCAAAACCACCAGGTTACAAATTGTGCGTGGGTTGAGCACGCCGTACGGGCCCAGAAACTGGTCCGGCGTCAGCGGCAGCACCACCAATGCCACGGTCGACAGCATCAAGCCATCGCGCAGCTCCTCCTCGCTCAGTTGTTGCAGCACGAAATGATGCAGTTCGCGCCGCAGCGCCAACAGCACGGTCAATACCACGCCTGCAGCGGCGGCCAGTTCGGGTTCGCTCAGGCTCAACGCGCCCAGTGTCAGCACCAGCAGCAGGGCAATTTCGCTGGTAACTTCAGGGTCCTTGTCGGCATGTTTGCGATAGTGCATGCAGAGCATGAGTACCAGGCCCAGGCTCGCCACCGCGACCAGCAGCGCGCCTGCCAGAAACATGCTGACGAAGCCCAGCAACGCGGTGATGGCGAAGGTCCTCAGGCCGGCGGCAGCGTGGTCTTCGTTACGGCCTTTCTTGCGCTCGCGTTCAAGCCCCACCAACATGCCGATGCCCAACGCCACGGCGCCATGGCCGACATTTACGGCGTCGAGCATGGCGCTTTCAAGGCGACCCTGTCTTCGTATTCACCGCCGCCCTGTTCGAGGGCTATCAGGGCAGGCATGTCGAGAATTGCTACCAGCCTGCCATGCAGGTTGACGATACCCAGCGCCCGTAGGCGTGCGACTGATCGGCATACGGTTTCCAGACGTAACCCCAAGTACGAGGCCATGTCTTCGCGGGACATGCGCAACATGAAACCATGGGCAGAGTAGCCGCGACTGACGAAGCGCCTGGACAGCCCCACCAGGAAGCTGGCCAACCGCTGCTCGGCGGTAAGGTTGCATAACATCAGCACGCGCTGGTGTTCCCGCACGATCTCCCGGCTCATCAAGCGATTCAGGCTTTGTTGCAGGACCGGAAAGTCGCGTGCCAGGGCTTGCAAGCGGTGATAGGGCACCGGGCAGACTTCGCTGTCTTCCAGGGCAATGGCGTCGCAAACATGGTGCTCGGTGGCAATGGCATCAAGGCCGAGTACGTCACCCGGCATCCAGAAGTTGATCACCACGCCTTGCCCCTCGGCGGTGTTCAAGCTGGTCTTGAAACTACCGCAATGCACGGCATAGAGCGTGGTCAGCGGATCGTTGGCATTGAACAGCGCTGAACCCTTGCGAATACGCATACGTGGGCCTATCAACGCGCCCAGGCAGCTATTTTCGTGAATGGGCAGGCCAGTGGGTAGGCACAGGCCTCTGACGCGGCACGCCCTACACAGTGTCGCCAGAGGTTTTAAGTGGATAGGGTTTGCCGTGTGCGAGGTATCCGGCGGGTCGAGCAGCGTGACCTTAAGTTGGCCTGACATCTTCAGGCCTCCTTCGCGCAGTGCAGATCGCCTTGAGCTTTTACGCCATTGCGGGCATTGCGCGCGCCGGTGGCCCCAGTACGGGGCGAACAATCAGCCAGCATGTCAAGTGAGTGGGGGGCATTGAGGCGGGTTGTGAGCCGTTCGACAAACTGGTTGGCTTCGACAGCCGTGCTGAAACTGACCCGCCACTCATCCATGCGGACCCACCAGCGGTCGTGCTCGGTGTGCTTTTCAACGTAGACGTTCATTGGAGCCTCCAAGCATGTATAAGCAAAATCAATGCAGAACAATGCGAAATGAAGGCGTCCTTGCCGCGAACCGGGGTGGGACTCATGTTGGTAGGGCAGAGCGTGCGCCGCTAACGTCTCGAAGCATTGATCCGCATCAAATTCTCGGCCCTTCGACATCGCCGTTTGTCTGCAGGCGACGCCACTTGATAAACATCAAGCACGCCGGACGGGGTTGGCAGATGCTTTAGGCACGTATCGCAACTGCCGAGGTGTGCCATGGAAACTGCGCAAAGACTGCTGATGATCGCGTCCCCCCTGATGCGCCGAACCCCGGTCTATGACCGTGCCGCGGCGCTGGCCAAAGCCAAGGGCATGGCGCTGCATATTCTGGCCTTCGACTATTTGGAAGGGCTTGCCACGGCGGGGTTGGTCAACGACCAGGCACTGGCGGTGATGCGCGAGGGTTATGTGCAGCAGCACCGTGAATGGCTGGAAAGCCAGGCGTTGTCGATGCGGCGCAGTGGTGTCACGGTCACTACCGAAGTGGTGTGGGTGCAGCAACCTTTGAATGAGATCCTGGTGCATTTGCGCGAGCAACCGTTCGCCATGCTGATCAAGGCGTTCGAGCATGAGCCGTGGTGGATGCGCGCCATGTTCACCTCGCTCGATATCCAGTTGCTGCGTGAAACACGAATCCCCTTGCACCTGGTGCACAAGGCCAGCCATGCATTGCCCCGCAGGATTCTTGCGGCCGTGGACCTGTCCAGGCCTGAAGATCAATATGAAGGGTTCAACGACCAGATCATCAGCGAAGCGCTGAAACTGGCATTGCAGTGCAATGCCCAGATCGAATTGTTATACGCCTACGACCTGGGCTCCATGTACCTGGATGCCGGCGGCAGCCGGGAGCATTCGTTTTTGTTCGAGTCGAACCTGGCCCAGACGCTTCACGAAGCCCAAAGCGCTGCGTTCCAAGCGCTTGCCGAACGCAATGGCATCGCCGCCGAACACCGGCACATGCGCATAGGCGACCCGGCCAAAGCGCTGGGAGTGTTCATGGAGAACAATGATATCGATGTGTTGGTCATGGGCAGTTATCACCACCATGGCATCGGTTGGTTCATCGGCAGTACTGCGGAGCGGGTGATGCATCGGTTGTACAGCAGCGTGCTGGTGATTTCCCCGGAGCATTCCCAAGGCTAAAGCACAAGGCCCGCAAGGGCCTTGTCTGTTCAAGGGCGCAGGTCAAGTTCGTGGAGGATCTCGCTGACGTCCCCACCCAAGTAGCGTGAGCTGAAGCCCAGTGCCTTGAGCAGCCGGTGCATGGCATAGTTGTTCGCCAGGTCCCTGGAGACCATGCACTGAAAGTCATTGCGTCGTGCTGCTGCGATCAAGTGTTGCATCAGGCGCCTGCCCAACCCCTTGCGCTGCCAGTCTTCGCTGACCGCCACGGCACATTCGCAACGTTGGCTGCCCGGTATGCCGGCATAACGGCTGACGCCGACCTGTTGCAATTTACCGTCTACATGAACCAATGCGACATAGGCCATGCGCTGGTGATAATCGACGGGCATGCAGTGCGTGTCCAAGCTAGGCAAGCCGCCGCTGAGCCCGGCGATGAAGCGAAAGCGCCGCGATTCATAGGCGATTGTGCTCAGAAAGCGCTTGTCCCTTTCGTGGTCCTCCTCACGCAGCGGGCGGATCAGCACCGCCGAACCGTCCTCAAGGTTTTCCACCCAGTGTTCACACGTCTGTGGCTGTGCTGGTTGCTGCCCGTTCATGGCGCCTCCTGGTTACCTGATCAGTGCCTGCTGCAGCAGTTTTAACGTGGCGGGCCGGTTTGGTTCTGACAATCATCAAGTTCGGGCCGGGTAGCGGTTTTCTGATCTGCATCAAGCTACATCGGCCGTGCGCGCGGAATATCCTCTGCATCACACCCAGTAGCGTAAGCGCGGAGGTTCACCATGGGGCAATATCGACAACTGCTGGTGCTGCTCACCGAGGTCGATCCGCATTCAGCCGCGCTGCGCAGGGGCCTTGCCTTGGCGCATGTCAGCGGCGCCAGCGTGCATGTGCTGGGGTTGTTCGAGCCGAGCGAGGAGCACCTGCTACGCGAAGAGCGGCTGAACGAGGCCGATATCAAGCGCCAGTACGAGCACTACCGTAGGCGCCTGGCGGAACTGGTTGAGCGGCACCGCAGCAGCCACCTGACGCTGACGGTCGACAGCCTGAACGCAGACGATATCCGCAGCCAGGCGATCGATTACATCAGCGAACTGCAGCCCGAGATGGTCATCAAGGACAGCGAAACCGCGTCGGCCCTTGTGCGGCTGTTCGGCACCCCGTTGGACTGTGCGCTAATGCGAGGTTTCAAGGGCATTACCCAGTTCGTGCCAGCGGCGGCCAGTTCATTGCCGCAACGTATTCTGGTGGCGGTGGATACGGCTTTTAGCGAGACACCGGCCGTCCAGCAACGCTTCAATCGGGGGCTCGTGGCTGCCGCGCGAGCACTGGCATTGCAGTGCGATGCGCAGTTGCACCTGCTTTCGGCCTACAACCTTGCCGGGGTATTTGCCTCGGACATGAGTGTCACCCAGGCATGGATCGATGAGATGCGCGAGGCACTGCAAGAGCCCTTCGACGCACTGGCCGATGCCGAAGGGGTCGCGCTGGACCGCCGACACTTCATGGAGGGCGGCCCGGTACAGGTGATTCGCGAACAGGTGGCGGCACTGGACATTGACGCGGTGGTGATGGGCGTCGTGCAGCCCAAGGGCCTGGATAAGCTGTTGGGCGACACCACTGAACGTATTGTCAGCCGCCCGCCATGCAGCGTGCTCGCGGTTCACCCTGAGGTGGCCGAAACCTGGGAGCCATCGCCATTTAACTGACCTTTCTGGGCGGCACTGGCACCGTGACCGGCAGCAAATTCCTGTTGACCCGCGACAGTACGCGGATACTGGTCGACTGTGGGCTGTTCCAAGGTTTCAAACAACTGCGCCTGCGCAATTGGGAGCCGCCTTCACCGGCGTTGCGCGCGCTCGATGCCGTGGTGTTGACCCACGCCCACCTTGACCACAGCGGCTATCTACCGGTACTGGCCCGGGAAGGCTACAGCGGGCCGATTTACGCCACACCTGCGACGTGTGCGCTGGCGGAAATCCTGTTGCTCGACAGTGCCCGATTGCAGGAAGAGCAGGCTGAACATGCCAATCGCCACGGTTATTCCAAGCACACGCCGGCACGACCGCTGTATACCGAGGACGACGCGAAACGGGCCCTGGCACTGTTTCGCCCGGTGGAGTTGCATCATGCAACGCCGATCGCCGAGGGCATGGAGCTGCTGTTGCGTACCGCCGGGCATATTCTGGGCGCGGCGACGGTGCAGATCAGCGCAGAGGGGCAGACCTTGCTGTTCTCGGGCGATTTAGGCCGCCCGCAAGACCCCATCATGCGTGCGCCAGAACTGGTCAGGACGGCCGATGTGCTGTTAGTGGAGTCCACCTACGGTGATCGCCAGCACCCTGCTGAATCAACCGAGCATTACCTGGCCAAGGTCATCAATGAGACGCTTCTGCGCCATGGCATCACGCTAGTACCGTCGTTCGCCGTGGGCCGTGCCCAACTGCTGCTGTACTACCTGTACAAACTCAAGCGCGACAGGTTGATCCCGGACATCCCGGTTTACCTCAATAGCCCGATGGCCACCGATGCTACAACACTGTACCAGCAGTTCAGGCGCGAGCATCGGCTGACTGCGACGGAGTGCGCCGCCATGTGCCAGGGCGCCCACATTATCCGCACGGTCGATGAGTCTCGGCATCTGGACCAGCTGCGCGAGCCGGCGGTGATCATCGCCGCCAGCGGCATGGCGACCGGCGGGCGGGTGCTGCACCATCTCAAGGCGCTGGCACCCAACCCACGCAACAGCATCCTTTTTTCCGGCTTTCAGGCCGGTGGTACGCGCGGTGCCGATATCGTCGCCGGTGCTCACAGCGTGCGCCTGCAGGGCGAGGACGTACCGATTCGGGCGCAGGTGCACACCCTGGAGACCCTCTCCGCGCATGCCGACGCCGATGAAATCATGGAATGGTTGCGTGGGTTCACCCGGCCACCCCGTCAGACCTACGTCATTCATGGTGAGCCGCACGCGGCCGACACCTTGCGACGGCGGATCAGCCTTGAGCTGGGCTGGCAGGTATACGTGCCGGAGTATCAGCAAACCGTTGCCATCGACCCAGTGCGCTAGCCTGGTGCGGGAGGTATTAATGAACACACAAGCAAGGGCAAAACTACGCGCCTGGATACATCGGCCCAGGGGCAGCCTGGGTTGGATCGTGGCTATCATCGCGCTATTTATCGCGGCGTCCGCCTACCTGGCCCTGAGCCCGACCTGGCGTCTACCCATGCGCGATCCGGCGGTGCTGTTGACATTGCTGGGCTTGAGTGGCGTGCTGGGGTGGGCCGTGCAGCGGAGCGTGAAGCGCACAGTCGGCAAGGCCATTTTCATTGGCCAGGAAACGGGTTGGCAGGCCCGGCTTGCCTTCCTGAGTTCGGTTACCCGGGAATCGAACGTGCTGCTGGTGGCGCTTGTGCTGTTGGCGCTGACGGGTGGCGGCACACTGTGGCTGGCGGGGCGCTCGGTGGCGCAGATCGTGGACAATTGCGAAGCCAACCTGCGGGCCCAGGTGCAAACCCCCGACGATGAAACGCTTGGCGCGGTGGTCGGTAAACCCGTGTGCACGTGCCTGGCGCAGACCTTTTTGGACCGCAATGGGGTAATACGCTTGGCCTTGTTCAAAACGCCCATGCAGGAAGTGAGCGGTTTGAAGGCGCTGACATCGGCAGATGAGCAGCGTTGCCTGGAACAGTTCGACCTGTTGCCCGAGGAGGCTCGGGCAACTACACCTTGACCTGCGCAGGATGGCCGCGCAATGAGGAGCATGGTGCGGCCATCCAGGTTCAGTTCAGGGCGAGCCGATGGATGACTTGGCTGGGGTCATCCGGGTCAGTGGTTGTGGTAAACCCTGCCGCCTTGGCCAGGTCACGCATGGCTTGGTTGCCCACCGCATCGATCGAATACATCTGCCGAAAGCCCTTGGCCCGAGCCCAGTCGATGAGGTGCTTGAGCAACAGGCGCCCCAGGCCGTGGTGCTGCCAGCTGTCCAGTACTGTAACGGCACATTCACACTCATCCTTCTTGCCGGTGCAAGCTGCGTAGCGGCAAATACCCACCTCCTGCAATTCACCATCCACGTGGGCAAGGGCGACGAAGGCAGCCTGCTGGTCTTGGTCGACCTTCATCAACTGGTCAAGCATCGCCTCACCCGGTTCCCTAAGCTGGCACAGAAATCGAAAATGCCGCGACTCTGGCGACAGCCGTTCGATGAAGGCCTTTTCGCGTTGTCGGTCCTTGGCTTGGAGCGGCCTGATCAGTACGTGAGTGCCATTATCGAGGGCTTCGATCCAATGCTCGCCGGAGGGCGTTGGAAACGAAGGTGTTGAACTTTGACGGGAACTCTCAACAGGTGCCATGACCGTGTCCTCTGCGTCGAATGAACAATGGAGGTTCAGTGTCGACATTCGGCCCTGCGTTGACTTGACACTTGTCAATTGCCAGCTCTGCGCCGGTCAGGCCGACCCTTGGTCGGCAACCTCGCAAGCCTTCAGCCGGACAGCTAGCCAAGGCCAATGAGCCCATGGAGCACGTGTTTGCCCTGCGCTCGGGGGCTATCAAGAACTTTCTGCTCGATGCCGACGGCAACGAGCGGGTAACCGGCTTCATCCTGCCAGGGGAAATGCTGGGGCTGGACGCTATCGGCGCCAGCCATTACCGAAGCTTCGCCGTGGCGCTGGAAACCTCGCTGGTCTGCTCCATCAGGCTGGACCAGTTGGTGGACCTTTCCGGGCAGATCCCGGGGCTGCGTTACCAGCTGCTGCACATGCTCAGCCTGGGGATCCAGGGCAAGGACGAGCACCTTCGCTGCTGCCACGGGCGCGCTGACCAGCGGCTGTCACTGTTCCTGCTGGGTATGTCGGCGCGCTACCAGGCGCTAGGGTTGCGAGAGGATGTGTTCACCCTGCCGATGTCGCGAGGCGACATTGCCAACTACCTGGACTTGACCCAGGAAACGGTCAGCCGACTGTTCAGCCGTTTCATCCACGCAGGGTTCATGCAATGCGTTGGGCGGGAGGTCAGGCTGGTCGACTCACAAGGGCTGATCAACCTATGCCGCCTGGAGGAACCCACTTGAGTGCAGCGAGGACCCTGTCATAGCGTTGTACAAGCCAACCTTGAGGAGGGTGCCCAAGCCCGCTGGAGTGGGGCGCGTGATCGGTGCTCAACCAGATGCGCCGTGGCGCTATGCCACTTAGCCAACACAGCCGGGCAACCTCACGGCCCACCTGAGGCGGAGCACAACAGAATACCGTGTCCGGTTTGAAGGTCTCCAGCAGTTGCTTCGTCTGCAGCCAGCCGCTGCTACCGTCGCGCGGCGGCGATGCAAGCGCCGAAAGCCAAGTTCGACACTCGTCTGGCAGCTGTTCGGCAGCGATGCCTTGGTGGGCCAGCCTCAACTGTACCCAGGGAAGCCAGCAACGTATTTCATCCAGTGCACCGAGTAACGGCAGCAGGCCGTCGGCACGACTGATGGCCAGGAGCCTTGCGCTCTGCAAGGGCAGCGGCCAGGCGCTGCCGAGCGGCCCGGAGTAGCTGAACAGCTCGCCCGCCTGGCCGATGGGCAGCGCGCTTTGGGTGGCCACCAGGAAGCACCCGGCGCCACTCGGCAAGCTCACGTACCGGCAAGGCCAGCAAGCGCTATGACGGCTTAACAGGCAGTACTGGCCCGCCATCGCTTCGCTGCGTTGCTGGCCGCAATGCGCCAGGCGCAGGTACTGTTGGATACCCGGGCCCGGCAACGCTTCGAGCAAGCGGACCTTGGCACTGCCATTACCGCCCATGGCTGCCTCACTGTATGTCTGCTGAACCTGCTCAAATCAGCCTAGGCCCAGGCCATTGCAGCGCTTTGATCAGGATCAAACCAACGAGTGACAACGGCGCCCCGCAGATTGATAAAGGTCAGGCGAACATGATGCCCATTGGCAAATTTCGTAACCGTGGTGTGGTCACTGCCGCGCCAGGCCTATTTGGCTTTCCAGTACTTCTGCATTTCCAGGAACAGGAACGAAGCGGTCCAGGTGATCAGCACCAGGCCCGTGAGTGCTTGCAGACCGGTGAGGTATTTGAGATGGCCGGTGGGCGCAATATCGCCGAAGCCTATGGTGGTGTAGGTGGTAAAGGAAAAGTACACGCAGTCCAGAAAACTCCCGTCGAAATTGCCGCTGAGCGTGCCCCAGCCCTCAGCATGGGCCATCAGGTAATATGCCAGGGCAAAGCACCAAACCTCCAAGGCATGGGCCAGCAACGCACCGAATACGCCCACGACGATGCGAAATCGGCTCCACAGTTTGAGGTGCGGTAGCCAGTCATTCAGGCGCAGCAGGCATTCGTAGTGAATGATCACCACCAGGATCACCACCAGCATGTTGATCAGTGTGACAGTAAGCATTGCGGGTATTCTTGCCGGGATTGGAGGTTCACTGCTTTTGCCGATCAACAGCTGTGCTGGAGTGCTCTAGGGTAGGGGCATGAGCGCCACGAGTGGGGGGACGAACTGGCATCGAGCGTGAAGCAGCTGCCTGGTTACCGGGACGGGAAGATCGTGCAACCAGGCGGTTGATTAGCCGTGGATCGCCAGGATGCTGGTGTTAACTTTATAAAGGCTTTGCTCGGTTGTGCTACCGATGACTTTAGTCTGCCCTTCATGGTAGAGCGTACCCATGACCACCACGTCGAAGCCATGCTGATTGGCGTATTCGCTGACGACGTTGCGGGCAGCGCCGCGCAGCAAATGCAGGTTATCCGGCTTGATACCGTAGTTGTTGCCGAACTTCGTCAGGCGCTCCCGTGCCCGACCGGTTATGTCCTCGATCAGTTCGTCTGTCCACGCCACCGGCGCGGCAGCATAGGCGACGAAACTGGGGCTGACGTCATACGCCTGGAGCAGATGCAGTTGCGCCTTGCAGCGCTGCGCCAGCGCCTGGGCGGTCTGCACGATGCGGTCGTTGAGCTTGTCGACCGCAGGGTCGTGCTCGACCAGGTCCACGGTGGCCAGTACGCGGCGTGGGAGTGTTGCATCAGCCCGTGTCACCAGGTGCAGCGGGATCGGGCAACGGCGCAGCAGTTGCCAGTCCAGTGGCGTGAGCAGGGCACGGCTGACAAGGGTTTCGTGGTGGATATCCTTGATCAACATTTCCACCCGGTGCAATTGCGCCAGGCGGATCAGATCCTTGAGCGGGTCGTCGTCATCCAGCGTCTGGGCATAGGCAGTGATGCCCAGCTCGCCAAGCGCCTTCACTTGGTCGTTCAGCCATGCCTTGCGGTGCTCGGCGTCCTGCTTGCGGGCGTTGCTCCGTAATATCTGGTCCAAGGTGGCCAGGCGTGATGGCAGTTGACTCAGTACCACCAAGTGCAAGGTGGCGCCTGTGGCCTTGGCCAGCGCTTGGGCTCGCGCCAGGGCGGGTGAGGGGTGCAGGTCCGGATGGCAGATCAGCAACAGCCGCGAAAATGCATTCATGATGGCCTCCGCAGTGATGGCCGCCATCGTTGATAGCGCACCAGTACAGCCCTATGGTGGCGCTATCGCACCGGGGGGCCTTGATTTTTATCAAGATGGACCTTGCACTGGCCTTGATAATGATTGGCGTGCGCAAGTCTTGGCGCTGCGCCGGGAGGTGACCGATGAGCCCGTACCGCCGAATCATGCTGATCATGACCGAAGTCCAGACCAGTGCAGCACTTTGCCGTGCCATGGCATTGGCCGAGGCGTCAGCTGCGTCCTTGCACGTGCTGGGTATCCATGAACCCGCCGAATTACGCGTGCATCATGAATTGCAGGGAGCCCCGCTGCCGTCAGCAGCGTTCGTGCGGTTCAGTGCGGCGCTCAAAGCGTTGCTAGCGGAGCAGCCGGCAACCTGCCTACGGCCAACGGTCGAGGCCGTAGAAACCTTCAGCCGGCGTGATGTGGTACCGGCCTGCATCGCCCTCTATGCACCTGACCTGGTGATCAAGGACTGCACCGGCTGCTCCACGCTCGGTCAAATTACTCAGACATCGCTAGACCATGTGCTGTTGCATGCGCACGCAGGGCTGCTGCTGTTGGTACCGGCGAACGCCCCAGCAATGCCTGGCAACATCCTGGTCGCCACCGATGTAAGCAACCCATCGGCGGAGAACGATGCCCTCAACCATGCGCTGGTTGCGGCAGGTCAGCGACTGGCCGCGCAATGCAAGGGCCAGCTTCACCTGCTCTCGGCGTACGACCTGCCCATCGCCATGCTGGCCAACCCGGACCTCGCCGCGCCTTGGGCTGACGAAGTGCGCGCGTCACTGCAGGTGCCGTTCGACGCGTTGGCCGACAGCCATGGTATCGCCCACGCTCACCGGCACTTCAAGGAAGGCGCGCCATTGCGCATCATCGAGTCCCATATCGTTTCCCTGAACATCGATGTGGTGGTGGTCGGTGTTCTGCAGGCCAGGCGTTGGGCAAAGCTGATTGGTGATACCACCGAACGGCTGGTCAGTCATGCCCCGTGCAGCATCCTGACAGTTAGGCCCACGCCCGCTGGCTGACTCTGGCGGTGTCCTGGCCTGGGCGATTGCGCATGGTTACTACGCGTATTGTTGACCTAAGATAACTTCCACTGCCTTTCAGATCGTCGCGCGCTGAGTGCAGTGATAGCGTTCATGCATACGCTTTTAATGCAGGGCGTGGCCATGTATCAGATCCACGGGATCGCGGTGCTTCGAGGTGGATTTCCACTCGGCATGCGCAGCCCGCATCCGTCTGTTCAAACGCCTGTTGAACGCAGACATATCGGCACCTTTGTGGGGCAAAGGTCATGGGCAGAAGGGGGGCCTGAAGAATAGCGGAACTCAGCTGTGCTAAACCGTCAGTCCAGCGTGACGGATTCCTGAACAGGTACTCAAAGCGTAGCAGCAATTGACGCCCGTCATAGACCCGACGGGCCGCCACAACGCGTGGATATCAGCGGCATGGGTACAGCGTTAAGATGGCATCTGGTTTTTGCCTGTCGTTTGTTACGGAGCGCTGAGATGCTTATTGATATGGCTGCCTTCACGCCGTGGTCGGCATTGATTGGGGGGGCAATGATCGGTTTGGCCGCTGGCCTGTTTGCCGTGGCGAACGGGCGCATTGCGGGTATTAGCGGTTTGCTCGGCTCGCTGCTGCAACGCGCAGGAGAAGGGCGTGGCGAGAACGTGTTCTTTTTGCTGGGCGTTATCGCCGCGCCACTGTTATGGCAAGCGTTCGTGGCCATGCCGCCTGTTCACTTCAACACGGCGCCGTGGTTGCTAGTGGTGGCGGGGCTTCTGGTAGGTTTGGGCACGCGCTATGGCGCTGGCTGCACCAGTGGCCATGGTGTGTGCGGCTTGTCGCGAATGTCGCCCCGTTCGGCAGTGGCGACGCTGTGTTTCATAGCGGCCGGTTTTGCCACCGTCTTCGTGGCTCGGCATCTTCTGTCAGGAGCGTGAAATGAACCGTGTCAGTGGTTTCATCGCGGGGGTGCTGTTCGGCATGGGGCTATTGCTGTCCGGCATGGCGAACCCCGCCAAGGTGCTTGGCTTTCTTGACCTGGCTGGGCAATGGGATCCGTCGCTGGCGCTGGTAATGGTCGGTGCCATCGGTGCTGCGCTGTTGCCGATGGCTTGGGCGCGTCGACACCCCGTGGCGTTGCTAGGGGGCAAGATGCAGTTGCCCTCCCGGCGTGACATTGACCGGCGGCTTGTGGGTGGGAGCGTTGTGTTCGGGGTTGGCTGGGGGCTGGCGGGGGTGTGCCCTGGGCCTGCGCTGGTGTTGCTCCCCGGCGGCTATTGGCAAGCCTGGCTATTCGTGGCGGCGATGCTGACGGGCATGCTGCTGTTCAACTGGATGGAGGCGATTGGCGCCGGTCAGTCAAGCCGAAACGGATAAGCTGGAACCAGCCCCGCTAGGTTATCGACCGATCGGTCAAGCGAGACGAACGTCGATACCGCCACTTCAGATTCCCTTCAGATTCGCCATGAATACTCCCCCTAACCAACCCTATCGGGGGGAGTTTCATGACTCAATATACCTGGAGCAACCTGCTCCCGCTGCCGATTGGCAGCCACATCGATCATCACGCCTGTTTATCGCTTCTGCTGCACGGTGACCCCAAGCGCGGCGAGCTTGAGCAGTTCATCCATCAGTGCTTTGCCACGACGCATCACGCCGATATTCATCATTTCCTGCCTGAACTGCTGGCGTTACATGACAGCCATGGGCGTTTGATCGCTGCGGCGGGTATGCGCCCGGCCAGCAGCGGGCTGCTGTTTCTTGAGCATTACCTGGATGAGCCCGTGGAAAGCGCGGTTTCGCGCATAGCGGGCCAGCCCCTTGAGCGCGAAAGCGTAGTCGAGGTCGGCAACCTGGCTTCGCTGAGTGCCGGCAGTGCCCGGATCATGATCATAGCAGTGACCTGGCTGCTCGCTACACGGGGCCTTCGGTGGGTGGTGTTTACCGGGGCGTCGACGCTGATCAACAGCTTCCAGCGTCTGGGATTGGTGCCGCACGTGCTGGCTGAGGCCGACCCGGCCCGCCTGAACGAGCCGGCGGAGCATTGGGGAAGTTATTACGCCCAGCACCCGCAAGTATTCGTCGGTGACATCCGCTATGGCTTCGATCGCTTGAACCAGGCCGGCGTGTTCCAGCGCCTGGGCTTGCCAGTGCTGTCCGAGGAGACCGGCCATGCCGCATGAGTTGGAGCGCTTCAAACGCGTGTTGTTCGAGCATGCCCAAGCGCACGGTGATGCAGTGGCGGTGGAGGGTGCAACTGAGCGGTTCAGCTATATGCAACTGCTCGCCGAGGTGGACCTGCGTGCTGATGTACTGCGTCAACAACAGCCAGGCGCGCTGGTGCTGGCACTGGATAATGGGCCAGAACTGCTGTTCTGGGACCTGGCGGCACTGGTTTCGGGGCGAGCCTGTGTGATCGTCCCGTCATTCTTCAGCCCATCGCAGGTTCGTCATTGCATCGAGCAGAGCGGCGCGACCCTGGCCTTGTGCCTGCCGGCTTGGGAGGACACGCTTGGTCAACTTGGCTTCGCCAAGCACGATGCGTTCTGGGCGCGCACGCTGCAAGCAGCTGTGGCGTTGCCAGAAGGTACCGCCAAGGTCACCTACACCTCTGGTAGTACAGGGACCCCAAAAGGTGTGTGCCTGGGCGCGGATGCCATGCTGCGCGTAGCCCATGAACTGGCGATGGCCAGCCGGCCCACCGAGCCCCAGCGCTACCTGGCGGTGTTGCCGTTGGGCGTATTGCTGGAAAACCTGGGCGTTTATGCTGCCTTGATGGCAGGGGCGAGTGTGCTGCTGTACCCACAAGCGCAACTGGGCATGGGCGGCGCCAGCCAGGTCGATTTCAAGCGGCTGCTGGCGAGCATAGCCCTTAGCCGGGCGCAGAGCCTGATCCTGGTGCCGCAACTGCTGATGGGCCTGGTGACGGCGATCGAGCGTGGCTTGATGCCGGTTGGTGCACTGAGCTTCGTCGCGGTCGGCGGAGCACGGGTATCGCCCAGCCTGCTGGCGCGGGCCGAGGCGGTTGGCTTGCCGGTATTCGAAGGCTACGGCCTGTCGGAGTGTGCCTCGGTGGTGGCGCTCAATCGCCCGGGGGCAAAGCGCCCAGGCAGCGTCGGCCGGCCATTGCCGCATGTGCAGGTGCGTATCGCCGAGGATGGCGAGGTATTGGTCGCCGGTTCGGTGCTGCTGGGTTACCTGGGGGAGGCACCGGTCTCGTCAACCTGGTGGGCCACAGGCGACCTGGGTTACTTCGATGACCAGGGTTACCTGTACCTGAATGGGCGCAAGAAACACCAGTTCATTACCAGCTTCGGTCGCAACGTCAACCCGGAATGGGTGGAAGCCGAGCTGACCCAGAGCGGCGTCATCGCCCAGGCGTTCGTACACGGCGAAGGGCTGCCGCGCAACCTGGCATTGCTCTGGCCGCTTGATCCAGGCGCCACTGATGAGGCCATCGAGCAGGCCGTGCAACTCAGTAATGCGACTTTGCCTGATTACGCCAGGGTGCATGCCTGGCGGCGCCTGCCGGGCCCGCTCACGCCTGCCGAGCATACCTTGACTGCCAATGGCCGCCCGCGACGCGAGGCGATCTTGCAGCGTTATCACGCTCTGTTGTCCGACATCCAGTGAGGTCCGTCATGTCATTTTTCGACACGCTTCAATTGCAAACTGCCCACGAACGCCAGGCCCTGTTCGCGGTGCCGGTCATTCGTGCAGCCCTGGCCGGCCAGGTCAGCCGGGACAGCTACATCGCTTTTCTGACCCAGGCCTACCACCATGTACGTCACACCGTACCGTTGATGATGGCCTGCGGTGCGCGTTTACCCGCGCGGCTGGAATGGCTGCGTGGCGCCGTGTGCGAGTACATCGAAGAGGAGTATGGCCACGAGCAGTGGATCCTCAACGATATCAAGGCCTGTGGCGGTGACTGGGAAGCGGTGCGGGACGGCCGGCCGGCCATGCCGATCGAGTTGATGGTCGCCTACCTTTACGACCTTATCGCCCGCGGCAACCCGGTGGGGCTGTTCGGCATGGTCAACGTGCTCGAAGGTACCAGCATCGCCTTGGCCACCCATGCCGCCGGTTCGATCCAGAACAGCCTGGGGTTGCCGGATAGCGCGTTCAGCTACCTCAGCTCCCACGGGGCTCTGGACCAGGACCACATGGTGACCTACAAGCGGTTGATGGACCGGCTGGAAGACGTCGAAGATCACCAGGCGGTGATACACGCCGCCAAGGTGGTTTACCGCCTGTATACCGGGATGTTCGAAGGCTTGCCGCAGGCGGGCCAGCCAGAGGTGCACCATGCGCTTGTCTGAATCGGTGGTGGTGCTGACCGGGGCCAGTGGTGGTATCGGCCTGGAGCTTGCCGAGCAACTGTGCGCCGCGGGTGCCCGGGTGCTGGCGGTTAGTCGACACCTGGGCAAGCTGGCAGGCCTGATGAACCGCTACCCGGAGCACTTGCGCTGGCAAACAGCAGACCTGCGCACCCAGCAAGGTCGTGAGCAGGTCGTCAGCCGGGCCCGCGAGATGGGCGGGATCAATGTGCTGATCAATGCCGCCGGCGTGAACCGTTTCGCCTTGCTCGACCAACTGGACGAGTACGCGCTGGACGAGTTGCTGGATATCAACCTCAAAGCCCCTCTGCAACTGACGCGTGCCTGCCTGCCGCTGCTGCGCGCGCAACCTAAGGGGCTGGTGGTCAATGTCGGTTCCACTTATGGCTCGATCGGCTACCCCGGTTATGCCACTTACTGCGCCAGCAAGTTTGCACTGCGTGGCTTTTCGGAAGCGCTACGCCGCGAGTTGGCCGATACCACGGTGAATGTGCTGTACGCGGCGCCCAGGGCCACCCGCACGGGCATGAACAGCAGCGCCGCGACGGCGCTTAATCAGGCGCTTAAAGTTGGCGTGGACGACCCTGCCGATGTCGCCCGCGCCGTGCTCGAGGCGGTGCAGTCCGAGCGTAACGAACTGTACCTGGGCTGGCCGGAGAAGTTGTTCGTGCGTATCAATAGCATGTTGCCGGGGGTGGTCGACCGTGCGCTGCGCAAGCAACTGCCAGTGATCCGGCGGTACATCGGGAGTCATTCCAAGGAGTCGAGCAAATGAAGCGTCTGTACTTCGTCAGCCTGTTGGCCTTTGCCCCCTTCACTTGGGCACTGGACCAAACCGGTACACAACACCTGAATGATCTGCAGCAGCGCTGGGCGCAGATCCAGTATCAACTGCCGAAAGAAAAACGTGCCGACGCCTTCGAAAAACTGGCCGGCGACGCAACGGCATTCGTTCATCAATACCCCGGCACACCTGAGCCGTTGATCTGGGAGGGCATCATTAACAGCAGCTGGGCCGGCGCTGTCGGTGGCTTGGGCGCGCTGAGCAAGGTCAAGGCGGCGAAGGCTAGCCTGGAGCAAGCCATGAAGCTGGACCCCGATGCCCTGCAAGGCTCGGCCTACACCAGCCTAGGCACACTGTACGACCAGGTACCTGGCTGGCCGATCGGTTTCGGCGATGCCGCCAAGGCCGAGGCCATGCTGCGTGAGGCCCTGCGGATCAACCCAAACGGAATCGACAGCAACTACTTCTGGGCCGATCATCTGTACCGGCAAAAACGCTATCCTGAAGCCACAACAGCCTTGCACAAGGCCTTGCAGGCACCCCCTCGGCCAGGGCGTGAATTGGCGGACCAGGGCCGGCGTGCCGATATCGATGCTTTACTCAAAGCCATCAAGGAGAAACAGGACTGAATATGCGGCGGTGGCGGGTTGAGGACGATGTTGCATTGGCTGAGGGCATTGGCAATGGTTTGTGCCAGGAGGGCTTCTTGCCGACGGTGCGTGGCAATGCTTGGCGAGTCGAGGTCAAGGCATGAGTTCGTTGCGCCAACGCACACTGTGGCGGGTGATGCTGTTGCTGTTACTCGGTACAGGCCTGCTGGTGCTTTATAACTATCACGACAGCCGTCATGAGATTAACGAGGTGTATGACGCGCACCTTGCCCAAAACGCTCGCTTGTTGCAGGGCGTAATGAGCATGCCTGTGCAGGACAATTCGCGTGACGCCATGTACCGCGCGTTCAATGAAGCACTGGGGCAAGCCGGGCAGCACCGCGTTGGTCACCCCTACGAAAGCAAGCTGGCATTTCAAGTATGGGGGGAGGGCGGTTCGCTGCTGGTGCAAACACCGAGTGCGCCCAAACTTGACCCGCCGCCGACTACCCCGGGCTTCTACGACTTTGCCAGCGGTGGCGAACAATGGCGCGGTTTCGTGTTGCCAATCCCGGAAAAGCACTGGGTCATCTGGGTTGGCGAACGCGACGATGTGCGCTACGACCTGATTGACCGCATCGTTCGCCACACCCTGTTCCCGTTCTTGCTTGGTAGCCTGGCGTTGGCACTGCTGGTATGGGCCGCGATCGGCTGGGGGCTGCGCCCGTTGCAGAATATGGCCAATGTTATCCGTGGGCGTCATGCCGATTCGCTGGAACCACTGCAACTGGTGCCATTGCCATCCGAACTGGAGCCCATGCAGGCGGCTATCAATCGCTTGTTGGCCCAGATCGATGATTTGTTGAAGCGTGAGCATCGGTTCATTGCCGATGCCGCCCATGAAATGCGCACGCCTCTGGCGGTGTTACGTCTGCATGCACAGAATGCAGTTGCGGCCAACAATGACTCCGAGCGTCGCAAGGCGCTGGGTTACCTCATCGCCGGGGTGGACCGCCTGACCAGGGTGGTCAACCAATTGCTGACACTGGCCCGCGTCGAACCTCGGGTGGGGCAGCGTGTCACTGCCCAGGTCGACCTTGCCGGATTGGTCACCGATACTTTGGCTGAACTGACCCCGTGGATACTGGACCGTGGCCTGGAGCCGTCACTGGATATTGGCGAAGGTGATCATCATCTGGCCATCGATGCCAGTGCTTTGGCGATCGCGCTGCAGAACCTGGTTTCCAACGCGGTGGAGCACTCACCCCCAGGCGGCCGTATAACAGTGTTGCTCAAGCGCCTGGAGACCCGCTTCGAACTGATTGTCGAGGATGAGGGGCCGGGTATTGAAAAGGCTGAACTCGCGCGCGTATTCGAGCGCTTCTACAGCCGTAACAGCCCGAGTGGTGCCGGTTTGGGGTTGTCTATCGTCGCTACCATCATCGACCGCCTTGGCGGACGGGTGCGTCTCGAGAATAGGGAGAGTGGGGGATTGGCCGCCGTTTTGTCGCTGCCTTTGGCCTGAGCAAACCTGCGTGAGACGATGGGTTATTTATAACTAAACTAAATGAATATTTAGTGTAGTTATTCAACATTGTCATATTATAAGGGTAGGGTAACTCATCTGCTGAGCTAGGGGTAGCTCACGCATGATCGCTAACGCTCACGCCCGTACGCTAGCGTTCAAGAATGAGCTAGGTAGCTCAACTGACGGAGAATTTCGATGCAGCAGCACCTTACGCCTTGGATGATCGAAAGCGCTTACCGCTTTGCGAGGCAGTAAAGCACCTGCGTACCGGTCACGACATGATGGCTATTGCCCAGATAAATGCGGCAATTGGCATGGGAAATCTTAAAAGCTTCGTTGCCTGTCCAAACGGAAACCACGGCCAGGTCCATGACACTCACGACCTGGACGCAAGTAAGATCAAGGCAGCTCACCTTGAACTTGAGCGTTCTGGTTGAGCTGCACCGAGGCTGGATAAGCACGATTGCTGACGCTGTTCCACGCTGTATCGGTTGAGGTCAGGGACCATCTTGGCTTTGGCCGGCAGGAAAAATACATTGAGCGTTACCGCAATGTCTTCACGAGTGCGCGTTATCCGTATGAAGCCAGCGCGCCAGGCGGTTATGACGACACGCTGATTTACGTTTTGGACGACCTGATTGAGTGCGTTGTGAAGTGGTACCGCGAGCAAGGATGCCGCGACTTGTTCATGGTTTGCCATGGTATGACGCCGGCTGATTTCCAGCCTAAGACGGCCAAGCAGGCCGATCCATTATGAGCCTGGCATCAAATCTGCCCACCCACGCCCCCGACAGTTCCATGCGAAGATGCGCATAATGAGTATTATGTTAAATCTAATATTATTCTGGCGTCCATTCTCTCGACGGGCCATGTGACTCGGAGCAATCTGTAACCGTCGCGAATCACGGACACTCCTACCCCTGAAAACCCCGAACCCCCCAGCCCACAAGGCCTCCAGCCTTTCTGGGATGCTTCTGAACTCCAGCAAACCTCAGAAATGCGGACACTTTTGCCTCTGAGCGCCTTCCGCAAACCCTTGAATCCATTAGGTATCTTCAAAAAACGATCGTTTGAACCGTTGCTCCGGTTTTCTACGCTATCTGGACACTCGAGTAATCTGCGGGATTTCCAAAACCACCCCTGTAAGCCAGTAAATCTAACGCCTGCAGGGTGGTTTGCGCCTAATGCGGACACCTTCCTGCGCACACAGCGAACCCCATAATCAGGACACTTTCCATATTCAACGCTCAACGAGCCACAGTTCTCACCTGAAATACACATATACCCTGAACCGCCCCCGAAGCCCAGCAGCACCAAGCAGACAAATCGCTCCAAGCCAAGCGCTCCGGGCCTCACAACGGTTTCCACGATCTCGATCTTGGAATTGAGGTCTCTGGAAACCGCTTAGCAGTAAAGCTTTCGCACAGCTCATCCACGAACGACTCTCCGAGCCGTTTTTCTGCGAACGCGACGATAATGCGGACACTTTCCAAAGCCCGCCCTGAGCAACCACCAGGCGGGATCCCTGTTTTTGCTGCCTTTGGTGTAATTTGCGGTCAGTGCGGACACTTTCCGAAATCGACTTGCACGACAATAATGCGGACACTTTCGTATGAATAAGCTTGTAATTTGGACACTTTCGGGGGGGAAATGGACATTGGAGTGACGAAGCGTATTTATACCTATATTGCCAATTCACGCCAGTGACTAGAGAACCTCAAAGAGGCTTCCTCATCCTGCAAACAATATAGAGGAAATTCGCATAGTTCCTAAAGTCCTGCACCCGAAGGTGGCCACTGAAGCTAAAACAACAATATTCTTATAAACCGAAATTTATCTGAGTGGCACGGCACCACCAATGTCTGACGCTGCCAGATGCAAATTGCTCATATATGACGCAGCCGGGCAGATCCATAACTCCGAATATGGCCTAGTGAGTTTCTTGTCATATGTCAAGCAAGCATGATAGTCACGGACGGATGGTGTTGATGGGCAAAAAATTTGTCAAGGTTGCGGTCGGCCAAACTTGGCGCTACTATCCGGCAATTCCCATTAACTATGGCCAGTCGATTGAAGTGAGTGATTGAAGCGGGCGGTACAGGAGGTGAAAACTTCCTAAAACAGCCAGATTAGGAAGTTTCAATTGCTGACGTATGCCAGCCCATTACGGTAAGTAAGATGACCTGCACTCCCCGGCCCATATTTGAATCTCACAGTGATTTCGTGGATCAGGATTTCACTGTAGGCCGGCCATCAATCACGAGCGTCGAGCGATTCTTGGAAGGCTTTGCTCCCGAACTCAAAGCCATCCCAGGGTTCCTGGCTATCAGGGGTTATCTGAGGTGTTATGCCGACAACGCGCTCACATACAGCACGTACCGAGGCCACGTTGAGCGGCTATTTCTCTGGGCGCTGATTGTGCGCCAGAAGCCTGTGCACGAGTTGAAACGGCTTGATGCCGAAGCGTATCTTGAGTTTTGCAAACACCCGCCAGCCACTTGGGTTGGGCCAGTCATTCGCAATCGGTTCATTTCAGAAAATGCTTTAAGTAGTGCTGATCAGCTACCGGATCTGGAATTAGCGGCCAACCCCAAATGGAAGCCTTTCACACTGCGCGCTCCGAAACAAAATCGCAGCCTGAGTGAAAGTACTGGGGACAATTCGTCGACCGACTATCACTCATCATCCGGCAGCATGAGCAATGTATTCAAAATTGCAAGCGGCTTTTATGAATATCTAGTGGAAGAAGAAATCGCTACTTCGAATCCGTTCCGCAAGGTTTCTAAAAAGGGGCAGTATAGTTCATCTCAGCTAGAATCCAGCACTTCTCGGGCGTTGACCCCTTTGCAATGGGATTATGTGATTGACACTGCAGAATCCATGGCCGCTGCTGATCCTAGGAAACATGAGCGCACCCTATTCGTGCTCGTTACGATGTTCAGCATGTATTTGCGCATATCGGATATCGTTGGGCGTACCAATTGGCAGCCCACCATGGGAGATTTTCGTCTGGATGCTGATGAAAACTGGTGGTTCTATGTTGTGGGTAAGGGCAACAAGTCCGGAAAAATCGCAGTGCGTGATGAGTATGTAACGAAGTATCTCACAAGGTACCGTACCTTCATTGGACTGAGTCCATTGCCTACTTATCAGGAGAAAACTCCGCTTCTGAAAACGCTGAGCGGTCGCGCAGGCCTCTCGGATCGACAGGTGCGCGCCCTCCTCCAAACCGTTTTTGACCAAGCGCTCGTCAGAATGCGTGCAGAAGGACGTGAGCCTTATGAAATGGACAGCCTGCGCGTAGCATCATCGCACTGGCTACGTCATACCTCGGCGACCTTTGATGCGCCGTTCAGAAACGCGAAGGATCTCCAGTACGATCTAAGGCATTCCAACTTGGCGACAACTCAAAACACCTACTACCACTCACATGATCAAGAGCGAGCGCGGTCGGTCAAACACTTAGGAACGCGAGACAGAGGCTGATACTGCGCTGCCCTGCTCTTGCGTCACTATAATGAAAGGGCAAGCTCAATACGCACAGGGCAGCATTGGTATCCCATGGAGACCCTACCTGTGCCAGGCTAAAAACTCAGTCTCAATCAGATAAACTAAGTCAATTGCGACCATGCTCACTACACATCTGCTGCGCCGCCTGATTGGACATTAAAGCTGTATATATATACAGTATTGGGTCGACCACGCCCGCTCCAGGCACCCTGCCCTTGCCTTTGCCCTTTTCCGCACAAGCGCCAGCGGTTTGCACAGCTAGGCAAAAACTAAGCTAGAGCTTAGATTCTCACCCCAACCGCTCAGAAGTCTGCAAAAACTAAGGTAAACCTTAGATTTCAACGGCGTCTTCTAGTCACTGTCGCCTCACACAGATAGCTGTAAACCAACTTTTTGCACTGTAAACCACAGCGGTTAACAGTATAAAAAATTGGTTTACAGCCTCTGCTCTACCCTTCGGAGGCAGGGAACAGCGCCCGTTGGCTCAGCAGGAGCAATCCCAGCAGGCTGGAGGCCTTGTCCTTACGGTTTTCGATAGCCTCCTCGAGCAGTGCCCGGGCGTCTTCCTGCGTGAGTTTCAGCGTACCGGTAGCCAGTGCAGCGGCAAACTCTAAGGCGGCATCGCCGTAAGTCCGCTCCCAGCGGGCGAATACCTTGGCGATGAACTCCTTCATCAGCTTGCTCAATTCCGGGCTTGCTGAGTAATCAAGCTCTGAAGGGAGACACGCCCGGAGGAATGACGCCTGCAGGACGTTGTCGTTAAACCGGAGGAAGCACTCCGGTGATAACACCACGGATTCATACCCCGTCGGTTGCAGGCGCAGCTCATGATTTTCGTGCTCCCGAGCGAACTGGAGGACGGCAGCAATCGTAAAGAACACCGTGCTTTGCGGTACGTTTTGGCAGTCCTTGCCCACATTACTTGAGGGGTCGAAGAACAAAAAACCATCGGATAGGGCGAGCGCGTTGCCATTATGTTTTGGCAGGAAGCTGTGCTTGTGCTCCTCAATCAGCTCAGCGGCCTCATCAAGAGCCTGATGACGAACCTCGTCCGAGACTGCAGGCGTGAAGCCGACGTCATCGACCTGCCCGGCGGAGGTAACCTTGGTCAACCGACTCCAGGCGTTTTCTTTTCCGTCATCTCCGATGGGCAGGCACAGCCAGTTAGAGAAGCCATACTCCCGGGGCGTGGGGTTCTTCATCAGGAAAGTTTTGAGAAGCGTCCAGGCTCTCGCGCTCTGTGGAATCCCGATCGGTGCAAGGAACCTGCGCGGCACGGTCGCATCCATGTAGGCCCGCAGATCACGACTGATTTCTCTCAGGATGCCGCCATCGCGCGCAACTACTGTCGCGACCAGCACCCCGGAGAACCTGGCTATAGAGCGTATCAATGTCAGCAGCGTTTTTAACATTGTAATTCTTGACGGTAAGCTCAATTCGTTTCAGATCAGGCATGCATTTTCCTTAGTGCATTGAAAAAGGCCACGTGAATACGGACGGGCACGAAGCCGTCCAGCCGGTTGGTCAGCGGATACATAAAGCTTTAAATCCAAGGTGCTCGCCGCGCCTTGCCAGGTACTACAGCTTGAAAGCGGCCTTCATGCTGGGTGAGCCAACCCAAGTGGATGCTCACTGCGACTCGCTGAGCTCGCTAGCGATAACGTAGTAGTCTTTGCCACTTAGGCTGCGCATTAACCACGGAAGATGGTGAGTGATGTGTCACCACTACCGTTTTGCCGTCAAACGGTTGAGCAAGCTCTTGGGTGAGCCAGTCATTGGCGATGCGGTTCCGGGTAATCAGGTCGTCCGGTCGAAGTCGCCTGTAGTGGGAATCACACCGAATGTACTTAAAGTCGTTCATGCACTGCCTAGCGGCACCGCTAGCTGCGACCCAGTTCCCTGTTGAGGTGAAGTCAGTCCATGCTGTGGTGCCGAGGATCCTGACATCCCCCAAAATTAGCGATTCGTTTTCTAGAACATGCACGTGGCCGGCCGCCGTGTCCTTCATCTTCTGCAAGGTGCGATCAAGGTGCCCGTCGTAATATTCGTGGTTGCCTGTGATGTACGCGACCTGGCAGGCGAACGTCTCGTTGGCCCATTGGACGCCCCTAGCCTTTTTGTTGATGTCGCCAGCGAGGATTACTAGGTCAACCCCAGCGTCGAGGGGCGGCGGGTCGAAACGGTGGAACTCGGCGTGGAGGTCTGAGTAGATTCTGATTCGCAAAACGCTGGCCTTGAAGCTTTAGCTATAAATTGATGCAGCTGGATCATGCTCGTCTTTCCGACGCCCCCCTGACCCAAACACAACAAGCAAGGGGCAACAACCTTCCTTGGCATGGACATAATCATGTCCATCTTTTTGAACAACCGCTCGGCGGAGGGGTGCGGAACGAAAAAATCTTTCAGGCAGGACATAGCCCGATCATGATTGCTCAACTCAAACAGTTTGTGGCAACTGCAGTGCACATGAGAAAGATCCATAATTTATCTCCAGAAATATGTGTAATAGGTATTGATGATTACAAGACACGCTGAAGCCTCAGTTATATCTTTGAACTGAAGTTTTAGGCTGCGCCAATAAGTTGCCAGGCTTATTTTTGTAGCGCTCTGTAGCGCCCTACAGATGCGCTGACTAGATGCTGACTGATTCTTATAGTTATTCTGTATCTAATCAGCAGCATGGGCTGCGCAAGCAGGCCGAATAGGTGATAACCACGATCTTAAGCACCCTGCATGCAGGGTGTAGAAATTGGAAAGTAACTATTGTGCTTTCTTTAGCTCACACTTGTCGATTGGATCGGGGATTTGGAATCTAATTTTGAATTCTGGGACTGGGCTTGGGGTGAGTCTGGGACTGAGTCTTGACTGAATCCCAGTCTGAGGCCTAGTCCCAGTCGCTCATAAGCTCAAGCCAGCTTCAGTAGAGAGTCGGTGGCGCATCAAAGTCGATCTGCTCTGCCACGTTGCTCCTCGAAAAGCCGTGCCAGGGACGCTCCGAGGCCTTTGGCCCTCCGTCAACAGCTCGAAGTGCTGCACGCCCTTTCCGAACTTTGGAACCTTCGGGTTTGAGATTCGTGGTGTTTTTGGGCTTTTTGGGGTTTGCGTTGCTGGCCGGCTTGGCAGTTGCAGCATTGTCAAGGAAGCTATCCAAGTGTTCCGTCTGATCCGTAAGCTCAGGTTCGGCTTGCGTCTTGACTTGAGACCTGGAATCAAGCGACTCGGTATAATTCCGCTGATCGCGTTTGCCCGCCGTTTTGGCAGCTTGGCGTTTGCTTTGAGCAGTCCGCCGATACTCTTCTTGGACGATTGCATTGCCCAAAGCAAGAGACGCGGTCGCGTCAGCAGAGTAGGTGCCATCCCGCTCACCCTTCGCCTGCCGCTCAACCCTGTACAGGGCATAGTCGTGGCTACGCCGCATCTGATTTCTGTACTCTGGTATACTTACGTAGTTACCATCTCCTTCAAGGACTACGAATATCCTCGAAAGATCATTTGGGTCGTACTTAACTACCAGTTCTTCTCGCACTTTGTTCTGCAGGCACGGTGCATAGTAGAACCGTCCGTGCATTTCGATCCCGCCTGCGCGGATGAGCTTTGGCCTTTCTGGGTAAAGTGCGTACCGAAATCCTTCATGCAAAGAATCGTCGATCTGACGAGGCTGTGAATGCTTCCCGAAATGCTCATCCCACTTTTGGGAGGGAAACATCTTTATCGCCGGATGCTTGCGATCGTTATAAGCATGAATGGCGCAGACGAAGAATTTCCTAAGTGCAGTGATAGAGATGGATGCCCTAGCCACACTGTTCTCATCACCTCGCTGCTGTGTATTGGAATAGGTTGTCCCCCTCAAGAAATGGATATGAGATCGCATCATCGTACCTATCAAGCGCTCGATGTGCCCTCCCTGATGTTTTTTACCGACGTCACGGTGTTCAACTCTCACACCAAAACGTTTTAACCTCGCCTTCAGCACCTCTGAGCGAAACTCAGCCGCATTATCCGCGTGTATGACCTCGGGCACGCCGTGCATAGGCCAGACGCTTGCATCCAGCCCAAGACTGGCGAGCATGGCCGTTTTGGGAAGGACGCAGTTCTCGATCAGCATCGCTACTGTTACAGAATTGGGCGGAAGTAAGCTCAGGTAAAACCCGACAATCGCCCTCGTATGTATGCAGATAGCAAAGCTAACCCAAGGGCGATCAATCACCGTCCGATCATGCTCATCCACGACAATCATGTCGACACGGGTATGGTCGATCTGAACCCATTCAAGTGGGCGGGACGTAACCTTGTACCCGGGGCGAGCCTCGAAGAGGTCAGCAGCATCAACCTTCCCTAGCCTCATGTTAGCCAGGAACCGCTTGCCCTTCTTCAAAAGCCGTCGTCGTACAGCATGATAGCTAGGCCGTTTGAGGCCACGCTCGTCAGCAAGCATTTGGGCGGTCACCCAAACACGTTCGATGGTTGCTGCCTTCCCTGCATAGGCCTTGATGGAGTCAACGATCAACGCCTCAAGTTCTCCCCCAAGCTCGAACGGCGTCGGACGACGTCCGGGCATGCTGGACGTAACGGCACTTAGATCACCGCCACGTGCCCTCACTCGCCGGATAATTTTATGAAAGCCTGATGGCTTCATACCGATCGCCTTCGCCGCCTCGACAGCGCTGATTTGACCGGAAAGATAAAGCTTGATCGTCGGAATCCGGTCACTAGCAAGATCGAAGCGAGCAATGGTCTTATCCGAACTATCCAGGTTTAGCTTTGAGCTCGATTTGGATTCTGCGACCAGCGAGGGCGCTATCGTTGGCTCATTGTCTTTTTCAGGTTTTTTATTGCGATTTGTCATTCCGCCTACCATTTGACGAGTTGCCATTGGTAAATGGCATCAGCCCGTTGGTTTTGGGTAGTGGTTATCACTTGAAGGTTTTTAAAGAGCGGCACTGCGAAAGCCGAGCTAGTTTTACTTCCTAGACCGGCAAGGTCAAGCCCCACTCAGAAAAGAGTGAAAGTTGAATTATTCATATATTGACTAGCAATTGAGGCGATTTATTTTACTGCTGTAAACGCCTAAAAAAATACTGGGAGCCCAATGGCGTCAGGCTTTGAGGGGTTGAACTGGGCTTATGAGAAATTTGCCAAACGAGACGAATAATGGAGTATTATTATATATATTGACAAAAATCGTATTTATGCCATCGATATATGCTCAGCAATCTCGCCACATTCGCATCGAAATCACAAATCATTTTTGTGCAAAATTTTTCTTTAGACTCTATCTTCTTGGCCAGGACGGCAAAAAAAGCGTAAGGTAATTTGGACACTTTCCGCAGTTTGCGCGGCTAATGCGGACACTTTCAGCTCGATCTGCCAGTTAAATCGGACACTTTCTGGGCAAACTTTGCAAACAACCTGGACACTTTCCGTCAAAAAGTGTCCTGAGTGCAAATTGAAATGCTGGAGGCCATGGATTTCGGGGCTTACGGGGAGTGTCCACGATTCGCAAAGGTCACACAATCCTTCAAGCCTGCTGAACAGCCGCCTCGATGATCAGCTGGATCAAAAGCGCAACCTGCACGCTCAAGGCAACGTTTGCCGGGTAAACCAGGCCGATATCGCGATGAAATGTGTGGGCGCCAAGATCGTGGGCACGCACGGACGCAGGCCAGGCATTTCGGGTGACGGTTTGTGGCACCAATGCCACTCCAACACCCTTCCCCACCAATTCGGTGATTGCATCCAGCTCGTCCAGTTCACACACGTCTTGGGTGTTGAAATGAGATTTTTGAAGGAAGCGATCGACCTGTCGCCCGCCAAATGACGAGCGATCGTAGCGAATGAAGGGCTGCGTCGAAAGCATTTCAGTCCACTCGCCATCGGCGAGCCCAGCTGGAACTATCAGCCTGTAGGGCTCGCTCGCCAGCGTTGTCCAGTGAAGGTCACTTTGCAGTTCGAACGGCGGCCTGATGATCACGGCAATGTCGATTTCCCGGGCATCTACCGCACTGAGCAACTCCAATGACAAGCCAGGGATGATCCGCGTGCGGCATTCAGGCCGCGCACCATGAAACTGCGCCAGTGCCTGTGGCAGTAATGTCCGCTGTACCGACGCGATGGCACCCACCTCTACCTGTACGGTAGGCGCCGCGCCCAATGCACTGGAACCCAGGCTGTTGTAGAGCCGGATCACTTCCTGGGCCTGCGCCAAAATCTGTTGCCCACGCCGGTTTAGCTGGGCGTTGCGTCCTTTGCGTTCAAATATTTCATACCCAAGTTCGGCCTCGAGCCTTTGCATCTGCGCACTCACGGCTGCCTGGGTCAGATTTACCTTAAGCCCGGCCGCAGCGAACGTGCCTTCGCGGGCCACAGCGATCAGTGTCTTGAGCTCGCGGATCATTCATCAATTTCCTTTGTGCTTTTAAGAAAAATATATTGATTTTTTTATCATTTAGCCACTCCTAGAATCGGCGACAACAAGAAACAAGCATCCGCCCCAACAACAACCTGGTTACCCATAACCCCTAGGAGTCTCTGATGAGCCTGTCCCCCTTCCATCTCGCCATCCCGGTTTACGATATTCCAGCGGCACGCAAGTTCTACGGCGAGGTGTTCAACCTTGAAGAAGGCCGTTCGGCAGCCCAGTGGGTTGACTTCAACTTTTACGGCCACCAACTGGTCATTCACGAACATCCCAAGATGGCCTATCAGGAACATGCACTGAGCAACCCGGTAGATGGCCACAATGTGCCAGCCCCGCACTTTGGTGTGATATTGCAGTGGGACGAGTGGGAAGCACTTGCCCAGCGTCTGACCGACCTGGGTACCGAATTCGTTATCGAGCCCTATATCCGCTTCAAAGGCCAGGTGGGCGAACAAGCCACCATGTTCCTGTTCGACCCGTGTGGTAACGCTCTGGAGTTCAAAGCCTTCAAGGACAGGGGGCAGATCTTCGCTAAATAACTTGTTTGCCCGCGTGCACTGGGCGTGAGCGGCTCGCTCACGCCTGCAGTCACTGCCCACAGCGCAGCACACCCCCTCTCACAATAAAAATAGGCTGGCGTTATGAAAAAAGTCCCATTGGTCTGGCAGATCGTCATCGGTTTATTGCTCGGCATCGGAGTTGGGTGGTTTTTGAATACACACCCAGAGCATCAAGCATGGGTTAGCAGTGAGGTGCTCAAACCCTTGGGGGACATCTTTATCAAAATGATGAAGATGATTGTCGTGCCCATCGTTTTCTGCTGCATGGTGCTCGGCATTGCAGGCGGTGGCGACAACAAGTCGTTTGGCCGTATGGGGGTCAAATCCCTCGGCTATTTCTTCGCAATTACCACCTTGGCTATCGTTGTCGGGCTGGTGCTGGCCAATCTTCTGGAGCCGGGTTCGGGCACAGTGATCGCCGGCATCGTGCATGGTGAGGCGAGTATTAAATCGGAACCCGCCAAAGGCGCCCTGTTGATCCTGCAGAATATCGTGCCAGACAACCTCTTCCAGGCGCTGTCCGAAGGCAAGCTGCTTTCCATCCTGTTCTTCGCAGTACTGTTTGGTATGGCCCTGAATGCACTGCCGCGCGAAAAAAGCGCCCCCGTTGTGGCAACGCTGCAAGGCACTGCCGATGCGATGTTCAAGCTGGTGAACTATGTCATGGCGTACGCCCCGATTGGGGTGTTTGGTATGATCGGCTCCACGGTAGCGACGTTCGGCTTCGCCTCCCTGCTCCCGCTGATGAAGTTGATCGGGGTCGTTTACCTGGCGCTGACGCTATTTGCGCTGGTCGTACTCGGCGGCATTTGCCTGTTGATCGGTGAGAACTTGCTGAAGCTTGTGCGCTATTTCAAAGATGAGTTGATTCTGGCTTGCTCGAGTGCAGCTTCCGCTGCGGTCATGCCCCAATTGATGGAGAAGCTCGAACGCTATGGAGTTCCCCGGCGCATCGTCAGTTTTGTCGTGCCGGTCGGCTATGCCTTCAACCTGGACGGTGCATCTATTTTCCTGGGAGTTGCCACAATCTTCATCGCGCAGCTTTACGGCATAGACCTCTCCCTGTCTCAGCAAATACTACTGGTGGTCACCATGGTGCTCACCTCCAAGGGCGCAGCCGGTGTTCCAGGCTTCGCAATTATCATCCTGTCCGCCACGTTGGCATCCGCCGGGCTTCCGCTTGAGGCGGTAGCGCTGGTGGCAGGTATCTTCCGAGTGATTGAAAGCGGTACCACCACGCTGAATGTGCTTGGCAATGCAATCGCGCCATTGGTGATTGCCCGCTGGGAGGGGGTTGAGTTGAGGTCACCTGGCCGGGAAGCAGCCAGTAGTAGTTGATAGGCCTCTGCAGTATCCGCTCCCACAGGTTCACTGGGAGCGGTTTTTTTCAGGACGCATGAACTAGCGCAACAAAGCCAACATGCTCGCGGCATCGCTGCACTCGAACTTGCCGGGTGCTTCGATGGCGATGTGTTTGACCACCAGGTCGTCGACCAGCATGGCATAGCGTTGCGAGCGCCGGCCCATGCCACGCGCCGAAAGGTCCTGCATCAGCCCCAGGGCCTCGCTGAACTCTCCATTGCCGTCGGCAATCAGATTAACCGCATCACCCACCTGCAGGCTAAGGCCCCAGGCATTCATGACGAACGCATCATTGACCGAAACACACAGAATCTCGGCAACCCCAGCGGCGAACAGCGCCGGTGCCGCGGCCACGTAGCCCGGAACATGCCGTTCAGAACAGGTGGGGGTGAAAGCACCTGGCAAGCCGAAAATTACTACCTTTTTCTGTTTGCAGCGCTCGCGCAGGGAAAAAGCGCTCGGGCCAACCGCGCAGGCGCCCTCCCCGTTACCGTATGCGTAAAGCGTTACGTCGGGCAGTAAATCAGCGGTTTTGATCATTGTTTTCTCCTCGGTTGTTCATGGCGCACAAATGGTTTAGGGGCGCGATCGAAGCACGCTGTCGATTTCGGCCGCTACCTGGCTTGCTGCATCCTCGATCGTCCCTTCATTACGGCACAGTACCCAGCCGTGCTCCATCACCGCACGCTCGAAGGCCTCGGTACACGCCACCTGTTCGTCCAGGCTATGGATCACCGTACTGCCCAGCCCACGCGTTCTCGCTGCGGCTCTTGCCCATGAAGTAGCCGGGGCTGTGACCACCCCGACATGCAAATCCGGTACTTGCACCTGTCGCTCGATGTTCAGGCGCAATATTTCGGCAAACGGGATTATGCGGCGAAATGCAGCATCGGACGGGTACCAACGATCAATCAGGATGATGCTACCCGGCGGTTGCTTGGGCAGCACCTGGCGGGAAATCCAGGCACGGCTTTCGGCGAAGCGCTCACACACGTTTAACTCCAGGTCCCGCGAAGGGTTTCTGACGAGTTGGTTGACCAGCGCCATGGTTTCTCCCCGGTAGGGGTCGCTTTTTTTCTCGCAAAGCCGGATCACTTTGTAGTTGTCAGCCCTCAGGGCTTGGGTAACAGCTTCCAGCAGTGTGGTTTTGCCGGTGCCCTTGGGCCCATCGATGGAAACAAACAGCGGGCGGTTCATTTTTCATTACCAGTCGGGCTAAGCGCGGGATAAGACCATTGATCGCTGCCAAGCTACAAGGGTTGCTCGACAAGAGTACATTTGTGCTCTTGCGCGCCAGAGGCCATCACTCTGCGCTGACCACCCGGTTACGCCCGGTGTCCTTCGCCCGGTACAAGCGCTCATCTGCCCACTTGAGAATGGCGGCCGACGTTTGCTCAACGGACGTGCGGCAGGCAACCCCAATAGAAATCGTCATCGCCCCCACCTTGTCCAACGGGCTGGCCTGTATCGTCATGCGAATGCGTTCGGCAATTTCGGTCGCTATCTGTAGGCTGGCGCCCGGCAAGAGCAGGCAGAACTCTTCTCCACCCGCGCGGCAAGCCAAGTCGCCCGCGCGTGAACAGGACTGGATGATGCCCGCGACATGCTGCAGGGCTACATCCCCTACGTCGTGCCCCCAGGTATCGTTCACACGCTTGAAGTGGTCGATATCCAACGCCAGCGCGCAATATTGCTGCGCGTTCTGGTCGAGGATCGCCAGCGCTGCATTCATGCCGCGGCGGTTGACCAACCCGGTCAGCGGGTCGCTTTCTGCAGCGTGGTTGAGGTTGCTGATCTTCTGGTCCAGTGACTTAACCCCGGCCAGCAGCGCGCTGCGAATGGCCGCAGCCTCTGCGTACCAAGCATTCAACGCGTGCAGTTCCCGGCTTGTCTCAAGTTCAGGCACGTGGTGGGCAGTGTGGGCCAACTGGCGCAGTGGGCGGCTAACCCAGGTGGATACCGCCAAGATCAGCAACAACCCGATCAGGCTCACCGGGAGCAGTTTCAACAGCATGTCGTGCATCAGGTTACGCAACGGACTCAGCGCGTTCTGCCGCGGCTGCTGGGTTACCACCGCCCAATGCGCACCTTTGACTTCGGCGTACCCGGCCAACATCGGTATGCCTCGGTAGTCCGTTGCTTGCAGCTCCCCCTCTCCCCCTCGTAAGGCTGCGTGGGCAGTGGCGCTGGCGTTTAGCACCGCCCCCAGCCTGGCTGCATCCGGGTGGTAGAGGATCTGCAGGTTCTCATCCACAACGAACGCAAAGGCGTCGGCGAGTTGATGCCCGCCAATCAGGACACTCATTACCCCACCTTGCTGAAGGTTCACCACCCCACCAATCAATCCGAGTACCTTGCCCCTGCCATCGTGGATGGGGTTGGCTATGAACACACTGAAATGGCCCTCCGGTGCGGTGAACGCCTGGCTAACCAGCGGGCGCCCTGCCGTTGCCGCCTGCCTGACGGCATCGGTAAGTTTCGCGGCTTTCGCAACGTCCAGGTGCGGGTAACCACCGAGAATATTCCCCGAGGCATCGGCAACGATCACGAATTGAAGCTCGGAATCCTGCACCTGCAGGCGTTTCGTCTCAGCGGTCACAAGGGCTTGGTTGCTGAAGTCTTGCCCGATCAACTGGCTGCTGTATTGCAGGCGCTCATGCACTGAATGGATGAACTGGTCGATACCCGACGCCACCTTGTAGGCATAAGCCTTGTGGGACTCCAGGGCTGAATGGATCAGCGAATCTCGCAGCACCCCATATGCCACCACCAGGCAAGTGACCAGGGTGACCAGGACGCTGGTCGACAAAAGCGACAGCATCAGGCCGCGAATACCTATGTATCGCGCGCTCGTTCTTTCCATGAATACCGGCTCCCCCTGCCCCCTCCAGAGCGTAGAAGACTCCGGCAGCGGTGCAAGCACGGGGATAAGGCGTTGACACGGTCGAGCAGAAATAGCTGAGTTGGCGGGTCGCGAGAGGGCTGCGTAGCAGCCCCGGCGCTTGTTGCATTGATGCTGAATCCAGGGGGTCAGCGCCAGCCTTGCGGTGGCGCCGCCCCTGTCAGGCCTTACACCGCCAGCGCGCGCTCACGCAGCTCGCTGTTGAGGATGCGGTCGTTTTCGCTGTAATCGACCGGGCAGTCGATCACGTGCACACCTGGGGTCTTGATGCAGTGCTCGAGCAGCGGCAGCAGGCCTTCGGCGCTTTCCACGCGGTGGCCGTTGGCGCCGTAGGCTTCGGCGTATTTGACGAAGTCCGGGTTGCCGTAGTCCAGGCCGAAATCGGTGAAGCCCATGTTGGCCTGCTTCCAGCGGATCATGCCGTAGCCGTCGTCACGCAGGATCACCACGGTGATGTGCATGCCCAGGCGCACTGCAGTTTCCAGCTCTTGGCTGTTCATCATGAAGCCGCCGTCGCCGCACACCGAAATCACCGGGCGCTCTGGGTGCACCAGGTGCGCGGCCATCGCCGATGGCAGGCCCGCGCCCATGGTCGCCAGGGCGTTGTCCAGCAGCACGGTGTTGGGTTTGTGCGCCTTGTAGTTACGGGCGAACCAGATCTTGTAGATGCCGTTGTCCAGGGCGACGATGCCTTCGGACGGCAGCACGCGACGGATGTCGGCAACCAGGCGCTGCGGGTAGACCGGGAAGCGGTCGTCGTCGGCACCTTCGGCGATCTGCGCTTCGTTGGCTTCACGAATCGCCAGCAGGCGGGTGAAGTCCCAGTGCGAGGTGTCGTTCAGCGCTTCGCTGATCTGCCACACGGCGTTGGCGATGTCGCCGATCACTTCTACCTGCGGGAAGTATACGGCATCGACTTCGGCAGAGCGGAAGTTGATGTGAATGACTTCGGTGCCGCCACGGACCATGAAGAACGGCGGCTTTTCGATCACGTCGTGGCCGATGTTGATGATCAGGTCGGCAGCTTCGACGGCGCGGTGCACGAAGTCACCTGACGACAATGCCGCGTTACCCAGGAAGCGCGGGTGGCGCTCGTCGACCACACCTTTACCCATCTGGGTGGTGATGAACGGGATGCCGGTTTTGTCGATCAGCTGCTTGAGAACCTTGGCGGTCATCTTGCGGTTGGCGCCAGCGCCGATTACCAGGATCGGGCTGCGCGCGTTTTGCAGCTTCTCGACGGCAGCTTCGATGGCCACGTGCTCGGCCAACGGGCGGCGGTGCAGGCTGCGCGGGATCGGCAGTGCGTCGGTCTGCTCGGCAGCGATGTCTTCCGGCAGTTCCAGGTGCACGGCACCCGGCTTCTCTTCTTCGGCCAGGCGGAAGGCTTCGCGCATACGGGCCGGGATGTTGTCAGCCGAGGCAAACTGGTGGGTGTACTTGGTGATGGGGTCCATCATGCCGCACACGTCAATGATCTGGAAGCGGCCCTGCTTGGACTTCTTGATCGGCTTCTGGCCTGTGATCATCATCATCGGCATGCCACCCAGGTAGGCGTAGGCGCTGGCGGTGACCAGGTTGGTCGCGCCAGGGCCGAGGGTGGACAGGCTGACGCCGGTCTTGCCGGTCAAGCGACCATAGGTAGCAGCCATGAAACCTGCGGACTGCTCGTGACGGGTAAGTACCAGCTTGATCTTCGACTTGCGCAGGGATTCGAGCAGGTCGAGGTTTTCCTCACCAGGAATGCCGAATACATACTCGACACCTTCGTTTTCCAGGCATTGCACAACGACATCGGCGGCCTTGGCCATTTGGGGTACTACCTCAAAATCTTCGTGGGATTGCAGATTTATTAAGCTGCGTGACTGAGATGTTGCAGGATGTCTCAGTGGCGCGCATCGTAGGCCCTCTGGTTAATAATAATAAATATATTGTTATGATGCCTGAGATCACACTTCGTTATAAATGCAGCTCCTAGGATTGGTAGTCCCCACAATGAACCTCAAGGCATTGCGCTGCTGCGTCGAGATCGTGCGCCAGGGCAGCTTCACCAAGGCCGCGCAGCACCTGCATATCGCCCAGCCGGCGCTGAGCATGGCGGTTACCCGCCTGGAAGAAGAACTGGGCGTAACCCTGTTCAACCGCACTACGCGCAAGGTCATCCTGACGGCCGAGGGTGAGCGCTTTCTGCCCCGTATTGAATCGGCCCTGCGCGAAATGGATGTGGCCCGGCAAGAGCTACGCGACATGGCCGACCTGAAGCGCGGCGAAGTCCGCCTGGGCATCCCACCGATGTTCGGCCTGCACTATGTGCCTGGGCTTATGAACGCCTTCCGCCAGCTGCACCCGGGCATTGCCATGACCGTGTTCGAAGGCAGTGCCGAGGACATTGGTCATCGCCTGGAACAACGGGAAATCGACCTGGCGTTGCTCGAGTCCCGGCGCGTGCCGCCGGACAAAGAATCGATCCTGCTGGGCAGTGACGAGATGTTGGCGTGCATGCACCCCGACCACGCCTATGCCGGCAAGGCGTTTCTCACCGCCGAGGACCTGCGCAATACCGACATGGTGGTGTTCGACCGTACCTTCGTGCAACGCCACCTGCTGGATGCGTTCTTCGCCGAACATGGGATCACTTACCAAGTCGCGCTGCAGAGTAACTTTGTTTCGCTGGTGGTGCAGGCCGCGCTGGACAACATGGGCGTGGCGACCCTGCTGCGTTCGGTACAACAGCGTACGCCGGGCATCGTCGGTGTGCCGTTTCGCCCGGCGCAGCTAATGAGCTTCAGGTTGTGCTGGCGCTCGGGGGAATACCTGTCGCTGGCCAGCAAGCGCTTCATCGATTTTGCCGCGCAAACAAACTACCTGGAGCGATAAAGGCATTACTGACCCGCGCCCACCATCGCGCTTTGCGCCACACAATAACCATCCCTGCCCTGCTGCTTGGCCTGGTACAACGCCGCATCCGCTGCCGCCATCAGGCGCTCGGCTGTCACCCCCTCGCGTGCCAGGTCACCCACGGCTATCCCGGCACTGAACGACACTCGCCCCAACGGGCTGCCGGCATGTTCCAGCGGTTGCCGACGCAACAGTTGTTGCACCTCTTGCACCAGCAGTTGCGCCCCGTGGCCATCGGTATCAGGCAGCAGCAGGGTGAATTCCTCGCCGCCGTAGCGCACCGCCAGGTCGGCCGGCCGCTTCAAGGCCTGTTGCAGCACCTCGGCAAAGCGCCGCAGGCACTGGTCGCCCGCAGGGTGCCCGTAGCGGTCGTTGTAGGCCTTGAAGTAATCCAGGTCGAGCATCACCAGCGCCAGCGGGTAGCCTTGGCGTCGTGCCCGGCGCAGCTCCGGCTCGAAAACCGCATCGAGCCGCCGGCGGTTACCCAGCCCGGTGAGGCTGTCGGTCAAGGCCAGGGCTTTCAGCGTCTGGTGCGCCTGGTGCAATGCCCGCTCAATGACAATGCGCTCGCGCAACTGGCGCAGTACCACGCCGCCAAATGCAGCCAGCCCCACCAGCAACAGCAGCAACACGGCCACCGATTTGATCGCGTCGTGCCGCCAGGGTGCGACGATTGACTCCCGCGACAAGCCTGCTTCTACCACCAATGGGTAGCTGGACAGCGCGCGATAGGCATACAGCCGTGGTGTGCCATCGACCACTGCCACTGCCTCGGCCACCCCTTCCGACGCATATGGCAAATGGTTGCGGAAGATTTCGCTGCTGGCCAGGCTGCGACCCACCACTTGCTCAAGGAACGGGCGCCGGACCAGAACGGTGCCGTCGCGCTTGGCCAGTACCAGCGCGCCACGCTCGTCGATCTTGAAATCGCCGTAATAACGTACAAACCACCCCACCTTGATCGTGCCCAGCAGCACCCCGGCGAAGCTGCCATCGGGGTACTCCAGGCGCCGTGAAATGGGGATGATCAGGTCGCCAGTGGAACGGCTGCGCACCACCGAGCCGATATGTACGCCACGGTCGGCATGGGTGCGGTGGTAAATGAAATAATCTCGGTCGGCATTGTTGGCGTTGGCCGGGGGGGCCGCCTGATCGGTGACGATCCAGCTGCCATCCGGGCCATACACGAACAACCCGTGCAACTGCGGCATGATATTTTTCTGCTGGACCAGCAAGGCATGCAGGCGCGGCCGATCGATGTGGTCGAAACCGTCACCTTGCAGGCGCTCGGCCAACGCTGCGGTGATGACGTCCACCTGGCGGATGGCGTCTTCGGCGTGCTGCGCTGTGGCCCGGGCCAGGTTGGTGACCATGTTCTCTGCGTTGCTAAAGGCATGCCGGTAGTCGCGCCAGATGCGCCAGCCTTCCACCATGACGAAGGTCAGCATTACCACCAACATGAACGCCAGGACCAAGCGAAACAACGCCACGGCGCGGCCCTCGCCGGTTACCGCGAACAGTCCCTCTTCCTCTTGTTTCCTGGCTGCGCACATTGAAATCCCTAGCCATACTGCGTTTGCCGCCATTCACTATAGTTCAGCGCTCCCTGAGCGCCGCCACGAAAAAGATTAAACCTTTGCCTCGGCTTTGCCCTCAACCGTAAGCGACGCAGATGTCGCGCCACGGTTTAAGGAGTGAAGCATGAGCAATCTCTTCATCAAGCGCGTCGGGTTCTCCATGGTGCTGGGCCTGGCATCGGTACACGCACTGGCGGCCAGTTCCGATGACTTTGTCGAGGCGGCCACAGAGGCCGGCATTGCCGAAGTGGTCACCGGCAACCTGGCCAAGGAAAAAAGCCAGAACAGCGAAATCAAGACATTCGCCCAGGAAATGGTCACTGACCATACCAAGGCTAACCAGAAACTGGGCGACATCGCCCGCAAGCTGGATATTTCCGTGCCCGATGAGGCGGCAATAACCGACAAGGTCAAAAAAATGATCCTGGAATGGCGAGAGGAGTCCTTCGACAAGTCGTACATCAACAACCAGGTCGACGCTCACGAAAAGGCGGTGGAGCTGTTCAAGAAGGAAGCGGCATCGTCAGACAAGGCTGAGCTGAAGGCCTTCGCCAGTGAAACCCTGCCCAAATTGGAACAGCATCTGAAGCACGCCAAGGCGCTTCAGGCCAAACACGACAAGTGAGGCCCGCATGAGTAATGAAGCATTGAAAGCCGAAGTGCTGACCCGCCTGCTGCACGCTCACCCTCATGGGCTGGGTAAGGAAGTACTGGATAACTACCGCGGCGAGAAGGCGGTGGCCGGCATGTTGAAAGCCCTGCAGGAGGCCGGATTGATCCAGGATGGCAGCGTGGTGGTGGGCCACGACCACCAGATCAGTGTGAACTACCCGATCAAACTGTCGGCGGCTGGGGTGGAAGCGGCCAGACAAGCCGAGGCTTGAACACACCCCCTTGTTAGGCAAGACCGCGGGGCCGCTTTTGCGGCCCTTTTGCGACACCGGGCCGCTAAATTGAGCGCTTCTGTCTGTGGCTTATGGCGTCCCCACAGCGGCCGACAATTGCAGCTGACACTCCTTCAACGCCGCATCTCGCGTGGCGAGTTGCTCTTCAAGCAGCAGCAACTGACGAGCCTGCTGGGCGCACAGGTCGCGCCGCTCCTCCAGGCTTTTTGCCTGCACATCCAGCTGCCGGCGCATTTCCTCGCTGGCGCCCTGTGCCTGGGCCAGGATGGTGCGCAAGCCTTGGATCTGCGCATCGCGCTGCTCCAGCAATTCATCCTGTGCCCTGCAAGCGCTGGCCGCCTGACGGTGCTCACCCAGCAAACGCTCATTATCGCGGTGCAGGCGGGTTAGCTCGTCCTGCTTGACGATCAAGCCCTGTTGCAGTTGGCGCACTTCCACTTGCAGCTGTTGCAGTTGCGCTTCGTGGCGGCGTTGTTCCTGTTCACGCTGTTCGCGGCTGGCGGTGCGATAGTGCTCCAGCGCGTCGCGGGCATGCCGGTGCTTATCCTCCAGTGACTTCACCTGCTCGTCCTTGTCGGCCAGGCGCACCTGCAATTCGCCCAGCGACTGGTTGAGGCTGGCACTGCGCAGCTGTTCGGCTTGCAGCGTGCTTTGGGTGGAAAGCAGTTTTTCCGATTCGGCGGCCAGTGCGGCGACATCAATTTGATGCTGCTGGTGCGCGGCAGCCAGCGCCTGTTGGGTAATCGCCAGCTGTGCTTCCAACTGTTCGCGTTGTGCGGTGAAGGTGCTTTCGGCCTGCTCGATCCTCAGGTCGGCCTCGTCCTGCAACTGGGTTGCCAGTTGCCCAACCATTCGGCTCAACACGTCGCTCAATGCTATGCCGCCCTCGGCGGCTACCGGCTGCTGGCCGTTCAGCTCCTTGAGGTAGCGGTGAATCGTGGTCTTGGAGCCGGTATTGCCCAGCTCGATACGTATGGCATCGATGCTGGGGTTCTCGCCCCGGGCAATCAGCGCCTGGCGCGCCTGCTGCACTACCACCTTGTTAATACCGCCCCGGGCCATGCTTGCTCCTACGATTTTGTACTGTGTTATGTACTATGTAATTACGTACCAATTATGACGATATGCAAAGCTGCCTGCAAACCTTTCCTAAGGTGGAATAATCACGGCTTATCGCATGTGAATGGCATGTTTAGGCTTTTTAGGGGCAAAACCCGTACGCCAAACAGCAAAACGCCCCGCTCGGCTTCAAGCCGGCGGGGCGTCGTAAGGTTGCTAGGGGTATGCAGCGCGTTACTGGCTAGCCAAGCCCATCTGCCAGAAATCCGCCTCCAGGCTGGAGGCCTGGGCAAAAATCCCCACCAGTTCGGTAAACCGCTGCTCGGTCATGCTCCGTGCCGCCAATTCATCCAGGTGCTTGCGTGCCGCCGCTGCGACAGCTTGGTAACCCGCCCCGGCATACTCGCCAATCCATTCGCGGTACGGGTGGTTGCTCAAGTCACCAATGCGTTCGGACAGCGCCCGGCCAATTTCCGCATAGCCGACAACACAAGGCGCCAGCGCCACATGCAACTCCAGCAAGTCACCCGCAGCGCCGCAGTCCAGCACATAGCGGGTGTAGGCCACCGTGGCCTGGTGCTCAGGCGCCGCCTCGATATCCGCCTGGGTTAGCCCCCAGCGCGCGCACAGGCGCAAGTGCAGCTCGGTTTCGTCCAGAATCGCTGCCAGCCCGGCCTGCGCAGCGCGAATGTCAGCCGGGCGACGGCTCTTATAGGCCGCCAGCGCCCAAGCACGGGCGAACTGGATAAGGAACAGGTAATCCTGCACCAGGTAGGTCCGGAACGCGGCCTCGCTTAGCGTCCCCTCGCCCATCTGGCGCACGAAGTCGTGGTCGACATAGCTGTTCCACTGCGGCGCAGCGGCCGCCTTGAGCCGGTCAAAGATATCCATGCTTATTGGTCCTCTGGGTAAACGGCGTCGAAGAAAGCCAACTCCAGCGCCACGGTGCGCTGGTAGAAGTCACTCGCCAGCGCGGCTTCCTGCCGGCCAACGCGGTCGAGCTCGGCCTGCAGGAAGGCGACGAAGTCCTGGAACGCCGGGTTGTCGTGCAGGGTGATCCACTCGGCGTGGACGAAGTTGCCGGGCATCGGCTTTGGCGCCTTCAGCGCCCAGTCCAGGTACAGGCCTTCGGCAACGTTGAGTACCGCCAGCGCGGCCGCGTAGGACCGGGTGGCCGCCGCTTCGCGCATGATTGCCTTGAACCCTGCGGTGGGTGCGGTATCAGCCGGTTCGCTGCGTTGTGCGGGGCTAACACCCAAGGCTTCGAAGGCGCGCAGGAAGTAAGTGTTCTCGTCGCTGGAAATCATCCCGGCAAAGCGGCCGAAGCGCAGGCGCGCCTCGAAGGTGTCGGCAGTGGCGATGGCTGCGCCCAGCAAGGTCAGGAAGCTGTCGAGGAAGCGGTGGTCTTGCACCAGGTAGCTGACCATGATCGGGTCCGGCAGGCTGCCGTCGCACAATTGGGTCACGAAGCGGTGGCCAACGGCCGCCGACCAGGTGGGCTCGCTCTGGCGGCGCAGGGTCTGGCTGAAGCGTTCGGTCATCAAGCTGTCCTTGAAAGGGGTGACAGCGAGACCGTGAGGGTGGGCATGGACGGGCCTCGCAGTGAGGCCGGCAAAAGGCAGGTTACAAGCCCCATCCCTTCGCCGGCATGATCCGGATCAGGTTCGAAGGGTCACCGCGCTGCAGCATGAAGCGGTTTCTCAGCCCGATGCCGGGCTCCCCTTGGTGGCGCTCAGGTATACCCCAGCACAACGGCGCTGTCACTACCCGCGCCACCCAAATAATGGGCAATGGGTGACCCGCTAATGGGGACATATACCCATTCTTGACGCGCCATTATTTAGTGCACATCAGGCGCTACAAGGATTTGTTTAACAAAGCATTACTGAAATATCTGTTGGCACAGCCGTTGCTCAGGCCCTTAAACCAGGCAAAACGCCACTGATGGCTGAGAGCCATGTAGCCCCGAGCGAGGCATAACGCAATGAAAACACCCCTGATCCGCCCTACCAGGCACGCATTCCAGCTGTCCTCCGTCACTGTGCTGATGGTCAGTCTTGGGCTGATCACGGCCATCGCCTCCCCCCTTGACGACAACAGCATGCCCCCGCCGACCGACCCGTCGGCCTACTCCGACCAACCAGACGATCCGACCCCGGCATTGCTCAATCTGAGCACCTTACCCGAGGCCAATGAAGGCTCGCTGGAGCTGACTGATGGCGCTTGGGGCGACCGCAGCACGGTCACCACCGACAACGTGCTGCCGCCACTCATGCAAACCTCGGACAGGTACCCCACCAACGGCAAGCCCAGCCCGCTGTACGGTGCCCAGCCGTTTACCCAGCAATTGCTGCTGTTTGAAGAATTCGGCCCGGAAAAGCTCGACCCGACACTGCCACCACCCGACTTGACCTTCCCGGTCCCCACCCTGGGCGCGTCGCCAGCGCAAGACCCTAACGTAGTGGCCCGCAGCGGGCCCAGCGGCACTGCGCTGGAAGCGTTTCTCAAGCAGCCGGGCCTGTATCCATTCCCGGCCCAATACTCAAACGTGCTTGATCGCAACCCATGGAAGGCACAGATCGAGATGTTCCTCAATCGCCACCCCGTCGGTTCGCCGGCAGAAGGCCGGCCGCCAGGAAAAGGCTGGTCGCACCAGCGCTGGAACGAGTTTTATCCCCAGGCTGGGTTCAAGACCGCCCAGGCCGGCGCGCGCATCAACCTTGGCCTGCGTGACCGCAAACAAATGCACAACTATGCCCTTGGCGAATTCGCACCGGGCGGCCTGTACTACCAAACCTCCGACATCCCCACCACCCTGGGCACTACCAAGGGCATCGATACCCGCTTCCACCCGAACTTCCCGCTGCAAAACCACAAGTCGCTGTGGACCTTCGATGGCACCTTCCCGCCCAAGCTGCTGATGGTGCGCTATGGCCAGCCGATCCTGATGCGCCATTACAACGCCCTGCCGATCGACCCGTCGGCCAACGGCGGCTTTGGCCTGCACACCATCTCTACCCACGAGCACAACGGCCATTCGCCGGCCGAGAGCGACGGCTTTGCCAACGCTTACTTCTTCCCGGGCCAGTACTATGACTACCGCTGGCCGGTGCAACTGGCCGGTTACGACACCATCAATACCCGCGCCCAGGACCCCCGTGCCGCATTCCCCTGCTCGCCGGGCGAAACCCTGTTCGTCAACGACGCCTCGCCAGGCCTGAAAACCTGCGAAAACGGCAGCATCAAGATTCGCGGTGATTGGCGCGAAACCATGAGTACCCACTGGTTCCACGACCACATGATGGATTTCACGGCGCAGAACGTCTACAAAGGCAACGCCGTGATGATGAACTACTACAGCGCCCTGGACCGCGGCAACGAAGCCCTGCAGGATGGCGTCAACCTGCGCTTCCCGAGCGGCTCGGCCATGCCGTGGGGTAACCGTGACTACGACGTCAACCTGGTAGTCGCCGACAAGGCCTGGGATGCCAACGGCCAGCTGTGGTTCAACCCGTTCAACACCGATGGTTTCCTCGGCGACCAGATCCTCGTCAACTGGCAGTACCAGCCCAAGCTCAAGGTCCGCGCGCGCAGCTATCGCTTCCGCATCCTCAACGGTTCGGTGTCGCGCTACTTCAAGTTTGCCGTGGTGCGTGAAATTGCCGGTAGCAGTGGCGAGTTCAAGGGCCCTTCCGGCTCCAACGTGTCGTATGCCCGCGTGCCGTTCCACATGATTGCCAACGACGGCAACATCATGGAACACGCCGTGCCATTCGACGGCACCATGGACCTCAACGGCGACGGTGATACCAAGGACAACAACGGTATCCTGCCGCTACAAGGCATTGCCGAACGCTACGACATCATCATCAACTTCGCCAAGAACGGTATCAAGGCGGGCGACAAGCTGTACTTCGTCAACCTCGAAGAGCACCGTACCGGCAAAGGCCCTGAAGGTACGATCTCGCTGGCCGACGTGCTGGCCGAGAAATACAAGGCAGTCATCAAGCAGACCAGCAAGGGCCCAGTTTGGGATAACGGCGACCCCGCCGTCGGCAAGTTCCTGCAACTGCTGGTGCAGCCTTATACCGGCCAAGACCTGAGCATGGATCCGTTGGCCTACGAACCGGCCAAGCCGGGCAAGGCCGCAGGCCTGAAAATGATCCCGCTGCCGATTGACCGCAACTCGGCCACCGACCAGGCCAAGCTCAAGGATGCCCGCCATCGCGAGTTCATCTTTGGTCGCTCCGATGGCACCGACACCACCCCTTGGACCATCAAGACCGACGGCGGCTTTGGCTACAGCATGGACCCACGACGCATCAGCGCGGCGCCACAACTGGCCAACCAGTCCACCGATGGCGGCTTCAGCGGCGACGGAACCCTGGAAGTGTGGAAAATCATCAACGGCGGTAATGGCTGGAGCCACCCGGTGCATGTGCACTTCGAAGAAGGCGTGATCCTCAGCCGCGACGGCAAGGCACCGCCAGAATGGGAAAAATGGGCGCGCAAGGACGTCTACCGCATCGGCCCGGATGCCGACTCGTCGGAAGAAGTGGAAATGGCCATCCGCTTCCGCGAATTCGCCGGCACGTACATGGAACACTGCCACAACACCCAGCACGAGGACTCCTCGATGTTGCTGCGCTGGGACCTTGAGCACCCCGGCCAGTTCCAAGTTATGCCAACCCCGCTGCCGGGTTGGGATGGCGTGCAGTACATGGCTTCGGTTGGTCTGCCGACCTTCCGCACCAAGGGCCATGATGGCACCGACGACCCAGCCAACAAGCCTCCCGTCGCCGCCAACGACAGTGCTGCAACCACGGCGGGCAAGCCTGTCACCCTGAACGTGCTGGCCAACGACACCGACCCGGAAGGCCACCTGCCGCTGACTGTCATTGGCCTTACCCAGCCGGACTCCGGCCAGGGTATTGCCAGCACCGACGGCACCACGGTGACCTACACCCCACCGGCCACGGTCGCCACGCCGTTTACCGCCAGCTTCAACTACACGGCGCGGGACGCCAAGGGCGCCGAGTCGGTGGCACCGGCCACGGTCAGCATCGCGGTCAGCCCGCTGGTGGCGATGGACCAGATCCAGGTCACCAGTGCCACGGTGCAGGTACGCAGCGGCAACCGCTACACCTGGGACCTGGCCGGCACTACCTCGGTGGCCACCGGCAACAGCATCACCGTGACCGCAGCCACCACCAGTGGCCCGCTTAACCTGGGCGCTGCCACGCTGAGTACCGCTACCAGCGGCGCCCGCTGGCGGTTGTCGGTAACCACCACCGGCGTTGGCCCGGCCACGCCGGCCACGGTGACGGTGAAATCGGCGCTGGGGCAAAGCGTGACGGTGCCAATCAGCATCAAATAGGTGAAAAAGGGGGCCGCTGTGCGGCCCTTCGCGGGACAAGCCCGCTCCCACAGGGGGCGCATGGCTTGCCGGCGATGGGCTGCACAGTAGCCACCCCTATACCGTTATCGACGAGGACCGCATCATGTCCGGCTCATGGCGTTTCCTGCTGGTAATCGCGCTGTTCGCTGCCAGCATCCCCTTCTGGCCGCTGCAGCCGCAACAACCCGTCGCTGAGGAAACCGCATCGCCTTGGGGCGCTGACTACTTCCCGAATGTCCCGCTGCTGACCCAGGACGGCGAAAACGTGCGGTTTTTCGACGACCTGATCAAGGACAAAGTGGTCGCCATCAACTTCATCTTCACCGGCTGCTCCGATTCCTGCCCGGTGGAAACCGCCCGCCTGCGCCAGGTGCAAAAGATCCTCGGTGACCGGGTCGGCAAGGATATCTTCCTTTACTCCATCAGCATCGACCCCTACAACGACACCCCCACTACCCTCAAGCGCTACGCCGAAAAGTTCGGCATTGGCCCCGGCTGGACACTGCTTACCGGCGAGCCGGCCGACATCGAGCAACTGCGCCGTAGCCTGGGCCTCTATATCGAGGGCCTGGAAAACGGCCGTTCCAAGGACCACAACCTGAGCCTGATCATCGGTAACCAGGCCACCGGTCGCTGGATGAAAGCCTCCCCCTTCGAAAGCCCCTATATCCTCGCCGACCGCTTGGGCAACAGCCTGCATAACTGGAAACAAGCCAACGCCAAGCCACTGGACTATGCCCAGGCGCCCGAAGTGCGCCCGCCCAGCAGTGGCGAACAGATCTTCCGCACCCGCTGCTCGTCCTGCCACACCCTGGGCACTGCCGAGCCCGGGCAACCCGGCATCGGCCCGGACCTGCTGGGCGTGACCCGCCAGCGCGACGCCAGCTGGCTGACCCGCTGGCTCAAAGCCCCTGATGAGATGCTGGCCGAGAAAGACCCATTGGCGTTGCTGCTGTATGAACAGTACAACCGCCTGGCCATGCCCAACATGCGTCTGGGTGACGCCGAAGTCAGTGCGTTGATGAGCTACATGGAGGAAGAGACCGCGCGCCTGCAAACACCTCTGGCAGATAAGGGCACGCCATAAAGCACTTTGCCGGCAACTCTGCGAGGGCCGATTTGCGGCCCCTTCGCAGGCGCACACAAAGGCCGTGCCGGCCTGCACAACTGTCCCATTTCGTTTATCGTGTGCCCATCGCACACCGACTCCCGCACCATGACCGACATCGAGCGCTACCTTCGCGCCGCCACCCGTGACAACACCCGGCGCAGCTACCAGGCCGCCATCGAACATTTCGAAACCCACTGGGGCGGTTTTCTGCCGGCCACGGCCGAGAGCATCGCCCGCTACCTGGCCGACCATGCCGACACGCACGCGGTCAGCACCTTGCGCCAGCGCTTGGCCGCGCTCAGCCAATGGCACGTCGCCCAAGGTTTCCCCGACCCGACCAAGGCGCCGCTGGTGCGCCAGGTGCTACGCGGCATCCGTACCCTGCACCCGACGCCCCCCAAGCAGGCCGCACCGCTGTTGCTGCAACACCTGCAAACGGCTGTGGCCTGTTTTGAAGAGGAAGCCCGCCAAGCGCGCGAACGCCACGACCTGGCAGCCCTGCGCCGGGCGCGGCGCGACGCTGCCTTGCTGTTGCTGGGTTTTTGGCGCGGCTTTCGCGGTGATGAACTGGCGCGCTTGCGCGTCGAGCATATCCAAGCCGAAGCCGGCGTCGGCATTACCCTGTTCCTGCCGCACAGCAAGGGCGACCGTGAGGCCTTGGGCGTGCAGCACCGCACCCCGGCTCTCAAGGCCCTGTGCCCGGTCACAGCTTACCTGCAGTGGTTAGAGGTGGCCGGCATCGCCCATGGGCCCGTGTTTCGCAAGCTCGATCGCTGGGGCAACCTGGGCGATGCCGCGCTCAATAGCAACAGCCTGGTCGGCCTGCTGCGGCGCATGCTGGAACGCGCCGGGGTGCCAGCGGCGCTGTACACCGGCCACTCACTGCGGCGCGGCTTTGCCACCTGGGCCACGGCTAACGGCTGGGAACTGAAGTCGCTGATGAGCTACGTGGGCTGGAAAGACGCCAAGTCGGCGTTGCGCTACATCGACGCGGCGCAGCGCTTTGGCGAACTGGCCGTGCTACCGGCCAGCCAGGCGCAACAGCTTATTCCTTGAAGCAGTGCCGAGCGACGCCGCCCACTTCCGGGCGGATGGCATACACGTCGCCGGCGTCCGGGTAATGGTGCAGGCCTTCAGCGCTCATGCCAAAACGCGCAGTGCTGATGTACAGGGTATTCATGCCCGCCCCGCCGAAGCAGCAACTGGTGGGGCATGGCACCGGCATCAGCACCTGGTCGGTCAAGTAACCGTGGCGGTCGTAGCGCAGCAGGCAGCTGCCATGGTATTGGCACACCCATAGCCCACCTTCGCGGTCCAGGGCAAGGCCGTCCGGCCGCCCCAGCTCAGCGGGGGTTTCGGCAAACAGCGTGACCGCGCCCAGGCGCCCTTCGGCCAGGTAACGGGCGCGGTAGATCGCGCGCGCCGCCGAATCGACGAAGTACACCGTGTGGCCATCCTGCGACCAGGCAAGGCCGGTGGGCAACGCCATGTCGTCATGGATCACCTGGTCGCTCAACTGCTCGTCAAAGCGGAACAGCGCCCCGGTGTTGCCACTCAAGGCATCGTCCATCAGCCCTGTGACGAACCGGCCAAGCGGGTCGCAGGCGCCATCGTTGAAGCGATAGGTCGGGCGCGGGTGCACCGAGGCCGAATGCTGGCGCACCTTGCGCAACCGCACGTCGAAGATGGCCACACTGGCATCCTCGGTGAAAATCAGGTTGCCTTGATCGGTCAACGCCAGCGCACCAATGCGTGCAGCGGATTCGTACAGGCACTGCACTTCGCCATCGGGCGCCAGGCGGTTGATGCGCCCGCCAGAAATATCGACGAAGTACAACACGCCGCTGCGCTCATCCCAGACCAGGCTTTCGCCCAGGTCGGCGCGGGTTTCGGCGACTTTGACGGGCACATAGCTGCATGCCTTGATGCCGGCGCAGGGCTCGCTCACCGCCGCCAGCGCTATGGGATAGGGCAGCCCTAGGCCCCGTGCGGCATCGGTGACCGCAACGTTTTCGGGAAAAGGCTCTGTGACGGGCATTTGCGGTTACCTTCGATTCTCCTTCCTACGATAACAACAAAAAAATCAATGACTTAATATTAAAAGCATGTAACTTTGATATCTAATGGATATCACCGCCGGGTCACCGGGCTGAAGGACCGCTGGATGATCGAGACACGCTTGCTGCGGCAGTTCATTGCCGTGGCCGAAGAACTGCACTTCCACAAGGCTGCCGAGCGCCTGCATATGGCGCAACCACCGCTAAGCCAGGCGATCAGCCGCCTCGAAAACAAACTCGGTTTCAGCTTGTTTCTGCGCAACAAGCGTGGGGTGCGGCTGACTGCAGCGGGCACGGTTTTTCTCGACACCGCCTACCGCACGCTGGGTGAGCTGGAACAGGGCATCGAGTATGCGCGCAATGTGTCCGCCGGCATCAGCGGCAAGCTGACCATCACCGCCATTTCCATTGCTTATTACGAGTCGCTGCTCAGCACCTTGCGCCGCTTTCGCGAGGCGTATCCGAACGTGCAGTTGACCATTCGCGAGATGCCGTCGGCCTCCCAGGCCAAGGCGTTGCTGGCTGGGGAGGCGGACATTGGCTTCATGCGCAGGTTACCGTTGCCGGCTGGCACCCTCGAATCACGGCTGCTGCTCGATGAGCAGATCGTCATGGCCCTGCCCGCCCGCCATGCGAAGGCGCAAGAGGGCGCGATAGACCTGCGCGCATTTGCCGATGAGGATTTTGTGTTCACCCCGCAAGCCCTGGGCGGCGGCTACCACGCGCAGCTGACTGCGCTGTGCGAGGCGGCGGGCTTCTACCCCAGGGTGGTGCAGGAAGCGGCGCAGATCCATACCTTGCTCGGCCTGGTGGCTTGTGGCTTTGGCGTGGCCCTGGTGCCGGCCTCGTTCATCGGTTCGATCCCGCGCGAGCGCGTGCGCTTCTGCGCGATTCGCCCGTTTGACGACCAGCCTGCGCCTGGCCTGGGGCTGTACATGAAATGGAACGCCCAGAATGCCTCACCGGCGCTGGCCAATTTCATTGCCATGTTCGAAAGCCCGGACTGCGCAGCCCACTAATCAAAATCTGCTTCGCGGGCACGCCCGCCCCCACAGGGCTCACCGCACGCATCTGGATCTCACTCAAGTTCGCGTTGCGCAGCGCCACAAGCGCCCAATGTCACCAGCCCGCGCTTGCAGCAGTTCGGCAGCATTGGCACACGCTTGTTCCAGGCTCATCGGCCCACTGGCCAAGGCAAAGGCGGCATTTACCCCATGGGTATACAGCTGCTGATAACCCTCACCCAAGGTCCCAGCCAGCACCACTACCGGCACCCCATGGCGCTTGGCAATCCGGGCCACGCCCATCGGTGTCTTGCCCCGCAGGGTCTGGGCATCGAAGCGCCCCTCGCCGGTTACCACCAGGTCCGCGCCCTGTACCAAGGCGTCCAGCCCGGCCAACTCGGCCACCACGTCCACTCCAGGGCGGAACTGCGCGCCCATGAACGCCCGGGCCGCAAAGCCCATGCCACCGGCAGCGCCACAGCCAGGGTGGTCCCGCACATCCTCGCCCAGCAGTTGCGCACAATGGTCGGCAAAATGCCCCAGCGCCTGCTCCAGCGCCTGCACCTGCTGCGGGTTGGCGCCCTTTTGTGGGCCGAAGATTGCCGATGCGCCATTGGCCCCGCACAGCGGGTTATCAACGTCGGCAGCGACTTCGAACTGCACCTCGGCCAGGCGCGGGTCGAGGTCGCTGGCATCGATGCGCGCCAGCCTGGTAAGGGCCAGGCCGCCCTCTTCCAGCGCTTGCCCGTCTGCATCCAGCAGGCGCAGGCCCAGCGCCCGTAACATGCCGCTGCCGGCGTCGTTGGTGGCGCTGCCGCCGATTGCCAGCACCACCCGTTGCGCGCCGGCGGCCAAGGCGGCGGCAATGAGCTCGCCGGTGCCCCACGTGCTGCTGCGGCAGGCATCGCGCAGCCCCGTCGGCACCAATTGCAGGCCACTGGCTTCGGCCATTTCGATGATCGCCGTGCGGCTTTGTGGCAACCAGCCCCAGCCAGCTTCGACGCTTTGCCCCAGCGGCCCACGCACGGTTTGGCGGCGCAGTTCACCGTGGCTGGCGGCAAGAATGGCCTGCATGGTGCCTTCGCCACCGTCGGCCATTGGGCATTCGACCAGCTGCGCCTCAGGCCAGGCCTCGCCCAAGCCCGCTGCGACGGCACGGGCGACACCGGCAGCGTCGAGGCTGTCCTTGAACGAATCGGGGGCGATGACGATCTTCATGGGGATTCTCCTGTCCTGATGAGCGGCATGCTGACAGGTGGCTGCGCAGGTGGCCTCGGTCGAATGCACAAAACGCTGGCGGGGTTGTTTGGGCAAATGCCTTTTCGCCTACGATCATGCTCCTTGGGGGCCCGACAAAGAACGTGTCAGCCTGAAAATCAGTCAGCGGGCAGCAACTGCAACCCCAGGTACAAGCTAAGCATGCCTTCCATGCGCAGAGGGTCGACCTCGCCCAGCTCGGCAATCCGCTCCAGGCGGTAGCGCAGGCTGTTGCGGTGAATGCCCAGGGCATCGGCACAGGCCTGGCTTTGACCGTCATGCGCACACCAGGTGCGCAGGGTGGTGAGCAACTGGCCGCTGCTGTCCTTGGCGCGAATGCGCTGCAACGGCTCCAGCAGCTCATCCAGCGCATCATCGTTGCGGTGCCGCCACAACAGCGCGGGCAACCGGTAGCGCTGCAGGCTGAGCAGGCGTTCGCCAGGCAGCACCTCACGGCCATAAGCCAACAAGTCGCGTACCCGGCGGTAGCCCCGGCGCAATTGCTCCAGGCTTTGCGCCGCACTGCCCAGCGCCAAGCGCTCCACCACCCAACCATGGCGTTGCAGGCGCTCCAGCAGGCGCGGTTCGTCCAGCGCCACGCCAGCGGGGCGGCACCACAGCAATGACTGGCGCGCGGGGCTGACGCACCAACTGTCCGGATAACGGCTCATCAACCAGGCAGACAGCGCCTCGGCGGGTGCCCCAGAGGCCAGTTCGAACAAGCACGGCACCCTGTGTAGCTGGGGTTTCAGCCCCAGTTGGCGGGCTTCGTCAAGCAGCCGCGGGGAATCGCCACTGCCCCCCAAAAGTAGCGCCAGCAAGTCATCGCAGCGCTGCCGCCGCCATTGCTGGTCTGCTTGCAAATGGCGCTGGGCCAGCAGCATTTCTGCGGTCATGCGCACCAGTTCGCCAAAGGTACGCAGCTGCTGTGGGTCGCCGGTCAGGCCCAGTACACCCATCAGCCGGCCATCGAGCATCAACGGCAGGTTCACCCCCGGTTGCACGCCTTTCAGGCATTTGGCTGCGTCGCTGTCCAGCTCGACGATCCGGCCGTTGGCCAGGACCAGTTGCGCCCCCTCGTGACGGGTGTTGATGCGCTCCGGTTCGCCACTGCCAAGGATCAACCCTTGGTTGTCCATGACATTGACGTTGCACGGCAGAATGGCCATCGCCCGGTCAACGATATCCTGTGCCAGGTCATGGTCGAGTTCGAACATTGAACGGTCCTTTGGGTGTTAGGCTTTTGGGCTCGGGCACAGCAGCTTGCCCGACACGCTGTGCAAAAGCACAAAGACAGGCACGCTGAGGTCGCCGAGACTCGTCAGGGCGAGCGCCGGCACAGGCGACGCGGTGATAACCATAACAACAGAGAACCCGATCATGGCACACAGCCCCGCCCCTGACCAAGGCACGGACACCACCCGCAACGCGCTGTACCGGCGCGTCACCTTGCGGTTGATTCCGTTCATTTTCATCTGCTACCTGTTCAACTACCTGGACCGCGTCAACGTCGGCTTTGCCAAGTTGCAGATGCTCGACGCGCTGAAATTCAGCGAAACGGTGTACGGCCTTGGCGCTGGCATCTTCTTCATCGGCTATGTGCTCTGCGGCCTGCCAAGCAACCTGGCGCTCAACCGCTTCGGCCCACGGCGCTGGATCGCGCTGATGATGATCGCCTGGGGCAGCCTCTCCACCTGCCTGCTGTTCGTCACCACGCCCACCGAGTTCTACGCCCTGCGCCTGCTGACCGGCGCTGCCGAAGCCGGCTTCTTCCCAGGCGTGGTGCTGTACCTGTCGCGCTGGTTCCCGGCGGCCCGTCGCGGCCGCATCATGGCCCTGTTCATGTCAGCGATCCCGGTATCGGGCTTGCTTGGCGGGCCGTTCTCCGGCTGGATCCTGCAGCACTTCGCCGCCGGCCAGCACGGCCTGGCCGGCTGGCAATGGATGTTCCTCATCCAGGGCCTGCCAACCGTTGCTCTGGGGGCACTGGCGGTGTTCCTGCTCAGTGACGGCTACCAGAAAGCCGCCTGGCTGAGCCCAGCCGAACGCCAGTTGCTTGCCGCTGACCTCGACGCCGATGCTGCCAGCAAGCCAAGTACCACTGGCGACGGTGTGCTCGCGGTGCTGACCAACCCGCTGATCTGGACCTTCGGCTTCGTCTACTTTTGCATCCAGAGCGGCGTGTACGCGATCAACTTCTGGTTGCCGTCGATCATCAAGAGCATGGGCTTCGACAACCCGCTGCTGATCGGCTGGCTCAGCGCCATTCCGTACCTGCTGGCCGGCGTGTTCATGATCCTCTGCGGGCGTTCGGCCGACCTGCGCAACGAGCGCCGCTGGCACCTTGTGGTGCCGATGCTGATGGGGGCCATCGGCTTGCTGATCGCGGTGAACTTCGCCGGCAACCCGCCCCTTGCCATTCTCGGCTTGTCGATCGCCACCATGGGCGCCCTCACCGGCTTGCCGATGTTCTGGCCGATGCCTACCGCGCTGCTCAGCGCCGGTGCGGCGGTGGCGGGTCTGGCAATCATCAACTCGGTGGGCCAGATGGCCGGTTTCCTCAGCCCGTACCTGGTCGGTTTCATCAAGGACCAGACCGGCTCCACCGATGCTGCGCTGTATTCGCTGGCAGCGTTGATCGTGCTGGGTAGCCTGGTGGCGTTGCGCGTGACGCGTGCCGGTGCGCTGAGTACTGCTGCCCGGGCCAATTGAGCCCATTCGCGGGTAACGCCGCTCCCCAGGGACAGCGCAGGTTTCAAGGCCAGCGCCAAACCTGTGGGAGCGGGTTCAGCCGCGAAGTGGCCAGCCTAAGCCACACAAAAACTGCCTTCCCCTTCCGATCGTCAGCTCAACGCCCCCCCGCCCCAGCCCAGGCGTCAAATGGTTCCAAAGGCCCTTTTTGGAGACCCCCATGACCCAGCACGCCGTGGCCCGCCTGGCCCAACTTGATGAACACCGCCCGCTGCGCGTCCAGGCCGGCAGCGAAGAACTCATCCTCATCCGCCAGGGCGACCAGGTGCACGCCTACCAAGGCAATTGCCCGCATGCTGGTGCGCCACTCGATGAGGGCGTGGTCTGCGGGGGGCTGCTGGTGTGCCCGTGGCACAAGGCTGCATTCGCCGTGGACGAGGGCGCGGTCTGCGAGCCGCCGGCGCTGGCCGACCTGCGCCGCTACAAGGCTTGGGTCCAAGGCGATGAAGTCTGGGTCGACGACCAGCCCCTGCCAGCCATCGAGCCGCCCAGGCACAGCGATGCCCGCTGCTTCGTGGTGCTCGGCGCCGGTGCTGCCGGCAGCGCCGCCGTCGCCACCCTGCTGGCCCATGGCTTCGCTGGCCGGCTGGTGTGGGTCGATCAGGAACGCCAGCCAGCCTACGACCGTACGTCGCTGAGCAAATTCGTGATCGCCGGGCAGATGCCGCCCGATGAAGTGCCCGCCCTGCTCGGCGCCGACACCCTGCGCAAGGGCCGGCTAGAGCGCAAACACGGCAAGGTGCGCACACTGAACAGCCAGAAACGCCAGGTAACCTTGGCTGACGGCCAGCAGTTCGACTACGACGCCTGCCTGCTGGCCACCGGCGGCAAGCCGCTGCGGCCTGATATCCCAGGTGTCGAGCTGCCCGGTGTGTTCACCCTGCGCTCCCGGGAAGATGCCGCGCAGCTACTGGATGCTGCCGAACCCGGCCAGCCGGTCGTGATTGTCGGCGATGGCTTCATCGGCCTGGAAGCCGCCTCGGCCTTGCGCAAGTACGGCGCGCAGGTGCACTTGGTCACTCGCCACGCAGTCCCCCTGGCCCGGCAGCTGGGCGAACGCATCGGCCGTAGCATCCGCGCGTTGCACCAACGCAAGGGGGCCACCTTCCACGGCCCCACCGAGGTCCAGCGCATCGAAGGCCAGGGCAAGGTTGAAGCCGTGCTGCTGGCCAACGGTGAACGCCTGCAGACGTCGCTGGTGCTGTTGGGCACCGGGGTAGAACCAGCGACCGCGTTTATCCAGGGTGTTTTGCTAACCGAAGACAAATCGGTGCAAGTCGATGCCGAAATGCGCGCTGCAGATGGCCTGTGGGCCGCGGGTGATATCGCCACCTTCCCGCTTGGCGGGCGCCCCGTGCGCATCGAGCACTGGCGCCTGGCCCAGCAGCACGGGGTGATCGCCGCTGCCAACATGCTTGGCGAACAGCGCCGCTACGCAGACGTGCCGTTTTTCTGGACCTACCAGCACGGCCGCACCTACGAAGTACTGGGCCACGCGCGGGACTGGAACCGTATCGAGTTCGTCGGCGAGCCGGAAACAGGCGACTTCATTGCCCTGCAATGCGTGGATGAGCGGGTCGAAGCAGTCATCGCCCAGGGCTATTGCGATGCGATGGCGACGCTGTCACAGCGTATGAAGCGCCCAATGAGCCTGCAGGAGGCTTTGGCGCTCGTCAGCTTAGGACCGACTTTCAAGGCGTAGGTAGCGCCCTGTGCCTGATGAAATGAGCAAGGGCCTGTACGAACTGCGTCCGCGCTTGCGCTGACACGGTTCATACAGGCCCAATGCTAGAACTACTCTGGACGCACCTGCGCGGCCTGCAGGCCTTTCTGTCCTTTTTCAGCGACGAAAGAAACCTTCTGGCCCTCTTTCAGCGACTTGAAACCGTCCGATTCAATGGCTTTGAAGTGAACGAAAAGGTCATCGCCACCGCCGTCCGGGGTGATAAAACCAAACCCCTTCTCATCGTTGAACCATTTGACCGTTCCGGATTGTCTGTTGGACATGCTCTGAATCCTCGAATGCTAATAAATGCGATTTGCGCGGAGCGTGAGGCCAGGTTGATCGACCGGCCTGCACACACTATAGAGTGGGCGATATGGGGCAATCTAGCCACTGGCAGTTTTACCAATACCCCTGTACGCCGTTAACAACCTGGATGTGCCGATTGCAGGGACCTTCGATTGGCTTTTAACCGGTCAAACCAACGTTTTGATCACCAGCAAATGCACTGGGTAGAACAGGTAACCCCAGCGCCCCACCGCAGGCAGCCGCCAATCATCATGACGCAACAACCGCTCGCCAAGCGGCACCGCCAACGCGGCCGCCATCAGCGTCAGCAGGGTAATGGGCGCCAATAGGTGTGCCAGCAACCAGTTATTGGTCAGGTTCCCGCCCATGGCCAGCAGGCCAGGCAGCAGCCAGGTCGCACCACCCTGCCGGCGTGCCATCAGCCAGGCGCCCGGCAGCATCACCCCAGGCAATCCGTACATCAGCTGTTCACTGAACACCCACCCTGCGAGCAACCCAGCTGCGCCTAGCACTCGCGCCGACATCAATGGATGATGCCCCCCCCAGGCAACCAGCAAACCCAACACCAGCGTCGGCATGACGCTGAAGGTTGACGAGCCACTGTCGAGGCATCGATACACCGGCTCCGACAGCACTGCGAATAGCAGCATTAGCCCCACATAGCGCACATGAGCGCGGGTATACAGCGCCCCTGCCCTGGCGCGTCCCACGTTCACCGCTATCGCCAGGCAAAACAGCGGAAACGCCAGCCGGCCAAGCACGAACAGGCCTTCAGCATGTGGCCACACAAAACGAAGGTGGTCGGCCACCATGGTCAGCATCGCCGTCCACTTGACCAGGTCCAAACCGGCCGAGCGCATGCCTTAGCGCCCGCGCTCGGCCGCGCTGACGCCCAGGTAGCGGTTGGTCCACACAGCCAGCGGCAAAGGCGGCTGCTGGTCGACGATACGCCGCCAGATCAGCACCAAGTCGTCGCCATTGAACATCGACCTAGGCCCGGCGCCCTGCCACACTGTCGGCACATCGGCAATCCAGTGCCCCTGGCTGTCGCGGTGGGCCATGTTGAAGCGAAACGTGTAGTTCCCAGGAATGCCCATACGTAGGTCGCTGACCACCAGCGCATCGCCAATCTGGTCGTAACGCAGCCAGTCATCGGTAAACCAACGCAAGCGCTGGTGCAGCGGGCTACCGGCCAGTGCATGCGCCAGTTCCAGGTGGCGTGGCAACCGCTGCATCTCTGGCATTTGTTGGTCAAAGCCGCTGCTGATGCCTTCGTAATAGTCGCCATCCGGGGTCTTGGCCAGCACTCGCCAGACCAAGCTGTTGAAGGCGATCGGCACGGCGCGGAGCTGGCTGACGGCGATACCTTGCTGGTCTAGCGCCGCCTGAAAGCGCTGCTCGGCCGCCATGCGCCCGGCCAGGCCAAAACCCAGGTAGGCCGTGCTGAATAGCAGAGCCAAGGTCAGTAGCCGCGTGCTCTTGAGCGTGATGCCTGTGACGCTTGCGTAGATGACTGCCGCCAGTAGCGGCAAGGTGTAGACCGGGTCGATGATGAACACTGCAGCCCAGCTTTGCGGTGTGCTCTGCAGCGGCCACAACAGCTGTGTGCCGTAGACCGTGAAGGCGTCGAGCAGCGGGTGCGTGATCAGTACCAGCCAGAACGCCAGGAACAGCCTGGGCACGGTGTAGCCCTTGCCAGGCCAGCATGTGTTGACCAACCAGGCCAGCAGCCAGGCCAGCCCGGTGAGCACCAACAGTGAGTGGGAAAAGCCGCGATGGTAGGTCATCTGCGACACCGGGTCGGCGTAGCGAATGATCACATCCAGGTCGGGGAGCGTGGCCAGTGCCGCGCCATACAACAGCGATCGGCGGCCTTGGATGCGCCCGAGCACGCTACCTTGCAAGGCGGCGCCGAGAACGGCTTGGGTAATGGAGTCCAAGGTAGCATTCCTGAAGACGGGGTCTCTGGAAGCTACCCTTATCTAACCCTGATACGCAATTCTCTGCACCTGAGGGTGATCTAGAACAGCTGCCAGGTGTACACCAGCGTCACGCGGTTCTCGTCGATGTCACTGCGGTAGTTGGACCGGGCCATGGCGTTGCGCACCCGGATCCCCAGCCCCTTCAGCACCCCGCTCTGCACCGCATAGCCGAGGTCAAGGTCACGCTCACGATCACGCCCTTCATAACCCTGACCGGTATCGACATTGTTACCGGTGATATAGCGCAGGGTCGCGGTCAGCCCCGGTACCCCCATGGCCGCGAAGTTGTAGTCGTAACGCACTTGGTAAGAGCGTTCGTCGGTGTAGGCGAACTCATAGGTGGGCACTTCGTTACCCAGCGGCGAGACGTTGGCGAATACCCGTGGGAACGGGCTTTCGCCGTAAATGCCCTGGTAGCCGACATGCACGCTGTGCCCACCATGGCGGGCGGTGAACACCGAGAACAACGCCTGGTTGTCGATGTTGCCGAGCAACGCATCGCCATCCTCGCGCGCGGTGAAATAGCCCAGGTTGGCGCTCAGCACCCAGTCGCCCATTGGCTTGCTGTGTTTGAGGCCGACAAAGCCTTGTTGGTAGATGTCCTGCAACTGCCCGTACCACAGGCTGACACTGCTCTGGTTGGCATTGAACGCGTAATCGCCGCCCATGTAGTTGAAGGCATCACTGTCGGCCTGGCGCATCGGCACATGGCCGAGCATCGCGTTCATCTTGCCGTCGCCGCCTTCGTTGCGCAGGTGAGTGCTGCTCAGGTGCCCGGCCTGCACGGTCAGCCCGGCAATTTCCGCCATGCTCAGGCTGGCGCCTTGGTAGGTCGGCGGCAGCAGGCGGATGTCGCTGAAGGTCAGCACTGGCAGGTTCGGCTGCAGTTCGCCAACACGCAATTCGGTCTTCGACAGACGGGCCTTGAAGGTGGGCGCCAGGCGGCTGTACTCGTCGGCAGCGCGGCCATCGCCGTGCACCGGCAACAGGCCGGTGTTGGTGCGGTCGGGGCTGCTGTCGAGCTTGATGCCCAGCAAGCCCAGGGCATCCACGCCAAAGCCGAGCGTGCCCGGGGTGTAGCCCGACTTGAAATCGAGGATGAAACCCTGGGCCCACTCCTCGGCCTTGGATTGCTGGTTAGCCCCGACAATGTCGGAGAAATCGCGGCTGAAGTAGTAGTTACGGGCGCTCAGGCTGGCCTTCGAATCCTCGAAGAAACCGCCTTCGGCGGCCAGCAACGGTTGGCTGAGCAAAGTCAGGCCTAGGGCGACGCAAGGGGTGTGGTTCATTCCGAAGCTCTCTTGATCTTGTTTTTATGGGTAAAGCGTTGGAAGTACGGCAGTTCATGGGGCCCGGCGCAGCACCTCCCCGGCCCGTGACGGGCGTAGCTTGAGCAGCGCATGGGCCAGCAGGCCGAACAGCAAGCCCCAGAACGCTGCCGACAGGCCAAGGAAGGCCACCCCCGAAGCGGTGACCAGGAAGGTGAACAACCCGGCATCGCGCTCGGCCGGCTCGGCCAGGCTGCGGGCCAGGGCCTCGCTGATGGCGCCATACAGGGCCAACCCGGCCAGGGCAGCAATCAGTGCCGCGGGGAACGCGGCGAACAGCGACATCAGCGTGGCCCCGGCAATCCCCAGCAGCAGGTACAGCGCACTGCCGGCAAGCGCCGCGACATAGCGCCGCCGGGGGTTTTCATGGGCTTCATGGCCAGTGCACAGGCTGGCGGTTACCGCAGCCAGGTTCAGCCCGTGGCAACCGAACGGCGCCAGCACGGCACCTGCCAAGGCGCTGGCGCTGATGATCGGGCTGGCCGGCGTGGGGTAACCGGCACTGCGCAGCACCGCCATGCCCGGCATGAACTGCCCGGTCAGGGCCACCAGCACCATTGGCAGTGCCAGGCTGAACACCGCCGACAGGCTGAACTGCGGGGTAATCCACTGTGGCGACGCCAGTTCCAGCACCAACGCCTCGCTGCGCAATGCACCACTGGCGACGGTCACCACGGTACCCACGCACAGCACCGCCGCCACGGCGTAGCGCGGCTGTACCCGGCGCATCAGCACGTAGGTGACGAACATCGCCAGTACCAGCAGCGGCTGTGCCGGCAAAGCACGAAACACTTCGGTGCCGAAGCTGAACAGGATGCCGGCCTGCATGCCGGCGGCAATGGAGCCCGGCAGGCGCGCGATGATGCGGTCGAAGGCCCCGCTGATGCCGATCAGCAGCAAGACCAGGTTGGCCACCAGATAGGCACCCACGGCCTGTTCCAGGCCGAGTTGCGGCAAAGCGCTGACCAGCAGCGCCGAACCGGGGATGGACCAGGCGATCACGACCGGTACCCGGTAGCGCAGGCTGAGCAGCGCACCGAGCACGGCGCTACCCATGGACACTGCCCAGACCCAGGAAGACAACTGTTGGTGGGACAGGCCGGCGGCCTCGGCGGCGTGGAAGATGATCACCAAGGGGCCGGCGTAGGAGATCATCGTGGCGATGCAACCGGCGACGATGGCTGATAGGGAGCAGTCCTTGATCAGGGTTTTCATGACGCTTCTCGCAAGGCAGCGGCCGGCCTTGGTGGCTGGCTCTTGTTCTTGTGTTGCCTTCTTCGCGGGCAAGCCCGCGAAAAAGGCAACGCGGTGTATCAGGCCTCCTGCAAAGCCCGCGGTCGCCCACTGCGCTGCTCAGCCGCACCGGCTTGGGCCTGCTGCAACTGGAAGTCGAACTTCAACTCGGCATGCCGCCCCGCCTCACCGTGGACAAACACCACCTCGCCCACCAGCCCATCGCGGGTGGCATAGGCAAAGTCATCCCACAGGTACTTGTCCCCGGCCAGGTTGATCTGCGTGGTCAAGTGCCGGTACCCCGGTGCCGAGATGAAGAAGTGCACATGCGCCGGGCGCTGGCCATGGCGGCCCAGCAGGTCCAGGCACTCCTGGGTTGGCCCCTGCGGATCGCAGCCATAGCCCGACGGCACGATGGAACGCGCCCGATAGCGCCCTTCAGCGTCGGTGACGATGCGCCGGCGCAGGTTGTACTCGGACTGGCTCTGGTCGAAGAACGAGTAGGTGCCACGGGTGTTGGCATGCCACAGGTCGACCGTGGCCCCTGCCAGCGGCTGGCCTTGCGGGTCGAGCACCTGGCCCTCCAGGTACATGACAGTGGCTACCCCCTCCTCGCTGCCGTCATCCATGCGCACCTCACCTTCAGCGATGGGCGCACCGGCCACGTATAACGGGCCTTCGATGGTGCGCGGGGTACCACCGACCAGCCCGGCCTGCTCGTCCTTGGCATCCTGCAACAAGTCGAGGAAGTGCTCGATGCCCAGCCCTGCCACCAGCAGCCCGGCCTCGCCACGCGCGCCCAGGCGGTTGAGGTAGTCGACGGCGTGCCAGAACTCGTCTTCGCTGATTTCCAGGTCTTCGATCAGCCGGGCGGTGTCCTGCAGCAGGCGCTGCACAATGCGCTTCAGGCGCGGGTTACCGGCATCGTTGCCAAAGCCTGCGGCCTGCTCGAAGAATTGCTGTGCCTCGGCAGTGTGGGAAATCTTCACGGTCATGTGGGCTTACCTCATGTTGTTTTTCTGGGTTTACGCCTGCGCCGCAATCGCCTGGGCATGCCGCCGGCCACTGGCCAGGTGCACAGCCATGGCCAGTGCGGCGATTGCGCCAGGGATGGCGAAGGCGATGAAATTGAGTTGCAGGGGCAGGTTGATGCCCATCAGTGCCCCGCCCAGCAGCGGGCCGACGATGGCACCGTTGCGGCCGATGCCCGAGGCCCAGCCCAGGCCGGTGGAGCGCACCGACAGCCCGTACATCTGCGCCGCACCGGCATACAGCAGGATCTGCGTGCCGATGGTGGTGGCACCGGCAATGAAGATCAGCAGGTACAGCACCGGCATCGGGCTGTTGACCCCCAGCAGGCTGATCGACAGCGCGGCGGCGATGAAGAACGCCACCTTGACCTTGACCAGGTTGTAGCGATCGCCCAACCAGCCCCCCAGAATCGCCCCGGCCATGCCGCCGAAGTTCAGCGCCAGCAGGAACGACAGGCTCGATCCCAGGCTGTAGCCGGCGTTGGCCATCAGTTTTGGCAGCCAGGAGCTGAGCGCATAGACCATCAGCAGGCAGCAGAAAAACGCCAGCCACAGCGCCAGGGTGCGAATGGCCAGGCCGTTGCGGAACAGCTCGGCAACAGCGGTGAATTTGCCGGCCCTGTCGCGGGACGAGCCCGCCCCCACAGGGGCGGTCAGTAGGTCATCGGCCTGCACGTCACAGCCCGGGTCCAGCCGCTTGAGCAGCTTGCGCGCTTCTTCGGTACGGCCCTGGCGCACCAGAAAACCGATCGACTCGGGCAGGTAGTAGAGAATCACCGGCAACAGCAGCAGCGGCACCGCAGCGGCGAAGAACATCGATTCCCAGCCAAAACGCGGCAGCATGAAAATGCCCACGCCCGCTGAAAGCATGCCGCCTAGCGAGTAACCGCTGAACATGATCGCCACCAAGGTGCTGCGCAGGCGCTTGGGGGCGTATTCGTTCATTAGCGCCACGGCATTGGGCATCAGGCCGCCACAGCCCAGGCCGGCTATGAAGCGGAAGATGCCAAACTCGCTGGGGCTGCTGGCAAAGCCGTTAAGGATGGTCGCTGTGGAGAACAAGGCGAAACAGATGGCGATACCCTTCTTGCGCCCAATGCGGTCGGCCAAGCTGCCGAATGCCAGGGCGCCGAACATCATGCCGAACAGCGCATAGCTGCCCAGCGCACCGGCCTGCAACGGGGTCAGGCCCCACTCTTTCATGATGACCGGCAGTACCACGCCGTAGATGAACAGGTCATAGCCGTCGAAGATCAGCAGCAGGCCGCACCAGGCCATCACCATCCAGTGGAACGGGGTAAAGCGCGCATTATCGATGATCGGGTGTACGTCAAGGGTTCGCATGGCATCTGTCACTCTTGTTTTTGTTGTGAAAGAAAGCTCGTTGCCTGCAGGTAGTGCTCAGCCGAGGTCACCGCCCCCTACTGGCAGGGTTACGCCGGTGATGTACGAGGCTTCGTCGGAAGCGAGGAACAGAATCGCGCCCACCTGCTCGTCGATGCTGCCGTAGCGGTGCATCAGGCTGCTGTCGAGGGTTTGGTCGACGATCTGCTGGTACCAGTGCTTTTCCTGCTCGGTCTGCTCGGCGCTGTTGCGTGGCACCCGCCGGGGTGGCGCTTCAGTGCCGCCAGGCGCGGTGGCGTTGACGCGGATGCCACGGCCAGCCGTTTCAAAGGCCAGGCATGCAGTAAGGGCGTTGACGCCACCCTTGGCTGCACCGTAAGGCACACGGTTGACGCCGCGGGTAGCGATGGACGAGACGTTGACGATGGCGCCGCTGCCGCGTTCGAGCATGTACGGCAACGCGGCGTGGCAGCACCACAGCGTGGGGAACAGCGAGCGGCGTACCTCGGCTTCGATCTGGTCCACTTCATAGTGTTCGAAGGGTTTGGCCCAGATCGTGCCGCCCACGTTGTTGACCAGGATGTCGAGGCGGCCAAAGGCATCCACTGCGCAGGCCATGACTCGGGCGCAGTCGGCGTGTTGTTCAAGGTCGGCGGTGAGCGTGAGCACGCCCTCGCCGGCCAGTTCGTGGACCAGTTCGGAGCGGTCTACCGCGACCACTTGCGCGCCTTCGGACTTGAGCCGCCAGCACACGCCACGGCCGATGCCCTGGGCGGCACCGGTGACCAGGGCGACCTTGCCTTGGAATCGGTTGTTCATATCCATCTCTCCGGTTCGCCACAGTCCCTGTGGGAGCGGGCATGCCCGCGAATGCGTCCGACCAGGCAGCGTTGTTGAACCTGCTGGCCGCTTCGCGAGCACGCCCGCTCCCACAGGGTCGGCGTATTGCTTGGAATAAAGAGAAGCGATCAGGCCGCAGCCGCGAACTTCTCGTAGTAGAAGTTGGCCGGGGTAATGCCCTGCTCACGCACGTACTGGCTCACCGCCTCGACCATAGGTGGCGGGCCACACAGGTACACATCCACATCGCCATCGTTGAGGTGGCGCGGCTCGATGTGCTGGGTCACGTAGCCCTTCTGCGGGTACTGGCTGTCGGGGTTGGCCACGCAGGCGCTGAAGGTGAAGTTGGGGATGCGCGCTGCCAGCGCTTGCAGGCGGTCGAGTTCGACCAGGTCGAAGTCGTTGGTCACGCCATAGATCAGGTGCAGCGGGTGCTCACTGCCCTGCTCGGCGATCTTCTCCAGCATCGCCGTGAACGGCGCCAGGCCAGTGCCGCCGGCCAGCAGCAGCAATGGGCGCTGGATTGGCCGCAGGTAGAAACTGCCCAGCGGCCCGGCCAGGCTCATGCTGTCGCCAGCCTTGGCCAGGTTGGTCAGAAAGCTGCTCATCAGCCCACCCGGCACGTTGCGGATCAAGAAGCTGACTTCACCGTCTTTCTGCAGCGAGCTGAACGAATAGGCGCGGCTCTGCTCGCTGCCCGGCACCTTGAGGTTGACGTACTGCCCTGGCAGGAACGCCAAGCGGCTGAGGGCCTCGCCCTTGATCGACAGGGCAATGGTACTGGCCGAGAGCTGGCGCACATCGCTGATGGCGGCCTCGAAACTGGCCTGTTCGGTCTTGCACAGCTGCGACGAAGCCGGGATGCGGATGACGCAGTCGCTTTCGGCGCGCATCTGGCAGGTCAGTACGTAGCCTTGGGCAATTTCGTCTTCGCTCAGGGCGTCTTCGATGAAGTTGTCGCCCAGGTCGTAACGGCCAGACTCGGCTTTGCACTTGCAGGTACCGCAGGCGCCGTCGCGGCAGTCCAGCGGTATGTTGATGCCTTGGCGGTAGGCGGCGTCGGCCACGGTTTCATGGCCGGCGGCGTCGATGAAGCGGGTAACCCCGTCTTCGAAATTCAGTGCGATTTGGTAGCTCATGTTGCACCTCGCGGGCGAGCCAGGCCACAGCGCGTCGCAGGACGCACCGGGCAGCGCTCGCAAAACCCTGGATCAGATGTGGTAGATGTCGATGACCTGGCGCACGTAGTCGTTCTTCAGCACCACCTTCTTGGCCTTGATCAGCGGCTGCTCGCCACGCAGGTCGAGGGTGTAGAAGCTGCTGCCGAAGTAACTGTCGGTGGTCTTGTAGCGGAAGCTCAGGGTGTGCCAGTTGAAGCGCACTTGGCATTGCCCCTCGCTCTGCTCGACGATCTCGATGTTGCTGATGTTGTGCGAGGTGCGGGTGTCGGGCACGGTCGCACTGGAACGCTCGGTCTTGATGCGGAACACGCGGTCTTCCAGGCCGCCACGGTTGCCGTACCAGATCAGCGAGATTTCGCTTTGCGGGTCTTCGGTGAGGGTGTCGTCATCGTCCCAGCTCGGCATCCAGAAGGTGGCGTCGTGGGCATACAGTTCCAGCCACTGGTCCCACTGGCCGTCGTCCAGGTAGCGCGCTTCGCGGTAGAGGAAGTCGCGCACGGTTTCATACAGGCTCATTGCACGGCCTCCACAGGGATCAGTTGCTGCTCGTCCTTGAGGGCCTGGATCATGGTGTCCTGCCAGTACTTGTGTTGCAGCACGAACAGGCCTTCGTCCTCGGTACGCACGCCAGACAACAACGGCTGGAGTTCGATTTCCTTGGCTGCCTCATCGGCGCCTTCCACCCAGTGCGTAGCACCTCGGGACATGTCATTCCAGCCGGTGCCGCCACCATAGCCGGTCTGGCACGAGCGGAACTCTTCCAGGTCATCTGGGGTGGCCATGCCGCTGACGTTGAAGAAGTCTTCGTACTGGCGAATGCGCTTGGCGCGGGCGTCGGCGCTCTCACCTTTAGGGGCGATGCAGTAGATGGTGATTTCGGTCTTGTTCACCGAAATTGGCCGGGCGACGCGGATCTGCGAGCTGAACTGGTCCATCAGGTACACGTTCGGGTACAGGCACAGGTTGCGCGAGTTCTCGATCATCCAGTCGGCGCGGGCCTGGCCGAAGTCGGCGGCCAGCTGGTCACGGCGCTCGTAGGCCGGGCGATCTTCGGGGTTGGCCCAGCGGGTCCACAGCAACAGGTGGCCGTGGTCGAAGGAGTAGAAGCCCCCGCCCTGCTTGGCCCAGGCGCCAGCGCTCATGGTCTTGATCTCGTCGCCCGCCTCACGCTGCTTGCGCTGGTTTTGGGTGGCGGCGTAGTTCCAGTGCACAGAGCTGACGTGGTAGCCGTCGGCGCCGTTCTCAGCGGTGAGCTTCCAGTTGCCTTCGTAGATGTACGAACTGGCCCCGCGCAGCACTTCCAGGCCCTCCGGCGACTGGTCGACGATCATGTCGATGATCTTCGCCGACTCGCCCAGGTGCTCGACCAGCGGCTTGACGTCGGCATTCAGGCTGCCGAACAAAAAGCCCCGGTACGACTCGAAGCGCGCCACCTTGGTCAGGTCGTGGGAGCCGTCGCAGTTGAAGCTGTCAGGGTAACCGGCGTTGCTTGGGTCCTTCACTTTCAGCAGCTTGCCGCTGTTGTTGAAGGTCCAACCATGGAACGGGCAAGTGTAGCTGGAGCGGTTGCCGCGCTTGTGCCGGCAGAGCATGGCGCCGCGGTGGCTGCAAGCGTTGAGGAAGGCATTGAGCTCACCGTCCTTGTTGCGCGCGATGAAAACCGGCTGGCGGCCCATGGTCAGGCTGAGAAAATCGTTTTTCTCGGGGATCTGGCTTTCGTGAGCCAGGTAGATCCAGTTGCCTTCGAAGATGTGTTTCATTTCCAGGTCGAACAGGCGTGGGTCGGTAAACATCTCGCGCTTGCAGCGGTAGATGCCCTTTTCACGGTCGTCCTCGAGCATGGCATTGATGTAGTCGAATCCCAGGGACATGGCCAGGGTCTCCCTTGTTATTGTTTAGACCTGGTCAGGTTAGGGGTTGGTATTGGCCGGCAATATCCGGTTTGTGCGAGGTGCTATCCGTTTTGTGCAGGCTGATGGGGCAGGCTCAAGGGCCTCTGCGCGGGCACGCCCGTTCCCACAGGTATTGTGCAAGGCTCAAGCGTTGGGAATTGCTGTGGGAGCGGGCGTGCCCGCGCAGAGGCCGGTGCGGTTCAGCGCCGATTACGGAAGGTTTCCGAGGGCAGTTCGCCAAACTGCTGGCGATACACCTCGGAAAACCGCCCAAGGTGCAGGAAGCCATAGTCCATGGCCAGTTCGGTCACGCTGCGTACAGCGCAGCGGGCATCGGCCAGGCAAGCATGCACCTGCTCCAGCTTGCGCTGGCGCACATACTGCTTGGGCGTGGTGCCCAGATGCCGGTCAAACAGCGCATACAACGAACGCAGGCTCATGCACGCCTGTTCCGCCAGCACTTCGGCGGTTAGCTCAAGCTTCAGGTTGCGATCAATGTGCTCGATGATCCGCTCAAGGCTTGCGCCGGGCGAGCCCAGGCTTTCACGGCGGATATTGGTATTCATCAGCGTCAGCAGCTTGCTGGCGACGATCTGGCTGTAATGGCTTTGCACCCGCGGCAGCGAATCGCTCACTTCCGCCTCATGGCACACCATCGCCAGCAAGTTGACGAAACCATCCAGCTCATCCAGCCGGTAATGGTTACGCAAGAACCGCACCCCGCCGTCGGGCCGGTGCCAGCGCTGTTCGTCGCAGATCGAATCCAGTAGCCGGGTAGGCACTTTGAGGATGAATTTTTCGCAGTCTTCCGAGTAGGTCAGGTCAACCGGGTCGTCGGGGTTTATCAGCAACAGCTCGCCTGGCACCAGATGATGCTCACGCTTGTGCCCGCGCCACAGGCAGTTGCCGTTGAGCAGCACCTGTAGGTGGTAAATGCTCTCCAGTGCTGGCGAGGTAACGCGCACGCTGCCGCCGTAGCTGATGCGGCACAGGTCGAGTTCGGCTAACTTGCGGTGGCTGAGGCTGGCCTGGGGGTGAGTGGTGCGAGACAAGCCGATGCAATGCTGGCCGACATGCTGGTTGACATAGTCAGACACAGCATAAGGGTCGGCGTGATGAAACACGCTACTGCGCTCGCTCAGCAGGCGGCTTTCCATAGGCAAGGCACTCGGTGTCGTTATTGTTCTGGTCGCCGCAACCTGCAGCCTTGTGGGCTGTGGTTGCAGTCGTCACGATTATTCTATCGAGCCACTCGCGGGTCGCGTGGGTAGGCGACAACCGGTGGCTGGCACACTTAAGCAAAAAAGGCGGGGGTTGGGCAATGCGGTTGTCGCATTGGATGGGCGGATAGCGGACAGGTGGGCGGCACCTAGCGTTCGTTTATCGAACGGTTTTTGCTGTGCTGGGCTATTCGCGGTTGAACCCGCTCCTACTGGGTTACTGCACCGGCAGAAAGTTCATCAACAGCAGGCTTTGCGCATAATTTAAACCAATCCGTCGGTAGCGCTCATCCAGCAACTCCGCTAGCAGGTCCAGCCGCGCCACGATCTTGCCAAACTCCACCGCAAAACTCAGGTTGCTGCCCTCCTCGGAAATCTCGTTGGAAAACAACAGCAACACGCCATTGGCATCTTGCCGCTGGCTCAACATCCAAGTGGCCTTCTCGATGTTGCGCGCGGCGTTGTTGATGAACAGCGGGTCGAGGGTATCGGTCATGTAGAACTCGGTACGCCCGCCGTGGGCGGTGATCAGCATGCTACCGATGGCATAGATGAACGCGCCCACACGGTCACCGCGAAACTCCGGGCTCAGCGCATAGCTCAAGGCTGCCAGATCGCGCCGATTACCCAGTTGCGGCAGCGGCTGGCGCTGTTCGATGGCGGTACGGATTTGCCGCTCGGCAGTGGCGGCGTCCACATAACCGGACATCTTCCACTGGTTGGGGTTGCGCAGGTACAGCTTGTTCATCAACAGGTACAAGCTCTGCAGGTTGTCGCGCATGGACAGCGTGGCCAGGCGGTCGACGCTGGTCTGAAACAGCTCGCTGGGTTTGCCATTGCCGAACTGGTCAAGCATGTCGCGGCCTTGCTCCTGGGTGCAGGCGCACAGGCAAGTGAAGGCGCCTGCCAGCAGCAGACGGGGGAAGAAATTCGGGTAGCTTGCAACCATCGGCACCGGGTCGATATTCGGCGGCTGCAGTGGGGATCAGAGCAGCCTGGCCATGCATAGAGCCCGGAAATCGGAAAAAGTGCAGTGTTTGGCGCTATTGGATACCTGTACTGGCCTCTTCGCGGGTAAACCCGCGCCTACACATTACGATGATCTTGCAGGAGCGGGTTTACCCGCGAAGAGGCCGGCACAGGCGCCCCCTGAACTACATGGCGTGACGCAACATCTGCACCACCTGCGCATGCAGCACCGGGTCACCACAGGCCACCACGCACCCGCCATTCTGCGCACTGCTGCCATCCCAGGCGGTAATCACCCCGCCCGCGCCTTCGATGATCGGCATCAATGCCTGCACGTCATACGGCTGCAGGCTGGCTTCGACAATCACGTCGACAAAACCCGATGCCAGCATGCAATAGGCATAACAATCGCCACCGTAGCGCATCAGCCGCGCCTGGCCGGCAACGGCCTCGAACGCCGCCTTGCGCTCGGCGGTATCGAACATGTCCGGCGTGGTGCACATCAGCGTGGCGGCGGCCAGGTCGGTACAGGCGCGGGTCTTGAGCGACGTGCCGCTGCGCCAGGCACCTTCCGGGGTGCCGACAAAGCGCTCACCCGTAAACGGCTGGTTCATCACCCCCACCACCGGGCGCGTGCCGTCGTTCAAGGCAATCAGCGTGCCCCACAGCGGCAGGCCGGTAATGAAGGCGCGGGTGCCGTCGATCGGGTCGAGCACCCAGGTCAGCGGGCTGCTGCCGACAGCCACACCCGCCTCTTCACCGAGAATGCCGTGCGCCGGGTAGCGGGCCTGGATCAGCTCGCGCATGGCGTCCTCGGCCGCCTTGTCGGCCACGGTTACCGGGTCGTACAGCCGCCCGCCTTTGTCCTCGACGTCCAGGCTGGCACGGAAATAGGGCTTGATCGCCGCAGCGGCAGCATCGGCCAGCTGCTCGGCGAACGCGCGAAACTCGCCGATCTGTTCAGCACTCAGGGACATGGGGCGGGCCTCGTGAAAATGATGGACCCGCATCATACCCGACACGCCGTGCTGCGCCAGCCTCTGTCAGCCGCTCATGCCGCTTGGGGCGGTCTAGACTGAACAGGGCCAGAACACCGGGGGGCTGCCACACGTGGAGGTGTGAGATGAGCCAATTCAAGCGTCTGTTCGTCATGCTCGGCCCGCAGATGCGTCACACGCCGGCGCTGCAACGCGCTGCGGCGTTGGCGGAGTCCTGTGGTGCCTTGCTGGATATCAACGTGTTCGTCGACGATGTCGATACCTTCGGCCTGATGAGCGATGGCCGCGAACGTGAACGGCTGCTCAGCGACAACCGCCAATGGCTGGCGGATGAAGCCGAACAGTTGGGTAACGCCGGCCTGGATGTGTCCACCGAACTGCTGCTGACCCGTGACCCGCTGGGCAGCGTACTGGAGCGGGTCGAACGGCTGGGGTGCGACCTGCTGATCAAGGACGTGCAACACGAACCGGTCCTCAAGCGCCTGCTGGTAACGCCACTGGACTGGCAATTGCTCAAGGACAGCCCGGTCGCCGTGCACCTGGTCAGCGACATCCGCCTGCCCTTGCCCCGGCAGATTGCCGCCGCTGTGGACCTGAACAGCCATGGCGCCGGCGAGCACCTGGATGAGCAGGTGATCCATTGCGCGCATGCCCTGGCCCTGCAATGCAACGCCGAACTGCACCTGCTGCATGTTTGCGACGCGGCCAAAACCCATATCGCCGACTTTGGTGCAGGCACGGTGACCATGCCCGGCTTCGATGGCAGCGTGCGCAATGCACAGCGTGCGGCTTTCAACCGCCTGGGCGACCTCCAGCAGATTCCGCTGGAGCGCAGGCACTTTTTGGAAGGAGCAGCGATCAAGGCCATCGCCCAGTTCGTCAGCCACAGCCGGGCGGATGTGATCGTGATGGGCAGCCACCGGCATGACGCCATGCAGACATTCCTGGGCGGGACCACGGCGCATGTATTGGAACATCCACTGTGCAATGTGTTGGCGATCAAGGCCATTCGCTGAGTGCTGGAATACTTGAACCGGCCTCTTCGCGGGCAAGCCCGCTCCTACAGGGCCTGGGGGGCGGCTTGCCTGCGGCGCGGCGTAGATTTTCCTGCAGAATCTGGCACGGCAGTGCCATATAAAAAGAATGCATTTGATAATGATTCGTAGTAGTTTTTCGGCGCTTTTCCACCCTACCTTCAGCGCCTTACTCCAGGATCGTCCCGTCGATGCGTCGCACGTTCGTTTCACTTTGTGTGCTTCATGCTGTCTCCCCGCTGGCGTTTGCCGAGCCTGAGCCGCTCGGCGCTCCCGCCCAGATCGAACTCCAGGCCCTGAGCATTACCAGCCTCGCCGACAGCGAACGTGCCGATGGCCCCGTCGACGGCTACAAGGCGACCCGCTCGGCCAGCGCTACCCGCACCGACACGGCGCTGCACGAAACCCCGCAGTCGGTCAGCGTGGTACCCAAGGATGTACTGGAGGACACCGGCGCCACACGCCTGCAGGACGGCCTGGACTATGCCGGCGGTGTCGGCCGCGCCAACAACTTCGGCGGCCAGGGCCTGACCACCTTTACTGTGCGCGGCTTCACCACTGGCGAGTTCTACCGTAACGGTTTCCCGATCAACCGCGGCTACCCCAACGCCCCAGATGCCAATACGGTCGAGCGCCTGGAAGTGATCCGTGGCCCGGCCAGCAGCCTGTACGGGCGTGGCGACCCCGGCGGCACCTTCAACGTGGTCAGCAAGCAGCCGCTGCCAGAATCGAAGGTCACCCTGGGCAGCCAGTTCGATGACCAAGGCATGCAGCGCGCCACCCTCGATGCCACCGGCCCGCTGAACCAGGACGGCTCGCTGGCCTACCGCCTGAACCTGCTGGGCGAAGGTGGCGAGAGCTTCCGCGACGATGTGGAAAGCGAGCGCTATGACGTGGCACCGGTGCTCAGCTGGCAGGTCAACGACAACACGAAGATCGTCTTCGAGGGCGACTTCATGCGTAACAACCACCCGCTGGACCGCGGCCTGACCCGCTACCCCACCCAGGCTGGCAGTGCCTCGCGCGATACTTACATCTGGGAAAAAGGCAGCGACAACCTGCTGCACAACGACAACAACATGGCCCAGTTGCGCTTCGAGCACCTGCTCAACGACGACTGGACGTTGGCTGGTGGCTTCCAGTACCTCGATGGCTCGCTCAAAGGCAATGCCGTGGAAGGCACCATGGCCCCCGCAGATGGCCGCACCCTGCAGCGCAACTTCAATTACCGCAAGCTGGAGTGGACCGACCGCGACTGGCAGCTGAACCTGACCGGGCATTTCGATACCGGTGCGTTCAGCCATACATTGCTGACCGGTGTCGAGTACGAAAACTACCACTACAGCTCGATCATCCAACGTTCCACTGCGCCCTACGCGATCGATATCTACAACCCGGTACTGGGCCAGCCGAGGCCGCCGCTGGCAGCAGTACCAACCACCTGGGACAGCGAGCAGCTCGAGACCTGGGCGTTCTTCATCCAGGACCAGGTGGCCCTGACCGAGCGCCTGAAGGCATTGGCCGGTGTGCGCTTCGAGCGCTTCGAGCACGACTATGACGACCGCCGGGCCGCCAACCGCGACTTCAACAAGGGCGAGAATGGCGTCACCCCGCGCTTTGGCCTGATCTACGACCTGACTGACACCGTCGCGGTCTATGCCAACACCGCTCGCTCGTTCAAGCCCAACACTGGCGCCAGCCTGCAAGGCTCGGGTTTCGACCCGGAAAAAGGCAAGTCCTATGAACTGGGTGTGAAATGGGAAGCGTTGGACCGGCAACTGAGCGTTGACGCGGCGATCTACCACATCGTCAAGGAGAATGTGTTGACCCGTGACCCGGCAGACCCCAACTACAGCATTGCCGCAGGTGAAGTACGTAGCCGTGGCCTGGATATCAACATCGCTGGCAATATCACGCCAGAGTGGCGGATGATCGGTGGTTACGCTTACGTAGACGCCGAAGTGACCAAGGACGAGCGTATCCCCACCGGCACGCGCCTGGCGAACATTCCGCAGAACACGTTCAGCCTGCTTAATACCTATGAATTCCAGGACGGATTCGCCAAAGGCCTTGGGCTGGGGGTTGGGGTGAAGTACGTCGATGACCGCAATGGCCAGACCGAGGCAGTCACTTACAACATGGCGCAGTACACCGTTGTCGACCTGTTGACCTTCTACAAGGTCAACGACCACGTCCGCCTAAACCTGGACGTGAAGAACCTGTTCAACAAAGAGTACGACGAGGGGGCGTTCAACTTCTACGCCTACCCGGGAGCGCCGCGTACGGTGCAGGCTGGGGTTGCGTACACATTCTAATAGACCAAGCTACTGACAGATTTGCCAGTACTCCTGGCTGCCAATGTGAAATATCGTTTCCGACACATGGCAGACAGGAGCACATAATATGTTCAAGGCAGGAGAACTCGATACTCGCTACGGCGAAAATGGCTATGCGAAATTTCCAGCTATACAGCCTGGCGAAAGCGCCTACATCGCTGCGATCACCCAAGCCCCCGACGGGAGCCTTGCCGCTTGCTGGTCGACTCAAGATTCGCCGCCAAGCAATTACTTCATGCGCCTCACCCCCGAAGGGAAATGGGACAGTGAGACGGGGCATAAATTGATCGCTGTGCCAGCGGGGCAGGATGCGACCGCCGGCCACTTCGCAATGCTCACGCAAAACCGAACGGACAACAGCAACATCGCGCAAGCTACGACGTATTACGCTGAGGGCGGAGTTTCCGTTGAAACCGCCGCTGTCGGTCTCTACGACCAACGTTTCACTGCAAGCCCCAGCTTTGGTGCAGTGGGCATTTCGCTTCACAAGCCGGATGATGCGCCGACAGCCCCCAACAGTATCGGTGGGGTCAAAGTACTGCGAAGTGTACACGCCGGCGGCGCGATCAGGTCGTTGTACATGGCCCAGCGTGATACCGATAGCGCACCGACCGCCTGGATTGCCTTGCTTGATCCGCTCACTGGCGCCCCCCTGAAGGGGCTAGGCCAGGACCGTAATCAAACGCAACTGGCGCTGCCCATTCTGGACGTCGAACCGGGCACTCCGAAGTACCCTCTGGACATTACTGACAGTTACTTTTTTGATGACGGAAGCTTTCTTTTGGCAGGCTCTGCCGATTGGCGCCAAGTGATCGCTAAGTTCAATGCCGATGGATTGTTGGACGCCTCTTTCGGCATTCTCCAGGTTGCCGCTTACCGTAAAACGGTCAACGTTTCGGTAGATCTTGTGAATGAGCGAATCGTCACGGTCGCCGGCACCCCCCGCAACTTCGGTGACAGGTCTGCACTGGTGGTGCGGCGGTTCATGTACAACGGTCAACCCGATACTGACTTTGGCGGGAACGGACTGGTGAATGTGTACATGGACTATGAATGGAATAGGGTCAGCGGGATAAGCATAGACGCCGAACAGCGAGTCATTATTGCCACCGAGCAGCGAAAAGGCATTCAAGACACGATTGACGCTACCGTTACACGGCTATTGGAGGACGGGGAGTTGGATACGAACTTTGGCACTCAGGGGCATTTTCAGATCGCTGGCCTACAGCTGGAGAAATTGCTGTTCAATGAAGGCGAACTGAAGTTACTGACACGTCGTGCTAATGAGCATTTCGCCGTTCGGCTGCACGTGTGAACGCCTGAAGGTAACCCAAGGCTCACGTCACGCGAGCCTTGGGTTTGCTGTTTCAGAACCCTTTACTGTAGAACAGCGAGTACGACTCGATCCCGTCGTTAGGCTGCTTGAGCCCGGCATTGGAATAATGCATCGCGCGGATCCCCACCTTTTGCTCCCGCGGCAACTTCAAACCAAAGCCGATGCGGTCTTCGAAGTTGACCGCCGACCCCAAGCGATGGTCGCCCACTTCGGTCTTGGAGAACGCCGCCAAACCAATGCCGGCTTCGATGTACGGGGTGTAGGTGAACCCGCTGAATTCGTAGGTGAACACTGGGCTGAACGACAGCGAATGCGCGCCGCTGGCCTCACCGCCTTCCCAGTAGGTGTAGGCAGCATCCCAGTAGCCCGTCAGATAACCGGTGCTGCTTTGCAACCATTTTTTGTCAAAGTCGAACGACATGCCAATACGGTAGGTCATGTCGCCTTGACCAGTTGCGCCCACGGCGCCAGACATCTGCGCTGCCTGGGCCAAATTCGCCCCGGCAAAGGCCAGCACTGCAGCGGCCAGCGAAGCGGCTAGACGGGTTTTCATCAACGACTCTCCTGATGGTCTACACGGCAAGCGGGGGCTTGGGCCCCTCGATTTTTGCGGTGGCCGGGTGCATCCAAACCGGTCACACGAAGTAATATTTTTTGATTATTGTCCAGATAATCAAAAAGTTGATAGCCAATTCGCCACTATTGGCTGAATGTCTGGCGGCCCGGCCAAGGTCAGTCGTATTCGGCCTCTTCGTGCTCGCCCAGCAGGCGCCTTTGCCGGGCGCTGGCTTCCTCCAGCACCTGCGGATTGAAACGCCAGTTCAAGTACGGCGAAAACTTCTGCGCGACCATGCGCCGGCCATAGTGCACTTGCAGCATGTCGCGCTCCCGTGACTGGGTGCAGTTGGACCCACCGCTGTGCCAGACATCGCTGCGAAACACCAGCGCATCCCCAGCCTTGCACAGCACCGGCAAGGCCTCACGGCCCTGCCAGTGGTTCTCGCCAACTCGCGGCGGGCGCGCCGCGCGGTGGCTGCCGGGCACAATCCAGGTTGGCCCGATGTGATGGTCGATATCACTCAGATACAGCTGTGCCGTAAGAATCTGCGCGGGTTGGGTGAAATCCCCCCGCTCGCTGAGCCAGTCGGGCAACTGCAGGGGCAGGTAGTCCAGGTGCAGGGCCATGCCGGGGTAGCCCGGGTGGCTGCGCCAGGCGGTTTGCCCGATCACATGGCAGTCCGCGCCCAGTGCCGCTTCGGCCAGGGTAATCAGCGGTGGCAGGTCAAGAAAGGGCAACCACAACGGGTTGCGGTTGAACACGCATTTGTAATGTTCCAACAACCCCTGGTAGTCCCAGTGAATGGGTTGCAGGTCATCGATGGCGCAGCGCAACAAGGCGATACGCAACGGTTCGAGCACACCGGGGAGCAGCACATAGCCCCGCTCGTCCAACATCTCCAGCTGTAGGTCCAGGCTCATGGCGATGCGCTCCTTCCAGGCGGGAGTACATTTGTACCCCGCCCGTCTTTTCATCAACGCCAGTGCAGGTTGACGGTGGCCGGCACCTTGCCGTTAACCGTCACCAATTGTTGCTTCGTTTCCCCTTCGGCGCTGCCAATGACTTTGTATTGGCCCGGTGGCAACTGCACATACAGCAGCGGCCCAGCATCGGTGACGTTGAGCATCTGCTTGCCCTGGGCACTCTGAATGTCAACGGTGGCACCGCTCTGGAACTCGCCGCCAGGGCCTGCCGATAGCTCGACGTGCAGGTCGTAGCCCTTGGTTTTGCGCAGGGCGTTGGCTTCATCTTGGCCGATACCGCCTTGCAGGTAGCGGATGCCGTTTTGCTCCTGCGGTTGCAGTTGCACGCCCTGCATGTCGATAGGGGCATTGAGGTCGGCCGCGGCCGCCAGGGTCCATGGCATGGCCACTGCGATCAGCAGCGCCGCGCCGAGCGCGTAATGATGGTTACGCATGGTATGACCCTCCTTTGAGGATGGTTTACCTATTATCTGATCCTTCAGGCGCAGCGGTGTTCGTGCTGATGCATGGTCGTTTGGATGAAATTCGCTTTACCAAGATCAATGTTGTGCAAAAACATCAAGTTGCACGACCCTCTTCAAGCAATTTCACGAACATGCTCAAACTGCGTGACACCGTGCCCCGGCGCCAGACCAGCCAGGTTTTCAGATAACGAAAGTCTTCCGACATTGGCCAGACGCTGACGGTGCTGCAACCCGGCATGTTGTCGAGCATGCTGCGCGGCATCATCGCCAAGCCGGCACCGGCGCTAACGCAGGCCAGCATGCCGTGGTACGACTCCATCTCGTGGATTTTGCCCGGCACCGCCTGGTCCTGCACAAACCAGTTTTCAAAGTGATGGCGGTACGAACAGTTGGCGCGAAAGGCGTAGATGCTTTCACCATTGACGTCTTGGGCGCGGGTTACCGGGGCGTGGTTGAGCGGCGCGATAACCATCATCTCTTCCTCGAACACCGGGATGCCCTCCAAGGTCGGGTGCAGCACCGGCCCGTCGACGAACGCCGCTACCAGGCGGCCAGACAATACGCCTTCGAGCATGGTCCCCGACGGCCCGGTGGACAGGTCCAGGTCAACCTTGGGGTAGCGCTGGTTATAGGCCGCCAGCAATGCCGGGATACGCACCGCTGCTGTGCTTTCCAGCGAGCCCAGGGCGAAGGTGCCCTGCGGGTCCTCGCCGGCTACAGCCAGCCGCGCCTCGTGCACCAGGTCGAGAATGCGTCGGGTGTACTCAAGGAAGTTCCAACCTGCGGGTGACAGGCGTAGCCGGCTTTTTTCACGAATGAACAGTTCCACACCAAGGTCTTCTTCCAGTTGCTTGATGCGCGTAGTCAGGTTCGACGGCACCCGATGGATGTGCTGCGCGGCGGCACTGATGCTGCCCTGCTCTGCCACGGCTTTGAAGATCTCCAGTTGCACCAGGTCCACAGCCTTTCTCCAAACGTGAATGTTTCGCTCATTATTATTCAGTTTTCAATAAACCCCTAGCCCACTAGTCTGGCGTCACGGTTCAACAACAACGAGAGTGTCCCGCCATGAGCGCGATCAGCAGCCTGACCCACGCCATCTCCCTCGACCCGCACAGCGGCGAGCAGATCGGCGCCTACCCGTTCGACACCGACGCCGCACTGGAAGCGGCGCTGCAACGCGCCAAGGTTGGCTACCGCCAGTGGCGCCAGGTGTCGCTGGGTCAGCGCAGCGAGTACCTGCTCGCTTTGGCCAGCACCCTCGAAGCCAAGGCAGAAGCCTTTGCGCAAATGATCAGCCGCGAAATTGGCAAACCCATCGCCCAGGCCCGTGGCGAAGTCAGCAAGTGCGTGGGCCTGTGCCGCTGGTACGCCGAACACGGCCCGGCGATGCTCGCCGCCGAGCCGACCCAAGTCGAAAAAGCCCGCATCGAATACCGCCCGCTGGGCCCGATCCTGGCGGTGATGCCATGGAACTTCCCCATCTGGCAGGTACTGCGCGGCGCCGTACCGGCGATCCTCGCTGGCAACACCTATGTGCTCAAGCACGCACCGAACGTAATGGGCAGCGCCTACCTGCTGGGTGAGCTGTTCAAGGATGCGGGCCTGCCGGAAGGTGTGTTCGAAGTGTTGAACGTGACCCCGGACGGCGTCACCCGCGCCATCAACGACCCCCGCATCGCCGCGGTGACCCTGACCGGCAGCGTGCGTGCCGGCATGGCGATTGGCGCGCAGGCCGGTGCCGCGCTGAAGAAGTGCGTGCTGGAACTGGGCGGTTCCGACCCGTTCATCGTGCTGGCCGACGCCGACCTGGATGCCGCCGTCAAGGCTGCGGTGATCGGCCGCTACCAGAACACCGGCCAGGTCTGCGCTGCGGCCAAGCGCCTGATCGTGGAAGAAAGCATCGTCGAGGAATTCACCCGCAAGTTCGTCGAGGCTACCCGTGCACTGAAGGTCGGCAACCCGCTGGAAGATGACACCTACATCGGCCCGATGGCCCGCTATGACCTGCGCGACGAGCTGGATGGCCAGGTGCAGGCGACCCTCGCCGAGGGCGCTACCCTGCTGCTGGGCGGGCACAAGGTCGATGGCGTGGCCAACTTCTACGCACCGACCGTGTTCGCCAACGTCACCCCGGCCATGACCGCGTTCAAGCAGGAGCTGTTCGGGCCGGTGGCGGCGATCATCAGCGCACGGGATGCGGAGCACGCGGTGGAGCTGGCCAACGACAGCGAATTTGGCCTGGCCTCGACCATCTACACGGCTGACTACGCGCTGGCCGAGCGCATGACTGCAGCGCTGGATACCGGCGGTGTGTTCATCAACGGCTACTGCGCCTCCGACCCCCGTGTGGCCTTTGGTGGCGTGAAGAAGAGCGGGTTCGGGCGGGAGCTGTCGCACTTTGGTGTACGAGAGTTCACCAATGCCCAGACCGTATGGCTGGACCGTAGCTGATTGGCAATTTGGGGCCGCAACGCGGCCCCAGGGGCCTCAATCGCGAACCTGGTCCTTGACCCAGTCCAGCATCCCCCCCGGCACGATCAGTTCGTGCCGCGCCCGTGAGCAGGCGGTGTACAACCCCGCCAGCATTCGCGCCCGCTCATTGCGGTTGCCCGCCACCTGTGGCACCACCATCAGCTCCGGCGACACCATTACCCGGGCGAACTCCATGTTCTTCACATCCCGCACGCGCCCCAGGAACAGCTTGGGCGCCTTGTCCCAGCGGTAACGGCTTTTGGCCTTGGCAAAGTGCTCCGGCGTGTAGCCCTTGCGCAACATGTTGGCCACGGCAATGAACGCCTTGTCGTCGCCCTTGTCTTGCTCCAGCGCCTGCCAGCTGGCGTAGCGGAACAGCATCGGGTGGCGCGGGCGAGTGCCGTAGCGGTACAACTCGATGCAGTCTTCGACGAACAGTTCAAAGTCCTTGCGCGCGCTTTTCAGCAGCACGAACGGCACGCCTTGGTGGGTCAAGCGCTGGAACCAGCCGAACAGGCCCCATTCATCGTCGACGATCAGCGCCGTGGGCTGTTCAGGCACTGTCACCGTATCGAAGAAGCTGACCCGGGTGTAATGCTCGGCACTGCCGCTGAATGCCGCCTGAATCGCCGCTGGGTGTGCCTGGATCAGCGGGTTGAGTACGTTGTCCATCGCCGGCCCGGCGCGCAGTGAGTGGTCGATGTAGCGCTGGCGGATGAAGCCGCCATGGTGCGGGCTGAGGCCGTTGAGGTTCTGCAGCTCATCACCCAAGGTAATGATCGACTGCGGGCTGCGGTCAAGCACGGCAAGCATGGGGGCCGACAGCTCGTGGGCCTCGTCGACGATGACATGGGTGTAGCGGCTATCGATCACATAGCCGGTCAGCGACAACAGCTTGACCCGGTGGTAGTCGCGCACGGGCAATTGGATTTCTCGCGCCGATGGGCGAATCAGCTCCTGCCAGTACAGCCGCGCCTTTTCCAGCAGCACTTCCTGGTCCAGCGGCATGGTCCCAGGCCCGGCCCAAGGCAGGTGGTGCAACTGCAGCTGGGTATCGGCGCTGTGGCAGAACGTGCGCACCGCCCGGATGCACAAGCCAACCACATCGCGCGCAGCGAGCGGGCCGATGTCGGGGATGGCCAGCCAGCGCACCACCTGCGCGTCCTGCGGGCGCCACGACAGCTTGGTGCGATAGGGGTCGCGCAGGCGCCAGCCGTTGCTGGTGAGATCGCGGTTGAGCAGTTCATCGGCCAGTTGGCCAAAGGTCAGTGCGGTGTAGGCAGCAGCGTCCTTGACCCGCGCCTGCAAGGCCCGCAATTGGCCCTCGGTCAATGCCAGCAGCAACGTGCGTTGTGGCTCAAGCAAGCGGGCGAACTGGTTAATCAGAAAGGTCTTGCCGGTGCCGGCGAACCCCTGCACGGCCACCGACTCGTCGATACCGCTGATAAATTCGCGCAACAGGCGGTTCTGTTGGTCACTGAGCATCAGGTCGCTGGCCAGCGACGGCAAATACACCGGGTGCAGCGGCGTTGCCCGCTGGCGGTAGGTGTCGGCAAACTGGAAGTTCCACTGGCCTTGGTCATCCAGCAGCTCGTCGGCGGTGTACGCCGCCTCGCTGGACAGCAGTGCGATACCGTTTTCGCCGAGCATGCCCAGGCCCATGGCAAAAGCTTCACTATCGAAGTGCCGTGCCACCTGGCCCTGGAAGCGCCCGGGCGCTGCGCGCTCAACGTCGTTGGCGATGCGCACGATTTCCGCAAAGCGGCGCTCCTGCGCGTCTGCCGAGGCGGTGGCAGGCTGGCGGGGCAGGTTTTGCACGAACAACACTGCAGCGGCTTCGAGGAAGCTGGCGGTGGTGAAGAAGTCGGTGTTGGCCGCGCTGGCTAGGCGGTCGGCCTGGTCGCTGGGCAAAGGCAGGTAGAACATTGGCACCTCGGGTGAAATCAGGGCGGCACGATAGCAATTTTCGCAGTGGGACGCTGGGTTGTGTGCTGCCTAGGCCGGCCTCTTCGCGGGCGCGCCCGCGAAGAGGCCCGTAGCCTCACCCCCCACCTCAACCCCTGCCCCGCTTCAACGTCTCGCTCGGAAACTCCTTGAACAACTGCCGGTAACTCTCTGAAAACCTCCCCAAATGCCAGAACGACCAACGCATTGCCACCTCAGCCACTGTCACCCCACCGCCACGCAATAAATCACGCCGCGCACCATTCAACCGACGCATCCGTAACCAGTGCGCCGGCGGCATCCCGGTAAAGGCCTTGAATGCCTGCTGCAACTGGCGCAGGGATACTCCGGCAACCTTTGCCAGCTCTACCAGGTTCAGCGTTTCTTCTGGGCAGTCGGCCGCCCACTCGCTTACCCGGCGCATGATTGCCCGCTCTTCGTCCCGCCGCCCCAACGCCACGCCCTGCAAACGCTGGCAGGCGTTGTCGAGGATAAACAGGCAGTCCTCCAGCAGTTGCTCCGCAAGCGTCTGCCCCTGCAGCGGGCAATTGGCCTGGCCAAGACGGGTCAGTGTGGCGCTCAGCCAACTGCCGAACAGCGCATTTTGCCCGCTGCCCAGCGGCACCATGAACAACCCCTCCAGGCGCTGCAGGTCGAGCCCATGACGGGCCAAAAAGGTTTGGTCGAACACCACCGCCACTTCCTGGTAGTTCTCCGGTGTAATCCAGATGTTACGGCTCTGTTCGTTCAGCAGGTAAAGGCTGTTTTCGCTACGGTCGAAACAAAACGCCAGCGAACCGCTTGGTGCGCGAAAAAACTGTTCCACCCGGGTGTTCAAGCGCTCCTCATAAACCTCCACGCCATCCAGCCCCAAGCAACGCAGCTCTCCGCTGAAATGCCCGGGGGACATCTGCCGGTACTGTTGCTGCCAGCCCGGGGTGGCACGCACCAGCTCGGTGACGTCGGTGGTGTGGAAAGCCTGGACTTGCAGGGCATTGGCGGTTTGCACGCAGGGTCCTAATTGCACTCTTTTGGTGCATTCATTGCCGAAGAAAGTGGATAGATCAGCCTTGGGGGCTCCGAGCAAGATAGCCTCCAGCGTGTCACCTGGGAAGCGTAACACCGTCGAAACCGCGTGCTGGCTTTCGTGGACAGCCCGCTCCCCCACAAAAAACCCAACCAAGAGGTCTGTATGAACGCCCCCTTCGATCAGCTGTCCACCTGGCTGAAAGAACACCGGATCACCGAAGTCGAATGCGTGATCAGCGACCTGACCGGCATCGCCCGCGGCAAGATCGCGCCCACCGCCAAGTTCCTCCACGAACGCGGCATGCGCCTGCCCGAAAGTGTGCTGCTGCAAACGGTCACTGGCGACTACGTTGACGATGACATTTACTACAACCTGCTCGATGCCGCTGACATCGACATGGTCTGTCGCCCCGACCCCACCGCGGTGTACCAGATCCCGTGGGCGATCGAGCCGACCGCAATCGTGATCCACGACACCTTCGACAAGCAAGGCAACCCCATTGAACTGTCGCCGCGCAACGTGCTGAAAAAGGTGCTCAAACTCTATGCCGAGCAAGGCTGGCAGCCGATCGTGGCCCCAGAGATGGAGTTCTACCTGACCCAGCGTTGCGCGGACCCAGACTTGCCACTGCAGGTACCGATGGGGCGTTCCGGGCGTGCCGAAAGCGGCCGCCAGTCGTTCTCGATCGATGCTGCCAACGAATTCGACCCGCTGTTCGAAGACGTCTACGACTGGTGCGAAATTCAGGGCCTGGACCTGGACACGCTGATCCATGAAGACGGCCCGGCGCAGATGGAGATCAACTTCCGCCACGGCGACGCCTTGGACCTGGCCGACCAGATCACCGTGTTCAAGCGCACCATGCGTGAAGCAGCGCTCAAGCACAACGTGGCCGCCACCTTCATGGCCAAGCCGATCACCGACGAGCCAGGCAGTGCCATGCACCTGCACCAGAGCGTGGTCGACATCGCCACCGGCAAGCCGATCTTCGCCAACGAAGACGGCAGCATGAGCCAGCTGTTCCTGCACCATATCGGCGGTTTGCAGAAGTACATCCCCAAGCTGCTGCCGATGTTCGCCCCCAACGTCAACTCGTTCCGCCGCTTCCTGCCGGATACCTCGGCACCGGTGAACGTCGAGTGGGGTGAAGAAAACCGCACCGCCGGCCTGCGCGTGCCCACCTCCAGCCCCGACGCGATGCGTGTAGAAAACCGCCTGCCGGGCGCCGATGCCAACCCGTACCTGGCCATCGCCGCCAGCCTGCTCTGTGGTTATCTGGGCATGGTCGAGCGCATCGAGCCCAGCGCACCTGTCCAGGGCCGTGCCTACGAGCGCCGCAACCTGCGCCTGCCGATCACTATCGAAGACGCACTGCAGCACATGGAAGACTGCCAGACCGTGCAGCAATACCTGGGCAAGCAGTTTGTCCAGGGCTATGTGGCGGTCAAGCGGGCCGAGCACGAGAACTACAAGCGGGTGATCAGCTCGTGGGAACGTGAGTTCCTGATGCTGAGTGTCTGACCCAACCAGGGGTGCTTTACACCCCATTAGCCGGCAAGCCAGCTCCCACAGGTTATCAATGAGCCTGAAGTCTGCGCTGTACCTGTGGGAGCTGGCTTGCCTGCGAATGGGCTGCAATGCAGCCCCCTACACCGAACGCGAAGAACAAGACTAACGAGGTGTCCCCATGCGTCATCTGCAAGCCCTGATCCCCGCTGCATTCACCCTGCTGTTCGCCACCACTACCCACGCCACCCCCTCGGTCAGCGTGTACAACTGGACCGACTACATCGGTGACACCACTTTGGCCGACTTCCAGG